>CAVCSV010000021.1:0-38914 GCA_963604715.1 Limosilactobacillus gorillae
CGGAATAACTGGTCGGGTACGTCAAAATTTTGCCGTCATAGGCGGCTTGGAATTCCTCCAAAGTCGTATAAGGGAAATCGACGGGTTTTTGACCGTCTTTTCCGCCGCCGAAGATGTAATTCCCGTCCACCTGCGAATTCAAATAATACGCCATCAGCGACATCGCTTCGAAAGCGGCTTCCTGCGTGTTTTGCAGGGCGATAAGCTCTTCCTCGGACGGGTCTTCGCTCATTTTCGTTAAATCGTTTGCGAAAAATTCGCGCAGCTGGTCGCGGAAATCGATGATTTTCGAACGGATGTCGTCAATCGCCTTTTGCTGGGATTCCAGAACGACTTTGCTGATGTTGTTCGTTTCCAGATATTTTTCGACGACGTTCTGTTCGTTTTGCAGGGACAAAATACGGTAGCTGGACAAGCCGTATTTGTCGTAGGAATCGTACTTGTTGCCCGTCGTCGCCTGATAGCTGAGCTGGTTAATCGAGGATTTCTGGTTCGACATATTGTTCATATAGATTTTATACGTTGCCGTAGTGGGGACGCGTGTTGTCATTGCTTAATCCTCCCTTAAACCAGATTGTCCAGAATTTCGAGCAGGTTGATGGTCGTCGACAGCACTTTCGCCGCCGCGCTGTAAGTGCGTTCGTACATCAGCATCATAGACAGTTCTTCGTCCAAATCAACCCCGCTGACATCCTGTTCTTTTTCATACAAGGTCGAAACCAAATCCGACTGATAACTGTAGGACGCTTTCGCGTCGCTTAAGCGCGTGGCAAGCCCGCTGACCACCGACGACGCGTAACCGCTGAGCGTGTTGCTGACTTTTGCAAAGCTGCCCGCCGCGTTGAATCCGATGTTGCCCGTGAACAAAGCCGCATAATCGTTCGCCAGCGAATTGTCCGTTTCGGACAGATAGTATTCGCCCGATTCCGTGCTGTACTGCACTTTGCCCGTGTTCAATAAAGCGGGCGTTTTCATCACGTCGGAACGCACGCTCAACCCCGCCGCGTATCCTGCGTGCGACGTCCGCAATCCCAGCCGTTCCAAAACGCTGCCGCTTTGTCCGCCGTTGGGCAAAGCCGACGTTGTTTCGGTCAGCTCCATTTGATAACCGTCTTGGTTGATGATGCGCAGGCGGTAGCCCGAACCCTCTTTGACGATTTCGGCGCGCACGGTTTGATTTCCCGATTCGTCAACCATGGTCGCGTTGATTTTTTCGGCGATGCTTTTAATCGTGTCGGTGGCGGACACTTCGATTGAACCGAAGTTCAAACCGTGTTCCGTGTCCGAAAAATGCAAAGTTGTCGTGCCGCGGATGCCGACAAGGGAACCCGTCGACAAAATGTCCGAATCGTACACGGATTCGTTGGCGGACGAGATGATTAAGTCGTTCAGTCCGAAAAACGACGAAAAGCCCGTAAACGTTCTGTCCGCCGTGCCGTTCGCGTCGGCGTCGAACGCGATGGAAACCTGTGTCGCGTCGCTGCCCTCCAGCACAGACGTTTCGTCGCGGAAAGCAATCGAGTATTCGCTGGTTCCGAGGTCGATTTTCAAATGCCCGTCCAAATCGATGCCGACGGACGCCGTCGTCAAGTGCGGACCGTCCACGGCGTTTTGCAGCCAGTCTTGGACGGTTTGCGTCATTTCCTCAATCGTTCCCGACGAAAAATCCAGTTCGCCGAGCAAGCTTGCCGAATAGGCTTCCTTGCCTTTTTCGTTGAACAGGATGATTTTCACGTCGCCGCCCGAAATCGTCATCGTTTGGTCTTTGCCGCCGTTGATGAACGTGCGCGTGCCCGTCAGTTCGTACACCATGTTCGGATAGTTCGTGCCCTGATTGCCGACTTGGTTCAAGCTTTGGGTCAGCTGGTACGCCAGTTCGTCCATTTCGATTTGCAAGTCCTGCAATTCGGTGTCGCGCAGTTGAATCAAGCCGTACATTTCGCCCGAACCGATTTCGTTCGTGATATCGTATTTACCCGCGTAAACGCCCGTGATGCCGCCGCTGGAATAGTTAATCAGCGACCCCGTGGACGCGGCGGGGGTGTGCGATACGGTCGCGGCGTCCTTGTCCAGCAGAGGTTTTCCGCCCGCCGTCAAAATCACCGTTTCGCCCGTCGAACGTTCGTAGCTTTGAATGTCCATGATTTCCGACAGGCGCGTTATCAGCGTGTCGCGGCGGTCGCGGAAGTTGTCCGCCGTCGTCGTGTTCATCGCGTCCGTGCGCACGATGTCGTCGTTCAGTTTGTCCAGCTGGGTCAGAATGTCGGTCGCTTCTTTGGACAATTCGGTCAGCGATTGGTCGATTTCCAGACGCATGGCTTGGATTTGGTCGCTTAACGCCTGAATTTGCGACAAAGCCGTGTCGATTGCGGAAACCGTCGTCGAACGCGCGTTCAGCTTGTCGGAATCGACGCCCAAGCTTTCGAAAGCGGTTTGAATCGCGTTGACGCGGTTGGATACCGAAGTTTGGGAATCGGGCGAACCCATTTTGGCCTGGATGATGTCCAGATAATAGGAACGCACATACGAACTTTGCATTCTGCCGCTTTCGGTGCGGTACTGGTAGCGCAGCTGTTCGTCGACCTGCCGCAGATTGGTGTTGCTGATGACGCCCGACGATTGACCGTTTGCCAGAATCAAGGTCTGCTGGCTGTAAACCTTGCGCGAATAGCCTTCGGTTTTAACGTTGTTGACGTTTTCCGAAACGACGCTCATCGCGTTTTGGGACGCTTTGACGCCGCTTAAAGCCGTTTTGAGGGAAGCTGTCAATGACATGGCGGAATCTCCTGATTTTTTACAGCACTTGGTTGAAGCTCAGTGCCGCGGGGTTGCCTTTGTCGGTGTTCATGTTGCCCTGTTTTGTGTAAAGGGGCGTGTTCTGCGCCTGATCCTTGATGTCTTCGACAATCGCGTTCAGCAGGCGGTTCGTCGCGTCGATGTTGATTTTCAGCAGGCGCGCGTTTTCGGCGGTCAGCGCGTCAAGCGTCGTCGCGGCTTTGCGCAAAGTCGCCTTTTGCCTGTCGTTCAGTTGGGCAAAGATTTCCGCATGCCCCGACAGATATTTGAACGATTCCTCGTAAGCCAGCGAAAGTTTGTTTTTCTGTTCGAACAACGCTTTGCATTCTTCTTGCCGCTGACGCTTCAAGAGGGTGTTTTCCTTTTTCAAAAGCTGGCACAGTTCGCTCATCAGCGTCAGCATGTTTTTCAGTTTTTGTTGGGGCTGCATGGCGGTTACTCCTTTAAATTTGCTGTTCTTGAATCAGTTGCGCCATAATTTGGTCGGTCAGTCCGATTCCGCCCGACTGCGCGGTCATTTTGCCGTATTCGTCCACCAGCATCGAACGGAAGATTTTTTCCGCCTGACCGCCGCCGAACGTTTCGTTGACGGGAATCGTGTCGTACATCTGCTGGAACGTCTGCGTGATGAAAAACGCTTCGAAATCCTGCACGGCTTGGCGGGTTTTTTCGTAATTTCCGCCGCTTTTCAGCTTCGGCGCTTCGGTTTGAAGCGAAACTTGGGATAAAAAGTCGGTAGTCATCACATCACCTCGATTTCAGCCTGCAAAGCGCCCGCGGCTTTGACCGCCTGCAAAATGGAAATCATATCGCGGGGACCCACGCCCAAAGCGTTCAGTCCGTCCACCAGTTCCTGCAGGGAAACGCCGCCTTTTAAAATGTTGAGTTTGTTGCCCGACTGTTCGTCGACTTGAATGTCCGTGCGCGGAACGACGACCGTGTCGCCCGTCGTCGAAAACGGCGCGGGCTGGGATACTTGCGGCGTTTCCGTGATGCGAATGGTCAGGTTGCCCTGCGCGATGGCAATCGGGTTGATGCGCACGTTTTCCCCGATGACGATGATGCCCGATTTTTCGTCAATGACGACGCGCGCCTGTTGGTCGGGCTGAACCCGCAGCTGTTCAATGTCGGTCAAAACCTGAATCAGCCTGTCTTGCTTGGTCGGCGGCAAATCAAGGTTGATTGTCGCGGAATCCAGCGTTTTCGCCGCGACGCTGCCCAAGTAGGAATTGATTGCCGCCGTAATGCGCGACGCAGTGGTGAAATCGGGATTGCGCAGGGTGATTTTAATGGACTTCTGATTGGCGAAATCAAACGGGATTTCACGTTCGATAACCGCACCGCTGGCAATTCTGCCCGATGTCGGAACGCCTTTTGTTACCGATTGCGCGTCGCCGGACGCCGTAAAGCCGCCGATGGCGACGGGACCCTGCGCAATGGCGTAGGCTTCGCCGTCTGCGCCCAGCAGCGGGGTGACCAGCAAAACACCGCCCTGCAGGCTTTTCGCATCGCCCAAAGCGCTGACCATGACGTCGATTTTCGTTCCTTGGCGCGCAAAGGCGGGCAGGTTGGCGGTGACCATAACGGCGGCGATGTTTTTGGATTTGATTTTGCCGTCGCGGGTATTGACGCCCAAGCGTTCCAACATGCCGATTAAGCTTTCTTCCGTAAACACCATGGACGAAATGTTGTCCCCCGTCCCGTTCAAGCCGACGACCAGTCCGTAGCCGATAAGCGGGTTGTCGCGCACGCCTTCGATGTCGGAAATGTCTTTGATGCGCGAATTGGCAAGCGATTGACCCGCCGTCATCACGAAAACCAGCGCCAAAGCCGCCGTTTTAAAGATGTTTTTGACCGTGTTTTTCATTTCGCGCCTCGTTGAAAGCTAAAAAGACGCTGTTTTATATGCGAAAACCGTGCCAATTTTAAAAATCGGCGCAAAGCGGAGGGACGGTGCAAACAGGCGTCGGCGGGTAGGCAAAAATTGCCGACTTTTCAAAACGGCAAAAAGCCTATAAGATGAATCGAAACAAACGGGGAGAATGTTTTATGAGTATGAAAGTCGGTTCGGCATCGTCAACGAAATCCATCGGTTCCGCGCGCAAAACGGGCGGCGTGTCGTCGTCGGGCGCAACGGGATTTTCCGCTTTGCTGGAGGAAGTCGGCGAACCGTCCGCCCCGTCCGTGTCGGCGGCGGCAAGTGTCGGCGGGATTGAGGCTTTGCTGGCGGCGCAGGCGGTCGGCGACGCTTTGCAGGACGAGGGACGCAAACGCCGTGCGGTTGCCCGCGGCAACGACATTCTGGATAAACTGGAAGACTTGCGCGCCGATTTGCTGACGGGCGGTGTGTCGAAACGAAAACTGATTGCCTTGGCGCAGGAACTGCGCGAACGCCGTGATGCGGGACTGGACGACGAATTGAACGCGATTTTGGACGAAATCGAATTGCGCGCGGAAGTCGAGCTTGCGAAATTGAATGTTTGACTTTCAAACCTTTTTGCGCCAGAATAAACCAACTTTTACAGCCAAAAAGGGGATTTTTGTATGACTGTCGAATTGCCCGAAGGATACCGTCCGTCCGCCGACGAACCCTTTATGAACGATATGCAAAAGGAATTTTTCCGCCGCAAACTGGTTGCGTGGCGCGAAGAATTACTGCATGAATCCGCGGAAACGCTGGACAATCTGAAACAGGGCGGCATGACCGTTCCCGACATGTCCGACCGCGCGTCCGCCGAAGCCGACAAAGCTTTGGAACTGCGCACCCGCGACAGAATGCGCAAGGTCATTTCCAAAATCGACGCCGCGCTGGACCGCATCGAGGACGGGACTTACGGCTATTGCGAAGAAACGGGCGAACCCATCGGGTTGGAACGTTTGATTGCGCGTCCGATTGCCACGATGACCGTCGAAGCGCAGGAACGCCACGAAAGAATGGAAAGAACCTATAACGACGACGATTGAGCCGTTCGTTTTTGAATGAAACTAAGGCGGGTCGTTGCATCCGCCTTTTTAATGAAAGACTACTTTTATGACTGCTTTGATTCTGGCGTCCGCGTCGCCCCGCCGTTCCGCTTTGCTGAAACAAATCGGCATTGTCCCCGACGACATCATTCCCGCCGACATTGACGAAACCCCTTTGAAAAACGAACCGCCCGCGCTTTACGCCGAACGCATGGCGCAAACCAAAGCGGAAAAAATCGCGGCGAACGGCGCGTTCGTTCTGGCGGCGGATACGGTTGTCGCCTGCGGACGGCGCATTCTGCCCAAAGCCGAAACCGACGACGAAGTGCTGGAATGTTTGGATTTGCTGTCGGGGCGCAGGCATGACGTTTACGGCGGCATTTGTCTGATAACGCCCGCGGGCAAAGCGGTTGTGCGCCGCGTGAAAACGTCGGTCGTGTTCGCCCGTCTGTCCGACGAACAAAAGGCGGCTTACCTGAAAAGCGGCGAGGGATTGGGCAAAGCTGGCGGCTATGCGGTTCAAGGCATGGCGGCGATGTTCGTGCGCGAAATCATTGGGTCGTATTCCAACATTGTGGGCTTGAGCCTGTACGACACGGCGGCATTGTTGCGCGGCAACGGATACCTTTGATGCGCTTGGTTCATTCCGTAGGCGAAAAGGATGAAATCACCGCCGTTTTTGACGGCGACGTGTTGCGAGACCTTTACGTCGATGTGCCGAATGCCCTTGCCCCCGAAACGGTTTGCCGCGCCCGCGTGCTGAAAGCCGTTGCGGGCGGGTGGTTTGTCGCCATTGGGAATCGCACCGCTTTTATGGAGCAGACGAAAACCGCTTTGGATTGGGACGGCTTTCCCGTTCCGGTCAGCGAGGGCGTCGCCGTTTTGGCGCAGGTGCGCCACGCCGCGGCGGAGGATAAAGACGTCAAGGTTTCCGCCGATATTGCGTTAGTGGGCGAGGCTTTGGTGTACACGCCCAACCGGCGGGGCGTCGCCCTTTCCCGCGCTTTGACGCCGCAGGCAAAAGAACGGCTGGGCAAAGTATTTGACGGCGTCGGCGATTCCGTGACGGTGCGCACGGCGGCGGAAAACAAAACCGCCGACGAATTGACGGAAGAGTTGAAATCCATGCGCGCTTTGTGGAACGCCGTTTTGGCGCAAAAGGGGGAGATTCTGTGGGAACCCGAAGCGACGGTTTTCCGCGCGGCGCAGGAATACGCGCCTTGGCTGACTGAAATTTCGACCGACAGCGCGCAAACGGCGTTGCGGCTGAAAAGCGTGTTTCCGAAAACGGAGCTGGTTTTGAACGGCTTGCGCGAACGCGAAGCTTTGCCGCAGGTTGTCGAGGAAGCGCTGTTGCCCCGCGCCGCTTTGCCGTGCGGCGGGTCGCTGATTGTCGAACGGACGGCGGCGGTTGTGTGCTTTGACGTGAACGCGGGCGCGGCGTCGTGGGGCGAAGCGAACGAACAGGCGGTTTGCGAAATCGACCGCCAAATCCGAATCAAGGGCTTGAGCGGGCAGATGATAGTCGACTTTGCGGGCAAAAAGGACAAAGCCGTTATTGCCGCTTTGGGCAAAAAACTGGAAAAATTGAACGATTCCCTGCGTATTGCGGGGGTGTCGAACTTGGGATTGCTGGAAATGACCAAGCGGCGGGGGCGCGCCTGCCTGCCGGATGTATGGAGGAAAAATGAAAGCACCGACGATTAAAGATTTGCAGCTGGATATGCCGACAATCGACGGCAAAGTCAAATGCCCGATTTGCGGCAAGCCGTCGCAAAAGCAATATGCGCCGTTTTGTTCCAAGCGGTGCGCGGACATCGACTTGAACCGCTGGCTGACGGGAAGTTATGTCATTCATACGGACGAAGAACCCGACGACGAAACGCCCAAAACCACCGAAGAATGATTTTTTGTAAAAAAGGTGTGGACAAGCAAAACTTTATCGGTTATAAGTCTGTTTTGTAAGGCGCCTGGGTAGCTCAGTCGGTAGAGCAGGGGACTGAAAATCCCCGTGTCGGCGGTTCGATTCCGTCCCCAGGCACCATTTTAAAAGCCCCGATTTTTCGGGGCTTTTTGCTTGTCCGAAAAACAGGGCGGATTCCCTTGAAATCGCGGCGCGGCGGATTATTTATGGAATCGACAGGAGTGTTGCCATGATTATCAAACAGCCGTTTTATTTTCCCTTTGCGAACGAAAACCGCACACTGCACATTTATTTGCCCGACGACTATGACGAATCGGACGAACGGTATCCCGTGATGTATATGTTCGACGGACACAACCTGTTTTACGATTCCGACGCGACTTACGGCAAAAGCTGGGGGATGAAGGATTTTCTGGATTCTTGGGGCAAGAAAATCATCGTTGTCGGCGCGGAATGTTCGCATACGGGCAACAACCGCCTGATTGAATATTGTCCGTATCATTGGGATTCGTTCGTCGGGGCAATCGACGGCACGGGCGACGAAACGATGCGGTGGCTGGTCAACGACGTAAAACCCTATATCGATGCGGCTTTCAGGACTTGGGCGCACAGGGAAGCGACGGGCATCGGCGGTAGCAGTATGGGCGGTTTGATGGCTTTGTACGCCGCAATCCGCTATAACGGCACTTATTCCAAAGCGGCGTGCCTGTCGTCCGCCATCAGCTTTTGCGGCAAGGAACTGCGCCAAGCCATTGACGAATGCCCGATTGCCCCCGACACCAAGGTTTATCTGAGCTGGGGAACGATGGAAAGCCGCAGTGCGCGCGGCAAGGCGATTATGGCGGCGTGCAACAAATCGATGAACGACCGCTTGTACGCCAAAGGCGCGCAACTTTACATGTATCGGCAGGTGCGCGGCAGGCATTGCGAAGCCGATTGGGAAAAGCAAGTTCCTCTGTTTATGAATTTTCTGTGGCGTTAAGCAGCACAAACGCGTTCAAAGCGGTCAGAATCTCGTTTCTTTCGCCCTGTTGCGTCAGCGTTTCGCCGTCGACGTAGCCACCGATGGAATCCGCCGTATTGCCGCCGTAAACAACGACGTTGTTCAGAATGGACGCCGTTTTGACACCGCGCAACCGCCCGACGGTGAACAAAGCCGCCGTTTCCATATCCGCGCCCAGCACGCCTTTTTTCGACCAGAACGCCTGTTGTTCCGCATTGTCATCGATGTAAAAGCTTTCGTGACTGTGAACGATTCCGACGTGATGCGCAAAGCCGTTTTCGGCGGCGGTTTTCAAACACGCGTTCAGCAAAGCCGTGTCGGGGACGGCGGGAAAGCGCAAATCAACGTAGGCTTGGGACGCGCCGTCGTCGCGCACCGCGCCGCACGCGATAATCAAATCGCCGATTTGAATGCCTGTTTGCATAGCGCCGCACGACCCGATGCGAATCATCGCTTCAACGCCGATTTTATGCAGTTCTTCAACGGCAATGGAAGCCGAACTGCCCCCGATGCCCGTCGATACCGCCAGAACGTCAACGCCTTGATAACGACCGCGCAAACTGCGGTATTCGCGGTTGAACGCCAGCTGTTCGACATCGGTCAAAAACGCCGCGATTTTATCCAAACGCGCAGGGTCGCCCGGCAGCAAAGCATATTTGACGCTCAAAGAATCGTCCAATCGGATATGAGGCTGAAGCATTTTAAAATCCTTTCAAATCAAAAACTCAGCGGCCGCCGCCGCCTCCGCCGCCATGACCGCCGCCAGAACAGCCCCCGCCGCTTGACGCGGACAGCCCGCCGCGTGTGGCGGCAGGCGGGGTTGACGCTCTGCTTACGGCGGATATGAAATCGTCGCAGCCGCCGCGGGGCAGATGACGAAACAGCGGACTGTCCGACGGGAACGCGTCTGTTTTCCCCAGCACAACGGCATAGGGCAGCAATTTTTCCATTCTTTCGGCGGATATTTTGGTCTGCGATTCCAAAAACAGCTTGATGCCGTCAAGGTGATCAATGATTTTGCGTCCTTTTTCCGTCGGATGCTTTATCATCGCCCCGTAAATCGGCAAAGCAAAAACGGAAAGCAGATAAAAAGCGGCAATCGGAGGAAAGCCTTTCGCTGTCGCAATCATCATGACGGTAAAGTGGAACGTGACGAATCCCGCAATCAGGACAGCCGCGAAATGGAATTTCCGCATTTTGACCATGCGCAAAAGCATCACCGCCGCCACGCAGAAAAACGGGATGTAAAATGCGAAATAAAGCAATAAAATCGGGGTTTGCGCGTCATACGCCCCTTTTGCCAGCAGCAGAACGGACAACAAAACGCCGATGACGGTGAATTTTGTATTGGTTTTAAGGCAATCCCGCGTTTTTTTGCGAACATGTCCGACCAATGCGGTTTGCGTCCTTGCCAAAGCGGGATTGTACAAACCGTCAAGCGTCAGGGGAAACGTCAAAAACTTGTCCAAAATCCGCTCTTCGTCGTTGGTCGGGGTGCGATTTTTTTGCAAAGTGGCGCGGCTGTCGGGGGCAAAGGAACAAAAGCCCGATGCGACTGCTTGCAGTATTGCCAAAGTCAGCGTTTTTCGCGTATCCGCGCCTAAGGAATAAACGCGGCTTGCTTCGGCGGGGGTAAAGCCCGTGATGCCGTCAAAGCGCGGCATGACCACCCCCTGCGGCGGAGCGCGACCGACGGCAAGTCCCGTCAGCAGCAGATACGCCCCCAAAATGCCCGCTGCCGTCCAAAAATCAAATGGACGCGGCAAGGCGGATAAATCAACCGCCCCTTTGGAAAATCCGACGGCGACGGTCAATCCTTCGCCTGCCCGCAGGGGACGGGGGGCGGCAAAACGCGCCTCGGCATACCGCGCGGGTGTTTTTTCTCCGCGCGTGCCGACATAGCTTGATTGACGGACGATGCGCGCGCCGTCGGGCAGGGTGATTGTCGCGGACACTTCGTCAATCGGGAAAATCCAATCATTGCCTGTGACGTTCCAATAAAGCTCGTCATAACCGTCAAACGCTTTGATGACGTTTTTCACACGGTAAACAAAGGTGAAAGTCGTTGTTTCACGCGGAATGAAATTGTCGTTGCCCGTGTTGACGCGCAAATTTCCGTTGATGCTTTCGGTGAAAAACGGTTCGGGAACGCCGTTGCGGAAAACGGATTCGATGTGGTAGCGTTCCCCTTTATCACGGGGCAAATCACGGTAAATGCCGCGGCGGATGCGGATGCTTTCGACGTTGACGGTAATGTTTTCCCTGACAAGGACGGATGCGTCGGGCTGAACGGCAATGTCGGAACGGTAGGACAAAATCCGTTCTTCGGCATGCGCCGAAAACGAAAAAACAATCAGAAAAAAGGCTAACAGCTTTTTCAACGGGTCAAGTCACCAGATTCAGAATGCGCGCGGCGGTGCTGGCGGATGACGCTTTGTTGAGCGTCGCCATGTTCGTATAACCCGCCGCCAGCAAATCCGAAGCCCCCTGCGCCGACAGAATACTGCTGTTCGTCGTCGCGTTCGACAGGGACGAATTCATTTGCTCTTCGGTTTTCTTTTGCTGAATTTGCCCCTCGGACAATCCTTTGTGGTCGACGGCGGTTTCCTTGGTCACGTAATCGTGTTTGTAGGTGTCGCCCATCTGCACCTGCAAAGCGTACAGCGTGTCTTTGTCAACGGGCTTGCCGTCCTGCGTGGTGACGTGGATGTAGTAAGTGCCTTTGCCCGCTTTGAATTCGCCTTTCATCATTTGTTCGAATGCGGCGTATTCCTTGGATTGCGAATCGTCGTTCGTGGCAATCATTTTGTCGCGATAGCCCTGCTTGGTGTAGATTTCTACGCGCAGTCCCTTGGCTTTGAAATCCGCAGTGGCTTTTTCGTAATCGGACGCGGCGGAATCGATGTCTTCCTGCGACACTTCCTTGTTTTTATCCTGCAAAGCCGAAACGTTGATGGCGGCAAGGCGCAGTTTGCCCTTGGACAGCGATTTAAAGCTGAACCAGTCCTCGGTTTCGTTTTCGGACAGCGTGGTAACCATATTCAGGCGCGAATAGTTCAGACGCAAATTGCCCATGTCGCGCGCGGTTTTTATCGTGTCGTTGTAAACGTCGGACGACGATTTCGACCATGATTTTGCCAAAGTCGCGGTTAATTCTACACCGTTAGCCATAGCGCACTCCTTTCTGTGAGTGAATCCCTAAATAACAGGATACCCGATTTTTACAGTTCGGGCAAGACTTCGTCCAAATTCTTTTCGACGGGAACGTGTTCCTCGGCTTTGCGGGGCGGTTCGGGTTTCTTTTTGGGTTTTTGCCAAACGACTTCGAACAGATGCTGACTGTCGTCGATGCCTTTCAAATCAAACAGACCCAAGTCTTTGAAAGTATAGTTCTTTCCCGCCGCCAATTCTTTGACAACGCTGGAAACGAAAATCTGATTTTTGTCCGCTTGCGCGCACACGCGCGAAGCCAGCTGGACGGTCAATCCGAACAAATCGTTGTTTTCCACAATCGGTTCGCCCGCGTTCAGCCCGATTCGGATTTCCAAAGGAACGGTTGGGGACTGGCGGTTGTAGTCGTCGACGGCGCGCTGAATCGCTATCGCCGCATCCAAAGCGTTGGACGCCCATACGAACGAAGCCATGATGCCGTCGCCCGTTTGTTTGATTTCTTCGCCGTTGCAGGCGGTCAGGGCTTGGCGCACAATCGTGTTGTGGCGGTGAACCAGTTCCTGCGCCAATTTGTCGCCGTACGTCTGCGTCATTTGTGTTGACCCGACGATGTCGGTGAACATCACCGATATGATGCCCGATTGCGGCAATTCTTTTTTATCGGGATTCAGCCATTTTTGCAAAGCCCCCTGCAACAGGGACACCAATTCGGGCGAATTCGGCGTTTCCGTGTACAGCTCCATCGCTTTTTCGCCGTTTTCAATCATCGGCAGATACGCGGGTTCCAGCATATATTCGTCCAAACGGTCGTAAAACAAATCCGCCAAGGGCTTTGTCCGTCCCATCAGTTCCAGCAAAGCCGCCAGCAAAATGCGGTTGTCGTCTTTGGACAGGGCGTTTTTGGTGCACAAAAATTCGCAGGCGCCCGCCAAAAACAGCTCCACCCCGAAACGGGCGTAAGTGTTCAGCAAGGCGTTTTGCTTTTGCAACGCTTTCAAAATCAGCGACAAAAACGCCGTCAGCTGCAGGTTGTATTTGCTCAGCGCCGCGGGCAGTTCGGCATCCGATTCGGCTTCGGCGGTTGGAGCGGCGGCGTTTTCATCTGCCGTATCGGGGGCGGGATTTTCGACCTCGGGGACGGCGGGAACGTCTTCCGCCGCATTTTCGGACGCCGCGGCAGTTTCCTCCGCCGATTCGGAGGCGGCGGCTTCTTCAATCTTTTTATCGGATTCGGACGGCGTTTTCTGTTCTTGTTCGGGCGTGACGCCGACGGGTTTTCGTCCCGTAATACGGTCGTATATGTCAAACAGGAATCGCGCGACGCCCGCCGAAAAAGCATCCGCCCGTTCTATTTTTTCGATTCGCGTTTCGGTCGGTTTGAACGCTTTTTCTTTGGTTTCCGGTTTGGCAGAGTCTTTTTCGCGCAGCAAATCGTCTTCTTCGTCGACACCCATCAGGGAATTCCAGTCGACCCAGCGCACCGCCAAAGGAATGGATAAAAACAGAAAGAAGAAGATGAACAGCCCCAGCGCAAAATGTTGCGACATTTCCGTCGGCGCGAAATTGCCCAGCACCATTGCCTGCAAAACCGCCGTGGACAACGCCCCCGCGCCCAACAGCGACGCAATCAGGGAACCGCCCAAACGCAGGAACGCTTCGGCAAAGGACTGACGCGGCTTTTTCATGGATTTTTGCGTGTATTTCGGCAGAGGCGGCGCGGGTTTTCCGATAAGCTTGTCGCGCGGCGGCGGTTTGGGCAAATCGCTCAGATAAACCATCGCTTCGCTGAACGTTTGCGCGTTCATGTCGTACGTTTCTTTGACGACTTTTGTCGGCTTTTGCTGCGAAAATTCAACCGATTTCGCATGCTCCATCGCGGCGGCGCGGCGTTCGGACGGATAGCGCCCGATTAAATCCCAGCTGCCGTTTTGATAGGCGTATACTTCGTAATTAACAATGCCAGACACCGTCAACCCCTTTAAAAAACTGATTTCAGTATAGTCAATCGGTCGGCTCAATGGCAATAAAAAAAACAACGGCTTGAGAACAAGCCGTTGTTTCAAAAGAAAAAACTTTATTTCTTGGCTGTGAAGCCGGCAAAACGTTTGTTGAATTTCGCCAACTGACCGCCCGTGTCGATCATGCGGTAAACGCCCGTCCACGCGGGATGCGACAGCGGATCGATATCCAAGCGGACGGTATCGCCTTCTTTGCCCATTGTGGAACGGGTTTTGAATTCGGTTCCGTCGGTCATAACCACGGTGATTTCGTGGTAATTCGGATGAATGTCTTTTTTCATAATTCTGCTCCAGTCCGTAAGATAAGTGAACTCTCTATACTCTAAACGCGCGGGGATTTCAAGCCATTTTGTTCAAAAAGTCAAAAAAGGTCATCTTTCGGTCAGTTTGAACTCGATGCGGCGGTTCTTTTTGCGCGCGGCGGGGGTGTTGCCTTTGGCAATCGGCTGGTGAGCCCCGAATCCCGCGGCGACCAAACGGTTGGCGGGAACGCCTTTTTTTATCAGGTAATCGACGACCGCAATCGCCCTGTCCGACGACAAATGCCAGTTTGACGCGTATTTTTCGTTGTGAATGGGGATGTTGTCGGTATGTCCGTCCACACGCAAAACCCACGACACTTTCGCGGGAATTTTGCGGGACAGTTCCTTGACGGATTTCGCCATCAAGTCCAGCTGTTTTTTGCCGCGTTCCTCCAATTCGGCGGAACCGCTTTTGAAAAACAGTTCGGATTGAAAGACAAAACGGTCTCCTTCGACGCGGATGTCGTCGCGGTTTTCCAACACTTTGCGCAAAGTGCCGAAGAAATCCGAACGATAGTAGGACAGTTCCGACGCCTTTTGCGCCAAAGCCTTGTTCAGCCGTTTGCCCAAATCGGCGATTTGCGCGTTTTGGGTTTTGGCTTTTTCCTCCGCCGCGCCCAGCGCCGCGTTCAGCTTTGCGATTTCGTCGGTCAAATTTTTGGTTTTCGTGTTCAAAAGCGCGATGTGGGCTTTCGCTTCGTCCGAAATTTTGCGTTCCTTGTCAAAAGCGGATTTGTGGGCGGCGGCTTCCTTTTCCAATTCTTTTTTACGCTGCTCCAACGCTTCGACATCCTGCGACAACAGCGCGATTTTCGCCAAAGAATCCTTGTAGTCCGCCTGCGCCGCCGACAGTTGACCGCTGAGAGCGGCTGAATTTTTCCGTTCGGTCGACAGTTCGTTCGACAAAGTGTTCAACTGAGCGTTCAACAACTCGATTTCCGTGTTTTTGGTATCCAGATTCCGCCCCAGAAAATAGTGCGAAACAACGAACAACAGCAGGAAAAACAGAACGACAATCAGCAGATTCGACATTACGTCGACAAAGCTGGGCCAGAAATTGTAAACGGCGGGTTTGCGGATGCGTCCCGTCATGATTTGTTGTCCGTTCCCGAAACGGTGCGCACCAGCAAGCGGAACGAATCGCGGATTTCACGCAACAGGGTTTCCTGACGGGCTTCCGCATTTTTGTCGAATTGACCGACGCTGCGGTCGATTCGGCTGATGTAGCGCAGCAAATCCATATCGTTTTGGATTTTTTCCTGTCCTTTTGTTTCGCCGATTTGCAGCTGGCGGCGGATGTCCGCCATGCTTTCGACCATTTGTTCCAGCAAAGCGTTGGTGTAAGCGGCATTCGACGTTACCGAGTCGTCCGAACTGCCGATGCCCGACGCATAGCGCGTCAGCGTCGCCAAATGTTCGTCCAGTCCGTTGTAGAAATGGTTTTGCGCGCCGTTCGCCTGCAAATCCAGAAATCCCATGACCAGCGCGCCCGCCAGCCCCAGCAAAGACGACGAAAATGCCGTTCCCATGCCCGACAGCGGAGCTTCCAAACTGTTTTTAATCGTGTTGAACGCATCCGTCGCCGATTCGCCCGATACATTCAACGAGCGGATGACGTCGCCGACCGCGCCGACGGTGCTCATCAATCCCCAAAACGTTCCCAGCAGTCCCAAAAAAGTCGACAGTCCGATTAAATAGCGGGAAATGTCGCGGACTTCCTCCATGCGCATGCCGACCGAATCCAAAACGGAGCGCGCAATCGTCGGGGAAATGACGGCGTTTCCCTTGGCGCGGTTGTTTTTCAAAATCAGCGCCAGCGGGGACAGCAGACGCAGCGGGGCGACCGCCGCATCGTCCAAAGGCAGAGGGGAAGAGTTTATCCATTTGATTTCTTTGCGCAAAACAAGGACGGAGCGGAAATTCAAAATGATTCCCGCCGCCAAAACGAAAACAATCAAGCCGTTTAAAACGGGGTTTGTGAAGAACGCCGCCGTCAAAAACGGATACAGCAGTACGCCCGCCACGCAGACCAGAGCCAGAAACAAAATCATTCGCGCAATGTAACGGCTTTGAAAGTTCATCGGAAAAGCCTCCCTTTAATGAATTCAACCGTCGATAAGGACATCGACCCTGTTGGGCAGTTTGTCGCCCGCGCCCTTTGTCGCCTGAGAACGGATTTCGATGCGCAGACTGCTGACGCCCGCGCGCGCCAGCGCCGACCGCACCGCCAACGCGCGGCGCAGGGAAATCTGCCGTTCCCCGCCGATTCGTTCGGATGACGGACGGCTGTAAGACAACAGCAGAACGCGGCTGTTCTTTGTTTTGCCGACTTCCGCCGCCAAGCTTTTCGCTTCCGTTTGCATTTCGTCCGTCAAATCAATCGAATCGCCGCGGAACACCAAAATCGAACGCAGGTTTTTGTTTTTCGAAACCGCTTTCGCCGTCGCCGATTCTTCGGGGACTTCTTTGACCAGAAAAGCGGAACGTTCTTTCGGCGTCATCTTTTTGGTGACGGGAACGACCGACCATTTGACGGCTTCCCTTGTTTCGGCGGAGGTGTCTGCTTTTGCCGTTTTCGGCGTTTCGGGAACGGCGTCCGCTTTCAAATCCGATTGCGACTGCTTCAGAACTTCCAACACTTTTGCCGCCCGTTCGCGCGACGCGCGTTCCTCGATTTCCTGCTGTGCCAGAAAATGCTTGGACAGCATCGGTTCGGCGGGGGCGGTTTGCGGTTCGCTTTCCGCGGTTTTTGTTTCTTCGGCGACGGGAACGGGCGCAACAGGCAAAACTTTGACGACGGGAACGGGATTGGCGCGCGGTTTCAGTTTGTCGTGCGCGTCGCCCGGACCGTTTTCCTTGACTTCGTATTTGGCGGCGGGCTTTGCGGGCTGTTTGACAGCGGGTTTCGTCGGCTGTTTGGGTTTTTGGGCTTTGACGGCTTTTTTCGTCCGCGCGGGCTTTTTCTTTGCGGTTTTCGGTTTTTGAGCTTTCGGCTTTTCGGCTTTGGGCTGAACAGCCTGTTTTTCGGCGGGCGGATTCAGCGTAACGTCGGGCGTTGCCGCTTTTTCCTTTTCCTTCGCCGAAGCCGTCAAATCGTCGGTCAGCACGTCCAAATCCAGCGTAATTTGCGCAAAAGCCACCGTCGCCGTTGCGCAAACAACGGCAATTACGGCGGCGAATTTGGCAAACCGATTGGAAATGGCGGTTCTCCTTACTTGACAATCAGGCTTTTAAACACTTCGTACTGCAAAGAGTTCGAAGCCAGAATCGTTCCGTCGGTCAAAACGGTTTTGGGCGTTTCGACACCCGAAGTCGTGCAGACGCGTCCGCCCGCTTCGCGCACCATCAGCATTCCCGCGGCGATGTCCCACGGTTTGATGTCTTCTTCCCAATAGCATTCAAAGCGACCCGCGGCGACATACGCCAAATCCAGCGACGCGGCGCCCATGCGGCGCACGCCGCCTGTTTTGGTCATCATCGGTGTCAGCTGAGCGACGAAGCGTTCGGCGTTGCTGTGTCCCAAGTGCGGAATGCCCGTCACAACGACAGATTCGTTCAAAGCGGAACGTTTGGAAACGTGCAGGCGGCTGGAGCCCGAAGCGGTCAGCATCCATGCGCCGAATCCTTTTTCGGCATAGAACAAGTCGGACGTGGCGGGATTGTAAATCACACCCGCGACGATTTCCTGATCTTCCTGCAAAGCCAAGGAAATCGCAAAGTGCGGAACGGCGTGCAAAAAGTTCATTGTGCCGTCCAGCGGATCGATAATCCAGCGGTGCGACGTGTCTTCGCCTTTGATTTCGCCGCCTTCTTCCTGCAAAAAGCCGTAGCGGGGACGGACTTTCAGCAGGTATTCGCGCAAAGCCTTTTCCGAATTGGTGTCGGCGGTGGAAACAAAGTCAGCCGCGCCCTTTTGCGACAGCTGCAGGTTTTCCAATTCGCCGAAATCGCGCATCAATCCGCGTCCCGCGCGTTTGACCGCCTGAATCATCACGTTCAGATTCGCCGACAGCGACGAAATGAATTTGTCCTGACGGGATTCGCGGAAATCGACGACGGGGTCGCGCTTCATAAACGTTGTGCGTTCGTGGCGGTCTTCGGCGGCGTTGCCGCGGACTTTCGCCATTTCTTCCTGTCGTTGCTGCAAAGCGGCAATGGCGCGGTTTTTGATGTTTTCTTTGACCAGTCTGTCCTGTTCCTGCGCTTTGCGTTCGGAAACGCGTTCTTCGGCAATGACCTTGCGCGCGCCCGAACGGCGCATCATCGGACTGGACGGTCTGACAGATGTTTTGGGCATAAAAGCAGCCTCTTTCCTTAATTATTTCGCGCGTTCAACATAGGTGTTGTCGATGGTGGAAACGACGATTTTGTCGCCCGTCGCAACAAACGGAGGAACGCCGATGCGCAAACCGTTGTCCAAAACCGCGGGTTTGTAAGACGACGAAACTGTCTGTCCTTTAATCACGGGTTCGGTTTCGACGACGGTCTGAATGACTTTCGCCGGAATTTCGACGCTGACGGGGTGACCTTCGATGAACTGCACGACGCATTCCATGTTGTCTTGCAGATAAGCGGCGCGGTCGCCCAGCAATTCCTTGGGTACTGTGAACTGGTCATAAGTGTCAATCATCATGAACGTCAAGTCTTTGCCGTCCGAATACAGATAAGTGCAGTCGTGGTCTTCGCTCATCAGTTTTTCGACGGTGTCGGCGGTGCGCCAGCGCTGCTGGGTTTTGACGCCCGTGGCGACGTCGCGCATTTCGACCTGAATGGTGGCGTTGCCTTTGCCCGGAATCACCAAGTCGATGCCGATGACCAGACATTGTTTGCCGTTGTATTCGATGACCCAACCCGGACGGATTTGGTTAGCTTGCATTTTCATGACTTTTTTCCTTGTATACAAAAGTAAAGAAGATAGAATTTAGCGAAAAATAACAGATTGGCTTTTGTAACGCAAGAGCCCAGCCGTCAAAAGGAGTAATTTTTTTATGACCAATCAGATTCCGTTCTGGCATCCCGCCGAATATGTGCGCCGTTTGCCGCTGTTGAAAAAGCGCGCCGCCATTATCGAAGCCGTGCGCCAATTCTTTGTTTCAAGGGATTTTTTGGAGGTCGAAACCCCGATTTTGCAAATTTCCCCGGGACTGGAGCCGCACTTGAAAGCGTTTCAGACGTCTTTGGTCGAACCGTTCGGGCAGGACGACCGCACGATGTATCTGCATACATCGCCCGAATTTACGATGAAGAAACTGCTGGCGGCGGGATTGCCCCGAATCTTTCAGATGGCGCGTGTGTTCCGCAACGAAGAACGCTCCAAGCATCACCACCCCGAATTCATCATGCTGGAATGGTATCGGGCGAATTGCGATTACACGACATTGATGGACGATACGGTCGAACTGGTGCGCGCGTGCGCCGAATCGTGCGGAGCCAAAAAGCTCAAAGGCGACGGCGTCGAATGCGACCCGTTTGTCGAATGGGAAAAAATATCGGTCGCCGAAGCGGTGCAAAAATACGCGGGTTTCGATTTGATGGCGACTTTGCCCGAAGAACCGAGCCTTGAACCCGACCCCGCCCCGTTGGCGGAGCAGGCGGCGAAAATCGGCATCGAAACATCGCCTGACGACCGCTGGGACGACATTTATTTCCGCATCGCTTACGAAAAAATCGAACCGCACTTGGGATTGGACGGGCGTCCGACGATTTTGTACGACTATCCCGTGTGCATGGCGGCTTTGTCGCGGCGCAAACCGTCGGACGAACGGCTGGCGGAACGGTTCGAAGTGTATGCTTCGGGCATCGAACTGGCGAACGCGTTTTCCGAACTGACCGACGCAAAAGAACAGCGCGAACGGTTCGAACACGATATGGACTTAAAAGAAAAGCTGTACGGCGAACGCTATCCGATTGACGAGGATTTCATCGCCGCCGTCGCCGCCATGCCGCCCGCCGCGGGCATTGCCGTCGGCATCGACCGTTTGGTCATGCTGATTACGGGGGCAAGCCGAATCGAGGACGTTTTGTGGGCGCCCGTCGCATGAAAGGACTGTTGCGGCGGATAAGCTTCCTGACGGGGTTGAGCGAACGTTTTTTGCTGTTTTTAATCGCGGGCGGGATAAACACGCTGTTTTATTACGGCGTGTACGCCGCGCTGATTCGACTGGGCGTGCCGTATCCCGCCGCGGTTGTTCTGGCAACGGTGTGCGGCGTCGCATTCAATTTCAACACGTTCGGGCGGTTTGTTTTCAAGCAGTTCGAAGCGCGGCTGATTTCCCGATTTGCCGCCGTTTACGCCGTGTTGGCGCTGACCAACATCGCGGGCATCAAGCTGTTCGAACTGTGCGGTTTGCCCAACCGCTACGTCGCGGGGGCGATTTTGACTCTGCCCGTCGCTTTGCTGGGATATTTTTTGAACAAAACGTTTGTGTTTACAGGCGTTCGACTCTGAAATCCGCCTGTTCGCAGGGCGCACCCAAAGACAGACACGGCACGGTGAACAAATCGACCCACCAGCGGGCAAGCTCTGCCGCGTTTTCGCCGTCGAAAGCGATGTAATCCGCCCCCGCTTCGCCCGCCCGCATTGCTTCGTCGCGGGTGGAACAGACAACGCCCAGCGCCAAATCGCCCAAGGCGGCTTTGAGTTTTTTCAGTCCTTTTTCATAGGGAACCTGCACGCCGTCCGCGCCCAGCTTGACCGCCGATTCGGCGTCGGTTTCAACGATGAAAGCGATGTTTTTGGCTTGCACGGCGTCTTTGATTTCGGGCAAAGCGTCCGTTCCTTTGTACAAAAACGCGTCGGCGGAACCGATTTCGGCGATTTTGCCCAAAACGTCCGCCTTTAGCCCCGTCGGGCAAATCAAAAAAAGTCCTTGTTTCATCGTATCCTCCGTCGTTTCAAGGGGGATTGTCGCATCAAATCGTCAATAAATCGTTGCACAACGGACGGTAAAATCTTAATCTTGGAACAAAGTTTTTACAAACGGGGATGAAGCGGTGAATTTGAACGAACGGCTGCAAACGGCTTTGGAAAGTTTGGCGCAGGCGGCGCAAAGATTGGAAACGGCGGGGGAAAGTTTGACGGCGGAACGCGCGCAATCCGCCGCCGTGCGGGCAAAAAACGGCGAGCTGTTCGCGCAGGTCGAATCGCTGACGGCTCAGCTGGAGCAGGCGCGGCAAAGCGAATCGGAAAACGCCGAACTGAAAGCGCAAATCGCCGATTTGACCGCGGCGCGCAACCGCTTGATTGCCGAAAAAAATCAGCTGTTGGGCGAACGCGAGCAATTTAAAAAATTCCGCGAAACATGGGCTGCCGAACGTCCCGCTTTGATTAAAGCCAAAGAAGAGGCGGAAGCCGAGGCGCGCCGTTTCGCTCAGGCGGGCGAATCGGCAAACAGCGGGGAGCTGGTCGCCGCGCGGGCGCAAATCGAATCGCTGAAGCGGCTGGTTGCAGAACTGGAAAACGAAAAAAACGCGCTGTCGGCGGAAAAAGAGCGAATCGCCGTTGAACGCGACGGGATTCAAACCGCTTTTGCCGAAATCAAGGAAACAACCCGCCAAGCTGCCGAACGGCTGGATTCGACGCTTGAAGAACTGCGCATTTTAAAGGGAGAATCGTCCGATGGCTGAAGTGACTTTGACAATCGGCGGGCGCAAATACACGATGATGTGCGCCGACGGGCAGGAACAGCAGCTGATGACGCTGGCGAAAGCGCTGGACGACAAGGTGGCGATGCTCAACAGCCGCCGCCCGATGCCCGAAAACATGGGGCTGGTCATGGGCGCGCTGATGCTGGCAAGCGATTTGTCCGAACAGGGCGAAGCCGCCGCCCGGCTGGAACGCGAAAGCGCGATTACATCCGAAGTTGTGGAGCATGCCGCCCAAATGGTGGAAAAAGCGGCTGAACGGATTTCAGCTCTTGCCGAAACGATGGAAAATGCGTAAACTGTTGCGCGGAAGACTTCTTGACGCGTGAGGATCCCGCAGGTACTCGGGGCCAACGTTTAAAATATAGGGGACTGTCCCTGCCGTCAGCCAATGAGCTTTCGTTAGTTCAGCGGGGGCGGTATATGGTTCCCACCTATTCCAAGCGGCCCACGCGACGCGTGAGTTGATTCCACGGTCGAAGCAGTCTTCCTTGATTTTTGAAGGTTCGGGCATGGACTATTCTTTTTTGAAACATCGGCTGCGCGACGAAGCCGTCCATAAACGGGCGGGCTTGGGGGCTGATTTCGCCCGATACGCCGCGCAGGATTTGGCGCAAACCGCCGAATCGTTGCCTTTGCCCGAAAATCCCGTGATTTCCGCCTATTGGGCTTTGAAAACCGAACTGGATTTGCGCCCTTTGATGACCTCTTTTTACGATAAAGGCGTACCCGTTTGCCTGCCCGTCGTCGTGGCGAAAAACGAATCGCTGCTGTTCCGCTTGTGGTCGCCCCAAGCCGAATTGGTCAAAGGGCTTTACGGCACGGAACAGCCCGACGAAAAGTATGAAACGGTCGAACCGAATGTTTTGTTCCTGCCTTTGCTGGCGTTTGACAGACGGGGCGGACGGCTGGGATACGGCGGCGGCTTTTACGACAGAACCGTGCGTGAACTGCGGGCGAAAAATCCCGAAATCGTCGTTGTCGGCACGGGCTTTTCCGCGCAGGAAATCGACGAAGTTCCCGTCGGGGACACCGACGAGCGGATGGACTGGATTTTGACGGAATCCGAATTGATAAAGGTTAAGTAACTTATGCGTATTTTGTTTTTGGGCGATGTCGTCGGTCAAAGCGGCAGAAAGCTGGTCGTTGACACTTTGCCCGATTTTCGGCGCAAATACCGCGTCGATTTCGTCGTCGTCAACGGCGACAACGCCGCTCACGGTTTCGGGCTGACCCCCGGAATTTGCCGCGATTTGTTTTCGGCGGGCGCGGACGTCATCACGACGGGCAACCACGGTTGGGAACATCCCGACATCCGCCCGCTTTTGAACGAAGAACCGCGCTTGGTGCGTCCCGCGAATTTTCCGAACGGCGCGCCGGGGACGGGATGCGGCTTTTACGCTTTGCCCGACGGGCGCAAAGTCGGCGTGATGCATGTTCAAGGGCGCGTCTATATGGAAGCGACGGACAATCCTTTCAAGGCTGTCGGCGACTGGACGGACCGGCTGAAGCTGGGGCGCGACGCCCAAGCGATGATTGTCGACATCCACGGCGAAGCGACCAGTGAAAAAATGGCTTTGGGGCAGTTTTGCGACGGCAAAGTCAGCTTGGTCGTCGGGTCGCACACGCATATTCCGACGGCGGACGCGCAGATTTTGCCGAACGGTACCGCTTATCTGACCGACGCGGGGATGTGCGGCTGTTTCGATTCCGTCATCGGCATGGATAAAAAAGAACCCGTCAGCCGCTTCGTCACGGGATTGAGGAACGAAAAATTCCAGCCCGTCAAGGGCGACGCGACCGTTTGCGGCGTTTTAATCGACACGAACGACCAAACGGGCTTGGCGGAAAAAATTTATATGATTCGGTACGGCGGACGCTTACAGGAATCTTTACCGCCGCTGTAAAAAGTGGTAAAAGGGTGTCGAAATTTGTTTTAACCTCAATGATCCGAGGAGTGTTATGTCAGGTCATTCACAATTTAAAAATATTATGCACCGCAAAGGCGCGCAGGACAAAATCCGCGCCCGCACGTTTTCCAAACTGGGCCGTGAAATCACGGTAGCCGCGAAATCGGGTCTGCCCGACCCCGCGTACAACCCGCGTTTGCGCGCCGCCATCGCCGCCGCCCGCGCCGAAAACATGCCCAAGGACAACATCAAACGCGCGATTGAAAAAGCCGCAGCGGGCGATGCCGCCAACTACGAAGAAATCCGCTACGAAGGATTCGGTCCGGGCAATGTCGCCGTCATCGTCGAAGCGCTGACCGACAACCCCAAACGCACCGCCCCCATCGTCCGTTCGATTTTCGGCAAAGCGGGCTGCGTCATGGGCGAAACGGGTTCCGTCGCGTTCAATTTCCAGCGCGTCGGCTTGATTGAATACCCCGCCTCGGTCGCCGAAGCGGACGCGATGTTCGAAGCCGCTTTGGAAGCGGGCGCCGACGACGTCGAATCCGACGAAGAAACGCACCGCATTTTGTGCGCCCCCGACGATTTGGGCGCGGTTCGCGAAGCTTTGGAAGCCAAATTCGACACCCCGACCGTTTGCCGTTTCGACTGGAAACCGCTGGTCGAAGCCGAACTGACCGACGTCGACGTCGCCAAGAAATTCTTTGATTTCGTCGAAACTTTGAACGACGAAGAAGACGTTCAGCGCGTTGCGTCGAACGTTTCCGTTTCCGATGAAATCATGGCGAAACTGGAAGACTGATTTTGGGAAAGACCGTGCGGATTTTGGGGCTTGACCCCGGCTTGCGTCACACGGGTTGGGCTGTCCTTGACAGTTGCGATTCGCGGCTGACGTTCGTCGGGGCGGGCGTCGCCGATTCGACCGACGGCTTGTCGCTGGCGGAACGGTTGGCGGAACTTCACGCCAAAATTCGCGCGGTCGTTTCCGAATTTTCTCCGAACGAAGCGGCGATTGAGGAAACGTTTGTCAACAAAAATCCGACTTCGACGCTGAAATTGGGACAAGCGCGCGGCGTTGTGCTGCTCGCCCCCGCGGAATCGGGCATTCCCGTTTCCGAATACACGCCGAACCAAATCAAAAAAGCCGTCGTCGGCGCGGGACACGCCGAAAAACATCAGGTCGACATGATGGTGCATACGCTTGTTCCCGCGGCGGGCAAACTGCGCCCCGACGCGGCGGACGCTTTGGCGGCGGCGATTTGCCATTCTTATATGCGTGTCGCGGCGGCGCGGCTGAACGCGCTGGCGGAGCTGATGAAATGATAGCCAAACTGCGGGGAATCCTCGATTCGACAGGGGACGGATTTTTGATTTTGGACGTGAACGGCGTGGGATACCGCGTGTTCTGTTCCAACAAAACTTTGGCGAAAATGCCCGCATCGGGGCAAACCGCAAGCTTGCTGATTGAAACCCAAGTGCGCGAAGACGCGATACACCTTATCGGCTTTGCGGACGCGGTGGAAAAAAGCTGGTATCTGCTGTTGAGCGGCGTGCAGGGCGTCGGAACGAAAGTCGCTTTGGCGATTTTGTCCGTGTTGAGCCCCGCGGAACTGTCCATGGCGATTGCTTCGGGCGATTCCAAAACGATAACGCGCGCCCCCGGCGTGGGTCCCAAGCTTGCCGTCCGCATTGCGACCGAGCTGAAGGGTAAAGCGGGCGGCATGGTTTCGGCGGCGGGGACGGATGCGCCGTCGGGCGAAGTGATTCAAGGCGGAAACGACGCCGTATCGGACGCCGTGTCGGCTTTGGTGAATTTGGGTTATGCCCGCATGGACGCCGCGATGGCGGTCGCCAAAGCGTTTAAAAAGCGCGGAGAATCGGCGCAGGTCGGCGATTTGATTCGTGACGCATTGAAAGAATTTGCCCCATGACCGAAGAACGAATTATCTCCCCCGTCAAACGCGACGGCGACGACGAACTTGTCAAACTGCGCCCGCAGACTTTGGCGGATTTTACGGGGCAAATGAACGTTTGCGACAATCTGAAAGTGTTTGTCACGGCGGCGCTGACGCGCGGCGAAGCGCTTGACCACATTTTGTTTTTCGGACCTCCGGGGCTGGGAAAAACGACGCTGGCGCAGATTGTCGCGCACGAATTGGGCGTCGGGTTCCGCGCTACGTCCGCGCCGATGATTTCCAAAGCGGGCGATTTGGCGGCGATTCTGACGAACCTTGAAAAAAACGACGTGCTGTTCATTGACGAAATCCACCGCTTGAACCCCGCGATTGAGGAAGTTCTTTATTCCGCGATGGAGGATTTTCAGCTGGACTTGATTATCGGCGAAGGTCCCGCGGCGCGGTCGGTGCGCATTGATTTGCAACCGTTTACGCTGATTGGCGCGACGACGCGGTCGGGGCTGTTGACTCAACCCCTGCGCGACCGTTTCGGGATACCCTTGCGATTGGATTTTTACGAACCCGCCGATTTGGAAAAGATTGTAACGCGCGGCGCGGGCGTGCTGAACATTGCGATTACGCCCGACGGCGCGCACGAAATCGCCAAACGGGCGCGCGGGACTCCGCGTGTCGCGGGGCGGTTGCTGAAACGCGTGCGCGACTTTGCCGCGTTCGAGGGCAAAAAGGAAATCGACGCGGAACTGGCGGACAAAGCGTTGAAACGCTTGGACGTCGATTTGTCGGGATTGGACATGATGGACAGGCGGTATTTGGGCTGTATCGCACACAAATACGCGGGCGGTCCCGTCGGGGCGGACACGCTTGCCGCCGCATTGTCCGAAGAGCGCGATACAATCGAGGAAGTCATCGAACCCTATCTGCTGCAGCAGGGCTTTATCCAAAGAACCGCGCGCGGGCGCATGCTGACCGCGCTGGGATTCAAGCATTTGGGACTTCAGCCGCCCGTTGCCGACGGCGGCGATTTGTTCGGCTGATAATGCCGTGTTGCGCACCCCCGCGCGGGCGGCATTCGCCGCATCGCAACGGGGGGACGTTTTTGGGCGGTTATGCCGCTTCCAACAATCCTTCGGCGATTTGCAGGTTCATATTTTCCAAAGTGTCAAGCGTTGTTTCTTTGGCGTCGCAACCGTTCAGCAGGGTTTTGGACACGACGAAATTCGCCAGTTTCAACAGATTGGACTTGATTTCGGTCGCCAGCGGATGGTCGGCGCGGCTCAACAGCGTTTGAATGCCCGTCCACAGCTGCATATTGTCGTCCAAAGCTTTCGCCAAAGCCGCTTTGTCGCCCAAAGCCCGCGCGTTCGAAATGTTCGCCGCCGAACGCAGTAAAGCCAAGGCGTCCTGTTGTTCCAAAGTCAAAGTAGTGCCTGTCATAACGACCTCCGTTGTTTGGGTTAAGTAAAAAAATGTCGCTTCGGGGCTCCGTTATGAAAGGAGGGGAGGGACGAAGCCCCGAAGCGTCCTCCGCTTAGAACGGAGAAAGGATATCCAGCACTTGGCGGCCGATTCGCGGCTGCTGAACGTCGCTGATGGTGCCTTTGCCGCCGTACGCAACACGCAGTTCGGCAATTTTTTCCGATTTGATGGTGTTCAGAACCGAAATGTCTTCGCGGCGGATGATGCCCGTCATGTGCAGCTGGCGCATTTCGTAATTGACTCGGACTTCCTGTTTTCCGGAAATGACAAGGTTTCCGTTCGGCAAGACTTGCGTTACGACCGCCGCCATGGTGACGTCGATTTTTTCGTTTCGGTCAATCGTGCCGTCGCCCGTGATGTCGCGGCTGGACGTAATGCTGAACAGATTGGACACGTCAACGCCGTTAGGCAAAATTTTCCCCGCGTATTTTTCCAATCCCGCCAAAGCGCCGATGCTGACGCTGTCTTTGTCGTCGCCGCGCTTCTGTTCCGATTTGTTTTCCAGCAAGGCTTTGTCGGAAATGACGACCTGAACGGTCAGAATATCGCCGACCTGACTGGCGCGCTGGTCTTTGAAAAAGCCTTTCGACCCCGGACGCCACAGCGAATTGGAATTGACGTAAACGGGCTGCGGGTCGGGCATGGGCATATCGACGGGCTGATAGTCCTTTTGTTTCGTCGGGTTTTCGATTTTGGAAAATTCGGGGGCTTTGCCGACGTCCGCCAGCCGTCCGAAATAGGAACATCCCGATACGGACAGCATCAAAACGGCAGTCAAGCTTGCCTTTAAAAGAGAATGTTTCATTGTTTGTCCCTCCCGTTGACAACGATGGTTTCGGGGCTGGCGACCGTGCCCCGGACAACCGATTTGCTTTGCGTGTTCATTACGCGAACCTCATCGCCCAAGCCGCCGTTTTCCAGCGCTTTTCCCTGTGCGCTGAGCATAATTCCGCCTTTGACGAAGCTTAAAGTTACCGCTTTGCCTTTGGTGACCATGGGGCGGACGCGGACATCCGATTCGGTCAAGGACTGTCCCGCGCGAATCGAACGTTTGATTTCTTTGCCGATAAGCTCGGACAGCGGCAAAACATTGCGCCGACGCGCCTTGTCCTGCGGCGTTTTTTTCATAAACACGTCTGATTCTGTAACGATTTGCCCCGCTGTCAAAGCGTGCCGCGCCGTCGGGACAAGGACGAAAACATGCACTTTTCCCTTTAAATCAGCGGTTTGCGTGTCATCGTCCGCTTTGATGACGGCTTTGGCGGAAAACGTTTTCGCATCGGGCGAAAAATCAATGTCTTCGAATGAAAGGTCGTACTCCGAATTCACGGGAATCAAAATCGGGAAATTTTTGCCGTTCAAAGCGATTTCCGCATCGTCGGAAAGTCCCAAAGCCTTTAATTCTTTGACCAAAGCGGGCAAAACGTCCTCTTTGCCGATTTCGCGGGCGGAACGGACAACCGTAATCGATACGCCCGAATCCGCGGGCGTCCAGCCGACGGCGTGCTTTTGCGCCGCGTTTTTCAGCCAATCCGCCGTCAGAACAACGTCTTTGCCGAGGGACGGCGCGTCGGCGACGATACGGTTTTCCTTGTCGCGGGGCAGTCCCGAAAACAAATCGCCCAAGCGGATTTTGTCGCCTGCGACAACGGCTTTTTCACGCAAAACAACGGGCAAGGCCAACGTTTCGCTTTGCGCTTCGTCCCACGGCGATTCCGCGCGGACGGGGAAAAACGCCGCCGCCAAAACCGCCGCCAAAGCAAAGGAAAAAAGCCGTTTCATCGCGTCAATCCTTACGATTTCAGGTTGTTGATGGTCGACAGCATTTGATCCGCCGTCGTGATGATTTTCGAATTCATTTCATAGGCACGCTGGGCGGACACCAGTTCCGTGATTTCCGACACCACGTTGACGTTCGAGTTTTCCAAGTGTCCCTGCAAAATCGTTCCGAAGCCCAAAGCCCCCGGATTGTCGACCGTCGGCTGACCCGACGCGACCGTTTCCATAAACAGGTTGTCGCCGATGGCTTCCAAGCCCGATTCGTTCATAAAGTTCGCGATTTCCAGCTGTCCGACGTTGTTCAGTTCGGTTTGACCGTCCTCTTTGACCCAGACTTCGCCCGACGAATTGATGGTGATGCCGATGGCGTTTTCGGGAATGGTGATGCCGGGTTGAACCGTGTAGCCGTCGGACGTGACCAGAACGCCGTCGGGGCTGACTTGGAACGCGCCGTCGCGGGTGTAGCCGATGCCGCGGTTGTTGGGCAGTTCGATGCGGAAATAACCGTTGCCCTGAATCGCCAAATCAAGCGTGTTGTCCGTTTTCAGCACGCTGCCGTGTTCGGAAATGCGGTAGACGGAAGCCGTTTTGACGCCCAGGCCCAGCTGGATGCCCGACGGAACAATCGTGCCCGAATCCGACGAATTCGCACCGACGCGGCGCTGGTCTTGGTACAGCAAGTCGTGAAATTCCGCGCGTCTGCGGGAATACGCCGTCGTGTTCATGTTGGCGATGTTGTTGGAAATCACTTCGACGTTTGTTTGCTGGGCGAGCATGCCCGTTGCACCGATATGAAGCGCTCTCATGGTTGGGACTCCTTGTTATCTGGCGGACTTGGCGTAGACGTTCATCATGTTTTGACGACGGGTGTTTTCCGAATCAATCATCATTTGAACGTTTTCGTAAGCGCGTTGCAATTTAATCATTTCAGCCATTTCGACGACGGCGTTGACGTTGGATTTTTCAATCATTCCCTGTTCCAGCTGGGCGTCCGCGGCGTCCAAAGGAGGATTGCCGTCCGTTGTGCGGTACAGCCCGTCGTGCGTTGTTCTCAGCCGTTGTTGGTCGGCGAAACGAACCAGACGAAAGCGGGCGATGACGCCGTTTTCCGTTGCGATGGTGCCGTCGCGGTTGATGTCGATTTGGGTTTCTTCGGGGGCGAAGAAAATCGGCTGGTCGCGGTCGTCCAGTACGGCGTCGCCGTTGGCGGTGACCAGCATGCCGTCGTTGTTCAGCTTGAATTGTCCGGCGCGGGTGTAGCGGATGCCTTCGGGCGTGTCGACGACAAAGTAGCCGTCGCCGTGAATCGCGACGTCCAGCGGATTTTCCGTCGACGAAAACGCGCCTTCGGCATAATCGCGGACGATGCCGAAATCGTGGACGAATGCCAGCCTGTCGGGCAGCAGGTGTTCGTCGTTTTTGCTTTTGGACAGGTATTCGGTAAAGTGCGGCTGAACGCCTTTGTACGCGGTCGTATTCACGTTTGCCAGGTTGTTGGAAACCATGTCCAGCTGGTTCCACAGGCTCGTCTGACGCGACAAAGCGATATACAGTGTGTTGTCCATCGGTTTCCCTTTCGTGCAAAAGCGTTAAAAAAACTCTGCAAACGGATATGCGAAAACCGTGCCAAATTTTTAAAACAAGATTTTTTCTTGAATCGGCGGGGAAAAGAAATTATTAACCAAAACGGCGTATAACGGAAACAATACCAACAGATTTGCGGGATTGCTGAAATGGCTGACGAACTGGACGAAAACACCGAATCGGAACAAATCGTTGTTCCGCACAAAAAGAAAATACTGATTTTGCTGCTGCCGATTTTTTTGGTCGTCGGTTCGGTCGTCGGCGTTTATTTTTCGGGATTGACGGATTCGTTCATCGGTTCGAAACAGGACGACAGCGCCGCGGCGGACGAAAAATCCGTTTCCGACGTTCCAGCCGCCAAAGGCGTTTTTTACGAAGTGCCGGAAATTCTGGTCAACCTTGCCGCCAAAGCGGGGCAGAAACCCGTCTATTTCAAAATCAAAGTCGTGCTGGAAATGGAAAATACGGCGGATGTCGCTTATGCCGAAAAAATGCAGCCCCGCATCACGGACAGTCTGCAGTTTTATTTGCGTGAAATGCGGCTGGAGGAAGTGCAGGGGTCGATGGGCACCTATCGGCTGAAAGAGGAAATTCTGAACCGTTTGACGAAAATCCTCGCCCCCGCGAAAGTCAACGACGTCCTGTTCAAAGAAATCCTGATTCAATAAGAGGTTTTTATGGCTGAAGACGAACAAAAACAGATTGAATCCGATTTTCGGGACGATTTGGAAAACGCCGAACAGGACAACACCGATTTGTCCCAAATGCTGAATCAGGACGAAATCAACAGTTTGCTGGGGGCGGACGAAGACGACAAACATACGGGCGTCAATGCTTTGCTGAATTCGTCGACCGTTTCTTACGAACGTTTGCCGATGCTGGAAATCGTGTTCGACCGTCTGGTGCGCCTGACGTCGACGACGTTGCGCAACTTTACGCAGTCCAACATCGACATCACGCTGGAAAGCATCGAATCCATGCGTTTCGGCGATTATCTGGAAGCCATTCCGTCGCCCGCGATGATGAGTGTTTTCAAAGCCGAAGAATGGGATAACTACGGGCTTTTGACGATTGATTCGTCGCTGATTTACACCATGGTCGACGTGTTGCTGGGCGGGCGGCGCGGTACGGCCGCCATTCGTTTGGACGGGCGGTCGTACACGGTCATCGAACGCAACCTGATGGAAAAGATGATTCATCTGGTGCTGTCCGATTTGTCGGCGGCGTTCGACCCGCTGGCGCCCGTTACGTTCCGTTTCGACCGTTTGGAAACGAATCCGCGCTTTGCGATGATTTCGCGTCCGTCAAACGCGGCGGTCGTCGCCAAGTTCCGCGTCGACATCGAAGACCGCAGCGGCAGGCTGGAGGTTTTGTTGCCTTACGCAATGCTGGAACCCGTGCGCGAATTGTTGTTGCAAATGTTTATGGGCGAAAAATTCGGGCGCGACAGCATTTGGGAAACCCACTTGGCGGAAGCGCTGTGGCTGAGCGAAGTCGATTTGAAAGCCGTGCTTGACCGTCACATGACGTCGCTGAAAAAAGTTTTGAAATGGAAAGTCGGCACGCAGCTGTTGCTGAACGCGACCCCCGATTCCGAAGTCGAAATGGTTTGCGGCGACATTCCGATGTTTTACGGCAGAATGGGACGCAAAGGAAAATACATCGCCGTCAAAATCGAAGACAAAATCAAACGCCAAAAGGATTAAAGCCGATGTCCGTTGAACTGTTGGTCAATATCATTGTCGTTCTGCTGTTGATTCCGACGATAATTTTCGCTTTGCTGCTGAACAAGCGGCTGGAAATCCTGCGCAACAGCCGCGCGGATTTGGGACGGCTGATTGAAGCGTTCAACGATGCGACGACGCGCGCCGAATCGGGCATTCCCCGCTTGAAACAGGCGGCGGACAGCGCGGGCGCGCAGCTCAAGGAACAAATCCGTCAGGCGCAAACCTTGCACGACGACATCGCTTTTTTGCTGGAACGCGCCGAAGGCGTCGTTTCCAAGCTGGATTCCGCCGTTGCTCGCCCGTCCGCGCGCGAACAGCGCTTTGACAAACCCGCGGAAAGCCGTTTTGAAAAGCCCGTCAAAAAACGCGAAGAACAAAAGCCCCGTTCCCGCCGCGCTTTGGTGGAAAGCCCCGAGGATTTGATTTCTTCCGCCGTTTCCGCCGCCGAAGACATTTTGCGCGACGCCGACGGCAAAACGGCGAAAAAACGTCCCGCATTCGGGACTTTCGACGCCGAAGAATCAGGCGACAGGTCGGAAGCCGAACGTGAATTGCTTAAAGCTTTGCAGTCTTTGCGCTAAAGGGAAACGCCGATGAAACAACCGCAAAACACCGCTTCGCAGAAACGAAAAGCCAAAGCTTTCCGCCTGCTGCCGCTGATGATATTCTTTTGCGTGCTGACCTTGTCCGTTCGGATAGGCGTGCTGTGGCGCGCGTTTTCGACCCCGCGGGATGCCGAACGTCCGTCCGTTCTGGCGGTGGCGGCTTTGCAGGCGCAGGATGCGGAAGCGTCCAAAAACGACGTGCCGCTGTCCAAAGTCGCGCAACAGGCGGCTATGCAGCTGGAAAACGAACCGCCCGCGCGGGAAAAAAGCTTTTCCCAATCGGAATTGGAAATTTTGCAGAAACTTGCCAAACGCCGCGAAGAACTGGATATTCGCGAACGCACTTTGGAACAGAAAGTCGGCGTGCTGAAAGCCGCCGAAGCCCAAATCGACGCCAAAATCACCAAACTGAAAGAACTGGAACGCTCGATTTCCGATTTGGTCGGCGTGTACAATGAACAGGAACGCGACCGTTTGAACAATCTGGTCAAAATCTATTCGACCATGAAGCCCAAAGAAGCCGCCCGTTTGTTCAACGATATGGATATGTCCCTGCTGGTGCGCGTGTTCGAAAAAATGAAAGAATCCAAATCCGCGCCGATTTTGGCTTTGATGGATTCCGCCAAAGCAACCGCTTTGACCGCCGAACTGGCAAACAAAAAGACTCTGCCGGGGCTGGATTCGGCGGGGACGGAAAAATAATCCTTTTCTTATGCCGTTCAGTCTTTTATAACTTAAAGAAACATTTTTTTAAGTATAGGGACTGTTATGAATAAACAAATGAACGTCCTGATAGTGGACGATTATCAGACTATGCGCGGCGTTATCCGCAATCTGTTCAATTTGAACGGTTTTGAAAACACGACAGAGGCGGGTACTGTCGAGGACGCTTTGGAATTGCTGAAAACAAAGCCGTTCGATTTGGTGATTTTCGATTGGTACACGGGCGCGATGAGCGGCGAGGATTTCCTGAAAGCCGTTCGCGCGGACGAACGGTTGAAAGACATTCCGTTCATTGTCGTCAGCGCGGAAAGCAATTCCGAAACCATGGCGAAAATTCAAGCCGCGGGGGTTTCCGACTTTATCGCCAAACCGTTCAACAAAGCGACTTTGAGCAAACGGTTGACCGCTTTATTCGGGGAATGATGCCAAAACGATGAAACGGGGACGGACATTTCGGGCTGTGTTGCTGTCGGTGCTGTTAATGACGGTGCGGGCGTTCGCCGCCGTGTCCGTTTTTCCCGATGCGCAAGTCCGTTTGTTCGCCGTTCAGCGCGCGCATGAAAATCAGCTGGTGTTTTCTTTTCCCGCCGAAACGGGGTTTAAGGAAAAAACGGCGGGCGACCGCTATACGGTCACGTTCGATGCCGCCGTGTCCAATCCCGAAACTTTGCGCGTCAGTCATGTTTTAAGCACTTTTCCCAAAGAAATGCAGCAGGCGAGCGTTTCGGGCAATCCGCTGACGCTGACTTTGCGCCTGCCGAAAGGGCACAGCGCCAAAGCCGTTCGAAACGGACGGAAAGTAACAATCGCCGTTAAACGCGAACCGCCCGCCGAACCGAAAGCCAAAATACCGCCCGCGCCCAAGCCTCAAGAACCGAAAAGCACGTCCGAACCGAAAACGGAGCCTGTTCCCGAAACAGAAGCCGAAGCGGAACCGATGCCGTCCGACATTTCCTTGGCAATCAAAGAACCCGTCGGTTTGACCGAACGGATTCCCGATGCGGAAATCGTAATGCCGCAAGACGCGGGATACCGTTCCGTGTCGCTCAGTTTTCCGTGGACGCGCATGACGGCGGCGGCGGCATTCAGGCGGCAGGGGTATTTGTGGCTGGTGTTCGACCGCAAAGGGAATTTCAATTTCGACACCGAATTGAAAATTTACAAGGACATTATCTACGAAATCGTGCAGATTCCCCATTCCAAGGCAACGATTTTGCGTTTGGTGACCGCGCCGGGATACAATCCGTCGATGCGCCGCGAAGGATTGCTGTGGATTGTCGATTTGATGGTTCAGCCTTTGCGTCCGAAACGGAATTTGGATTTGGTTTTACAGCGCAAAACGCAGTTCGGACCGCGCATTTTCGTTCCGATGGACGAAACGCCCGAAGTCATTCCTTTGATTGACCCCGAAGTCGGCGATTTGTTTTACATCGTGCCCGTGTTCGCATTGGGCAAAGGACTTTCCAATCAAAGAACGTTCGTCGACGCGTCGTTTTTGCCGACGGCGCAAGGGCTGGCGGTTGTTCCGAACATCGACGATTTGGCGCTGTACGCGTCGTCTTCGGGGTTGGAAGTGCGCGGACCGAAAGGCGGGTTGCGCTTTTCGTCCGAAGACGTGCTGTCCTATCTTGCCAAAAGCAAAGCCAGCAAAAACCCGTTGGAACAGACCTTGGATGTCGGCGTTTGGAAGCTGAACGCCGACGACAGCCGTTTTCTGCCGATTTTAAAGCAAATGGAAAAAGCGGTGGCGACTTCGCCCGCCAAGGAAAAACCGATAAAGCGTCTGTTGCTGGCGCGTTATTGGTTTGCGAACGGCTTTTATCCCGAAACGCTGGGCGTTTTGCGCGCGATAGCCTTCGATACGCCAAAGCTTGCCGAACAAAAAGCGTTTATCGCTTTGCGCGGCGCGGCGAATTTTATGATGCGGCGCTACCGTGAAGCGCTGACGGATTTTTCAAACCCCGCTTTGGACAAAGACGACGCCGCTCAATACTGGAAAGCGGCGTCTTTGGCGGGGATGTCGGACAAACCGCAAAAATATTTGATTCCCATGCGCGAAAATATGGCGGTTTTGGGAACGTATCCGATTGAAATCAAAACGACGCTGGCTTTGGCGGGACTGCATGCCGCCGTTGCCGCGGGCGATGAATTTTCGGTGCAGAACTTTATGGAATCGGCGGTCAATCCCGAAAACTCCAAAGCGACGGATGTCGAAATCAAATTCTACCACGCTTTGTGGCAGGAAGTGAACGGCATGTATTCTTTGGCGCAAAAGGAAATGCGCGAGGTCGCAAACAGCACCGATTATTATTACCGCGCAATGGGCGGATTGGAGGCTCTGCGGATGGAAGCCAAATCCGATTCGACCCCGCCCGACGAAAGAATTCAAGAATTGGAACGGCTGTCTTATGCTTGGCGCGGCGACGATTTCGAATACAACGTGATGACGATGCTGGTCGACGCGTATCGGGAACAAAAGGATTATGCGCAAATGCTGTACACCCTGAAAGGAATGCGGGTGCGCTTTGCCGATTTGCCCGAAGCCAAAAAAATTCCGCAGCTGATGTCCGATTTGTTCGCGAAAATTTATTTGACGGATGAAGGCGATTCTCTGCCGCCGATTAAAGCGATTGCGTTGTTTGACGAATTCCGCGATTTGTTGCCCAAAGGCGAAAAAGGGGCAAGGATTGTTCGCCGCTTGGCGGATAAGCTGGTCGCCATCGATTTGCCCGACCGCGCCGCCGAATTGCTGGAACAGCACTTGACTCAGCCCGTCGGCAATACGGAACGCGGGCTGATTGCGACGCGGCTGGCTTTGGTGCGGTTGCTGAACCGCGAACCTGCGGAAGCTTTGAAAGCTTTGAACGTCAGCGAAAACGGCAAGTTTTCCCCCCGCGTCTTGCAGCAGCGCCGCCACATGAAGGCCAAAGCGCTGGCGGATTTGAAACATATCGACGAAGCCGCCGAATTGCTGGAGGACGACGATTCGGACGCTGCGAAACAGTTGCGCGCGGAAATTTTCTGGCAGGCGCAGGTGTGGGACAAAGCGGCGGACGCTTTGAAATTGCTGATTAAACGCCCCGACCCGAAAGTGCCTTTGACCAAAGAGGAGGCTCAGCGCGTTTTGAACTGGGCGGCGGCTTTGCGGCTGGCGGGGCGGACGAAAGTCGTTTTGCGTTTGCGCGAAAACTTTTTGCCGTATATGCAGAAAACGGAACTGGCGCAGGCGTTCGACTTTATCACAACCGCGCCGCAGCAGGGCGTTATGGATTACCGTCAGGTCGCAGACGAAGTCAAAGCCGCCGAAAATTTCAACACTTTTGCCAAAGGCTACACCGACCTTTTGAAGACAAAAGGTTTGAGTGAAGCCGTTCAATAAGGATGTCCCGTCATGTTCGATTCCGTCAAAAACGCGTATCAAAGCTTTTCAAATTCGGTGGACAGCTTTCAGCGGGACATGGCGGACATTCGCGACACGTTCGTCGGCATCAAGAACGTCATCGGCGCGATTTTCAACTTTATGGGGCAAGAAACGGCGGTTTTGCTGTTTTGCACATTTTTGTTCCTGTTCGTCGTCAACTTGATTCCGTTTTTGTTTGTCGGAAAAAAGGCGCGCTATTACATCGGCATCGGATTCGGGCTGTATCTGGGACACTTTTTCCATTACACGCTTTTTTCTTCGCTCAAGTTCGTGCTGATTATGCTGTTGCCCGTGTTCATGGAATGGGGATTGGCATGGGTGTTCGCCAAATTGGGAAAACTGTTTTTAAAAGGGCTGAAATTGCTGCCCAAGGGATTGGTCAAACTGCCGCTTTTTGTTGTCAAAAAACTGAAGCGTTCCCGAACGGAAAACAATGAAAAGGGCGAATCGGAATCTTTGCCCGCCGAATCGGACGGCGAAAAAGCGCCGCAAGCATAAAAATCTGTTCCAATTCAATCGAATATCGGTAAAATAGACCCGATGCCGAAGCGTGAGGGCTTTGACATCGGGTGAAAACACGACAACCGTCTGCTTTTTCGGCGAACGACTCTGCAGGAGTTTCCGTTCGGGAAAGAAGACGGCGCGGATATATAATGAGGGTTTTCCGAGGCTATTGGCATGCTAAGAAACTCTCCCCACCATGAAAACAAGGATATTTCCAAATTTGGAAATATGCAACATTTATTTTCATATTTGGAAAATATCCGCGATTCGGTCAAGTTTTTACCTTTTGTTGAATTGAAAACGAGGGCAAAAAGTGTTGAATCGTACAGCCATCCAAAGTCGATTGCGGGAAATCGTCGGCAAAACGCCGCTTTCCAAATTTGCCAAAGAATCGGGAATTCCGCTTTCGACGCTCAGCCGCGCTTACAACGGGGCTGAAATCCTGAACTTGGAACACATGCACAAAATTTGCGCCCGCTTCGGCGTGCCGCTGATGTGGCTGCTTGCCGAAGACGGGGACGGGCTGGCTGAATTGCCGATTCGCGGTTTTGCTTCCTGCGGCGTGGCGCAAGGTTGGTTTTCAGAGGAAAAACATCCTCAAACGGTGCTGGTTCATTCGTGTTTTGCCAATCCCGATTGTTTCGGTGTTTTGGCAAAAGGCGATTCGATGATTCCCGTGGGTATCGAATCGGGTGATTTGTGCATTGTCGATTCGGGCAGACCCGTTGAATGCGGAAAACCCGTTATGGTGCGCGCCGATTGGTTTTACAAAGGCAAAAACACGCCCATGGCGGCAATCAAAATTTTGGAATCCGAAAACGAATCGTCGTATTTCCTCAAGGGCTGGTTTCCCGCACGGGACGGACTGCCTGCGACTTCGTTCACGGACGAACGCCCGAAATCCGCGGTAACTTTTATCGCTCCCGTTGTCAAAGTCGTCAAAATCCAAAACGAACAAGGCGATTCCGATTCGATTCCTTATAACAAGGAAGTGTTGACGCTGTGTTTCGAGGCGTTAAAGCCCGTTTTTATGGATTTGGAGTCGGAAAAGTTTGCCTCGATTCTGGATTGTTTGTATCAAAAAGTTCTGAAATCGGGTGAAAAAGATCTGTCCGTCATTACGGAAATCGTAAAACTTTTGATTAAAAAGTAAGGAAATCCGCCATTTTTGAAAAAATATGAAAATATTTGAAAAAAGGTGTTGACGCAGGGATGCAAAGTCCTTATAAGAGGCTTCACCCGCTAACGACGGGGCGAGCTACTAAGACAGAGTGGATAAGGAAGAAGAAGAGATGTACAGGCGGCGGGCTAGTTTTAGGACGAGACGTTGGCTTAAGGTACATCGGTAGACGAGGTAAAGTACAAAGATACGGAAGTATGTAGTATGAGAAGAACCTCTGTCAATTTAAGAGATACGCTGAGAACAGTGTAATTTTGGAATAGACTG
>CAVCSV010000022.1:0-36626 GCA_963604715.1 Limosilactobacillus gorillae
TGTTTGAACGGTTCAGCAACATAAATTTTGCTTTAAGCTCTTCATCAGACAGCCTGTCGTTGTCTTGTTCGTTTTCACCCCAACGAATTTGCGGAAAACGATGATCAACTTCCAATTCCCTGTCTGACAATTCGCGTAACAAAACAGCTTCTTTGTTTTCATATAAAGCTTTTACACGTTTTGCAACCGCCGCCGAAATTCCCGAACGCGCTTTGGATACAGGTAACAACTCGGTTGAAGCCAGTTTGCGAAAAACAGTTTTGCTCTTACAATGCGGACAATATTGTTTCTTAAAAAGGTTGCCTTTCTCATCACAGTCAAGCTGAATCCCTTTTTCCTGCCGCCAGACTTGCCACGTTTTGGCTTGCCCCGATTTCAGTTCGCATTTTGTGCAATGCCATTGCAAATCGGACATTGTTTCAAAATCTTTGTAATTCGTACTGCCTTCCTTAAAAGGATTTGTCATTTCATTCCCCTATTTTCAGTCCGTTCAAAAACTTGTCGAAGTCTTTGCCGTCGTAGTCTTCGATTTTGCCCGCGTCGCACATTGCCGCCGTTTCGGGGTTCATCGGCAGTTGGACGGTATACGGAATCGCGTATTTTCCCGCGATTTCAAATATATGGCTTTCCCCGAAAATGTAATGCTTTTTATGGCAGTCGGGGCATTCGAAGTACGCCATGTTTTCGACGATTCCCAAAACGGGAATGTTCATTTTGTTCGCCATTTTGACCGCTTTTTCGACAATCATCGAAACAAGTTCCTGCGGCGAAGTCACAATCACGATGCCGTCAACGGGAATCGACTGAAACACGGTCAGCGGCACATCGCCCGTTCCGGGCGGCATATCGATAAACATCACATCGACATCGCCCCACATTACGTCCGTCCAGAACTGCTTGACCGTTCCCGCAATCACGGGACCGCGCCACAACACAGGGTCGGTGTCGTTTTCAAGCAGCATGTTGACGGACATGATTTCAACGCCCGTATCCGTTTCGGCGGGAAAAATGCCGCTGTCGTTGCCCATCGCTTTTTGCGTCACGCCGAATGTTTTGGGGATAGAGGGACCTGTAATATCCGCATCCAACACGGCGGTTTTCAAGCCTTTTTTCCGCGCCGCAACCGCCAGCATGCTTGTCACAGACGATTTGCCCACGCCGCCTTTGCCGCTGACGACCGCAATGACTTTTTTGACATGCGAATTCGTGTTTGACTTTGCAATCAAGTCCTCTTTGCTGCGTTCCGAACAATGGTGCGAACAGGTTGAACAGTTATGCGAACATTCCGCCATTTCATTTTTCCTTTATCAAATCCAAAATCGCGTCGGCGGCTTTTTGACTGGGTGTTTCATCCCCGTCCGCCCCCAGCGTTTTCAGCACGTCGAACGCGCCGTTCACTTCGGAGTCTTTGTACGCTTCATCCGTCAAAAGCTTTTCGACTTCCGCCGCCAAAAGGTCGGGCTTGCAGTCCTCCAGCAAATATTCTTTGACGATTTCCCTGTCCGCCAAAATATTGACCAAGTTTGCATATTTTCCGCTGACCAGTTTGCGCGCCAAAAACGACGAAACAGGGTTCATTTTGTACGCAATCGTGTAGGGAACTTTCGCCATCGCCAGTTCCAAAGCGACCGTTCCCGATGCCGCCAAAGCCACGTCCGCCGCCGCGAAAGCATCGTACCGCGCCGTTTCGCCCGTTACAACGCTGACGGGCAAAGCCCAGTCTTTGACAGCCGATTTGACCGCATACTGCACCGTCGCAACCGTCGGGACGACGATTTTCATATCGGGATGTTTTTGCGCCAGCAAAGCGACCGTATCCTTGAACACGGGCAGCAAGTATTTGATTTCCGACCGTCTGCTGCCCGGCAGAACGCACAACAGCTTTTCATTTTCCGCTATGCCGTGTTCGGCGCGGAAGGCCGCCCCGTTTCCTTTCGCCGCGCCGCCCTCGACAACGGGATGACCGACAAAGTCGACTTTCAAACCGTAGGGCGTAAAGTACTTCGCTTCATACGGCAACAAAGCCAGAAGCAAATCAATGTAGCGTCCGCACGTTTTCGCGCGCCCTTTTTTCCACGCCCACACTTGCGGGGCGACGTAATGCACCTGCGGAATCCCCGTGTGCAAAGAGCGCAAACCTTGATTGACCCGCGCGGAAAAACTCCAGCTGTCTACGGTAACGACGACGGCGGGCTTTTTGGCGACAATGTCGTCGACCGTTTGGCGGATGCGCGCCATAATGCGCGGAATGGACGGAATGACCTCCGCCAATCCCATTACCGCCAGTTCCGACGAATCGAACAAACTTTCAAAGCCCTGCTCCGCCATGGTTTCCCCGCCGACGCCCGCAAAGCGGACTTTTCCGCCCGTTTTTTCACGCAAGGCTTTCATCAGTCTTGAAGCCAGCAAATCGCCCGACGGTTCGCCCGCAATCAGATAAATCAGTTTTTCTTCCACAGCGGTTACTCCTGTATTTTAATCCCGACGACAAACAGCCCCAGTTCATCGGCTTTGGCAATGACGGCGGAGCGGTCGACAATCAAAGTCTTGCCCGCCTGCACCGCAATTCCGCGCAATCCCGAAGCCGCCGCGTTTTCCACCGTCGAAACGCCGATGGTCGGCAAATCCGCGCGCTGTTCCTGCTGCGGCTTTTTCGTTTTGACCAATACGCCGCCCAAGCCGTCGCGTTTCAAATCTTTGCACCGTTTTATCAAAGCGTCCGTTCCCTCGACCGCTTCGACGCCCAGCACGATGCCCTGCTGAACGATGACGGACTGTCCGACGTCCAACGCCCCCAGCCCGCGGGCAATTTTGACGCCGTGTTCAATGTCCGCCAAAGCCTGCGCGTCGGGCTTGATTTTGCCGAACACGCCCTCGGTTGCCAGAATGTCGCCCAAAACTTCGTGAACGCCGATGATTCTAAAGCCCTCGGTTTCGATGTATTTGATGACCGAAGTCAGCAAGTGGTCGTCGCCGAACGCTTTGAATCCGATTTTGGCAAGGAATTTCGCCGTCCACCAATCGGGGCGCAGCTGAAACAAAGACGGACGGCGCACGGGACCAATCATCACGATTTCCTCGACGCCCTGTTCGTGAAAAAACTTGACCGCCTTTCCCGCTTCGCCCAGTCGAATCCACAGTCCGACATCGTTTCCGATTGAATCGGGCAAAGCGAAATCCTTTAACCCGACAACGGCAAAGGGGCGACCCTGCGCCCGACAGCCGTCAATCAGCTGCCGCGGCAAAAGACCGCCCCCCGCTATAATGCCCAGTTTTTTCATCATTCCGCAGTCTTGGGATGCATAAAGCCGCGTTTGTAGTCGGTTTGCATAAACGTAACGATTTCCTGCACGGGTTCGCAGTCGGGATACGTTTCCGCGACCTTTGCCACGCGATCGGACAGCGTGCCGTCGCCGTTAAAGATTTCGCCGACAGCCAGACGCAGCGTGTTAATCGTTTCCAGCGAAAAACCGCGGCGTTTCAAACCGACGATGTTGACGCCTTCCAGCACGTTGAAAGAAATCAAGGAATACGGAATCACGTCGCGGGCGATGCCGCACATGCCGCCGACCATCGCGTGCGCGCCGATTCGCGTGAACTGGTGCACCGCGGACAGCCCGCCGATAATCGCGCGGTCGCCGACTTTGACGTGTCCCGCCAAGGTCGCATTGTTCGACATGATGACGTTGTTGCCGACCTGACAATCGTGCGCGATGTGCGTCCCAATCATGAACAATCCGTTGTCCCCGACGCGGGTTACGTTTCCGCCGTCGGGCGAGCCGGGCTGCATGGTCGCATGTTCGCGAATCGAGTTGTTTTTGCCGATAATCAGTTTGCCTTTCTTTTCCTTGTCTTTCAGATCTTGGTTTTTACCGCCGATGACGGCAAAGGGGCTGATTTCTGTGTTTTCGCCGACAGTCGTATCGCCGCCGACCCACACATGGGAAATCAAGGTAACGCCGTCGTTCAAAACAACCTGCGGTCCGACATAGCTGTAAGGACCGACCGTTACATTGTCGCCCAGTTGTGCGCCGTCTTCGATAATGGCTGTAGGATGAATGTTGTTCATGGGTTATTTCTTTTCTTCAAAAATCATGGCTGTAAAGACGGCTTCCGCATGCAAAACGCCGTCAACCGTCGCTTCGCCGCGGAAACGGTAGACGTTGCGGCGTTCCTGTTCCTTGACGACGTGCATTTTCAGCTGATGACCGGGCAGAACGGGTTTGCGGAATTTGGCGTTTTCGACGCTCATGAAAAACACGCCTTTTTTGTGACCTTCTTCCTGATTGCTCATCACGGCAACAGCGGCTGTCTGCGCCATCGCTTCGATAATCAACACGCCCGGCATCACGGGATTTTCGGGAAAATGCCCCGTGAACTGCGGTTCGTTCATCGTGACGTTTTTCAGACCGATTGCTTCTTCGTTCGGTTTGATAATATCGACTTTGTCCACCAGCAAAAACGGATAGCGGTGGGGAATCATGGTCAAAATTTCATTGATTCCGATTTGTCTGACAACTTCTTTTTCCACGGAAAGCACTCCTTAACGTTTAATCAGTTTTTTCAAAGTGGCGACTTGGCGCATGTATTCTTTCAACGGAACGGCGGGCGACCCCATCAAATGTTCCATCGGTTCGACATCGCGCAAAATACCGGATTGAGCCGCAATCTGCGCCCCGCTACCGATATTCAAGTGACCTGCAACCCCTGCCTGCCCCGCCAAAACGACAAAGTCCCCCATTTTCGTGCTGCCCGCAACGCCGACTTGGGAAACGATGACGCAACACTTGCCCGTTTGAACGTTGTGCCCGAACTGAATCAGGTTGTCCAGACGCGAACCGTCGCCGATGACCGTATCGCCCAAAGCCCCGCGGTCAAGGCAGGTATTCGCCCCGATTTCGACATCGTTGCCGATAATCACGCGTCCCAGCTGCGGAATTTTGGTATGTCCTTTCGGACTCATGAAAAATCCGAAACCGTCCTGTCCGATGCGGACGCCCGGATAGATGTAAACCTTGTTGCCAGCAATCGTGTACTGCACGGACGCGTTCGCGCCGACAATGCAGTCGTCGCCCAAAATCACATTGTCGCCGATAACGGCATTCGGAAAAATGTGTCCGTTTTTGCCGATTTTGACGTTTTCACCGACGACCGCCCCCGCGTCAATGCGCGTTCCTTCGCCGATTTCAGCCGTATCGGCGACAACGGCGCGCGGGTGAACGACGGTCTTTTCCGATTTTTCATTCGGATAGAACGCCGCCGCCGCCAATCCGTAAGAGCGGTACGGTTCTTTTGCAATCAAAACCGCAGAGCTTTCGGGTACTTTATCTACAAATTCGGCGGAAACGATGCACACGCCCGCTTTGGTGCCTTCCAAATCGGAAACGTATTTTTTGCTCAATAAAAAGCTGACATCCTTTTCGCCGCCGTCCTGCAAAGAACCGACGTTTTCATAAACCGCATCCGCATGGGAATGAGGTCCGATTTCAGTCTGCGTGATTTCCGCCAACTGCTGTAAAGTAAAAGGTCCCGCCTTTTTGAAAAAACGACTGTCGGGCATTGGTGTATCCTTTGCTTGTTGATTATTTCTTGGCTTTTTTCGCGGGTTCGAGCGAAACTTTTTTAATGTCGATTTTCGGCATTTTTTTGTTGACGCGTTCGATGGCTTCTTCGGTCACATCCAAACCGTCATCCAAATAAAAAGCCGAACGCGCGTCGATAATGGCGTTGAACCCTTTTTCTTTCGCCAATTCTTTGACAACGGGATTGATGGCTTTTTCTTTGAACGAAATCAAAGCGCTTGCGAATTCTTCCTGCAGTTTCATGCCGGCTTTCTGCGCTTTTTCCTGCAATTCACGTTCGGATTTGTCGATGGAATCCAGTTTGATTCCCAATTCGGCTTTGGACAAATCCTTTTCCTGTTCCGCCAGCTCTTTTTTACGGTCAATGATGGACTGCGCTTCCTTTTCGACATCCGCTTTCAGGGAAGCGACCATTTTGTCGCGCTGCAGCTGCAATCCCTGCAAAGCCGTCGACTGCTGAGCCAAAGCGGCATCGTTGATAAAGCCGATTTTCGTTTCGCCCGCACGAACGGAAGTCGCCAGCAAAACACCTGTCATTGCCAATAAAAGTTCTTTTTTCATCCTTTAAAATCCTGTCCCAAAGTTCAAACGGAAATACTCTGTTTTGTCAAAGCGTTCTTTCCGCACCGGAATCGCATAGTCGATGTTAATCGGTCCCAACGGGGACGACCACACAAAACCGATACCTATACTACCACGCAATTTCGAAGAATACCACATTTCAGATTCACTAAATCCGCTGGGTTTTCCCGCCAGACCGAAATCGGCGAAAATTTTGCCTTTCATTCCGAATTCGCTGGGCAGTCCCAACGGGAACATCAGCTGCGCGCTTGCCGTCAGCTGCCAGTTACCGCCCAAAGAATCGTCGCCCTGTTTGGCGCGCGCCGTAACGCCGCCCGTTTCAAAGCCGCGCAAACTGCCGCCGCCAAGGAAGTAACGGTTGTTCAGCCGCACGTCCTGTCCGAACCCGAAAATATAGCCGCCCGTCGTGCTTAATCCCAGCACCCATTTGTCCGACAGCGGCGTGTATGTGCCGAAACTGTAATCCGACCTCAAATAGCGGTTGTCGCCGCCCAATCCCGCCAAATCGTTCGAAACCGACAGATACCAGCCGTCCGTCGGATTGTAGCGGTTGTCCAGATAGTCCCAGAACAGCGATTGGGAAATCATCGACGTTGTCGTCGTTCCCTCCTGTTCGCGCACATAGCGCGACGCCCCTACGCTGATGTCGAAAATTCTGTCGTTTCGCAAAGTGTATTTGACGGTATGCGACAATTCTTCGGTGTATTTCCAGCCGAACGAATTCGAAAAGCCCGCCATTTCCGAGTTGTACGAGCTGGTATCCTTGTAATTTCGGGTCAAGTAGAACAAATCGACGCCCCACGACAGTTCCCTGTCCAAAAACCACGGTTCGACAAAGCTGATGTCAAACAGCGTTTTTTGTTCGGCAACGCTTGCCGACGCGCCGATAACCCGTCCCGTGCCCAAAAAGTTCCGTTCCTGCACGGACACTTCCGCCAGCGGACCGTCATAAGACGACCAGCCGATTCCCAGCTTTAAAGCCCCCGTCGATTTTTCCGTCACATCGGCGCGCAAAGTCGCTTTGTCGGGCGCGTCCTCGGACGGGTCGATATTGATGTCGACTTTTTCAAAATAATTCAGATTTTCAATGCGTTGCCGGGTGCGGCGGATTTTTGCGGGACTGTAGGCATCGCCCTCGGAAAAGCGGAATTCGCGGCGAATGACGTTGTCCTGCGTGCGGCTGTTGCCGCGGATGTCAATGCGGTCGATAAACAGATGCTGTCCCTCTTTGACATCAAAAACAATGTCCACTGTCGCGTCATCGTGTTTGTCCAACCGATATTCCACATCGACGAACGGAAAGCCCTGCGCCCCGACGGCGTTTGTCAAAGCCAATACGCTGTCGTCGACCTTGCTTTGATTGAACGTTTTGCCCGATGCGAAAGTCGGAACGGAACGCACGGTTTCTGCGTCAAATCCTTTCAAAGACGAAACAATGTCTATTTTTCCGATTTTATACTTTTTCCCCTCGGACAGCATCAATGTCAGATAGAAATCCTTGCGGTTTGGGGACAGTTCTGCGGACGACGAAACGATTTCGAAATCGATATAGCCGTGATTGAAATAAAAACGGCGCAGCAACTCTTTGTCGTAAGCAAAGCGGTCGGGGTCGTAAGTGTCCGTTGACGTAAACCAGCGGTACCAGCGCGCTTCTTTGGACAGCATGGTTTCTTCCAGCACATCGGTATCGAACGAATCGTTGCCGATAAAATCGATTTTGCGGATATACGTCGGGTCGCCTTCGTTGATTTCGAAAACAACGTCCAAACGGTTTTGCGGACGTTCGATGATTTTCGGTTCGACAATCGCGGAATACCGCCCGATGCGGCGGTAAAGCTCGACAATCCTTTGCGTGTCGTTTCGGATTTTCGCCCGCGTGAAAACCGTTCGGGGACGCAAAGACAGTTCGCCTTTCAGTTGGTCGGTTTTAAGCTTTTTGTTTCCCTCGAACGCGATTTGATTCACAATCGGGTTTTCGACCAAATCGACCGTCAACACGCCGTTTTTTTCGGACAGCTTGACATCGGCGAACAATCCCGTCGAAAACAGGGACTTCAATCCCCTGTCCAACCTGTCGGGCGAAGCTTCGTCGCCCTGCCGAATCATCAAGTACGTCAAAACCGTTTCGGGTTCGATGCGCATTGTTCCGTTGATGACGATTTCGCTTACAACATCTGGCGTTTCCTGCGCTTTTGCGGCGGAAACGGCGAAAATCAAGCCGAATGTCAACAAAATACAACGAAACAACGCAAAAAGTCCTACCCGAACAAACGTGAAACGATGCGTACAATATCATTCCACGAAGTAACAATCAACAACCCGATTAACAGCAAAACGCCTATGTTCAACGCAACGGTTTCGGCTTTTTCGGGCAAAGGACGGCGAATAACCGCTTCGATTGCGTAAAACAGCAGATGTCCGCCGTCCAAAACGGGGACGGGCAACAAATTCAGCAAGCCGATGCCAATGGACACTTGAATCAAAAACGACAAAAAGCTGACAGCCCCGCCTTTCGCGGCGTCGCCCGACGCTTCCGCTATTCCCAAAGGACCGCGCAAATCGTCGGCGGAACGTTCCCGCACGATGATGCGTTTCAAAACCGCCAGCGTGTCGACGGTCAGTTCCCAAGTGTCCTTGACGGCGTTTTCGAACGCTTCCCACAGGTTCAAATCTTTGAAGTGTTCGCGCTGCATAACGGCTTGAACTCCCAAAACGGCGCCCCCGTTTTCAGGTTTCAAAACCGCCGTCAGCGTCACTTCTTTGCCGTCGCGCAGGACAACCATATTCAGCGTTTTATCCAATGCGATTATGCGGCGAATGTCGTGAAACTCTTTGATTTCCATACCGTTGATGCGCAAAAAACGGTCGTTGGGCAAAACGCCCGCGGCTTGAGCCGCCGAACCGTCGGACACGGCGGAAACAACGGGCGGAACGGTCATCAGTCCGCAGACGCGCAACAATCCCGTCAGCAGGACAATCGCGAAAACATAGTTCATTGCCGGTCCCGCAAAAGCGATAACGGCTTTTTTCCACAGCGGCTGAAAAACGATGGAAACTTTCTTTTCCTCGTCCGTCAGTTCTTTGACTTTTTCGTCGACTTTCGTTCCCGCCGCGTCGGCGTCGCCCAGCATTTTGACATAACCGCCCAACGGAATCAGGCACACTTTCCACAACGTCCCCTTTTTGTCCGTGCGCGACCACAGGATTTTGCCGAATCCCAAAGAAAACTCGTCAACCTTGACGCCGCAGGAACGCGCGGCTTGGAAATGTCCGAATTCGTGAACGATGACAACCAAAGACAACACGAACAAAAAAGAAAGCGGATACAGCAACGCCGTCATTTTCAAGCCCTCTCACGGATAACAGCCGCCGCCTGTTCGCGCGCCTGCGCGTCGACGGCAATCACGTCTTCAATGGAATGAACGGCAGGCAAAGGCATTTCTTCCAACACCGTTTCGACCGTTTTTACAATGTCCAAAAAGCCGATTTTGCGGTTCAAGAAAGCCCCGACCGCGACTTCGTTCGCCGCGTTCATCACCGCCGTCGCCGTCTGCCCTTTGTTCAAAGCGGCTTTGGCAACGCGCAAAGCGGGGAATTTTTCTTCGTCGGGATGACTGAACGTCAAGCCCGACAACGCCGTCAAATCCAAAGGCTTCGTCGGCGATTCCATACGGTTCGGGTACGCAAGGGCGTAAGCAATCGGCGTGCGCATGTCGGGCATACCCATATGCGCCAAAACCGACCCGTCGATATAGGCGACCGCGCTGTGAACAATGGATTGCGGATGCACCAGCACTTCGATTCTGTCAGTCCCGAAACCGAACAGGTGATAGGCTTCGATGATTTCCAAGCCTTTGTTCATCATCGTCGCGGAATCGACCGAGATTTTCGCCCCCATGCTCCAATTCGGGTGGGCGACCGCCTGTTCGGGGGTGACTTGCGCCATAAAAGCGGTGTCTTTTTCACGGAAAGGTCCGCCCGAAGCCGTCAGTAAAATACGGTCGACGGCGGCGCGGTGCCGTTCTTCCAAAGTTTGAAAAATCGCACTGTGTTCGGAATCGACGGGAACCAAAGTCGTATTCGTTTCCTTTATCGCGCGCATCACGATTTCGCCCGCGCAAACCAGCGTTTCCTTGTTCGCCAAAGCCAACGTTTTGCCGCGCTTGACGATTTCCATTGTCGGAATCAAGCCCGCCGCGCCGACAATCGACGACATCGTCCAGTCGGCATCCAATGCCGCCGCCGCTTTGACGGCTTCGTCGCCCGCTTCGACACGGACGGAAGTGCCGCTCAAAGCGTCTTTCAAAGCGGCGTAGTTGTTTTTGTCGGCGGTAACGGCGACTTCGGCGTTCAGCTGTTTAGCCTGCTCCGCCAGCAAAGCGATGTTTTTGTTGCCCGTCAAAGCCACAACGCGGTAATCGTCGGGATGACGGCGGACGATGTCAACGGTGCTTTTGCCAATCGAGCCCGTCGAGCCTAAAATCGTAACGGATTTCATACCTTACCCCCAAAAATCCAATTCGGGAAAGAACGCCAAAATCAAAACAACAATCGGCGCAACAGCCAGCAAAGCGTCCGTGCGGTCGAAAATGCCGCCGTGTCCCGGAATCAAGTTTCCCGAATCCTTGACGCCCAAATAGCGTTTAATCCACGATTCGAACAAATCGCCGCCTTGCGACGCCGCCGCCAAAACGGCGGAAACAATCATCACAAAACCGAAGTTCTGCAAACCGTCCAGCTTTGCGCAGGCAAATCCCCACACAGCCGCCGTCGCCATACCGCCGATTAAACCCGCCCAAGTCTTTTTGGGGCTGATTTTCGGGCAAAGTTTGGGACCTCCGATGGTTTTTCCGAACGCATACGCGCCCGTGTCCATCGCCCACACCGTCCCAATCAGCCAAATCGTGCAGACAAATCCGTAGTTTTGCAGCATATACGCCAAAGCGACCATCGGATAAACCGAATACGCCATGCCGAACGCGAACAGCTTTTGATGTTCCGTATTTTCCTTTTTGACGGCAATGTACAAGGCAACCGTCATCACGGCGGGCAAAGTCCAAGCGATTTCGGGGAAATCACCCAGCATAAACACGCACGCGACGCCTACGACGGCAATCAGCATCCCCAGAACGGTAAAGCGCTTCAGCACCAGTTTTTCCCATTCCCAGCCCATAGCCGTCAAAGCGGCGGCGCACAGCAGTTCAAACCACGGCGATTCGTAATACAGCGCCAAAATCGGCAAAGGCAACAGCGCCAAAGCGGATAAAATTCGTTGTTTCAACATGAAAAAAACTCTCCTCTTACACTTTGCCGAAACGGCGCTGGCGCTTGGCGTATTCGGTCAGCGCCGCCTGTAAATCCTCGGCTGAAAAATCGGGCCACAGCGTATCGGTGAAATACAGTTCCGTATACGCCAGCTGCCATAATAAAAAGTTGCTGATTCGCAATTCGCCGCTGGTGCGGATAAGCAAATCGGGATCGGGAATGTCGGGACGGTACAGAGCCTGTTTGAACAGGGCTTCGGTAATGTCGGCGGATTTCAAAGTTCCCGCTTCGACCTGTTGCGCCAAACGGCGGGCGGCTTGGGCGATTTCCTCGCGTCCGCCGTAGCTGACAGCCAAGTTCAGGCACATTTTTTCCTGCTCGGCGGGCAGATTTTGCGATTCGAAATTGCGGATTGTTTCCTGCAGCCCCGCAGGCAAGCGGTTGATTTGTCCCGTAAAAACGGCGTTAATGCCTTTTTTGCGAAACGGAGCGAGTTCCTTGTGCAAATACTCGTCCAGCATTTTAAACAATGCAGAAATCTCGGCTTGCGGTCTGTTCCAGTTTTCCGAAGAAAAGCAGAACAAAGTCACATACCGAATCCCCGCGGCAAGGCACGCGTCCGCCAGTCTTTCGACCGCTTTTGCGCCTGCGCGGTGTCCCTGTGTTCTGGACAATCCTCTTTGTTTCGCCCAACGACCGTTGCCGTCCATAATGACGGCGACGTGCGTCGGAATCCGACCCGAATCCGTCATTAAACCTGCTTGATTTCCTGTTCTTTGATTTTCAAAGCTTCGTCAACGGCTTTGACGGCGGCATCCGTCATATTTTGAATTTCCGTTTCGTATTTTTTCTGTTCGTCTTCGGAAATTTCGCCGTCTTTCTGCATTTTCTTGACCGCGTCCATCGCGTCGCGGCGGATGTTGCGAATGGCGACGCGCGCCTGTTCGGTGTATTTGCCCGCAACTTTGGTCAATTCAATGCGGCGTTCTTCCGTCAAAGCGGGAATGGGAACGCGGATCACCTGTCCGTCGGAAGCGGGATTCAATCCCAAATCGGACGAACGAATCGCTTTTTCGACTGCTTTCGTCAAGGAACGGTCCCAAACCTGCACGGTCAGCATTCTGGGTTCGGGAACGCTGATGTTGGCGACTTGGTTCAACGGCGACATGCCGCCGTACGCTTCAACCGTAATTCCTTCCAGCAACGCCGTGGAGGCGCGCCCCGTGCGCAAGCCCGAAAAATCTTTTTTCAAAGCTTCCGTCGTTTTATCCATACGCACGCGCGTATCCTGCTTTAATTCGTTGTAGTTTGCAAAAGTTCCCATTGTAATATCCTTATTTGTCGCAAGTGATTTCCGTAAACGCGCCCTGCCCCGCCATGGCACGCATCAGCGCGCCTTGTTCGTGCATGGAAAACACAACAATCGAAATGTTGTTGTCGCGCGCCAAAGCGATTGCCGAAGCGTCCATCACTTTCAAATTCTTGACCAGCACTTCATCATAGCTGACTTTTTCAAAGCGTACAGCATTTTTATCTTTTTTCGGATCGGCGGAATAAACGCCGTCGACCTGCGTGGCTTTGAAAATCGCTTCACAGCCCATTTCGGCGGCGCGCAAAGCCGCGCCCGTGTCCGTCGTAAAGAACGGATTGCCCGTCCCTGCGGCAAAGATGATGACATCGCCGTTCTGCAAATGGCTTTTGGCTTTGGGCTGAATGTAGGGTTCGCAAATCGTCGGCATGACCACCCCCGAAACAACGCGCGTCGGCACGCCGATTCGCAGCAAAGCGTCCTGCATCGCCAAAGAATTGATAATCGTCGCCAGCATGCCCATGTGGTCGGCGCTGACCCTGTCCATACCGCCCGCCGCGCCTTTCAGTCCGCGGAAAATGTTTCCGCCGCCGATAACGACCGCCAGCTGAATGCCCGCGTCATGCACCTGTTTGATTTCCTGCGCCATTTCGGACAGTTTGGCTTCGTCCAAACCGAACAATTTTTCACCCATCAAGCCTTCGCCCGACAGCTTCAACAAAACGCGCTTGTATTTGACCATTGCAGTTCCCTTTGAATTGACACAAAAACGGCGGGATGTTCGATGTCCCGCCGTTTCAAAAGTTTTACTTTCCGGCAGCTGCCGCGACTTCCGCAGCGAAGTCTTCCTCTTTCTTTTCAATGCCTTCACCCAAAGCAAAACGGGCGAAAGCTTTCAGTTCGACGGGAGCGCCGACTTCTTTGGCGGCTTCCGCGACGACGTCTTTGACTTTCTTTTTGTCGTCCATGATAAAGAACTGTTCGTTCAAAACGACTTCTTCATGGAACTTGCGGATACGGCCGACGACCATTTTTTCGATGATTTCGGCGGGTTTGGATTTGCCCGTTTTCGCCTGTTCTTCTTTAATCTGCGCTTCGACAACGTTCTTTTCGCGTTCTTCCATTTCAGCGGGAACGTCGGCGACGTTCAGGCAGACGGGAGCGGCGGCGGCAACGTGCATCGCCAAGTTTTTCGCCAATTTTTCCAAAGCGGCTTTGTCGCCCGTCGATTCCAAAGCGACCAGCGTGCCGATTTTGCCCAGACCGTCCGCAATCGCGCCGTGCATGTAGCCGACGACGACACCGTCGTTGACAGCCAGTTTCGCAACGCGGCGCAAGTTCATGTTTTCGCCGATTTTGGCAATCAAGTCGGTCAAAGCGGAATGAACGTCTTTACCGTCTTCGTATGCGGCGGCTTTCAAAGCTTCGATGTCGCCGTTGCCCTGCAAAGCGATGTCGGCGGTTTTGGCGACAAACTGCTGGAACAATTCGTTTTTGGAAACAAAGTCGGTTTCAGAGTTGACTTCGACGACAACGCCCTGTTTGCCGTCCGTTTTCAAAGCAACCAAACCCTGAGCGGCAACGCGGCCGGCTTTCTTCGCGGCGGTCGCCAAGCCTTTTTCACGCAACCAGTCGACGGCTTTTTCGATGTCGCCGTCGGATGCGGTCAACGCTTTTTTGCAATCCATCATGCCTGCGCCAGATTTTTCGCGCAATTCTTTTACGGCGGCGGCGGTAATTTCAGCCATTTGAGTTTTTCCTTTCTGATAACTGATATTTATAAAATAATGGCGGCAGAACAAAGCCACCGCCATTAGTCAAGCCTTTAAGACTCAAGCGTCGGCTTTGTCGGCGACTTCGACGTCTTCGACAACGGCTTCCTGCGCTCCCAAGTCAACGCCGGCGGCGGTCATTTCCGCCTGAATGCCGTCCAACACGGAACCCGCAATCAAATCGCAGTACATGTTGATGGCGCGGATGGCGTCGTCGTTGCCCGGAACGGGGAATTCGATGTTGTCGGGGTTCGAGTTCGTATCGCAAATCGCGATGACGGGAATGCCCAAACGGCGCGCTTCGTTCAAAGCCAGACCTTCTTTGACGGTGTCAATGACGAAAATCAGGTCGGGACGACCGCCCATGTCTTTGATGCCGCCCAGCGAGCAGTCCAGTTTTTCGCGTTCGCGTTCCAGATTCAGCTTTTCTTTTTTGGTCAAACCTTCCAGTTCGCCTTTTTCCTGCTTGGCATTGATTTCTTTCAAGCGGCGAATCGACTGGGAAACGGTTTTCCAGTTCGTCAGCGTGCCGCCCAGCCAGCGATGGTTGACGTAATACTGACCGCAACGTTCCGCGGCTTCGCGGACAGCCTGCTGAGCCTGATTTTTCGTGCCGACGAACAAAACGCGACCGCCGTTTGCGGCAACGTCGCGCGCCGCCTGCATGGCGCGGTACAGCATCGGAACAGTCTGCTGCAAGTCGATAATGTGAACATTGTCGCGCGTGCCGAAAATGTACTGTTTCATTTTCGGATTCCAGCGGCGGGTGTTGTGACCAAAGTGAACGCCCGCTTCAATCAGCTGACGCATTGTGAATGTGGGAAGAGCCATTTTATATCCTCTTTTTCCGGTTAAACCTCCGCGGGTTGTTGAGGCGGGAACCCTCCCGCCACCGGAGCGATTTTCCCCTTGCGAAGAAATCCGCCTGTACCCGCGTGTGAAATCGGGTTGTTTTTACCCTGTTTTTTTTCCTTTTGCAAGCGTTTTGTTCACTCACGAACCATCTTTTAAACGGATGTACAGATACGCCAGAAAAGCCGCCTGAATCATCGCGGAAAAAAACAGGCTCATCAATGCCAGAAAGTTGTTGACCGCTTCGGGGAACGGCACATACACGGCAACCGCCAGAAACAGCAGCAGCGGAAAGAACGCGTTGATTAAGTAATACAGGCACAGCGCCATGCCGCATTGGCGCGTCAAACGCCAACTGTACGCCAGTCCCGCATTGCCGTTTGCGATTTTTGCGGGCAGGCTCATGGATTGGCGGATAACGCAATACGGGGCAAGCATCACGGCAATCACCGCGACGGTATCGATTCCGAACGGCGGCAGTTTCAAAAACAGCTGCATCGCATACAGCCCCGCATACCCCGCAAGCACGCCCCACACCAAAGCGGAGACAACGTTTTCCGCCAACACCAGCGCAAAACGCATCACATTCCCGTTCGGCACGGGAAGAAACGTCTTTTCGGCGCCGTCCGCATAAAAAATCACGCGCATCACCTGAACCATGGTGGCAAGAACCGTTATCGGAAACACCAGTAAAAACACTCCGACGCTCCACGGGTTCAGGCGCAAAACAAACTCGGCTGTTTCGGCGGGGGTGAAAAACGGAAAAAAGGCGACCACGCAGGACAAAGCCGCAGACACGGCGATTTGCGACGGCAGAAAGGAACGCCACACTTTTTTGTTTTTGAAAAAGAACAAAGTCTGTCCCGACACCTGCATCAATAAAGACATGCGCGCCTCCTAAATTTCTCTGATTTCGTTGACGCCCGAACATTTGCGCAGTTCGGACATGACTTCGGCGGACAAAGCATACGGCTTTTCCAGCAGCACTTCGACATCCCAATCGTCAACCTGCACGACAATCCAGACTTTCGTGCGCCCGAACGGCACATGCGCAAAGATGTCCTTGACCTGCCCGACCGCCTCGGGTTTGTTGATGCACACCATCAGTCCGTCCGTCATTTTGGAAATCAGTTCTTCCAGATTTTCGACGTTTTGGACTATCAAGCGCGGGACTTCGGCGTCCTCTTTCTTTTCCGCCGTAACGCTGACCAGCAAAGGCTGTTGGGATTTCAGCAAATCGCGGTACAAATTCAGCATTTCCGAAAACGCCATCATTTCAAAGCCGCCCGTCGAATCGGACGCGGAAATGAAAGCGAATTTGGTTCCCTTTTGGCTGATTTTTTCACGCACGGAATTGACAATCAGCGCGATTTTGGCGCGCGTCTGCCCTGCTTTGGCGGCAATGCGGGCGGTTTCGGCGTACGTCATCGCGCGCAGGCGTTCCAAAGCCGACGCGTACTTGTCCAGCGGATGCGCCGACAGATAAAAGCCGATAACCGACAACTCCGCCGCCAGCTTTTCGTCCAAGTTCCAATCCTTGGCGGGCGTCAGAACGATAGGCGGGTTTTCTTCGGTCGTTCCGCCGAACAGACTGATTTGAGAGCTGTTCTTTTCCTCGACCGCCGCTTTGGCGTGCTGCATCAAATTGGTCAGATTGGCAAACAGCAATCCGCGTTTTTTTTCGAAACAATCGAAAGTCCCCGCTTTAATCCACGCTTCCATCGATTTACGGTCAAGGTTGCTGGCGTCCACGCGGCGGATGAAATCGGAAATGGATTTGTACGCCCCGTTTGCGTTGCGTTCGGCGACAACGGCGTTCGCCGTCGCTTCCCCCGACCCTTTGACCGCCGACAAAGCATAGCGCACCGCCCCGTTTTCAACCGAAAAATGCTGAACCGACTTGTTGATGTCGGGCGGAAGCAGTTCAATGCCCAAACGCACCAGTTCGCGCTTGTATTGCGCCAGCTTGTCCGTGTTCTGCATATCGTAGGTCATGGTCGAAGCCATAAACTCTACGGGATAATGTGCTTTTAAATAAGCGGTCTGATACGTCACCAAAGCGTACGCCGCGGCGTGGGATTTGTTGAACCCGTATTCCGCGAATTTCGCCATGCGGTCGAAAATCATTTCGGCAAGGCTTTTTTCAATCCCGTTTTTCACGGAACCCGACACGAATTTTTCGCGTTCAAGGGGCAGTTTTTCCTTAATCTTTTTCCCCATGACCTTGCGCAAGCCGTCCGCGCCGCCCATCGTGTAGCCGCCCATTTTCTGGGCAATCTGCATGACTTGTTCCTGATAAATCATAATGCCGTAGGTTTCTTTGAGGATGCCCTCCAGCATCGGATGCATATAGTCGGGTTCTTCCTGCCCTTTTTTGCGGGAAATGTAGCTCGGGATGTTGTCCATGGGCCCCGGACGGTAAAGCGAGATGACCGCGATGATTTCCTCGAACGTCGTCGGCGCCAAATCGCGCAGGACTTTGCGCATACCTGTGCTTTCCAGCTGGAACACGCCGTCCGTTTCAGCCCTTTGCAGCAAAGCGAACGTTTCGGGGTCTTCCAAAGAAATTTCGGAGATGTTCAGCGGCTTTTGCCCCTGCTTGACAATGCGTTCGTTGACCATGTCGACGGCTTCTTTAATCACCGTCAGCGTTTTCAATCCCAGAAAGTCGAACTTAATCAAGCCCGTCGATTCGACGAACTTCATATTGTACTGCGTCACGGGCAGTTCGGAACCCGAACCGACATCGCGGAACACAGGCACGATTTGGTTCAGCGGCTTTTGCCCCACCACGACGCCCGCCGCGTGGGTCGACGCGTTGCGGTACAGCCCCTCCAGCTTTTCAGCCAAGGAAAGCAAGCGGTCGACGCCCGCGTCGTCCTTGCGCCAGCGGGCGAATTCCGGTTCGGAATCGTACGCGATTTGCAATGTCATTTTGGGGTCGGGCGGAACCATGCGCGCCAGCTTGTCGGCGACAAAGTCCATTTGCAACACGCGCCCGACGTCGCGGATGACGACTTTCGCCTGCATTTGACCGAACGTGATGATTTGCGCCACGCGGTCGTGTCCGTATTTGTTGCGGACGTATTCGATTGTTTCGCCGCGGCGCGTCTGGCAAAAGTCGACGTCGAAGTCAGGCATGTTCACGCGTTCGGGGTTCAAAAAGCGTTCGAACAGCAAGTTGAACCGCAACGGATCCAAATCCGTAATCGTCAAAGACCACGCCACAACCGACCCCGCGCCCGAACCGCGCCCCGGTCCGACGGGAATGCCGTGCGCTTTCGACCACGCGATAAAGTCGGAAACGATAAGGAAGTAGCCCGAAAACTTCATTTTGATAATGACGGACAGTTCGTATTCCAAACGGTCATAGTATTTCTGCCCCGCCTGTTTTTTGTCCTCGTCGGTCATATCGGGGGTGAAAACGTGAACTTCCAGCCGTTTGACCAGTCCCGCGCGCGCCCTTTTTTGAACGGTGACCGCTTCCTGCAATTCGCCCAAAGTGCGCGAATCCAACTGTTCCTGCACCGTTTTCCCCGTTTTCGGGTCGTCGGTCAGATAGCCGCGGATTTTGTCGTACATTTCTTCGCGCGCTTTTTGAATGTCGTCGCCGACGGGTTCGCAGTCGGGATAAATAGGCAAAGCGGGCGGCTGAAATTCCACCATAAAGCCGCAGCGCTTCGCAATGTTGACGGTGTTTTCAATCGCTTCGGGCAAATCCTCGAACAGCTTTTTCATTTCGTCGGGCGATTTGAAATAGTATTCGGGATTCAAGCGGCGGCGGTCATTGACGATGACGTGCGTTTTGTCCTTGATGCACAGCAAAGCGTCGTGCGCTTCGAACATGTCGGGCGTGGCGAAAAACACTTCGTTCGTCGCAACCAAAGGCACGTTGTATTTAAACGCCAAATCCAAAAAAGCCTGTTCGGTCTTTTCCTCGTCCGCCGTGCCGTGACGCTGGATTTCCATGTACAGACGGTTTGGAAAAGCGTCCATCAGCAGTTTTAAGGCTTCCTCGGCTTTTTCCTTTTTGCCCGCGACCAAGAACTTGCCGACGGGACCGTTCACCCCGCCCGTCAGACAAATCAGCCCGTCCGAAAATTCCTTGAGCTTGGCATACGGAACATGCGGACTTTCGTTGTCGGGCGTGAACATGTACATCTGTTCGGACTGCAGGCGCAGACTGTTGTATCCCGCTTCGTTTTGCGCGTACAAAACGATGTTTGACAGGGCATAATCGGGGTCTTTGGCGGTAAAGCGTTTTTCCTCCAGCCCGATGTCTATGGCTGTTTGTACGCCGATAATCGGCTGAATCCCGTGCGCCGCGCATTCCGTCGACATTTCAAATGCGCCGCACAGGTTGTTCGTGTCCGTCATCCCGACCGCGGGCATGGCGTATTTTTCGCACAATCCCGTCAGTTTTTTAACTTTGACCGCGCCTTCCAGCAGGGAATAGTTCGTATGTACGCGCAGGTGGATAAAGTCCGCGGGGGGAGTCCGCACCTCGTCGGTCATGGGCTACACCTCGACAAAGCGTTGTTTGAAAGCGATGCGTCCGCTCATTCCCAGCGTGTCCATTTCCTCCAATCGCCCGTCTTTCAGCGCGATTTTCCTGTCCATTCTGTCCGCCAAGTCGGGGTTGTGCGTGGCGATTAAAGCCGACAATCCCGTTTCGCGCACGATGTTCATCAAAAATCCGAACACCGTTTCCGATGTCATCGGGTCAAGGTTGCCCGTCGGTTCGTCCGCCAGCAGCATGTGCGGTTTGTTCGCCAAAGCCCGCGCGATTGCGACGCGTTGCGCTTCGCCGCCCGACAGTTGGGCGGGACGGTGCTTCATGCGGTCTTTCAATCCCATTTTTTCAAGCAGATGCGCCGCGTATTCGGCGGATTCGCGTTTGGATTTGCCCGCAATCATTTGCGGAATCATCACGTTTTCCAACGCCGAAAATTCGGGCTGCAGGTTGTGGTTTTGGTACACAAAGCCCAAATATTCCCGCCGCATTTTCGTTCTTTCGTCGTCGTTCATATCCGAACACGGCGCGCCGTTCAAAAACACTTCGCCCTCGTCGGGGGCTTCCAGCAATCCCGTGACGTGAAGCATTGTCGATTTGCCCGCGCCCGACGGTCCGACCAGCGCGACCATTTCCCCGTGGCGGATTTCCAAATCAATGCCGCGCAGGACGTCGATAATCGTTTTGCCCTGCGTGTAGTGGCGGCGGACGTCTTTTAAAACAAGGACGGGTATACCCGTTTGATTGACGACATCATTCATAGCGCAACGCCTCCACGGGGTCTAATCTTGCCGCGCGCCAAGACGGGTAAATCGTCGCGGCGAACGACAAAAACAAAGCCATTGCCACAACGGCGACGACTTCGACGGGGTCGACTTCGGCAGGCAGGCGCGACAAAAAGTAAATTTCGGCGGAAAACAAATCCGTTCCCGTCAGGCTTTCCAAAAAGCGGCGGATGTTTTCGATGTTTTCGCAGAACACAAGCCCGACCAGCACGCCGAACAAAGTGCCGAAAAATCCGATGGACGCGCCGCTCATAAAGAAAATGCGCATAATCATCCCGCGCGTCGCCCCCATGGTGCGCAAAACGGCGATGTCGCGCCCTTTGTCCTTGACCAGCATAATCAATCCCGAAATCATATTGAACGCCGCAACAACGATAATCAGCGTCAAAATCAAAAACATCACGTTGCGTTCGACTTGAATCGCGTTGAAAAACGCCGCGTTCGACCGTTGCCAATCGTAAATCCGAAATCCGCCGCCCAACTGCGCCGCCGCGGCTTCCTGCACGCTTTTGACCAAATCGTGGTTATCCAAAAACAGTTCCAGATTCGTCACGCCGTCGTCCATATTGAAAAACTTTTGCGCTTCGGCAAGAGGCATAAAAATAAAGCCCGAATCGTATTCGTACATCCCGACGGAAAACGTCCCGCCGACGGTATACGACCGCATTCTGGGGATTGAACCGAAAGCGGTTACCGTGCCTTTGGGTGAAATCAGCGTGATTTCCTCGCCCGCGAAAACGCCCAGCTTTTGCGCCAGACGGTCGCCGATGAATACGGTGTTCGGTTCGCCGAACGCTTCCGCCCTGCCGCCGACCAAACTGTTTTTCAAAATGTCGCGGCGGGCAAAGTCCTGCGGGCGGATGCCGCGGACAATCGCGCCTTGGGCATTGCGCACGGAGCTGACCATAACCTGCCCCTCTATCAAAGGCATCACCATTTTGACGCCCTTGATTTGCGCGGCGCGTTCCGCCAGTTCGTCATAGCCCGTCAAAACCGTGCCCTGATAGGCGTATACGCCCAAATGCCCGTTCAACCCCAACACGCGGGAAAGAAGTTCCTGACGAAAGCCGTTCATCACAGCCATAACGATAATCAGGGTCGCCACCCCCAGCATAATCCCCAAAAAGGAAAACGCCGCAATGACGGAAACGAACCCTTCTTTACGCCGCGCCCGCAGATAGCGGAACGCGACCATCCGTTCAAACGCCGAAAAGACCATCTTTCCCCCGCAAGGCTGTTTACTTTGTCAAAAACGCAACCGCCGCTTCGGGTGTCATTTCGGTACGTTCGCCCGTTTTGCGGTTTTTGATTTCGACAACGCCGTTTGCCAATCCGCGCGAACCGACAATCAGCTGATACGGCAAGCCGATTAAATCCATCGTTGAAAACTTTACGCCCGCGCGTTCGTCACGGTCGTCGTACAGCACTTCGACACCCGCTTTTTGCAGTTGAGCGTACAAGTCTTCGCACGCCTTGTCCGTTTCGGCTTTGCCCGTCGTCAGATTGACCAAGCCGACCTTGAACGGCGCGACGGATTCGGGCCAAACGATGCCGCTGTCGTCATGCGACGCTTCGATAATCGCGCCCATCAAACGGGATACGCCGATACCGTAGCAACCGCCCTCGAACAAAACGGGTTTGCCGTCTTCGCCCGCGACGGCGACGTTCATCGGCTTCGAGTATTTTTTGCCGTAGTAGAACACCTGCCCGACTTCAATGCCGCGCGCGCTCAGCAGATTGTCGCCGACGGCTTTGGCTTCGGCTTCGTCGTATTTTTCTTCAGTCGCGGCGTACAGCGACGTCCATTTTTGATACAGCGGTTCCAAATCCGAATCATAGTCGATGTTTTCGGACGGAATTTCCATATCCAAATACGCTTTGTCGCAGTAAACCTGTTCTTCGCCCGTATCCGCCAAAACGATGAATTCGTGGCTCAAATCCCCGCCGATGGGTCCCGTGGACGCTTTCATCGGAATCGCATGAACGCCGCAACGCGCGAACGTGCGCAGATAAGCGACGAACATCTTGTTGTAGGAATGTTTCGCGCCCTCGTACGTCAAATCGAACGAATAGGCGTCTTTCATCAAAAATTCGCGACCGCGCATCACGCCGAAGCGAGGGCGGACTTCGTCGCGGAATTTCCATTGGATGTTGTACAGGATTTTCGGCGCTTCCTTGTAGCTTTTCAGTTCGTTGCGCGCCAAATCGTTAATGACTTCCTCGGCGGTCGGTCCGTAGACCAGAACGCGATCGTGGCGATCGGTCACGCGCAGCATTTCGGGACCGTAAGCGTCATAGCGTCCGCTGTCTTTCCACAAATCGGACGGCTGCAAAGTCGGCATCAGAAGTTCCTGTGCGCCCGCGCGGTCCTGTTCTTCGCGCACGATGTTTTCGATTTTTTTCAAAACGCGCAATCCCAAAGGCAACCAAGTGTAAATTCCCGCGCTGCTTTGGCGGATCATGCCTGCGCGCAACATCAAGCGGTGGGATACGATTTGGGCTTCGACCGGATTTTCTTTCAGGGTCGGCATAAAATAACGGGATAAACGCATTGTCATACTCTTTGATTTTAATCACACGAAAACAACGGGCGCAAACAAGCACCCTTTGGATTGGACTTTAAGCAATCCCGCGCCAATAAGCAAAGCTTTTTTTTGATTTCAGCGTCGGCCAAGCTTAATATCCAGCCCCAAAACCGTCGCGACCTTGATTTTCCGCCCCTCCGAAAACCGTTTGTTGCGGATGGAAAAGATTTGTCGAACAAGCTTGCTCATAGGCTTGTGCATTTTGTAAAACATCCGTGACGTCAGCAGCTTGAACCACAGTTTCCGTTTGTCGGCGCAATGGGAAATCATATAATCCAGATAAGGCCGCAACATTTTCGGCACTTTTAAACCGTTGCACGCATCCGATTTTTCCATTGCCGCGGCGAACGAGAAAAAGCCCGAAAAATCGGACACGGAAAAATGCCGCTTTTCCAAAGCCGAAAAATCCAACATTCCCGCAAAATCAGGAAACGCACTGAACGCTTCCAGATTTATTTTTGCCAAATACCGCTCCATCAATTTCGGATGCCTGTCCATAATCGAAGTTTTGTTCACACGGCTTTTAAACAAAACTTCATTTAAATTTTTGATGATGCATCCGTCAGCCAAAAGTCTGCGGAACAACAGACAATCTTCGCACGGCTTGATGTTTTCGTAGCGCACGTTCAATTCGCGTCGGAACATCATGGCGGGATGCACGATTCCGCCGTCGCGAACATAAGTGAAAAAGTCAACTTCAGCGGGATGATTTGTGACGCGCGGCTTGATGTCGCCGAACAATTCGGCTTGACAGGAACACAATCCGACCTGCGGATTTTGCCGTAAAAAACGAACCTGTTTTTCCAGTCTTTGCGGCAGGGAAACGTCGTCTGAATCCATGCGCGCGATAAAATCGCCCGCCGCTTTTTCAATCCCCGAATTCAGACAGGCGATATATCCTTTCGCCCTGCAATAGACAATTCGGGAATCGTTGAACTCTTCAACGACTTTCAAATTGACATCAGTCAAATTGCCGTCCGCGACAATCAGTTCAATATGCGGATACGTCTGATTTAAAATGCTCTGTATGGCGCGGCGCAAACGGTATGCGGGGTGGTTGAACACGGGCATAACCACACTGACAAGGGGCAAATCGGTTTCGGACATTATTCCATTTCCGACAGCACTTTGCGAATCAACGGAATTGTCACGGCGTTTTTGCGTTCCAATGACAGTTCGTCCGCCCGTCTGACGACAAAAGCGGCGGCTTTGAACGACCGTTCCATGTTTTTGGTCAGGTAAGCAATGACTTCGGGCGCGACCGTCAGCTGTCTGTCCGCAAACTGCTTTAACAGCAGAGCGTTCAGCAGATTTTCGTCGGGCGCGCCGATGGCAACGCTCGGCACGGCTTTCAGACGCGTTATCAAATCGGGCAAAGTCAATCCCCAATTCACAGGCGAGCTTTCCGCCGTCATCAGCAAATACCCGCCCCTGTTTTTAAAGTCGTTCAAGCAATGAAACAAGGCTGTTTCGTCAACGGGCAAACCGATTTTCAATACCGCGTATTTTTCTTCGATTAAATCGGGTTTTGTCAAAAAAGCGGTTTTTTGCCCCGTTTTTTCCCTCACGGCTTCGGCGAACAAGTGGGACAAATGGTTTTTCCCGCACCCTTTTTCGCCGTAAATCAGTCCCGCGTAAAAGCCCGATTCGTAAAAACCGTCAATCATCGCAACGGCTTCGGCATTGCACGGCGCGGTCAAGAAATCCCCCCGCCCGTTCAGCGTTCTGACATCGAAAGAAAAAGCCGATTGATGCAAATCAGCCATTGTTTTCGCCCAAATAAAGCGCGCTTTCTTTGTATTTCGCAATACCGAAGCGCACCAAAACGCCAATGACGGCGGCAACGGGAACGGCAATCAGCACGCCCAAAAAACCGAACAAAGCCGCGCCCGCCAACAACGCGAACATCACCCACACGGGGGCAAGCCCGACCTTTTCCCCGACCAGTTTCGGGGTCAAAAAGTTGCCTTCCAGCATTTGTCCAAGGAAGAAAATCGCCATGACAACGGCGGTTCTGCGCCAATCGGAAAACTGAACCAGACTAAGCCCCACGCTGACGGCAAAGCCCGTCGTCGACCCGACGTAAGGAATAAAGGACAAAGCGCCGATGCCCAAACCGATAAGCAACCCCAGTTCCAGCCCCGCCAAGCTCAGTCCGACGGCGTAAAAAACGCCCAAGCACAGGCAAACCATGGCTTGCCCGCGAATAAATCCCGACAGAATGTCGTTCATCTGCCCCAGCAAATCTTTGATTGTCGCGGCTTCGCTGCGGGGAAACAAATCCTTGATTGCCGCGCAAAACACTTCCCAGTCCCGCAACAGATAAAACGTCACGACGGGCGTCACAACCGCCAGCGACAGGATATTCAGCAAAGCGGCTCCGCGCGACAACAACCGTCCCGCCGTCGCAAACACGAATTTGACCGCCCCCGACAAATGCCCCGCGACCGTGTCTTTGATGCCGTCCGCCTGTTTGGGCAGATAGTCCTTGACCTCTTCCAGCAACGGCGCGATTTTCAGCCACAACAGATTGATGTATACGGGAACGTTTTCGACAAACAACATCAGCTGTTTTTGCACAATCGGCAAAATAATCAGCAACGCCAGCAAGCACAGCAATATAAAACAGCCGAACACAATCACGACGGCGATTGTTCGGGAATGAAGCTTCGATTCCAGCTTGGTTGTCGCAGGGTCAAGAAAATACGCCAAAACAATGCCTGCCGCAAACGGCAGCAACACGTCGCGCAACACATAAACGCCCGCGAAAAACAGCAGGAACACAAACACCCAAAAAACGATTTTTTGCGCTTTTGTCATCGAGAAAGCCTATTGCGCCGCGGCGGGCATCATTGTTTTGCTTTCGGCGGGTTTCGCGGCGGAACGCAAGTAGTTGACGCGTTCTGCGGCTTGCAGTTTGAAGACGCCCGACGGCAGCACGGTCAGCGACAGCATCCGCTTTGCCATTTCGGATTGAAGCCTGTCCAGATTTTCGGCGAAGAAAATCGTCAGCTGCAATACGCCCGCACGCGCGGCTTGCAGATTATAAGAACTGATAAGCGGAATTCTGTCCAGCCGTTTTTGGACGGTTTCCCATTGTTTGACGGTGGAAACGGGCACCATGGCGACCAGCGATTCGATGTTGTTGTATTGCACCATTTGGTCGCGTTTCCAAACGCCTTCCAGTTTGTCGACGACTTTTTTGACCGCTTTGGCATACGTTGTTGCCGTGTTTTTCGTCAAAGAAACCGTAAACGAGAAATTCGGAATTTCGGATGCCGTTCCTTCGTCCATCGCCATTGCGTCAACCGAAAAATTCATCCCGTTGCGCACCATTTTGACGATTAAAATTCCCTCTGCGCCATAGCGTTTGGCAAGGCTTTCCGCCGCATTCAAATCCCCCTGCACCACTTGTTCGGCGTTCAGCAGACTGCTGTCCGCCAAATCGCCCGCGGGAACGGTCAGCGGAATCATATAGCTTTCGACCGTGCGGTTGTTCCAAGCGCGCAACCACGGATTGTCTTCGTCCCACAAAACGGGGGACGCGGCGGGACTGCGTTTGTACACGGGTAAAATCAACAGCTGTTTTCCCGACGTGCGGACATAAGGCAGTCCGTTTTGGCGCAGCAAATCGCGCACGGCATCGGCGTTGAAGCTGACCTCCAAAGTCGCCATATAGCGCACGGACGACGTTTTTTCGTTGGAAATGCTCATATCCCGAACCATATTGATGATGTCGTCGGGAACCAATTCGGTCAGCTGTTCGACGACATAGTCGGGCGTGATTCGTTCCATCACGACCATCAAAGCGCGTTTCTGCCCGTCCTGCAAAGCCTGTTCGCGGGCTTTGGCGGCGTTTTCGGCTGTTACGTCGACCTTGATGCCGCCTGCGGAAAACATTTTGGAATCGGCGGGCGCCGCCCGAACGCCCGTCGCGACGGACAGGCTGAAAAGCAACATTGTCAGAAACACTTTCATAAGGGCGGCTCCCGCTTCAAAATAAATTAACCGACGATTTCACATTCGGAGAAGTAGAACGAAATTTCGCGTTTCGCGCTGACTTCGGAATCCGAACCGTGAACCGAGTTGGCTTCCATGGATTCGGCGAACGTTTTGCGAATGGTGCCTTCGGCGGCTTTTTCGGGGTTGGTGGCACCCATGACTTCGCGGTTTTTCGCGATGGCGTCTTCACCTTCCAAAACCTGAACGACAATGGGACCCGAAGTCATGAAATCGACCAAGCTGCCGTAGAACGGTTTGTCTTTGTGTTCGATATAGAACGCTTTAGCCAGTTCCGGCGTCAGGCGGATGCGTTTCTGCGCGACGATGCGCAAGCCGTTGGCTTCGAACATCGCGTTGATTTTGCCCGTCAGGTTGCGGCGGGTGGCATCGGGTTTAATCATGGAAAGTGTACGTTGTACAGTCATAACAGTCCTCTGTTGTTAAAGTTGAAAGTATGTTTTCTTTATACTCGGTGAACGCGCGCGTTTCAACCGTCATTTTCGGGCCAAGAAGTCTTTTGCTTCGGCATTAAGCAGGGTGCGCTGGTATTCGGACAGGCGGGCGCCTGCGGTTTCCAAGCCTTTCAGCACTTTTTCGTCGCCGCTTTTCGCCGCCAAAGTCAGCCAAAAGTATGCCTGTTCCCAGTCGTTGGACAGCAAAAAATAAATCCCCAAATCCTTTTGCGCGGGCAGATAGCCGCCATAAGCGGTTTCCGTCAGCAGAATCGTCGCCCGTCCTTTCGGCAAAGCCTTTGTTTCGCCGCGAAAAGCCATGCGCGCGGTTTTGTATTTGGCTTCGATTGAAACGTCTGCCGCCTGTTTGTAGTTTTCAAAGGCAAGTTTTGGATTTTTGTCCGTCCCCCAGCCGTTGTAATACATTTCGGCAATCAGGTATTTGGCTTTGGGATAGCCGTGCCGCGCGGGATAAATCAAAGTGTTGAACGCTTCCTCGTACCGTTTGGCGGAAAACAAAGCCTCGCCTTCCCGCATGGCGTCGGCGAAGTCCTGTTCCGTCACGGGGATTTTCGGCGTCAAAGCGTACCACGCCGCCGCCACTCCAAAAGCGAACGCCAACACCCCCGCCGCGACAATCGCGCGGTGCTGGATAAAAAACACTTTCAAATAGTACAGGCGGTTCGACATTCGGCAATCCGATAAAAAAATCCGTTTTTCATATTAAGCAAATCTTTCCTTTTGTAAAGCGATACGGTAAAGTCTGTCCATTATGATTGATATAAACGACATTACATTACGGTTTGGGGGACGGTTGCTGTTTGACGGCGCGTCCGCCCACATTTCGGACGGGCAAAGGGTCGGATTGACGGGGCGCAACGGCACGGGCAAAACCACTTTGTTCAAGATGATTCAAGGGCTTTTACCATGCGACGACGGCGAAATCCGCCTGACCAAAGGGCAAAAACTGGCAAGCGTCGCGCAGGAAATCCCCGACGGCGATATTTCTTTGCTGGATTGCGTTTTGCAAGCCGACACCGAACGCACCGCGTTGCTGAACGCTTTGGACGAAGCCGAAAAAGCCGATGACGGCGTTAAAATCGGCGAAATTCACGAACGCCTGAACGTTATCGGGGCGGCGTCCGCCGAATCGCGCGCCGCGTCGATTCTGTACGGCTTGGGATTTTCCGAAGAAAAGCAAAAACGCCCCGTTTCGTCGTTTTCGGGCGGGTGGAGAATGCGCGTCGCTTTGGCGGCGGCATTGTTTGTGCCGTCCGACGTTTTGCTGTTGGACGAACCGACCAACCACTTGGATTTGGAAGCGACGCTGTGGCTTGAAAATTATCTGTCGCGCTATGCGGGAACGCTGATTGTCATCAGCCACGACCGTTCTTTGCTGAATCACTTGTGCGACCATATTTTGCACATCGAGGGACTGAAAATCATCAGCTACGGCGGCAACTACGACGCGTTCGAACAGACGCGGGCTTTACAGCGCGAAAACGAACAGAAACAAGCCGAAAAAACCGAAGAAGCCCGCAAACACCTGCAGGAATTCGTCGACCGTTTCCGCTACAAGGCAAGCAAAGCCAAACAGGCGCAAAGCCGCGTCAAAATGCTGGAAAAACTGCCGCCGAAAACCGTTTTCGTCAACGAAGCCGAAACGCACTTCAGCTTTCCGTCGCCGAACGAACTGCCCTCGCCTTTGATCAAAATCGAAGACGGCGCGGTCGGCTATGACGGCACGCCCGTTTTGTCGCGCCTGAACCTGCGCATTGACGCGGACGACCGAATTGCTTTATTGGGCGCGAACGGCAACGGCAAATCGACTTTCGCCAAATTGCTGGCGGGCAAGCTGAAACTGATGAACGGCACAATGCAGATGTCGTCAAAGTTGCAGGTCGGCTATTACGCTCAGCACCAAACCGAAGAGCTTTCGACGGAATTGACGGCTTACGAGCAACTGCGCCAAACCATGAAAGACGCGACGGAAACGCAAGTCCGCGCGCATTTGGGGCGTTTCGGACTGACACAGCAAAAAGCCGACACCAAAATCGCGCAGCTGTCCGGCGGTGAAAAAGCGCGCCTGCTGTTTGCGATGATGAGTCGCAACGCCCCGCACATTTTACTGCTGGACGAACCGACAAACCACTTGGACATTGACGCGCGCGACGCTTTGGTCGAAGCGATTAACGGCTATCAAGGTGCGGTGATTTTGATTACGCACGATCCGAATTTGATTGAACTGACGGCGGACAGGCTTTGGCTGATTGACGGCGGACGGTGCAAAGCTTATGACGGCGATTTGGACGATTACCGCGCTTTGCTTGCGGAAAAGGCGAAAGTACAGGCGGCGGGCAATACCCCCAAAGCCGACTCGCCCGCCGTTTCGCGCAAAGACGAACGCCGCGAAGCCGCCGAAAAACGACAACAGCTTGCCCCGATACGCAAAAAAGTCAAAGAGCTGGAAGCCCGTTTGGAAAAGCTGAACGACCAGCGCGACCAAATCATGCAGTTGTTGGAAGACCCGACAATGTATATGATTGGATTGAATGGGCAAAAAGTCCGAAACCTGCAAATCACGCTGGCTCAGCTGGATGCGGAAATCGAATCGGTCGAAAACGACTGGCTGGAACAGTCGGCTTTGCTGGAAAGCTGAAGCTTACCCTTTTTTGCCGCCGTGCGTATGCTTTTCAACGCGGTATCCCGTCAAAGCGCCGACCTGATCCTGCAAAATTTTGCCGCGGATTTCCTCGACCGCGCCGACGGCAAGACTGCCAAGCTGAAACGGTCCGTATGCCGTGCGGATTAAGCGTGTAACCTGCAGTCCGAACGATTCCATCAGGCGGCGGATTTCGCGGTTCTTACCCTCTTTCAGCGCAACGGTCAGCCACATGTTCGACCCTTGCTGTTTATCAATGACGACTTCGACGGGGGCGTATTTGACACCTTCGACAACGACGCCTTTAGCCAGTTTTTCGATGATGTCGGGCGTCATTTCCCCGTGAATGCGCACACGGTAGCGGCGAAGCCATCCCGTCGCGGGCAATTCCAAAGCGCGCGCAAATTCGCCGTCGTTCGTCAGCAACAGCAGCCCTTCGGAATTCAAATCCAAACGCCCCACGGAAACCACGCGCGGCATATCGTCGGGCAAACTGTCGAAAACGGTTTGCCGTCCTTTTTCGTCGCGGTACGTCGTTACCAATCCGACAGGCTTGTGATACCGCCATACGCGCGTTTTTTCGGGCGCGGGCAAAGGCTTGCCGTCCACGGTGATTTTATCCGCCGCCCCGACGGTTACGGCGGGCGAGGTCAGCACTTTGCCGTTGACGGCGATGCGTCCCTGTTCGATATAGCGTTCGGCTTCGCGGCGGGAGCATACTCCGGCGCGCGCCACGACTTTTGCAATTCTTTCGTTTTTTTCGTCAGTCATTTACAATTCCTTTTGCCGAACATCCGCCGCCATCGCCGTCACCGCAACGGGCAAAGGCGCGGAAACGGGATATTCGTCCGTTTCAAACCATGTCGCCGCCGCAAAATCGTAAGCTTTGCCCGCGGGCTTTTCCCCATCCGTTTCCATCGCGGTCGTCCCCGCCGCGTCGTAAACCATTTTCCGAACGGGCACAAAGTCCGCGGAAACGGAATCGTCTTTGCCCGACCGCGCCGCCAAAGACAGCACTTTCACCCGCATTTCGTTCAGCATGCCGTCGTCGTCCAGATTGACGCCCTCCCCCGGCAAAATGTTGGCAAGGCGGTTCGAATCGATGATTTTCGGCATCGGCGCATTTGTTTCCAGCGCGGCTTCCATACGCAAAATCGGCGCATCGACAACAACGGCGGGCTTTTGGCTTTTGCGGTCCTTGGGCAAATCGTCCAGCCAGACTTTCAGCGATTTCGGCAATACGGCGAAACGGTCAATTTTGTCCTGAAAAATATCGGCGATGCGGCGGCGAACCTGACGCACGGTCAGCATCCGCCCTTTTTCGTTGTAAAAAATCGGCGGGTTGGCGAGGGCGGCTTCGGGGAACAAATCGGCGGCGAACTTGTGCGGCGTGAATTTGTCCGCGCGCAACAGCATGACGGCGCCGCTGGGTCCCATAAAGTGCGCCAGATACAAATCGGCGGAAGTAACTTTCGCGCCGATTTGGTCTTCCAGAATCTTTTTGTTGCTTTTGGCGAATTCGGCGGCAAGCAGGGCGGAAATGCGCGGACTGCGGCGCAAAGCCAGAATTTCGTCTTTGTCGGCGGCGTTTTTGACGCGGTATCTGCCCCGCCCGTCGCGGTAGATTTTGGCGGCAAGCTTGGCATACCCGTACTTTGCGCCGTGCAGTTTCATCTGCTGCAGCCATGTGTCCGCAGTGAATTGGAATAATCCTTCGGCGCTGGAACGCAGGGCGGCGGCGTTCGTTTCAAAGCGGCTTTCGTGTCCCGCTTTGGCAAGCAGATAGTCGAAACTGATGCCGCTTGAATCGCTGGCTTCGCGGATATAGCGCACGATTTCCCGATCGACTTTGAAGCCGCCGAGTTTGTACACCGTGTCGCTGTTCATCATATCCATTGCCATAGCGCGGGCAGTATAGCAGTTTGTCGTGCGCGGGTGAAGAGTTTTTCTTGACTTCCGTTCGGGCAAAGGTCACTTTAAGGCTATGGAAAGTTTTTTTGCGCATATCGTCGAAACGGCTTTGAACGAAGCGAAACAAGCGGGTAAAGCGGGCGAAATCCCCGTCTGCGCCGTTGTTTTCGATTCCCGAAAAAAGCAAATCGTTTCGATTGCCGTCAACCGCACGGAACGGGACGGCGACCCGACAGCACACGCCGAAATTCTGGCTTTGCGCGAAGCCTGCCGATTGCGGGGCGAACCGCGCTTGCCCGATTTGGATGTTTATGTTACATTGGAACCTTGCCCGATGTGCGCGGCGGCAATTTCTTTTGCCCGAATCAAACGGCTTTATTTCGGCGCCTACGATGCCAAAGGCGGCGGCGTCGAACACGGATGCCGTTTGTACTCTCAGCCGACATGCGCGCACAAACCCGAAGTGTACGGCGGCTTCGGCGAACGGGAATCCGCCGCGATGCTGAAAGAATTTTTTGCGGGACTGCGAAACAAATGACCAACCGACCGCTTTTTGCCGACACGCTTGATTTGACGGAAGCCCCCGCCGTCCCGAAACCGCAAACGCCCGAACCCCTCAGCGTTTCCGCCGTGTCCCAAGCGTTAAAAGGGCTGGTTGAAACGAATTTTTCCTTTGTCAGGGTCAAGGGCGAAATTTCGGGGTTGAAAAAAGCGTCATCGGGGCATTTGTATTTTTCGCTGAAAGACGACGAAGCCGTTTTAAACGGCATTTGCTGGCGCGGCGGGACGACAAAACTTGCCGTTGCGCCGCAAGATGGACTGGAAGTCGTTTGCACGGGAAAAATCACGACGTACCCCGGACGGTCGAACTATCAGATGATTGTCGACGGCATGGAAGCGGCAGGCGAAGGTGCTTTGCTGAAATTGCTGGAAGAACGGCGCAAAAAACTGCTTGCCGAAGGGCTGTTCGCCCCCGAACGCAAAAAGAAAATCCCTTTCCTGCCCGATGTCATCGGCGTTGTCACATCACCGTCGGGCGCGGTAATTCGCGACATCATGCACCGCTTGAACGACCGCTTTCCGCGCAGGGTACTGCTGTGGCCGGCGCTGATGCAGGGCGAAGGCGCGGCGGAGCAAGTCGCGGCGGGCATTCGCGGCTTTAACGCGATACCGAAGCAGGGCTTGGACACGCCGAGCGGACACATCCCCCGCCCCGACGTGCTGATTGTCGCGCGCGGCGGCGGTTCGCTGGAAGATTTATGGGCGTTCAACGAAGAAATCGTCGTCCGCGCGGCGGCGGAATCGGACATTCCGCTGATTTCCGCGGTCGGGCATGAAACCGACACGACCTTGATTGATTATGCGGCGGATTTGCGCGCTCCGACCCCGACGGGCGCGGCGGAAAAAGCCGTCCCCGTGCGTTCCGAATTGCAAACTCTTTTAAAGGAATCCGAAATCCGCCTGATGAAAGCGGCAAGCCGTCTGCTGGATGAACGCCGCACCGTTTTGACGGGATTGAGCCGCGGATTGCCGACGCCCGACAGAACGGTTGCGGAATACGCTCAGCGGTTGGACGACAAAGCGGAACGGCTGAACAACGCTTTGACCGTTTTGGCGGACAGGAAACAAGCCGAATTGGAACGATTGCGTCCGACCGCGCCCGATTTGCTGTTGACCAGCGCCGAAAAAGTGCTGTTTCAAACCGCTTATCCGCTGGAAAATCTGGTCAAAACGGCTTTGAAAGACGGGGAAACGCGCTTGGCGACGAACGCGCGGCTGTTGGAAAGCTGTTCGTACGAACGCGTGCTTGACAGAGGCTTCGCTTTGGTGTTGGATACGTTGGACAAACCCGTCGTCCGTGCCGCGGACGCCCGTCAAAAATCGGAAATGACGCTGAAATTCGCGGACGGAACGGTTGCCGTCGCGCCCCGCAAAACCAAAAAGAAAAAAGAGGATTCTTCGCCTCAACAGGGAACTTTGTTGCTATGATTCGCTTGATTTTCGCCCTTTGTCTGATGACTTTTTCCGCCCGCGCGGAAGACCCGATTTTGTACCTGCACGGTCAGCCGCGGCAAGGTGAACTGCTGTTCGCTTTCGCCACGCCCAAAGCCGACGTTTTCCTGAACGGTGCCGAAATCACCCCGCGCAAAGACGGCTGGTTTGCCGTCGGCATCGGACGCGGCGACACGGGCGATTTGACTTTTACCGTAAAAAAGCACGGCAAAATATTGGAAAAGACTTTCAAAATCCAGCCCCGCGAATGGAACATCCAACGCATTGACGGACTGCCCGAAAACAAAGTCAATCCGTCCCCCGAAGAAGCGATGCGCATTGAAAAAGAATTTGCCGTCGTCGCCGACGCCCGTTCGAAAAAAACAAAAATGCAAATGCCGCTGTGCTTTCAAATGCCCGCAGACGGTCGGATTTCCAGCGTTTACGGTTCTCAGCGCATTTTGAACGGCGAAGAAAAAACACCGCACAACGCTTTGGACATTGCCGCCGCGACGGGAACGCCGGTTTTCGCCCCCGCGGACGCAAAAGTGCTGTTGGCTTACGATGAAATGTTTTTGACGGGCAAAACCGTTTTGCTGGCGCACGGTCAGGACGTAACAACCAGCTACAGCCATTTGAGCAAGCTTGACGTCGAAACGGGTGACAAAATCAAAAAAGGACAAAAAATCGGCGAAATCGGCAGTACGGGACGTGCAACAGGGCCCCACCTGCATTGGGTTGTGATGTGGCGCGACAAACGCGTCGACCCCGCCGTTTTCATCGAAAATTCAAAAGCTTTCTGCGAATAAGGAGAATCCGCCATGAAAAACGTTCTGCTTTTAATCCTGTTTCTGACGGCGGTCCCCGCCCATGCGCAGCTGTTTTACGATGTCGGCGGTTCGGGATTTGACAGCGGCGACGACGCCCTCGCCGCCCCCGATACGGGATTGACGGGCACGGCTTTTACAGAGGAAAAGGAAAAGCCGCAAGCGCCCGAATTGCCTTTTGAAAAAATCGTTTCCAAAGAAATTCAGGAACGCATCCGCCCCGACGCGTCTTATATCGTCGGCGAACCCGACGAAGTGCTGTGCTTCGGCATTGCCCGCAAAAGCCCCAAAAAACGCAGCGCGACCATTAACGGATACGCGCATTTGGGCAACTGCGGTTCGCTGAACGACACGGGATTGCAGGAAGTTCAAAAACAACTGCTGAACGCTGCAAGCTACCAGCTGAACATCACAAAAATTTCGTCCTGCATCGTAACGCCGCGCTTGGCGTTGAGATTCAGAAAAGGCTACGACTTTGTCGATTTGATTTTGTCGGGCGGCAACTGTCCGGGGGTTACCTTTATGTACGGCGGCGATTCACGCGAATTTTACGCCAAGCCGATTCAAGACTGGCTGAACAACTTTATTTCCGCCGTTTCGAACGATCTTGAACCGCTGGACAAAGATAAATCCAAAGAACAGGAATCTCTGTTCAAAGCCCGCACGGTCGTCGAAGAACCCAAAGCCGAGCCGCAACAGCCCGCCGCCCCCAAAGTCTGGGGACGCCGCTTTGCCCCCAAAACGGAAGAAGCTCCTGCGGAAAACACTTCCGCACCGACGGCAGACGCAAACGTCCCGCCCCCGCCGAAATAAAGGATAGAAGCAACAGGTTCGAACTTGTGGAAAACTAAGCGGCGCGGTTGTCCCGTGCAGGCAAAATACTCGTGCCGCCCCTTATTTGTCATCGCGAAGCCCTTTAGGGCTGTGGCGATCCATTTGCAAAATGCCAGCCTCAAATGCGGAGTCAATGGATTGCTTCGCCCGCCAAGGCGGACTCGCAATGACGATTTTTGTTGTTCCGTGCCAACCAATCAGGGGATTGCTTCACCCGTTTGCGCGGGTTCGCAAATTCGATTCTGTTGTTTCCCCCTGCGGGCAGCAGTTAGAACCCGACTTTGAGGTTAATCAAGCCCGTGTGGTCGCGGTAGCGTTCTTTGAACGCGCCGTCGTAGGATACCGACAATTCCACTTCGTTCGTCAGGCGTACTGCCGCTTTCGCTCCGATTTCAAAGCCCAAGCGGTTCAGCTTTTCGCCCGCCGCCGCATAGCTTGACCCGTCGGGCAGCGTGACCGCGCGGTCTTCGTTCGGGCGCGCAATGTCATACGTCAGCGCCGCTTTCGCTTCGGGTTCGACCGCGTACTTGCCGACCGTGAACGTCTTTGCCGCTTTTGCGCCGACAACCAAGGTCGCCGTGTTCAAATTCTTTGCCGCAACCCGCGCGCTGTAAGTGTCGGCTTTGTACGAATTGCTCATGCCCGACAGTTTGGTTTTGTCGTCGTAGTCGGAACGTCCGAAGCCCAGCATCGCGTTGACG
>CAVCSV010000023.1:0-11369 GCA_963604715.1 Limosilactobacillus gorillae
CATCCGTACACTTGCCGTCTGTACATTTTTGCGTTGCCAAACAGTCCGCATCCGACGAACAGACGTTCAATTCGGCTTTTGTTCCCGTCGGCTGAGGTTTTGTGTTTTCGCCGTAGCCCAGTTTGACGCTTTTTGCGATGACGAAAGAGGCCGAGTCGTCCAAAAGCGCCGTCGGGGAAAGCGATTGCGCGGTTGACGCGTTCAAAACAAACGCCGCCGCCAATACGATAATTCCTTTTTTCATGGGAGGTTCCTCCTGTGTTTTTTCCTATCTTTTCTTACTCTATCATACAATTGTGGCAAAATTATGGCAAAGGTGCATGTTTGACATTTTTTTTACAAAGCGGGCAATCCCGATGAAAGAGAATGCCCGCGATTCGCCGTTAAGCAAGATTATTTGTTTTTGTTAGCTTCGACCAATTTTGTGTACAATTCTTTGGTCTGCAGGGCGATGCTTTGCCAGCTGAAGTGTTTTTCGACGCGCAGTCGACCCGCTTGCCCCATTTTTTTCGCCAAAGCGGGGTCGCGAATCAACACGTTGATTTTTTCCGCCAAGCGCGCCGCGAAATCGTCGCCGTCTTTCGGATCGTGCGGGAACACGTCGGACAAATCGGGATCGACCAGATAGCCCGTTTCGCCGCTGACGACGACTTCTTTGATGCCGCCGACCGCGCTGGCGACCACGGGCGTTCCGCATGCCATCGCTTCCAGATTGATGATGCCGAACGGTTCGTAAATCGACGGACAGCAGAATACGGCGGCTTGCGAATACAGAGCAATCGCGTCTTCGCGCGAAACCATTTCGGGAATCCAGACAACGCCCGAACGCACTTGCTTCAGCGAAGTGACCAAGCCTTCCAATTCGGCTTTCATTTCGGGGGTGTCGGCGTCGCCCGCGCACAAAACCAGCTGCGCGTCGGGATCAAGCTTGGACGCCGCTTTCAGCAGATACAGCAAGCCCTTCTGCCGCGTCATGCGTCCGACGAACAGCACATAGGGTTTGTCCGTGCGGATGCCGTATTTCTGCAAAACCGCGGTGTCGTCGGTTTCTTTGTATTGGTCGACATCGATGCCGTTATAGATAATCGACACTTTGGCGGGATCGATTTTCGGGAACAGGCGCAAAACGTCGTCCTTGGTGCTTTGCGAAACGGCGATGACCGCGTCCGCCATTTCCAGCGCCGTTTTTTCAACCCAGCTGGACACGTCGTAACCGCGTCCCAGCTGTTCGCGTTTCCACGGGCGCAGGGGTTCCAGCGAATGAACCGTCACAACCAACGGAATGCCGTACAGCATTTTCGCCAGAATGCCCGCGAAATGCGCGTACCATGTATGGCAGTGCGCAATGTCCGCCGTCATGTTTTCGCCCGCGAACGCCAGTCCTTCGTACAGCGCTTTCAGGGGCGAAGTCAGTTCTTTGGGGCATTCTTTGAACAAAGACGCGTCGGGAACGCGCCCGTCGACCGTCAGCGAACCGTCTTGATAATGCTGGTCGTGAAAGCTGCGGACTTCGACATCCATCAGTTTCGCCAGCTCTTTGGACAGGTATTCGACGTGAACGCCCGCGCCGCCGTAAATGTACGGGGGGTATTCGTTGGTGACAAACATAACTTTCATGGAAAAAAACCTCCTTAAAAAATTGATTGATAACAGAATTACCTTTTCAAAAGCTTTCGTCAATCTTTTAACTGGATTTTTTGCGAAATTTTTTATACAAAAGGGGAAAACGAATCCTTAAAAGAGGGCGTGTGATATGCTGAACAATATGTACGAACAGAATTTTTTGCAAAAAATGCCCGACGGCACGGTCAAACAGGTCAATCCGTTTACGGGAACGCAGGTCTGGACGGTTCCCGGCCGCGGAAAACGCCCCACGGTCAATAAAAAGCCTGATGAAAACGTCGCCCACGAATCCAAGGAAATCGAGGATTTCTGCTTTTTCTGCCCGTCAAACTATTTGAAGACTCCGCCCGAAAAGGCGCGCTTGGTCAAAATGCCCGACGGCACGTTCAAAGTGCTGGAAAATCTGAAAGTGTCCCAGCTGTTCGACACGACCGCCGAATTTCGCCGCATTCCGAACCTGTTCGAAATCATTTCCTACGAATACTGGGAAAAGAACTACGCTTACGTCATTTCCGACAAAGCCAACGCCCACCGCGAGGAATACATTTCCGAACCCGAAGGACGGCAACACGTTTTGGAAATCGTCGAAAACAAATTGCGGATGAGCGGGCTTTCGCGCGAAGAAATCGACAGCATTTCATCGGGACGCAAGCTGAAAATGGCAAACAGCTTTTTCGCGGGCGGACACGAATTGATTATCGGCAAACGCCACTTTGTCGAAGGTTCGGACGAAAAAGCGTCGTCGGGAACGATGACGCCCGAAATGCACTATCAATACATCAACTTCACGATTGCCGCGCTGAAAGACATCTATCTGTCCAACCGTTATGTGCGCTATGTGACCGTGTTCCAAAACTGGCTGAACCAAGCGGGCGCGTCGTTCGACCACCTGCACAAACAGCTGGTCGCCATTGACGGCGTCAGCGCGTCCAACGCCGCCGAATTCGAAATGGCGCGCTTGAACCCCAATATGTATAACGATTACGCCGTCAACTATGCGGGGTATCAGAACCTTGTGTTTGCGGAAAACGAATATGCGGTCGCTTTTGCGGACTTCGGACACCGCTATCCGACTTTGGCGATTTATTCCAAAGCCGAAAAGAACCAGCCGTGGAACCAGACGCCCGAACAGGTGCGCGGGATGAGCGACCTTGTCCACGCGTGCCACGCCGCCATGGGCAGCGAAGTGCCGTGCAACGAAGAATGGTATTACCGTCCGCCCGCAATCGACGTCGCCGTGCCCTGGCACATTTTGATTAAATGGCGCATCAGCAATCCCGCGGGGTTCGAAGCCGTGACGAAAATCTTTGTCAACACAATCGATCCGTGGACTTTGCGCGACAAGGTCGTCAACCGTTTGTTCGAATTGCGCAAAGAGGGCAAAATCGCGAACGGCATCAAAATCGCCGCGGAATGCGACTGCACGCCGAACAGCCTGATGTACAATCCGTCCCTGCGCGTCGGCGGGGCGCACCCGTACGCGATGCGCGGCCGCGGTACGACAATGGACATGTAAGGGTTATTTCAGCTTTTTGACAGCCGCGTCGAATTGTTTCGGCGCGTCGCCGTTCCAGCCCACGATGTAATCGTCCCCGATGCAGAACAACGGTGTTCCGGCATTGTCGCCCAGCCCGTGCTTTGCCGCGCATTCCAGATACAACAGCGTGTTTTGAACGCCCGCGATGTCGATTCGTTCGATTTTCAAATCGGGGTGGTGTTGCCTGATGTATTTGTCCGCCAGTTTGCAGTACGGGCAGTTTTTGTAGGTGAAAAAATAGATTTTGCCGTCCGAAAGCTCCGCTTTTGCAGGCAAAGACAGCAGAAAAACGGTCAACAAAGCAAAAAGATTTTTCATAAGCGCCTCCCTTTTCATTCAACGCTTTTGAAACGGTAAAGAAAATCACGCTTTTAGGCGATAAGGGGAATTGACTCCTTTGGGCGGTTTTTTATAATTTCAAGGGTTGAATTTGATAAAGGGGGAATCCGATGCAAACGGTTATGCTCAACGATTTTTTGGATACGTCCGTTCACGGCATTTTCACGACGCTTTGCGGTGAAAAAAACGAAATGATTATCATCCACAACAAATCCCAAACCCGTGTCAAGCTGTTGCGCGGCTATCATACTTTGGTGGCGGAAATGTTCACCAAGGAACACGGCTGGATTGAAATCCAAAACAAAAAATCGGTCAAAATCCTTGACTTTTCGCCGTTGACTTTGGCGCATCCTTTGGATGCCGAAGCCGCCGCCGAAATGGAATCTTCGCTGGAGGATTACCGTAAATTCGCAGGACTGCTTTTTTTGAAAAAGCTTGCCATCGTACTGGGCGAAAATCCTGAAGATTTGGACGATATTGTCGAATAAGTCAGTCTTCGTCCGTTTGCGCGGCGATCGTGCTGACGGGAACGAAAACGAATCCGCGTTCCGCCGCGTCGGGCATCCAGTTTTGCAAAGCTTCGACGGTCGCTTTGCGCGGGTGACCGATGCCGATTGCCGCGCCGTGCTTTGAAGCGTAACGTTCCAGTTCTTTCAGGCGGGCAGGGATTTCCTGCGCGGTGTTGTCCAGAAAGACTTGCCGCGCGGCGGCGGGCATGCCGATTTCCCGCGCGATTTCGTATCCGACGCTGTATTTCGACGTCAGCGAATCCAAAAACAGCAGTCCGCGGCGGTTCAGTTCTTCCAAAACGATTCGCATCAATGCGGGATTGGCGGTAAAACGGCTGCCCATGTGATTGTTGACGCCGACATAACCGTCGAAAGCGGACAACGCTTCGTTCAAAGCGTCAAGGATTTCCGATTCGCTCATCGAAACGGTCAGCGCGCCCGTTCCCGCGTCTTTGCGCGGGGAAAACGGCTGCATCGGCAGATGGAGCATCAATTCGTGTCCCGCTTCTTTGGCGCGCGCGGTTTGGCTTTCCAAATTTCCCGCATAAGGCAGAAAAGACGCCGTTATCGGCGCGGGCAGCTCAACGGCTTTGCGCGTCATTTTGCGGTTCAGCCCCATGTCGTCAATGACAATCGCAATCATCGGCGCGACGTAATCGGGCAATTCGACCGCAACGGCGTTGGCTTGCCACGCGGGCAGGGCGTCAACCGCAACGGCGGGGCGGCAAAACAAAATCAGCAAAGCGGCAATAAAACGAATCACGGCGTAAACTCCGACAGGCATCTTAGAGCCGAAAGTTAAAAAAATACTTGCCAAAAAACGGGAACTAAAGTAGAACAAAATAAGAAAGTTCTTTAAACGGAGGCAAAAATGCTGACCAAACGACAACATGAATTGCTGCTGCTGATTGACCGCCGCCTGCGCGAAGACGGCGTTTCCCCGTCGTTCGAGGAAATGAAAGACGCCGTCGGACTGAAATCCAAATCGGGGATTCACCGCTTGATTACGGCGTTGGAGGAGCGGGGCTTTATCCGTCGATTGCCGAATCGGGCGCGCGCGCTGGAGGTGTTGCGTTTGCCCGAAACAACAACGGCGGAGGCAAGCGTTTCCATGCTGAAGCCCGTTATCGAATCGGCGGGCATGATTGAATTGCCGAAGTACGGAAAAATCGCGGCGGGAACGCCGATAGAGGCTTTGCGCGGCAACGACACAATCAGCGTGCCTGCGGATATGGTCGGGGCGGGGCAGCATTATGCGCTGACCGTTGCGGGCGATTCGATGATAGAGGCAGGCATTCTGGACGGCGACACAGTGATTATCCGCCGCACGGATACGGTCGAAAACGGGGAAATCGCGGTGGCTTTGGTGGACGGATGCGAAGTGACGCTGAAAAAAATTCGCCGCAAAGGCAATGCGATTGCTTTGGAACCGTGCAACAAAGACTACGAAACGCGGATTTTCAGCCCTGAACGCGTGGCGATTCAGGGAAAACTGGTCGGGCTGATGCGCAACTACGAATAAAAAATTCAAATTTATGAAAAAAAGTGTTGACCGACGAAACATAACCCAGTATATATAAGCCGTCCGAGATGATGACCCCATCGTCTAGAGGCCCAGGACATCGCCCTTTCACGGCGGTAACGGGGGTTCGAATCCCCCTGGGGTCGCCAAATAAAAAAAGACCGTCTGCAAAGACGGTCTTTTTTTGTTTAGAGCCGAGGGGAGATGAGAACCCCCGTAAGGGTTCGGTCGCCGCAGGCGACGACGCACAGGCGCAAAGCGCCGAGCGGTCGGCTTGACCGACGCGCCGACAGGCGCGCAATCCCCCTGGGGTCGCTTTGGTAAAGAGGAGATGAGCAACGATTACCATAAGTGACGACGCACAGGGTTCGTGCAGGCATAGACGCTTGTGCGAACCTGTCATGGGACCGTCGCGTCCCTGCGGGGCTCGCGGTTTCGAACATTGTTTTATATCTTATTGAAAAAAATCGAAACTGCGAACGAAGTGAAGCAGTCCCGTGCAAGTATTGGCATTCTCGCCGCGCGTCTTGCGGGTTCAATCCCCTATCTACTTCCAATAAAAAAAACGTCCTAATGGACGGCTGAAATTTGAAGTTTTGGCAAACCTTGCGGGCGAAGGGATTTACTCGCTTGCGCTCGTCCTTACGGACCGCCGTTTCACGGCGTTGCTTCCGCTGACGCTACAGCCGAACCCTCTTCTCGGGTTCAAACCCCCGCCAACTTCCAATAAAAAAAGGTGTCTTAACAGACACCTTTTTTTATTGGAGCGGGCGAAGGGATTTGAACCCTCGACATCAACCTTGGCAAGGTTGCGCTCTACCCCTGAGCTACACCCGCACGCTTCATCGTGAACAAGGGGCAGTATATAGAATTGTTTTCGTTTTGCAACACTTTTTTTCATATTTTTTGAATTTTTTTTATTTGCTATGTTTTCCAACGGGTTAAAGGGAATAATTCCCTGAAAATCATCGTTTTAATTTTCTCCGTTTTCGGATATGATGTCTGAAAATATTTTGAATCGAAAGGAATATCCATGCCTTTGCTTCTTGACGAAAATGCGCTTCCCGCCGTGCCGACCGCGCCCGCCGCCGTGGTTAAAGACGGTTCGATGCAGACGTTTAAAACCGATGTGGCGGAAGAATCCAAAAAACGCACCGTTTTGGCATATTTCACTTCCTCCGCCGTTGAAAAGGACCGCTTTTTCCCGCTGTTGGAGAAGTACGTCAATCTGGCGAACGGCAAGGCGGTTTTGGTGCGGTTCGTCGTCGAAGAATGCCAGCCGCTGGCAATGCAGTTGGGGATTCGCAGTGTGCCGACGACCATGATTTTCGCCAAAGGCGCGCTGGTCGACGGATTCGCGGGTGAAATTCCCGAATCGCAGCTCAAGCAAGTCATGCAGGCTTTGGTCGGCAAGGAAGCTCTTTCGCTGGACGAACTGCTGAAAAAAGCCGCCGAAACGCTGCAAAGCGGCAACGCGGACGCGGCTTTGGGGCAATATGCCGCCGTTTTGGAAAAGGACGAAGCCAATCCCGCCGCTTTTGCAGGGATGATTCGCTGTTTTATCAAGCTTAAGCAATTCGACGCCGCGCAAGACATGGCGGACGGGCTGGACGCGTCGGTCAAAAGTCCTGAACTGGACGCCGCCAAAGCCGCCTTGAAAATCGCGATTGAAAACCAAAGCGCGCCCGCCGTCGACCAAGCCGCCGAAAAACTGAAGCAAAATCCCGACGATTTGCAGGTGCGGTTCGATTACGCCGTCGCGTTGTTCGCCGCCGACAAGCCCGAACCCGCGATTGACGAGCTGATAACGATTTTCAAAACCGACCGCGATTGGAACAACGATGCGGCGCGGCAGGAATTGTTCAAAATCTTTACGTCTTTGGGCAATTCGAATCCGATTACGGTTGCGGGACGGCGCAAACTGTCGTCTTTGCTGTTTTCGTAAAGGCATAAAACAATGAGCGACAATCTGTTTGATGTAACAATGGTCGAACTGCCGACGATTTTGCCCGCTTTGCCGTTTTCGGGTTCGTTTTTGTTTCCGGGAACCAAGCTGAATTTGCGCATTTACGAAATGCGGTATATCCGGCTGGTGTTCAACGCGCTGGCGTCGTCGCGAATCGTCGGCGTCGTCCAGCCCAAAGGACAGGACGGTCCGCTGAAAACCCCCGCCTTGTATCACGTCGGATGCGCGGGCAGGATTTCCAGCTTTGCAGAAGCCGACAACGTTCTGCTGATTACTTTGACGGGGATTTCGCGGTTTAACGTGATTCGGGAAATCAATCACACGAATTTGACGTATCGCAACGTTGAAGTCGATTTCAAGCCGTTTGCCGCGGATTTTGCGCTGAAAAAGTTCAAATTCGATAAACGGCGGCTGTATGCGGCTTTGGACAGATACGCGTATTCCAACAACTTGGATTTCGATTCGTCGGGATTAAGGCAGGTGCCCGACGAACAGGTTTTGATGACGCTGGCAAGCTTGCTGCCGTTTTCGGCGGCGGAAAAGGAAGCTTTGCTGGAAAGCGTTTCGCCCGAAAACTTTTTTGATACGCTGGTGCTGCTGTTGGAAATGAACGCCGCGGCGACAAACAACTGAGATTGATGACCGATGAGTTCCGATAAAACGCTGTTTCCCCCCGTCTTTAAAGCTTTTTTCCGCAAAGCGGCTGTCCGCTGTGCGGGAATCGCCGTTGTTTTTGCGGGGATTGCCGTTGCCGCGGCTTTGGCGACGTATCGGATAAGCGACCCGTCGTTCAATACCGCGACGGGGGAAGCTCCGCGCAACGCATTGGGGTATTTCGGCTCGTATTTGGCGGATACGCTGTGGCAATACTTCGGATTCGGTGCTTTGCTGTTCCCGACGGCTTTGGTTGCGTGGGGAATTATCGTTATTCGATTGAAGTGGCGCAAACTGCAAATGCTGCGCGTGGCGTGTTTTGTCCCGACTCTGCTGCTGATTTTGATTCTGTTGTCCGCTTTGCCGTTTGCCGCGGGGTGGCCCGTATACGCGGGCGCGGGCGGGGCGGTGATGCCCGCGTTTTACATGCCCGTGATTGCTTTGCTGAAAAAAGCGTACTTTCCGTACCCCGCTTTTGTGATTCAGCCGATTGTGTTCGTTGCGGCGCTGTTCGGGCTGGCGGCGACTTTGGGAATTCCGTTCCGACTGCTGAAGCGGTGGTTTGCGGCTTTGAAAGCGGGGGCAAAGCATCTTGCCGCTTTGGTGATGCGGCGTAAAAACGAACCCGAAGCGACCGACGAACACGATTTGCCCGATGAAATTCCCGAAAGCCTGTTCGCCAAACAAGGCGATTTGGATTTGGGCGAAACGCCGCAGCCCGTCAAAAAGGCGGAATCCAAACCGTCGCCGATGCGAACCATCAAGGAACAGCGCGCCGCCCAAAAGCAGGATTATCACCTGCCCAAACTGGATTTGCTGGCGAAGCCCAAAGCCGACAAAGAACCCGTGATGAGCAAAGAGGCTTTGGAAGCCCGCGCCCGTCAGCTGGAAACGGTGCTGGAGGAATACGGCGTCAAAGGCAAAATCGTCAATGTCCGTCCCGGTCCCGTTGTAACTTTGTTCGAATTGGAACCCGCGCCGGGGATTAAAACAACGCGCGTAATTAACCTTGCCGACGACATCGCGCGGTCGATGAGCGCTTTGTCCGTGCGCATCGCCGTCGTGCCGGGGGAAAGCGTCATCGGGATTGAAATGCCCAACGAAAAACGCGCCGACGTGTACTTGAAAGAACTGCTGGCGACCGACGAGTTCAAGAAATCGGAAAAACCGCTGACTCTGGCTTTGGGCAAGGATATCGGCGGCAAGCCGACCTTTACGGATTTGGCGAAAATGCCGCATTTGCTGGTGGCGGGAACGACGGGGTCGGGCAAATCCGTGGCAATCAACACGATGATTCTGTCGCTGCTGTACCGTCTGACGCCCGAACAGGTGCGCTTTATCATGATTGACCCCAAAATGCTGGAACTGTCCGTTTACAACGGTATTCCGCATTTGCTGACACCCGTCGTGACAGACCCGAAAAAAGCGGTCTTGGCTTTGAACTGGGCGGTGCGGGAAATGGACGACCGTTATCAGCTGATGAGCCAAATCGGCGTGCGCAACATTGACGGCTACAATGAAAAAGTCAAAGAAATGCTGGCTTCCAAAGAGCCGATGACGCGCACCGTTTTGACGGGATACGACGACGGCGTTCCCGTGTACGAAGAACAGCCGCTGAATCTGCGTCCGTTCCCGTATATCGTCGTGATTGTCGACGAAATGGCGGATTTGATGCTGACGGCGGGCAAAGACGTGGAAGTCGCCATTCAGCGCATTGCCCAAAAGGCGCGCGCGGCGGGCATTCATTTGATTATGGCGACGCAAAGACCGTCCGTGGACGTCATCACGGGCACGATTAAAGCCAACTTCCCCGAACGCATCAGCTTCCGCGTTACGACGAAAATCGACAGCCGCACGATTTTGGGCGAACAAGGCGCAGAACAGCTGCTGGGACGCGGCGATATGCTGTATCTGGCGCAGGGACAGCGGGCGAAACGTCTGCACGGACCGTTCGTCAGCGATGCCGAAGTCGAAGCGATTACAGCGCATTTGCGGCTGCAGGGCGTTCCTCAGTACGAACAGGCGGTGACGGAAGAACCGCCCGAAGAAATCGCGGCAACGGGCGGGGCGGGCATTGCCGCATCGGCGGACGACGACGCCAATTCTTTGTACGACAAAGCGGTGGCGATTGTTTTGCGGGACAGAAAACCGACCACCAGCTACATTCAGCGCCAGCTGCGAATCGGATACAACCGCGCGGCGGATTTAATCGACCAAATGGAACGCGAAGGCGTCGTTTCCGCCCCGAATGTTGCGGGCAAACGCGAAATTCTGGTTCCCGAACGGACTTAAAGGAAAAAAAGCAATGCTGAAAAAAATCTGCCTTATGTTTGTTTTGACGCTGACAGCCGTTTCCGCGCAGGCGCAGCAGGCGAAATTCGCCCCGCTGACCGAAACGCAAAAACAGACCGTCAAAGCGGTCGAAGAATACTTTAACGGCATCCGGTCGATTAAAAGCGGCTTTTATCAGGTGTCGCAAAACGGAACGGCGGCGGAGGGGACTTTTTTAATGAAAAAGCCCAACAAAATACGCTTGGAATACGCCAATCAGCCCGTTGAAATCGTTGCGGACGGCTATTATCTGATTTTCCACGACAAAAAACTGGAGCAGGTAACGTATCTGGATTTGGACGACAACCCCGCGTCGCTGATTATGAAAGACAACCTGTCTTTTGATAAAGAACGGCTGACGGTCGAAAACGTGGAACGCGAAAACGGAATCGTCGGTTTGACGGTATTCCGCGCGGATCAGCCGCAAGCGGGAAAAATCACGCTGATTTTCAAAGACAAGCCGCTGACGCTGAAACAATGGCGCGTGACGGACGCGCAAGGAATAACGACGCTGGTGACGCTGAACGATACGGAATTCAACGTCGATTTGCCCGACGAACCGTTCCGTTTCAAAGATCCGAAACGCAAACGCCCCGGCGATATGTGAAAAGGAGGCAAAAATGCTGATTTCAAAATTTATTCCCAATTTTTTGTTTTGTTTTGTCTGCCTGTTTTTGCTGGTATGGCTGGGAACGGGATTGGATAACGATATGACGTTTTCATGGTACGCTTATACGATTGAGGGCGTATTGAGCGCGTTTTACGGCTGGACGAAAAGCGCGGATATGAGCAAAATGGATGCCGACGACGAACAGCCGCAACAACAGCATCCGCATCATCACCGCCCCGTTCCCCCGCATGTGTAAGCTTTTTGCGGGCAATAAAAAA
>CAVCSV010000023.1:11379-32092 GCA_963604715.1 Limosilactobacillus gorillae
AGGCGGTATTTTTCAATACCGCCTTTTTGTCGAAAGGGTAAGCTTTAACGGCTTTTCTTCATCTGAACGTTTTTGATGTTCAGGGGCGACAACGGTGCTTTCGCCGCTTTCTTTTCAGCCGCCTGTTCCTGTTTGATTTGCGCGTCGAAGCGTTTCAAACCCGCCATCAAACGCGGCGCTTTGGCTTTGAACATGCTCGCCAATTCAGGCGTGTTGACAATGCTCTGCGCTACGGCGTTGTGGGTGGTTACCGATTCTTCCAGCAGGGAAACCATGGTGTCTTTGCTCGGATTGGAAGCCGCCATTTGGTAATCCGCCAAAATCGCGGACGGTTTCTGTTTGGCTTTCTGGTCGACCAAAGCCGCCAAAGATTTGTCTTTGGACACTTTCGCCCATGTTTCCTTGTCGCTGCGAATCGCGAAAGCGGCAATCTGCATTTCCTTTTCGCTGACCAGCACTTTGCCGAACGCCTTGTTTTCGGCGCGCATCGCGTCGACCTGTTCCTGCATCGTCATCGCCGACATGTCGCGGTTGGCGGCGTCAATCAGGATTCTTTGCATCGTCGTCTGTGCGCGCAATTCGTGTTTGACGAAATGCACGACGGCTTCTTCGCCCGAAACGACGGTGTCGGATTTAATCGAATTGATTTGCTGCGACACGCGTTTGTTCGCGGCAATGCCCGCCTGCACCGCAGGCGCCTGATCGATGACGGCGTCAACGACTTTCAGCTTGTGCGCGGCGTATTTGTCGGCTTTGCCGTCTTCGCGCTTGCCCTGTTTGCGCAGGGATTCTTTTTCCTTGCTCAGCAAAGCCAGCATTTCTTCGCGGGTGTTGTCGGTTTTAATCAGCTTGCCGAACAGGTTGTTCTGGTATTTCTGAACGGAAACGGCGGCTTTCTGCTGAAATTTGGCTTCGTCGTTTTGTTCTTTAACCAGTTTGTTCAGCAAATCGGACGACAGATTGGTGACTTCGGGCATCGGCAATCCCAAGCCCTGCGCCAAGCCCGCTTCTTCCTGGAACGCGTTGTATTCGCGCTGCAGTTCGTATTCGTGTTCCAATTCCTTTTTGGCAATCGGCATGCGGTCGCGGGATTCTTCGACGCGCTGCATCATCTGTTCGTACTTGGGATGTTTTTCACCCGTTGCCAAAGCAATCGAGATGCTTGCCATCTGTTCGCGGGTCAAACCGTAGGTTTCGGACATGACCTGTGCCTGTTTGATGACTTCCAAGTCGGACATTTTCTGCAAAGAACCGTCCGCCAGATGTTCCTGCGCGTATTTGACGGTTGCGTCGATTACGTCCGTGGTGTGGTAAGCCAACGGCGAACCCAACTGTTTGATGGTGTCCGCAACGCGGCGGTCGTTCATCAATGTTTTGAATTTCTTTTCCGATTCGGGATCGTTCGGATTGACGGCGCGGGAGATTTTTTCAGCGTCGCGCAGTTTCTTGATGAAATCGGAATCGTATTTTGTGTCTTCCAAACGGCGGTCGACGCACATGCGCAGATATTCGATGCGGCAGTCGCCCCACAAAGCGGCGCACTTCGTATCGCCGAAGTCGCGCGCCAGCTGCAGGACGGCGTGAGCGTCCGCAATGCATTCCGTGCGGTGGCGGCACATCACGTTGTCCAGTTCGTTTTCGACGACTTTTTCAACCGTGGTGTACGCGGAGGCGTAGTTGTGATCGGTTGCGTGACCCAATTCATGGTACAGCACCAAACGGCGGAATTCGTCGCGGGAAATGCCTTCTTTCTTGCGGCGTTCTTCCGCCCCCAGAACCATGTCCAGAACGTTCGCGCTCATAGCGTCGGGGTTGTCGCCGACAACCAGGTTCACGTTGCCCAAACCCGCCATGTTGTCCATCGTCGGCGCAATGGCGGCGCGCATCGAAAACGGATTGCGGTCGGTGATGCCTGCGTCGGACACGGATTGCAAAATCTCGTCGTTGGTCAGGAATGTCTGTTCGTTGCCCGCCTGCGCTTTTTGCAGTTTGTCTTCGACGAACATATACAGCGATTTGCCCAGCGAACGGTCGGCTTCCTGATCCATCAGGTAGCGTCCCTGAACCGCGTCGGGGTCGATGATGAACAGCGTTACGCCCGGCATGACCGTGCGGAAACGTTTTTCCATGTTTTCAAAGAATTTGTGCGCTTCCGTATCCAAATACGGGGATTCCGCCTGTTCTTCGGGAGTCTTGACATACAGCTGATCGGGTTTGTCGCCCTTATCGATGAAAGTGGTGGCGCCCTTTTCCAGCAAATTAAAGAACGGGCGTTCCTGCAAATGGTCGGGACGTTCCAAACCGCTTTCGAAAACGGTGATTTTGCCGGCTTTCATAAACTTTTGATACAAAGACTGTTTTTCTTCGGTTTTGATTTCTTCAGCCATAACGACTCCTATCGTGTCGATTCAAGTGTTTTTATAGTCGGATAATGGAACTTTTCCCCGTTCTTGTCAACGGATTTTTAGACAAATTATCATTTTTTTTCTGAAAGGTTTGTTTGAAATTCCTTGCATTTTCGCCAAAAGAAACAAATTCCCGTTTGTCAAAAGACATCGGCGGTGCTATTTTTAAAACAGAAAGGATACCGACAATGACGCCCGTTTTTCCGTTCCGCCGCTGTTTTGCGCGCTTTACCGATTATATGATTTGGGGAATTGCAACCGCGTTCGCCCTGTCGTTTGAATTGGGAGATTTCGCGTCCCCGTTCAGCCTGTTTTACCTGTCGTTTGCAGTCTATCCCTTGATTGAAGCCGCGCTGTTGTGCAGGTTCGGCGCGACTGTTGGCAAAAAACTGTTCGGCATCCGCATCGTTTCCGTCGACGGCTCTTTGCGTTTTTTCCAAGCGCTCAAACGGTCTTACGGCGTTTTTGTTTTGGGCATGGGCGCGTTTTTGCCCGCCGTGTCGCTGATTGCGCCCGCGATTGCTTTTGTTGTTTTGATTAAACGCCGTAAAACGACGTGGGACGCATGGGCGAAAACGGAGGTTGAAACCCGCAAAACGAGTGTTTTCGCAAAAATCCTTGCCGTCGGGTTTTACGCGTTTTTGCTGTTCGGCAGTTCCATGACCGTTCAATACGCGCTTGACCGCGAACTGCATCTGCAGGAAACGTACGAGGGGCTGGAGCAGGCGTATCTGGAAACTTTGCGCCCCTTGATTGTCGAAACCCTGTCGCCCGAAGCCGTCGAAAAGCCGCTCGAAACGCGGTTGAAGCTGGAGGGATTCCAAGCCTCGATTATGCAAAAACGCCGCGAAGCCACTGCCGTTTACGACGGCATTGAAGCGCGGATTTCCGCTTTGCCGTCGGAGCGTCTGCGCGTACCGTATTTAATGGAGCTTGCCGCATACCGCGAACGGACAAACCGCTTTTTCTTTGCGGAAAGCATCCGCCTCAGCCTGTTTGAAAAGCTGTTTGCAGAAATGGAAACCGCGTCGGATGCGGCGGCTTTGCGCGATACCTATATGTCGCAGCTGGAAGCCTATCTGGTCGGAACGGACTAAGCCGCCGCCAATTCCGCTTTGCGCCGTTTGCGTTCGCGGGTGTACCAATGTGCTAAAGTCGCGATGGACAGAACAGCGCCCGCAACCGACAAAGCCAGCCCCCAGCGCACGTTGAATCCCGTGCCGACAATCAAAGCCGCCAGCAGCATCGACGACACCGCGCCGACGTCCCAGCCCAATTCCGTATAATAGGTAAAGTACAGCGGATGCGACGCGCGTTTCGTCGCGTTGTAAACGGCGGTCATCAATCCCGTCATGGAAAAGCAATACGCAATCGCGGCGAAAAAGTCGCAGGCAATCACGGCGGGAACGGAATAGGCGAAAAATCCGCGCACCGTCAGAATAATAATGTGCATGCCGTAGCCGATGTAGCAAATCTGCCGTCCTTTGCCTTTGTCAATCAGCCGTCCGAACACCATTGAACCCAGCGCGCGGAAAAACGCCGCCAAAGCAAGGATGAAGCCAAAGTTTTGATAGCTTTCGCCCAACAGCATAAACACGATTAAAGGCCAAATCGACCCCGCTTGATAAAACAGACCGTCGCCGATGAAAACGACAAAGCCGAAATGGTCGATGTTTTTGCGCTCCTCGTGCGTCGCGGGTTTCGGCAAAGGCAAAGACGGCGTTTTCAGCAAAGGAATCGCCGCGACCAAAGTCAGCACGAACGGCATCATAAAGGCGTAGAACTTGTCAATCGACAACAGCATGCCGCCGACCAAAGGTCCGATGACCGCAACAACGGTCGCAATCGCGTCGCGCACGCCGACGCTTGACCCGCGGTCTTTTTCATCGCCGATAGAGGCGAAATAATTGTGATACGACACCCAATACAGCACGTCCGCCAGTCCCGAAATCACGATGAACGGAATCAAATGCCACGTCAGCCCGTCAATCGGCAGCATCGCGGGATAGCGCAAAGCGAAAGCGATTGTGCCGACGGTCAGCGTCCAATGAACGCCTTTTTTCAAACAAAAGTGCATGGCAATCGGGCGGGTCAGCGTGCGGGAAAACAGCACGGCGGCGTAAACAAGGAACGTCAGCGTCAAGCTCAATCCCTGCTTGTACAGATACGCCAGCGTGAACATGGAACACATTTCCCAGCCCATTGCGCGCAGTCCGTAATGAACGTTCAGATAGTTCAGCTGTTTGTTTGAAAAAAACGACATTTTGCACAGTCCTTATAACGGCAGGGTTTTCAAAGCGGCTTTAAAATCGTCCGCCAGATCGGATCTGTCAAGCGCGTATTCGATATTCGCCATCAAAAAACCGATTTTGTTGCCGCAGTCGAACCGCCGTCCCTCGTAGCGAAAACCATGCAAAGGCACGCGCCCGACGGTCGCCGCAATTGCGTCCGTCAGCTGGATTTCACCCTTGACGCCCGTTTTCTGGTGGTCGAGTTCGCGCAGCACTTCGGGCGACAGGATGTAGCGTCCCGATACGGCGCACCGCGACGGCGCGGCGGTGGGGGCGGGTTTTTCGACCATGCCGTTGGCTTTGATTAAATGTCCGTCGTCGCTTTCAACCTTCAAAATACCGTAGCGCGACGTGTGTTCAAGCGGAACATCCTGCACCGCCACGATATTGCCGCCGACCGACGGATACGCGTCAACCAGCTGTTTCAAACACGGCGTTTTGCAATGAAAAATATCGTCGGGCAGCAGCACTGCAAACGGTTCGTCGCCGATAAGGTCGCGGGCGCACCAAACCGCATGCCCCAGCCCTTTGGGTTCGCTTTGGCGGGTGTACGAGATTTTGCCCGATTCCAGCGTGCTGTCCCTTAAAAAAGCCAGCAAATCCGTTTTGCCGTCCCTTTCCAGCAGTTTTTCCAAAGCCGTATTGGAATCGAAGTGGTCTTCAATGGCTGTTTTGCCGTGCCCCGTGACGAAAATGAAGTGTTCGATTCCGGCGGCGCGCGCCTCCTCGACCGCGTACTGAATCAGCGGTTTGTCGACGACGGGCAGCATTTCCTTGGGCATGGCTTTGGTGGCGGGCAGAAAGCGGGTTCCCAAACCCCCGACGGGGAAAACGGCTTTGCGGATGCGGACGGTCATTTTAAAATCCTTTCTGTTTTGAAACGGTGATTCGTTTATAGCCGTTCTTTAAAATAAAGAAAATACAAAAATGATTTGACAAACGGCTGTTTGATTGCCATTTTGGCAGGTGTCCGAAGACCAAAACTTACGGATACAAAAATCTGACCGAAACCAAACAAAAAACTACGGTTCAAAAAACAGAAAAACATCGGGCAAGGAGCCTAAAAAAGTGAATTTCGTTTTTATTTCGCCGCATTTTCCGTCGCACTATGTGAATTTTGCGGACCGCCTGAAAAAAATGGGCGTAAACGTTTTGGGAATTGCGGACGCGTCCTATGATTCCCTGACACCGGAACTGAAAAACGCGCTGACGGAGTATTACCGCGTCGACAACATGGAAAACTACGACGAAGTCATGCGCGCCGTCGCTTTCTTCACCCACAAATACGGCCGCATCGACCGCTTGGAATCGTTCAACGAATACTGGCTGGAGCTGGACGCGAAACTGCGCACCGACTTCAACATTCAGGGGACGCGTTATCCCGAAGTGCTGGAAAGCAAGCGCAAATACTTGATGAAAAACCACTTTGAACGCGCAGGCGTTCCCTCCGCCCGCTGTCATTGCGTAACCACCCGCGAAGAAGGCGCGAAATTCGTCAAGGAAGTCGGCTATCCCGTGTTTGTCAAACCCGACATCGGCGTCGGCGCTTATGCGTCGTATTCGATTAAAAACGACGAAGAATTCAACCGCTTCTACGACAACTATCCGACCGTTCCTTATGTTATGGAAGAATTCGTCAACGGATTGATTGTCACGTTCGACGGCATTACGAACTATGAAAACGAACCGATTTTCATGACCAGCCACATCTTCCCCGAAAACGTTGCCGAAACGGTCAATGAAGGCGATGATTTGCGCTATTATTCCGTTTTGAAAATCGACCCCGCGCTGGAAAAAGCAGGACGCGCCGTTTTAAAATCGTTCGACACGTCCGCGCGCTTCTTCCACTTTGAATTCTTCAAATTGTACGAAGACAAAAAGGGCTTGGGCAAAAAAGGCGATTACGTCGCGCTGGAAGTCAACATGCGTCCGCCAGGCGGCTGCATGCCCGAACTGATGAACTACGAACACGACACGGACGTTTATCAGATGTACGCGGATATGATTGTTCACGACAGACTGTATCAGCCGACCGAAAAGAAATACATCGGCATTTACGTCGCGCGCAAAAACCGTTTCAACTACGTTCACACGCACGAAGAAATTCTGGAAAAATATCCCGACCAGCTGATGCAGTACAACGAAGTCGACGAAATCTTTTCCGCGGTGATGGGCGACCATATGTACCTGATGCGCGCCAAAACGCAGGAAGAAGCCGACGAAATCATCCGCTTTGTTCAGGAAAAGTGCTAAATGAAAATCGAATATTACAACGAATACAGCCCCAATCTGGGGCGGCACATGGAGCTGAAAGTCTACGGACACGCGGGAAAGCCGATTTTGGTTTTCCCGTCGCAGTGCGGACGCTTTTACGAATATGAAGGCTTCGGCATGATTGACGTCGCGTCGGGCTTTATTGAAGAAGGCAAGGCGCAATTCTTCTGCGTGGACGGGCTGGACTGGGAAACGTTCGTCAACAGCGGATGGCCCGGCGACCGTCTGCACCGCTTTGAACAGTACTTCAGCTATGTCTGCGAAGAAGTCGTTCCGTGGGCGCTGGACATCAACGCGATGGGCAGCAATTTCCGCGCGGGCGGCATGATGACGACGGGCTGTTCGATGGGCGCTTTGCACGCCGCGAACTTCTTTTTCCGCCGTCCCGACCTGTTCGACGCCGTGATTGCTCAAAGCGGACTGTACAGCTGCCGTTCGTTCTTTGGCGACGATTGCGCGGAAGACGGAATTTACTTCAATTCCCCGATGGAATACCTGCCGAATTTGAACGACAAGGAATTGTTGCACCAGTACCGCCATTCGCAGATTATCCTGTCGGTCGGACAGGGCGCGTGGGAAAACGAATGTTTGCACGACACGCATGTCATGGACGACATTCTGCGCGCCAAAAACATTCCCGCTTGGGTTGATTATTGGGGGCACGATGTCCCGCACGATTGGCCCGCGTGGCGCGCGCAGCTGCCCTACTTCTTGGGACACGTGCTGTAACAACCTTTGCCTGTCCCCGTAGCTCAACCGGATAGAGCATCGGTTTCCTAAACCGGGGGCTGTGAGTTCGATTCTCGCCGGGGACACCAAAACAAAAATCCCGCCGTTTTGGCGGGGTTTTTGTTTTGGTATTTTTTGACCGGAATCGAACTCACGGGGGCAATGTGAGTTCGGTCGCCGCAGGCGACGACGCCCGTTAGGGCGGTCGCGAAGCGATGAGGGGCTTTAGCCCCGAACATCCTCGCCGGGGACACTTTGACCGGAATCGAACTCACGGGGGCAATGTGAGTTCGGTCGCCGCAGGCGACGACGCCCGTTAGGGCGGTCGCGAAGCGATGAGGGGCTTTAGCCCCGAACATCCTCGCCGGGGACACTTTGACCGGAATCGAACTCACGGGGGCAATGTGAGTTCGGTCGCCGCAGGCGACGACGCCCGTTAGGGCGGTTGCGATATTGTGTTTGTTTTCATACACTTATCGAACTTGCGAGGAGCGGCGAAGTCGCGACGTGGCAATCCCGTGCAGGTATAGGCACTCGTGCCAATTAGAATCGTCATTGCGAGTCCGCCTTGGCGGGCGAAGCAATCCATTGACTCCGTGTTTGCGGTTGGCATTCTGCAAATGGATCACTTCGTCGCTCTCGCTTCTCGTGATGACGATAACAGATTGAAAAATAAATAAAAATCGAACTTGCGAGGGCTTTAGCCCGAAGCAATCCCGTGAATTTGTAGTGTCTGGGTTGATACCGACTTTTTCCGATGAAAAATATTTCGCTATTTGCGGTAGAAAACGCTTGACAGATGTATGGGGGGGGGGTAGCGTCTACAATAAGAATGGTTATATTGTCCGCGAACGGCGGGGCAGGGGGATTCTATGAAAAAGCTGTTGTTTTCATTTGTGTTGTTTGTCGCGGCGTTTTACACCGCCGACGCGTTCGCCAAAGCATTGTGTCCCGACGGCATTACGCAAGAACAATGTTGCGCGCTGAAAAACTCCTACACAATCAGTCAAGCGCAAATGTCATGTGCAGGCGATTATGTTGAGGGATATTATGCGGGCTGTTACGATTGTTCCCGCGGAACAATAACGGCTTGTCCTGTGGGGTGTGCTTCGTGCGCAACATCGGTAAAGTGTTTGGAATGTGAAAGAGGCTTTTATTTGAAATCGCGGAAATGCTATACCTGTTCAAGTATTTCGGTATCCAATGGGACATGCACGGCGTGTTCGTCAACGGGGACATGCACGGCGGTTTCCTGCAACAGCGGCTATACGGCGAACGGGACAAAGTGCGAAAAAACAGCGACCTGTTCCGGCAGGACGCCCGAAGCTTTGACGCAAAACGACGGAAGCACTAAATGTTCTTGCACCGCGACTTCCTGCGGCACGGGAGCCAAATGCGTAAAACATCCCGCCTACAACAGACTTACTTTGCAAAACAACTATTCCATCTGCGTCTGCCAAAGCGGATATTATGACAACGGAGAAGGCTGTTCCGCCTGCGGCTACGGCTGTTCCGAATGTTCCGGTCCCAACTCTTGCACCGCTTGCAACGACGGGTACATGTTGCAAAACGGCGAATGCGTCGCCGCCTGCGACCGATACGATGTCGGCAACGGCACTTGCACGGAATGCGACAGTTATGGGTGCACGGACGCCGAATGCAACGGCAGCAACGGGTTCTTCAACCCCATTTTCCGCAAATGCGGCGTCGAATGCGATGTCAATCAGTACCTCGATTCGTCCTACACTTGCCAAGACTGCCCCGCGGGGCAAACTTCCACGGGCGGCTGGCTGGCCACCCCGACAAACTGCTATTCTTGCGAGAGCATCCCCGTCGACGGAGGCACTTGCACTGAATGTCAAGACGGCTCTTGCACCAAAGCCCGCTGTGAAAACGGCTATGTGCTGGACGCTTCGGGAACGGCGTGCATCGCGGCGCGCGCGACGTGCTCAAGCCCGCTGAAAATCAGCGACGACGGTTGCTGTTGCGTGAAATAAGGAGAAGATGCCATGAAAAAATTACTGTTGGTTTTAGTGTTGAGTCTGGTGTCTTTGACGGCTCAAGCGCGATCGGTCAAGCTGGGATACGGCGGCAGTTCGTCGGGCGCGCCCGCGGCGATAGGGAATGCTCCGACGGGCAACACGTGTTCGTCAAGCGCGATGTGCGCGACGGGGTGGAAGTGCGCGTCGGGACAATGCACGCTTTGCCAAGCGGGAGACGCGGATTGCAACTGCCCGCTGGGATACGAAGCGGTGGGCTTCGGGACGTGCGGATGCGGAAAAGGCACGGTAAGCAACGGGTCAAGATGCGTTGACTTGTGCGACTTGACGACGTGCAAGGCGGGATATGTAAAGGAAAATACAGGAACCGCGTGTTGCTGTTTGGGAGGCGGCGGGGAAGGATTCAGAGAATGAAAAGAATAGGAATGGTGATTCGCAACTGCGATCAAAGCGAAGCAGTTCCGTGCAAGTGTGGGCACTTGTGCGTCTCCTATTCGTCATTGCGACGCCGACAGGCGGAAGCAATCCATTTGCAGAATGCCTGCCTCAAACGCGGAGTCGGTGGATTGCTTTGTCGCTGTCGCTCCGCGCAATGACGATTTTGTTATGTCTTATCTGTGCCGACCAATCGCGGGATTGCTTCACCCGCTACGCGGGTTCGCAATTGCGAATGTAATTATACTATTCGAAATCACGAGGCTGTTTGTTTTCGGCGGTTAGCCCAAAAACTCTTTGATTTTCAGCAAAGCGTCTTTCAATCCCGTTTTTTCAATCGGGGTTTCGGGCGGGAAAGCGGTCAGCGTTTCCGACGGCAAAGCGCGGTCAAGCATAACGAACACGCCTTTGTCGTCGTGTTTGCGAATCAGCCGTCCGAATGCCTGCGCCAGTTTCATGCGCACCAGCATTAAATTATAGGCTTCGCCAGCCTCGCCGAACGCGGCTTTGCGGGCTTTGTGCGCGATGTCGGGGCGGTTCCACGGCACACGGTCGAACACAATCATACGCAGAGATTTCCCCGGCACGTCGATTCCGTCGCGCACCGCGTCCGTGCCAAGCAGGCATGTTTCCTCTTCGGCGCGGAAAATGTCCAGCAGCGTTTGCAGGTTTACCGTGTCGACGTGCTGAGCCAGCAAATCGATGCCGTTCGCCCCCAAGGGTTCTTTCAAGCGTCTGTAAACGTCTTTCAACCTGCGGATTGCCGTAAAGATGCCCAACGCCCCGCCGTTCGAAGCCAAAAACAGCTCACGGTAAGCGGCGGCGACCTGCGCGGCGTCGTTTTTGTCCACGTCGGTAATGATGAAAATCCGTGAATTGTTTGCATAATCGAACGGTGATTTGTACGCCGCCGTCGTCAGCGTGTCTTCCGATTGAAAATGCGACAACCCCGTGCGCTTCAAAGCGTTTTTCCAATCCGTTTCGGAATCGCCGCTGTTGTCCTTTAACGTTGCGGAAGTCACCAGAACGCCGTGCGCCGCCTGCCCCAAAACATGCGCGAACGGAATCGTCGGGTCAACCCAATGGCGGTGGTATCCGACATCCGTATCCAGTCCGTCCGTGCGGGTGATTTCCAGCCAGTCCACAAAGTCCGCGGGCGTTTTTAAATCCAGCTGTTCCAGCATCACGCGCCACACGGACAGCGGTTCGGCGACCGTTTTGCGCAAAGACCGAATCACCGCCGAATATCTTTGTTTGTCTGCCGTTTCGATTGCTCCCGCATTTTTGTCGATGTAGCGTTCAATCCGCCCGATGAGCGAATACGCCGCGCTTTCGGCAAGCTTGATGCCGCCGTACAGTTCGACGGCGGTTTTGGACAGCTCCGCGTCAACGGGACGCGGTTCGCATTCAAGGGAGTATTGCGCGTCCGTTTTGTCCGTGCGCGCCAAAACCTGCCTGTAAACTTGGGTCAAAAAGCGTTCAAATTCCCCCGACGGCGTTCTGTTTTTGATGCGCGCCAAAGCCCCGCCCTGCGGCAGAAAGCCGCTGTGTTCCAATAATTCGTCCACCCCCGCGGCGATGTCGGGGTCAAGCAGTATCAAATCCTCCGCCCTGCGGCGAAGCCCGTGCGTGCGTCCCGTTTTTTTGGCATCCTCGCCGCCGAACAGGATGCGGCGCATTTCCACGCCTTCGCGCACGTTGATTTCGCCCGCGAAAATGTCGTCCGCCGCCGCGAAAAGCTGATGCCCTTCGTCAAAAAGATAGCGGGTTGGCAAAGCGACGTCTTCGGTCGCGCCCGCCAGCTGCGTCATCACCAAAGCATGATTCGCAACAACGATTTTGGCGTGGCGGGAACGGCGCAAAATCTTTTCCACAAAGCATTTTTTGTAGTGCGGACATTGCGCGTACAGACATTCCCCGCGTTTGTCCGCCAAATTCGCCAAGCTGGACGCGTTAATCATATCCGCCATCCAGCCGGGGAAATCGCCGCCGTTCATGTCGCCGTCCTTGGTCGCCGCCACCCACCGCGCTATCAGCCCCAAAGGCAAAGCCGACATCGGATTGGCGGGGATTCTGCCGACGGCTTCGGCAAAGTTCAGCAGGCACATATAGTTTTCGCGCCCTTTGCGGATGACGACGTTGCGCCGCTTGACTTGCGGGTCGGGGAACACGCGGTTCAGTTCGCTGTCCAACTGTTTTTGCAAAGTGCGGGTAAACGTGCTGACCCACACCGAACCCGCGTTTTTGTCGCTCCACACGCTTGCGGGGGCAAGGTAGCCCAAAGTCTTGCCGATTCCCGTTCCCGCCTGCGCCAGAACGGATACGGGAAAGCCCGCGTCGGAACGCGGATTGAACGCTTTGGACACCACGCGGGAATAGGCGACTTGATCGGCGCGCGCTTCGGGCGAATCGGCGCGGGACAAAAGTTCGGCCAATCGCCGCCCCGCTTCGTCGGGCAATACGGGTTGGGAACCCGCGGGTTCTTCGGGCGCGCTTTCCGTCCAGTCGGGCAAGCCGTCCCACACCGCAAATCCCGTCAAGCCCGCCAGTCCCGATTTCGATTCCGCCGTTCCCAAAGCCGCCAACACGTCCGCGCCCCAAATCCAGTTCGCGCTGCGCGTCATCGCCAAAGCCAGCGACACGGCTTTTTTGCGTTCGTTCGGGTCAAGAGCGGCAAGCTTGCCCAGCAAAATCCGCACCATGGAAAACAGCGCGCGGACTTCCTCCGCCCCGTTGACGGGAACGGTCATGTTCAAAAAACGGGCAAGCTCTTTGACGGTCGGCACGACGGGACAGGCGGGACAGACGAAAGCGAACAGTTCCAAAACGTCCAGAACGACGCGGGGCATCTGCGCGCCCAGCCGCCCTTTCATCAAAGAGCGATTGCACAGCAAAACGGGACTGTTTCGGGTGAACGCGTACACGTCGCGCGGCGTCGCCAAAGGGGTGAAGTTCCCCTGCGAATCCCCCGCCGTAAAGCGGTTCATTCCCGCCGACAATGCAATCGCGCCCGACATCGCTGTTGAATCCTTATAATAAAATTGTCCCTATTACACTCTAAAAAGTTTCTAAAATAAAGCGTTTTCTTTTTGCCTTGCGTAACGGTTCGGCGTATAATCCGCGCCATCGTTCAACTTTATCGGATAGGAGAATCCTATGATGAATAAAACTTTGGTTATGTCGGCGGCTTTGGTCGCCTTGACTTCCGCGTCCGCGCAGGCGCAGACGTACAGACAGACGCGTCAGGCTCAGCCGTATCAGCAGCAGGAACAGCAGGTTCGCGTTGAAAAGAAATCCAATATCGAAATCACGCCGTATTTCGGCGTTCGCGGAATCGCTTCGTTCCAGAAAAGCAAAATCAGCGCAGATGACGAACGCCACAGTGAAAATTTTGACAACGGCGGATTGGAAGCCGCCGTCGGTACGAAAATCACCGACAATTTCCGCGCCGAATTCGCCTACGCCTATCGCGGCGGCAGCGATTTGACGAAGGAATATGTGGATGATGATGGTGATTTTGTCAAAACGAAACTTGAACCGACCGTTCAATCTTACATGATTAACGGTTATGTCGATTTGCCGACAGCCGCCAAAGTTCGTCCGTATCTGGGTGTCGGTGTCGGATTGGGCAAAGCAAAGTATGCGATGACCGATACGGATTATTCTGATCCGAGTTTTTCCGGCAAAGAAAATATTTCCAAAACGAAATTCGCGTACAGCCTGTCCGCGGGTTTGACGTACGAAGCGACGTCCGCTTTGTCGTGGGATTTGGGATACCGCTATGCCGATTTCGGTTCGTTCACCAAAGAGGATCTCAAATTCAAAACCAAAGCGCATGAAGTCGTGTTCGGCGCGCGTTTTGCGTTTAAATAAGGATTCGTTCCTGTAAAGAAAACCCCGCTTCGGCGGGGTTTTCGCCGTATAAACCAAGGATGCCCGCGATGCCGCGAACAGATAACGTGCTGGAAAAACGTTTGGCGGATTTCGCCGCCGACAAAAGCAAGGACAACTATGTCAAATTGCTGACGGCGTTTCGTTATACGGACGTTTTGGTGCCCTCCGCCCCGCAAAACGGGGAAGAATTGCCGTTCGGAAACGGCGGCATCGTCGAAACGCCCGCGCGGTTTCATCCGTATATCGCGTTTTTTCCGACTTTGAACAAACGGCTGATTCCGATTTTCAGCGCGCAATCGGAAATTCCCGCCGATTTCAAAGCGGGCAAAGCGTTTTTCATGCATTGCCGCGATTGGGTGAACGCGGTCAGGATGACCCCGAATGACGGTGTGATTTTAAATCCGTATTCCGAACGGTCGTTCATCCTGACGCGCGATCAGATAAAACTGTTGACTATGTTTCCCGAAGACAGAGCGTTTTAGCCCGCTTCGAAAAACACGGACGGAAAAGCGACAAAAGCGTCAAAGTTTGCGCCTTTGCCCGTCAAATCGACCGCCATAAAGCATTCGGGCGGGATTTCGGGGGCGCAAGTCAAACCGAATTCGCTTGCCGGGCGATAGCCGAAACGCGGATAATATGTCGGATGACCGACCAATAGAATCAGCGAATATCCCGACTTTCGCGCTGTTTCGTGCGCTTTTTGAATCAGCGCGCCGCCGATTCCCCGCTTTTGACGGTCGGGGGCGACCGCCAAAGGGGCGAGTATCAGCTGTTCCGTATCGCCGATGCGGATTTTCGTCAGCATGATATGCCCGACGATTTTGCCGTCCTGTTCGGCGACCAGCTCCAGTTCGGGGACGTACCCTGCGGATTTGCGAAGCCGTCCGACCAGATTTTGTTCGTCGCCGCTGGCTTGCGGCATAGAGGCAAACGCCTTTTTGACCAGCGTGTAAATTTCATGGTCGTCCGTCGGTTTTCTGTTACGGATAATCATTGTAAAATCCTTTCATCGATTGTCGGGCTGCGGGCGCACGGCGCGAAGCCCTTTGAGCGTGATGCGGTACGGCTGTCCGTCCCGTGACGCAATCAGCCGTTTCGATTTCAGTTTGATAAAAATGTCCATAGTGCAATCGCTTAAAACGAAACCGTCGCGGTTATAGCACAAAATTTCGGTGATTTTTCCGCGGATGTCGCGGGTATGGACGATTTTGCCCCCTTGGGCGAGGACGTGCAACGTCCTTTGTTCCTGTTTGGATAAATTCATGATGAACCTGTTGCGGTAAATAAAAAACACATTCCGAAACGCGCTAAACGTTCGGAGGAAAAAACAGGTAATCGAAGCTTGAACGCTTTGGATTACCGATTTACCGCAATTTCTGACATCCACCCTCTGAGTGTGATTGGTTCAACAAAGGAAACTATACAAAAAACGGCGTTTAAAGTCAAGCGTTTCCGCCGAATTTACGGTGAATGCACTTGATAATCGTTTTGTGAATGCCGTTTGTGATTTCGTAAAACACGAACCGCCCCTCTTTGCGGGCTTTGACAAAGCTTTCGTCGCGCAGGCGCTTCAGGTATTGCGACACTTTCATCTGTTCGATGCCCGTGCCGTTCACGATGTCGGACACGCAGCTTTCCCCGAACAGCGTCAGATATTCCAGAATGCGGATTTTGTCGATATGGGCGAACAGCTTGATATGATTGGCGGTCATCGTCAGAAAATCGACGGGCAGGGGGGCTTTGCACCCGTCCGTCAGATAGGCGAAATTGTCCGTCATATAGCCGAACAGTTTGCGCAGGCAAACAAAAACGCTGGCGGGGTATTCGCCGCTGAGCCCGTAATACACAAAGATTCCTTTGCGCTGAGTTTTGACCAAATCGGCATCGCGCATTTTTTTCAGGTTTTGGGAAACGGTGATTTGGTCTTCGCCCAATCCTTTGGTAATCGCCGACACCGACGACCAGCCGTTGATGTCCAGATATTCAAGGATTCGCAGACGCAAAGGATGCCCGATATACCCGATTCCCTTTGCCGCCGCCTGCATGGTTTCAAAATCCAGCTGTTTTTCCATCGCTTTTCGCCCCCGCAACACATTGTTTTTTCAATATATATGAAAAAATCTATCTTTGCACGCTTTTTTCGGTTGACAGATTTAATATATAGTGAATAACATATATATCAGAAACGATACATATAAAAAGAGGAAACTATGAAAAAGCTGTTGGTTTCGGGTTTGACGCTGTTTCCCGTAAAAGCGTTTGCAAATCCCGCGTGCGCCGTGTGCACGGTCGCTATCGGGGCGTCGTTGGAAATCGCGCGCAAGCTGGGCGTGCCCGATTCCGTTGTCGGATTGTGGGCGGGCGCGCTGCTGGCTTTGCTGGGTTATTGGACGATTTTGTTTTTCGACAAGAAAAACTGGCGCTTCAAAGGGCGCGATTTTCTGCTGATTTCGCTGTCCGTCGCGACAATCGGCTTTATCTATGCGGGGCAGACGCCCTATATGCCGAAAGTCGTCGGGTACGTTTTTTACACGGACGCGATTTTGTTTTCGGCGGTCGTCGGCGCGCTGGTCTATGTGCTGTCGCAAAAGCTTTATCGAATTTTGAAAGCCCGCAACGGCGGACACGCGCATTTCCCGTTTGAAAAAGTCGCCCTGCCGTTGGCGATGCTGTTCGCGGGCAGCGTTTACTACTCTTATTTTCCCTTGTAACATGAAAGGATTAAAACCATGAAAAAAGCTGAAAACGTCAAAGAATTCGTCGAACGCATCGATGCGACGAAAAAAGTCAATCCGAAAGATTTGTCTTCCGACCAAGACTTGACAATCGCGATTATGAATTTGATTTCAATCGAGGAACATCTGGTCTTTTCGGGGGCGAAAACGGGCAAAAATTCGTTTTTCGACATGATTGAGCAAATTCGCGAAATGCGCAAAAATCTGATGCAGAAAATCATTCCGTCCTACGAGGGCGAAGTTTGGTGCATTTCCAAACACTTGCTGGCGTCCGCCATGCGCTTGATGGAGGTCGGAACAAAACAGCAGAGCCTGAAGCATCCCGAAGAGGCGTACAAGCTGTTCAATCAGGCTTATGATTTGTACTGCCTGTTTTGGGGACTGAATATGAACATGATTGACGTGTCCGACGTCAAGTGGATAGAGGACAAAACGTCGGATGTCAAAACCGTTTCCGAACATTTGGAAGCGGTCGTGCAGACGGAAAAACAGCCCGCCGAATCCGAACCGCAGACGGGAACTTTCGGCAAAATGAAAGCTTTTGTGCGCAAAGCCGTTGATTGCTGTATCGAGTAAAGGTAGAATGACAAAAAACTTTTTCAGGAAAGGACGAACGGATGAAAAAACATTGGGAAATCTACCTTATCGTTTTAATCGCTTTGGCGGGATTGCTGGCTCCGACGGTGGCGGGGTGGTTCGCGCCCAAAGCCGACATTGTGGTTTACACGCAAAAAACGTGCGGCTGGTGCAAAAAGGCGATGGCGTACATTGACGAAAACGTCCGTCCGTCCAATCCGAACGTCGTGATTCAGGAAATCGACATCGGCGCACAGGCGAATTTCAAAAAAATGACCGCCGACGCCCGCCGCTTCAAAGTCGAACGCGAAGTCGGCACGCCCTTTATCGTGGCGGGCGACGATTACATCGTCGGCTGGACGGACGACGCTCCCGCGAAACTGCACCGCATCGTTACGAAAATCAAAGTGAAAAAAGCGAAAAAATGAAACAAAAAAGGCGGGGGCGGACGTTCCCGCTTTTTTATAAAAAAATCCTTTGATTTTTGATGAGAAAAGAGTATGTTTGACTTATCAAACAAGCGGAGGCTGTGATGGAAGACAGATTTCAAACGCAGGAAGAAGCGGACAAATACATTCAAAACGCGTATGACCGCCACGGGCATTACATGGTTGACGGCAAACCGAAATACACCGCGCACGCCGTCCGTTTGGAAGAAGAATACGGCTTTAAAAACATTGCGGGACATTACAAATTCCGCGACGGCAAAACCGCGGATATGGCGGAATACGGCTATCGCAAGGCTTGGCTGAAATACTCCATCGCGACAGAGCTTTTGAAAAAAAGCGAAGACACCTACGCCGTCCGCGCGGCTGAAAAAATCAAACCCGAAATCCCCAAGGCGCTGAACGAAGTCAATGCGGAAATCGCCGAATTGACCAAGCTGAACCCCGAACTGGGGCGGCTGAACTACAACAAGCACGACTTTGTCGAAAGCTACCGCGCGCTTATCGGCGTAACGTCGCAGTACAACGTCGACGACATCAACACCTATTTGCACACTTACCGCACGGGCGTTAAAAACGTCGAAGTTCAGGACGGCATGGAACGGCTGAAAAAAACGCACGGCATCCGCTTCGGCTGGCAGCCCGCCGTATCGACGCTGAAAGAAATCGACCGTCAAATCGTTATGCGCGAAAAAATCAAAGCCCAACAGGCTCAGCGTTAAACTTTTTATCGGCAAAAAGGCGGCTTCGGTTTTTCCGAAGCCGCTTTTTTTTACGCCCGAATCCAAAAAAAAGGTGTAATTTTCCCCGCAATCGGGATATAAGAAAAGGGTAATTCAATTTTCTTACTGGAGTAAGCATTCAATGACTTGTTCTTATCAGTGTTCGAACGAAGTTAAGGAAATGTGCTGCGTCGCCAAAGGCGCGCGCCATGATCCGGCTCCCATTCCCGAAGAAGGCAAATGGGTCAAATCAAAAGAAATCACAGACATTTCGGGCTTGACGCACGGCGTCGGCGCTTGCGCCCCGCAGCAGGGAACATGCAAACTGACCCTGAACGTCAAAGACGGCGTGATTCGCGAAGCGTTGGTCGAAACCATCGGTTGTTCGGGTATGACGCACTCCGCCGCCATGGCTGCCGAAGTGTTGCCGGGCAAAACCATTCTGGAAGCGTTGAACACGGACTTGGTTTGCGACGCAATCAACGTCGCGATGCGCGAACTGTTCCTGCAAATTGTTTACGGCCGCACGCAGTCGGCTTTCTCCGACAACGGCTTGCCCGTCGGCGCGGGATTGGAAGACTTGGGCAAAGGCTTGCGTTCGCAGGTCGGCACGATGTATTCCACCGAACCCAAGGGCGTCCGCTATCTGGAAATGGCGGAAGGCTATGTTTTGGCTGAAGGTTTGGACGAAAACGGCGAAGTCATCGGCTACAAGACCGTCAATCTGGGCAAAATGATGGAAGCCATCAAAAAAGGCGTCGACCCGAAAGAAGCGTTCGAAAAGAACGTTGCGACGAAAGGTCGCTTCAACGAAGCCGCCAAAGTTATCGATCCGCGCAAAGAATAAGGAGTTTGAAAATGAGTCTTTTTGAAGGTTATGAACGCCGCATTGCGCAGATTGAAAAATGCTGCAAGGAATACGGCATCGCCAACATCGAAGAAGCCGACAAAATCTGCAAAGACAAAGGCATCGACGTTGCCGCCATCGTCAAAGGCATTCAGCCGATTTGCTTTGAAAACGCGTGCTGGGCTTACACGCTGGGCGCCGCCGTCGCAATCAAAAGCGGGGCGAAAGACGCCGCCGAAGCCGCCGAAAAAATCGGTATCGGCTTGCAGGCGTTCTGCATCCCCGGTTCCGTCGCGGATCAGCGCAAGGTCGGTCTGGGACACGGCAATCTGGGCGCTATGCTGCTGAGCGAATCGACAAAATGCTTCTGCTTTTTGGCGGGGCACGAATCGTTCGCGGCTGCCGAAGGCGCTATCGGCATCGCTTTGACGGCGAACAAAGTTCGCAAAGAACCCCTGCGCGTCATTTTGAACGGCTTGGGCAAAGACGCGGCTTACATCATTTCCCGCATCAACGGCTTTACGTCGGTTGAAACGGAATACGACTACAAAACGGGCGAACTGAAAATCGTTTCCGAAAAAGCTTTCTCCAAAGGCGACCGCGCGAAAGTCAAATGCTACGGCGCGGACGACGTGTCCGAAGGCGTCGCCATTATGATTAAAGAAGGCGTCGACGTTTCCATTACGGGCAACTCGACCAACCCGACGCGCTTCCAGCACCCCGTCGCGGGCACTTACAAAAAGTGGGCAATCGAAAACGGCAAAAAGTATTTCTCGGTTGCTTCGGGCGGCGGTACGGGTCGTACTCTGCACCCCGACAACGTTGCGGCGGGTCCTGCCTCTTACGGTATGACGGACACGATGGGACGCATGCACGGCGACGCGCAGTTTGCGGGTTCTTCGTCCGTTCCCGCGCACGTCGAAATGATGGGTCTTATCGGTATGGGCAACAACCCGATGGTCGGCGCGACCGTCGCGGTCGCCGTTGCGGTTTCGCAGGCGAAATAAGCCCCTTTAAAGGCAAAGAAAAAGGCTTCCCGCGGGAAGCCTTTTTTATATATAAACACAACTTCGAAATCACGAGGCTGAGGATTAAAAGCAGTCCAGAGGACTGTTTTTATACCGCAAGCGAAGATTTGTCCGAGATTTAAGGTCGGCGCAAGACGACCACAAAAGAACGGAAACAAATCGAGTGTCCGAAACGCAGTTGCCGAACCGATAGGTGAGGCTTACGAAGCAAATGCGACAGCCCGACGTGGTGATCCTGTGCAAGTAATGGCACTCTTTCCCCCTCCCCCCCCCCAATTCGTCATCAACCCAGAAAGAAGAGAGAGAAGGAAAAAACTCAAAGTTCCTTGCA
>CAVCSV010000024.1:0-1978 GCA_963604715.1 Limosilactobacillus gorillae
GTCCCGCGGCGTTCAAAGATTCCGCCTTTACCGTTCCCGCAGTGCGCCAACGGTTCAAGGCGATGCATTTCCAAGGCTTGACCAACGCCTTGCGCGAAAAATGCGGCGACGTCCCGCTTTATTCCTATTGGGATTATCGGGCGGGCGCGCGCGAAAAAAATGACGGCATACTGCTTGACCACCTGTTTTTGTCACCGAAATTGGCGGACAAACTGGCGCAAGCGGCCGTCGACGGCGAAATGCGCGACGAACCGAAAGCGTCGGATCACGCGCCCGTCCGCTGTCTGTTGTCTTTAATTTAAGAGGAAAAGATGGACTCCCCTTCTTCATATACGTTTTTAAAACTGTTCGCGGCTTTTGTTTTTGTGGCGATTAACGCGTTTTTCGTCGCCGCGGAGTTTTCAATCGTTAAAATCCGCCGTTCCCGCTTGGAGGAAATCGAAGCGCACGGCAACAAAAAAGCCAAACTGGCAATCAAAGTCACGTCCGCACTGGATTCGTATTTAAGCGCGACTCAGCTGGGCATCACCCTTGCTTCGCTGGCTTTGGGCTGGATTGGCGAACCCGCTTTGGCGGTCATTATCGACCCCTTGTTCGGTCATTGGCTGAAAGACGATCCAGTTTTGATGCATTCGGTCAGCATTGCGGTCGCCTTTACGATGATTACCTTGCTTCACGTCGTTTTCGGCGAGCTGGTGCCGAAGTCCATTGCGATTCAAAAAACGGAACTGGCGGTTATGCTGGTTGTCCGTCCTTTGTATCTGTTCGCGCAACTGTTCCGTCCGATTATCTGGGTGTTCGACCATTGCGCCGCTTTGGCGTTGAAGATTGTCGGCATTCATCCCGCGCACGAAAGCGACTTGGTTCATTCCGAAGAAGAGCTGAAACTGATTGCGGGCGCGTCCCAGCGCGGCGGCGTCATTGACAAAACGGAAAGCGAAATCATCAAAAACGCCGTTGACTTTTCGGACAAAATCGCGCGCGAAATCATGATTCCGCGCCAAGACATGGAATGTCTGTATCTGGAATGCAGTTACGACGAAAACATTGAAATCGTCAAAACCAGCAACCACACGCGCTATCCCGTTTGCGACGAAGACAAAGACAACATCGTCGGCATGGTGCATTTGCGCGACATTCTGATGAACGAAGGCGAACGCGACATCAAAAAAATGCTGCGCGAAGTTCTGTTCGTCCCCGAAAGCCTGTCGGTGTCCGAAGTTCTGCACACGATGAAAAAACGCCGCATTCACATGGCGATTGTGATTGACGAATACGGCGGCACGTCGGGCTTGATTTCCATGGAGGACGTTCTGGAAGAATTGGTCGGTGACATTCAGGACGAACACGACACATCCACCGACGTTTACGAAAAACGCCTGGACGACGGTTCGTATGAATTCTTGGGCATGACTTTGCTGGACGAAGCCATGGAATACATGGGACTGCGCCCGTTGGAAGAACACGAGGAAGACACCATCGGCGGCTATGTGTTCGGGCTGTTGGCGCGCAAACCCAAAGTCGGCGACGTCGTGGACTGCCCGCAATGCAGTTTCGAGATTTTGGAAATCGACGGATTCCGCGTCAAAAAGGTCAAAGCGACCGTTATTCCAAAACACGATGACGACGAAGACGAAGAATCCGATACCGTTGCCGAAGAGTAATTAGCACTGGAATCAAAAGCCGCTTTCCGTTATACTGGTTAGCGGCTTTTTTTTGTGAGAGGGGAAAAAATATGTCCGAAAAACAACCGATTGCTTTGGTCGTCAGCGACATCGACAACACGATTTCGGATAAATTCAACGCATGGGGATCAGCACTTGATGCGGCTTTGGACAAGCTGGCCAAACTGCATAACCGCGACCGCAAGGATTTGGAACAGGATTTGTTGGCGCATGTTCCCGAATCCATGAAGCACATTTCCGGCCCTCTGATCGGCAAAGATTTGCGCATGGACGTGGCAAGCACGCCGTCGCTG
>CAVCSV010000024.1:1988-9231 GCA_963604715.1 Limosilactobacillus gorillae
CGTCGCTGAAGCCCTCGTCCCCCGAAATGGAAAAAGCGCAGGAAAAAATCTTTCACGAATGGGACAAGGATAAAAGCAAAGCCGAGCTGTACGGCGGCGTTTTGGCGACAATCAACAAAATCAAATCGTCGGGGGCGAAGTTTGTGCTTTATACGGATTCCCGCGAATCCGTTTGCATCCCGCGTTTGGCAAAAATGGGCATTACGGCGGATATGCTGGACGGGCTTTACGTTCAGCCCGATTTAAAAGACGGACAAATCGTCCGCAAACCCATCAAAGGCGTTGCCAACGATTTGCGAACGGCTTTGGGGGACAAGCTGGTTTTGTTAAGCCCCAAAACGAACAAGCCGAACCCGAAAAATATGCAAAGAATCCTTGACGATATGGGCGTCAAAGATCCGAAAACCGCCGTTATGGTCGGTGACAACATCCGCGCGGACGGTACGGGCGCGATTGCCGTCGGGATGAATTTCGCATGGCAAAAACAGGGAACGGTCATCAACGACGCGACCTTGCGCTGTTACAGGACTTTCTGCCAAGACCCGAATTACAAGCTGACCACGGCGGAACATCTGGAACAGATGAACGACACCAACCGCCCGACCGCCGTATTGAACGGCTTTGCCGATTTGAACAAATTTTACCGCTTCACGGCACAAAAGGCAAAACAATCGGCTGTTATGACTGCGATACTGAATAAAAAATCACGGACAAAGTAATTTTTCCGTACCGTTTTTGTTCTTGAATTTTTAACCTTTTTTCTTTAAAACAATCGGCAAAGAAACAAAGGATTTGAAATGCAAGCGATTGACCTTAGCCGATTGAACCCCGAACAACGTCAAGCCGTCGAAACCACCGAAGGTCCCGTGTTGGTCTTGGCGGGCGCGGGTTCGGGGAAAACCACCGTTTTGACAACGCGTCTGGCGTACATCATTCAAACGGGAAAAGCCCTGCCCTTTCAATGTTTGGCGGTGACGTTCACCAACAAAGCCGCCAACGAAATGACCGAACGTCTGCAAACGATTATCGGCGAAGACGCGCGCGCTTTGTGGCTGGGGACTTTTCACAAAATCGGTCTGCGGATTTTGCGAAACCACCCCGACAAGGTCGGACTTGCCCACGGTTTTACGATTTTGGACGCCGCCGATCAGGAACGCCTGTTAAAGCAAATCATGACCGCCGACGGACTGGATTTGAAAGAAAACCCGCCTCAGCTGATTATGGGACAAATCCAACGGCTGAAAGACCAAGGATTGACGCCCGACAAAGCCAACCAGTCGCCCAATCCCGCCTCGCCTTTGGCTGTCCACCTGTACGAAGCGTATCAAACGCGTCTGAAAGCGATGAACGCGGTCGATTTCGGCGACCTGTTGCTGTACTGTGTCGAATTGTTCCAAAAATACCCCGAAGTGTTAAGGGCTTTTCAGCGGCAGTTCCGTTATATTCTGGTAGACGAATATCAAGACACGAACGTTGTTCAATATCTCTGGCTTCGGCTGTTGGCGGGATATCACCATAATTTATGCTGCGTCGGCGACGACGACCAATCCATTTATTCGTGGCGCGGGGCGGAGGTCGGCAACATTCTGCGCTTTGAACAGGATTTTCCAAACGCAACCTTGATTCGATTGGAAAGCAACTACCGTTCGACCGCGCATATCTTGGCGGCGGCATCGGGATTGATTGCCAACAACGTCCACCGTTTAAGCAAAACTTTGCACACCGCCCCCGGTCGGGAAAGCGCCGTCGGGGAAAAGGTTCTGGTCACGGGCGTATGGAGCGGTGACGACGAAGCGCGCAAAATCTGCGACCAAATCGAAACCGAACAGCGGCACGGAACGAAGCTGTCGCAAATCGCGGTTTTGGTGCGTGCAAGCTTTCAAACCCGCGCCATCGAAGACGTTTTGCTGAACGCGGGCATCCCGTATCGCGTCATTGCGGGCATGCGCTTTTACGAACGCGAGGAAATCCGCGACGCGTCGGCGTACATCCGCCTGCTGGTTCACCCAAAAGACGACATGGCTTTTCTGCGCATCGTAAACAAGCCGCGCCGCGGCATCGGCGACACGGCTTTGCAAAATATCCAAGTCCGCGCCCGCGCCGACGGTTCGACCATGTTTGAAGCGGCGCATGCCCTGCTGGCGGAAAAGGCGATTAAAGGCACGGCGAAAACGGGACTGGAGAAGTTTTTTGCTTTGTTCGATTCTTGGCGTGATTTGCTGACGCAGGGAGAACCGCCCGAAGAACTGTTGCGCCGCATGCTGGACGAAAGCGGCTATATGGAAATGCGCCGCACGGAAAAAACGCCCGATGCCGAGGGGCGCGTCGAAAACCTGCAGGAACTGGTCGGCATTATCAAGGAATACGATAATTTCGACGATTATCTGGAATATATTTCCCTTGTCATGGAAAACGACACGGCGGCGGCGACGGGCGATTCGGTGTCGCTGATGACTTTGCACGCCGCCAAAGGGCTTGAATTCGACTGCGTTTTTCTGCCCGGGTGGGAGGAAGGAATCTTCCCGCATCAAAAATCGCTGGACGAAGGCGGCGAAAAAGCTTTGGAGGAAGAACGCCGTTTGGCGTATGTCGGCATCACCCGCGCGAAAAAAAAGGTTTACATCAGCTTTGCGGGTTCGCGGCGCATGTACAACCAATGGCAAAACAATCTGCCGTCGCGCTTTATCAACGAACTGCCTACGGAACACGTCCGCATGCAAAGCGCGATTTCGGACAACTACGGGTACGGCGGATACAATAAAAGCTATACAAACGACGATTATTCCTATAAAAATAACTATGGATACCGAAAATCGGGATTTTTCAGCACATCCGAAAAGCCCGCTTTTCAAAAAGGAACGGAAGTTTATCATGAACGTTTCGGGCATGGGCGCGTCACAGGGGCGGAGGGCAAAACCGTCCAAGTCTACTTTGACGAATACGGCACGAAAAAAGTCATGGCTGATTATTTGGAAAAACTGTAATGGAAACAAAACCTGCGGACAACTGGCAACTTTCTTTTGTTTTGGCGGCTGACGCCGTGCCGTTTTTCGAACGCGCTCTGGACGGCGACGATACCGCGCTGCTGGCAAGCGAAATCGAAACGGGCGCGGACAAGGGCAAATGGAAACTGGAAGCGATTTTTCAAGACAAACCAGACGAAGCCGCTTTGCGCGCCAATCTGGAAATCGCCGCAACCATGGCGGGCATCGACCTGCCGCCGTATCAGCTGACCGCGCTGGCACAGCGCGACTGGTTGCGCGAAAGCCTTATCAGCTTTAAACCCGTGGACATTGGACGTTATTATATTTACGGTTCGCATATCAAAGAACCGCCTCCCCCGACGAAAATCGCGCTGAAAATCGACGCGGCGACCGCGTTCGGTTCGGGCGAACACTTCACGACCAAAGGTTGTCTGATGGGATTGGAAGAAATCTCGCACTACCGCCGCCCGAACAAGATTTTGGATATGGGGTGCGGGTCGGGCATTTTGGGGCTTGCCGCCGCCGCGACGTTCCACACGCACGTTTTTGCCGCCGACATCGACCCCGAATCCGTCCGCGTGACTTTGGAAAACGCTCGCAACAACCATTTGGCGCGCTATATCACGGCGCAGGCGGGCAACGGCTACAAACCCGCCGCGGTGCGCACGCACGGTCCGTATGATTTGGTGTTTTCAAACATCCTTGCCCGCCCGCTGACGCTGATGGCGAAAGATTTGGCGGCAAACCTCGCCCCCGACGGCTTGGCGATTTTGTCGGGTCTGCTGAACAGACAGGAAGAATGGGTGCTGAGCGCACACCGCCGCGTGGGCTTGGAACTGAAAAAACGCTACCGCTTGGAAGGCTGGAGCACGCTGATTGTCGGACGATAAAGGGGATTTTGCCATGAATGAACGCTTGACCGCCGTGCGCGAATGGATGCTGAAAAACGGATTTTTCGGATTGGTTGTGCCGCGCGCCGACGAATTTCAGGGCGAATACGTTGCTCCAGCTTCCGAACGGCTGGCATGGCTGACGGGCTTTACGGGTTCGGCGGGTGAAGCGGTGATTTTCCTTGACCGCGCGTTTTTGTTTGTCGACGGACGCTATACCTTGCAGGCGCAAAAGGAAACGGACGAAAAGCAAATCACAGTCATCCAAACCCCCGACGGACAGGCGGCGGACTGGCTGTTCGCCGCTTTGCCGCAAGGAGCTGTCATCGGCTACAATTCATGGCTTTACACCCCGTCCAAAGTCAACAAAATAAAAGCGGCGGGCGATAAAAACGGCGCCGTTTTTCTCCCCGTTCCCGTCGATCCGATTGATTTGCTGTGGCAGGACAGACCGCGAAACAGCGGCGGTTGGGCGGTCGCTTTGCCCGAACGTTTTACGGGATTGGACAGCACGTCCAAAATCGCGGACATTACGGCGGCTTTGGGCATTGACCAGGACGACGCTTTGCTGCTGACAAATCCCGAATCCGTCATGTGGATTTTGAACGTCCGCGGCAACGACATTCCGTACATCCCTTTGGTTCAATCATTCGGAATTTTATACAAAAGCGGGACTTTTCAGTGGTTTGTCGATACAAACAAGGTCACGGATTCAGTCAAAAAACAGCTGAGTCCGCTGGTTGAAACCGTTCCGATGTCCGCATTCGCGCAAGTGCTGGACGTTTTGGCTTCACAGCATGCCAAAGTGTGTTTGGACACGACAAACTGCTCTGCGTGGGCGTATGACAGGCTGACAAACGGCGGGGCTGTCGTTCATGACAAGGAAGACCCTTGCCTTATCCGCAAAGCGTGCAAAAACATCACGGAACGCAACGGTGCGGTCAACGCCCATGTCAAAGACGGCGCGGCGGTCTGTAAATTCTTGGCATGGTTTGACGAACAAGCGCCCAAAGGCGGCTTGACCGAAATGGACGCCGTCAAAAAAATGCACGATTTGCGCGCCGAAAATCCGCTGTATCGCGGCGAAAGCTTTGCGACAATCGCGGCTTCGGGCAAAAACGCGGCGTACATTCACTATCATACGAACGAAACCAACAACGCCCCGATTCAAAAAGACGCCATGTTTTTGATTGATTCGGGCGCACAATATCTGGACGGCACGACCGACATCACGCGCACCATCGCGGTCGGCTCGGTTTCGCCGCTGGAAAAGAAGCGCTTTACCCAAGTGTTAAAGGGGCATATCGCTTTGGCGACCATTGCGTTCCCCGAAGGTACAACGGGCGCGCAGCTGGACATTCTGGCGCGGCAGTTTTTGTGGCGCGATGGCGTTGATTTCGCCCACGGTACGGGACACGGCATCGGCAGTTATTTGAGCGTGCACGAGGGACCTCAGCGCATTTCACGCGGGGGAAGCCGCGTCGCCCTCGCCCCCGGCATGCTGATTTCCAATGAACCGGGGTACTATAAACCCAACGCGTTCGGCATCCGTTTGGAAAACGTGGTGATGGTCGAACCCCTGCCCCCGACCGAAGGCGCGGAAATGAAAGTCTTGGGACTTTCGACGCTCAGCCTTGCGCCCTTCGACCGCAGATTGATTGACAAAACAATGCTGACCTTGCGTGAAAAAGCGTGGCTGGACGGTTACCATGCCCGCATCAAACGCATCATTTCGCCTTTGGTCGACCGCGCGACGGCGGAATGGCTGTCCAAAGCCTGCGCCCCGCTGTAAGGCTGTTCCATGCGCGCGGGCATTACGTTTTTTGTTTCGGGCTGTCTGCTGATTTTGCTGTCGGCGGTAATGATTGTTCCGACCGTTCTTGATTTTGCCGACGGTCAAACGGCGGCGGGAACGGCGTTCGGATTATCCGCTTTGATGACGGGATTTTCGGGCGCCCTGCTATTCTTGACGTTTTACAACCGCTATGAAAAGCTGTCCGTTCGCGAAATGTATCTGACGACATCCATTGTTTGGGTTGTCGCCTGTGCGTTTGCCGCCCTGCCTTTTTACTTTGCCCCCGTTCCGATGGACTATACCGACGCTTTTTTCGAGGCTATGTCGGGCTTGACGACCATGGGAGCGACGGTTATCCGCGATTATTCGCAGTTTTCGCGCGGCATTTTGCTGTGGCGCGGCATTTTGCAATGGATTGGCGGATTGGGAATTATCGTTATCGCTTTAGGCGTCCTTCCCCTGCTCCGCATCGGCGGCATGCAGCTGTTCGCTATGGAAAGTTCGGACAAATCGGGTAAAAAAATGCCCAAAACATCCCAAATCATCGCAGCGATGATGATTATTTACATCGGTTTTACCGTTGCCTGTATTCTTTGCCTGACTTTATCGGGGCTGCCCCCGTTCGAAGCCGTCGCCTACAGTCTGGCGACCATTCCGACGGGCGGTTTTGCTCCGCGCGCTTCGTCCGCCGCTGATTTGTCCGCCGCCGCGCAATGGGTGTTGGTGTTTTTCATGTTCATATCGGGATTGCCTTTGCTGCTGTCCTATTCCGTTTTGAAAAAAGACTGGAAACAAATCAAAAACGACATGCAAATCAAAACGTATGTCTGCTTTACCGTTTTGGCAAGCGTCGGACTGACGGTTTGGCTGGCGGCAACCCATCCCGAAACAACCGTTTCGACTGCATTCAAAGACATGACATTCAGCGTTGTCGCCGCCGTGACGTCAACCAATTTTTCGGTTTGCGATTTGGAAAATCTGGGCGTCTTTGCGATGATGTTTTTTACGTTTTTGATGCCTATCGGCGCCTGCAGCGGGTCGACGTCGGGCGGAATCAAAATCTTCCGCTTCAACATCATCTATTTGTTTTCGGTGCAGTATTTGCGGCACAAGCTATTGCCGCACGGCGTCTTTATCGCAAAGTATAACGGACGTCCGCTGACCGAAGAAATCACTTCGGGCGTGTTCGTTTTTCTGGCGATTTTTCTGATGTCCGCGCTGATTTCCATGCTGTCTTTGGCTTTACTGGGATTGGACTTTACAACCGCGTTTACAGGCGTGATTTCGGCTTTGGGCAATGCGGGCATCGCATTCGGTTCTGTTATCGGGGCGCAGGGAAGCTTTGCAAACCTGCCCGATGCCGCAAAATGGATTTTATCGGCGGATATGATGCTGGGGCGGTTGGAATTTATCACCGTTTTCGTGATTTTACTGCCGCTGGCTTGGCGCAAAGAGCGGAAAAACGTCCAAGTTATCGATTTTTAGCCATCGTTCCCGCAGGGAGTTCCGTTACCTCGTCCCCCCATTTGTCAACCAGCTTTTTTTGCAAATCGCGCAAAAAAGCAACGCGGCGC
>CAVCSV010000024.1:9241-31480 GCA_963604715.1 Limosilactobacillus gorillae
TCGGTCATTTCGACAATTCCCAAAATAATCGGCGGAATGCAACGTGAAAATACAAAGCCGATTGCCGCGGCGCCGAACACGATAAAAATTGTTTTAAAATCAAAAAACAAAGCAATCGCGCCTTCCAAAGAGTTGTCTTCAAACCACAATCTGAACAAAAACGGCAACGTTCCCGCAAAGTTCATTCCGCCCACACACAGCCATTTATACTTGTAGCGCAGTTTGTATTTGTTTTCCAAAATCAGCGAAACAAAAGTCGGCATCATCGCCAGCAAAAAAAACAAAACCGTCGATTTCAGCACCAGCAATACGGGAAACAGCAAAACGCACGAAAGGAAAGTTCTGAAACGGTTGCTTTTCTGTTTAGCCATAGCGTTATCCCCCTAAAAACCGTGTTACAAGCAACAAAAGCATAACCAACAGAGCAATCGAAAACGACACAATCGCCGCGACTTCGTATCCCAACCGCATGCCGTACTCAATCCGTTTTTCGCGGTTGCCGTTCAAATAATCGATTTCTTCCGCGATTTTGGCGTAGTCTTTGCGCGCTTGTTCGAAATTGCGCATGTCGGACAGGCGTTCTTCCCTGTCATCCAAAAAGCGGTACAAATCCGGCAAACTGCCCTTGCGAATGTATTTGGGCAGCTCTTTTTCCAGCTGTTTGCGCTTTTCCAAATTGTGGTAATTGCCGATAATCGGAGCGATGTGCCGCCCCAGCCATGAACACATGCCATACAGCTTTTCGGGACCGAACGTCCATTGCAGGGTCGAATACAGATTCAGCATTCCCTGCGCGGCGACATTTTCTTTGGGGGAATTCAGCAAAGAAATCTGTTCCCCCAGTTTTGTGCCGAAATTAACGGATAAAAACGCGGCAATGTGCCTGTCAATGGGCTCCGCCTTGACATCGATTTTTTTGGAAACGTTTTCCAATGCTTCCAACAAATCGCGCACGTTGTCGACGTAATACTTGATAACCAGAGGGCTCTGACACGGCAATCCCTCGGTCGTTTCGTACAGCAGACGCTCGAACCCCATGCCCAAATCGGGCTTTTTCAAAGTCATCTGCATCGATTTGACCTGTTGCGCCAGAATGCGGTCGTTTTTCAAGCTGTACCAGCTTTCCAGAAAACCCGTCGTGATAATGCCGATTAACGGCTTGACATCCGTTCCCTGCAAAACGGCGGTCGCCATGACGTAGCCCAGCGCTTCGGGCATAAAAGACCAGTTGCGCAAATGAAGCGGCGCTTCGGGATGCAGCAGCATGCATGTTCTGGAAACGATAAAGTCGTCCTGCCGTTCCTTTTGCGAAAACGCGACAACCGCCATTTCCAGAGTTTTGGAAATGGCTTCGGCGGTTTGTTTATCCTCGAACCCGCGCAAAATCCACGTCATCAGACGTTCGGAACGAATGGCTTCCGCCGCCAAATCCCAGTTAAAGAAAAACGCCAAAGCCAAACTGCGGTACGAAAAGAATTCTTGATTGTTGAAAATAAACGGGCGCTGGGATGATTTGGCGGATTTGACCTGCACCGGAGTCAGCCGCCGTCCGTCAATCCATTGCTGGGTCGATGAAATATCCCACCGCTGTTCGGCGGAATCGGACAAAAGTCCGCGCAACAGCTCAATCAGCGCCAAAGCAATGCGCTCTTCGCCGATAATGGTCGCATACGACCCTTTGCGCACTTTCAATTCCGCCAATTCGGGCATGGAAAGTCCCTCGACGGGATTGTGTCCCAATGCCAGCCACATCAAGGTCGCGCCCAAAGCATACAAGTCATCCGTTGTCGCGCCGTCGCCGCGCCCTTCTGGCTGGCAGAGCATGGACGGAACGGTTTCGCACACTCCCGGCTGGTCGTAAGCGGGCGGAACGGAAATGCAGTCCCCCAAAACAATCTGCGTTTTTTCGGCATCCATATAAAACAGGTTGTCGGGTCTGACCGAACGGTGCGTCAGCCCGCGAAGCGCCAAATTGTTGATTCCGAGCAACAGCGGCCGCACCCATTTCGAAGCCAGTTCGACTTCCTCTTTGGACAGGACGGGCGTAAATTTCTTGCCCATAACGACGCGCCCGCCCATGGGACGTTCGTAAATCAAAAAATAAGTGCGCTGCTGAAGGGTTTTCCAGAAAGCGACGCCGCCCCCCGCCAAAGGAAGCAATCCTTCGACTTTCGAACCTGCGCGCAAACGGACATGGTTTTTGCGTATCGGCAAATCGGGACGGCAGACATAAGCGAAAATGCGCCGCTCCGGTATGGATGTATCCTCCGCCTGATAAGCTTTGGCGTTCGGCATATCCAAAAACGGCAAAGGCAAATGGGAAAAAACGCGAAAACGGTTGTCCACCGTGGCAACGTAATCGTCACGGTCGGAATTTTCTGTTTTTGCGGCGGTTTTGGCGATTTTCTGTTCGGCTTCCGTCGCGGTTTTCACTTTTTCTTCCAATTCTGCCATCGGCTTTTCGAATATCCCAAAGGAAAGGGGAAAACTTACCCCCTCAAGTTGTAAATTTTCCCCAGTATATCAAACAGTTTTTACAGAATAAACTGTTTTTTACGCTTTGTACGGATCGATGCGGACAATCGTGTCTTCACGTTCGGGGCTGGTGGAAATCATGCCGACCTTAACCCCTGTCAGCTGTTCCAAACGTTCAATGTACTTTTTCGCGTTTTCGGGCAGCTGAGCATAGTCGCGAATGCCGTATGTCGACGATTTCCACCCCGGCAAAGTTTCGTAAACGGGTTTGACGTCCGCGCCCGCTTTGATTTGCATGGGGAAGCAGTCCAGCTTTTTGCCGTTCAGTTCATAACCGACACACACTTTGATTTCGTCGAACTGGTCAAGAATATCCAGCTTCATCACCGCCAATTCGTGAATTCCGTTGACGCGCGCGGCTTGACGCACCAAAACCGCGTCAAACCAGCCGCAGCGGCGGGGACGCCCCGTAACCGTTCCGAACTCGCGGCCGACTTCACGGATGCGGTCGCCGTCCGCATCGAACAATTCGGTCGGGAAAGGACCCGCGCCGACGCGCGTCGTGTACGCTTTGACGACGCCGACGACTTTGTCGATGTATTTCATGCCGACGCCCGAACCGACGGCAGCCTGCCCCGCAATCGTGTTCGACGAAGTCACATACGGGTACGTTCCGAAATCGTTGTCCAGCATGGTGGCCTGCGCGCCCTCAAACAGCAAGGAAGCGCCCGCATCCAGCTTGTCCGCCAGAATTTTCCAAGCGGGAACGACATAAGGCGCGACAAAGTCGGCGATTTCGTTCAGCTGTTTCAGCAAATCGTCCGCATTGACGGTCGGCTGTCCCATTCCTTTGCGCAAAGCGTTGTGGAACAACAGCAGGTTTTCGACCTTGGCGGGCAAAGTTTCTTTTTCGAACAAATCACCGACGCGAATGGCGCGGCGCCCGACTTTGTCCTGATAAGCGGGACCGATGCCGCGTCCCGTCGTGCCGATTTTGGCTTTGCCCGCGGCTTCTTCGCACATGTGGTCCAATTCGCGGTGCAGCGGCAGAATCAAAGTCGCCAATTCGGAAATTTTCAAAACGTCGGGGGACACTTTCGCGCCCAAATCGGTAATGCGCTTGATTTCGTCGCGCAAAGCCCACGGATCGACAACGACACCGTTTCCGATAACGGACAGTTTTCCGCGCACGATGCCCGACGGCAACAGGGAAAGCTTGTACGTCACACCGTCCACAACCAAAGTGTGCCCCGCGTTGTTTCCGCCTTGGAACCGCACGACGACATCGGCTTTTTCGCTCATCAAATCAACGATTTTGCCTTTTCCTTCGTCGCCCCATTGGGCGCCTATGATTACGATATTGGTCATTTTTGTTTTCAGCTCCTTGTTACAGCGGACGAAGCGTTCCGTCCGCACAGATAAAGTCGCACGACAACCGCCGCGCCTCGCCTTCGGCATCGTTTGACAAACCGCAAACGACCGCATATCCGTTTAACTTTTCCGTTTCGGAAAACGGCGTGTTCAAAGGCACATACACCCGCTTTTTAGGGGCGGGAATTTTCAAAACAGACAGAATTTCCGTCATCAGCAACGTAACCCCGACGGCAGGTTCGCCCGATTTTCCTTTGACCGAAGCGATATACCGTCCGCCGCGTCCCAGCTCGACAAACGTATCCGCGTCGTATAAAGTGAAAGCAATGCCGCAATGGTATTCAAAACCGCGGTTTTCCAAAGCATCCGCCGTCAGCTTCAGCGCAACGCCGCTGTTTTTCAGCAATTCGGCGACCTGTGCCAAACGGCGGCATTCGGCGCGCGCCTCTTCGGGCAAATCAAGCGTACCAAGCAACGCCAAAACACGGTCGCAGTCGCCGTATGCGTCAAACAAAACGTCGAACACGGGCAAAGCCGCCCGTCCGTTGCGTCCCAATCCGTTCAAAAATTCGCGGGCGGCGGAAAAATCCTTTTGATTGACGAAATCCGCCAAAACAGCCGCGTCTTCGGCATTAAAGGCGTAAGCGCGGCACAAAGCGGGATACAGCGTCGGCAAATTCAAATCGACGGCAATATTTTCAAAGCCGATTGCGTTCAGCGCCCTTGCGGCAAGCAAAACGACCTCGGCGTCGGCTTGGGCGATGTCCGCCCCGACCAGTTCCGCGCCGACCTGCAAAATCTGGCGCGCGGGGTTCAGCTGCGTTCCGTTCAGCCGCAAAACATGCCCCGAATACGCCAAGCGCAACGGGCGCGGTTCATCGGACAAGCGGGTCAAAGCTATTCTGCCGACCTGCGATGTCATATCGGCGCGGATGCCCATTGTTTTTCCCGATTGCGGATCGATAAAACGGAACGTTTGATTTTTCAAATCGTCGTTTTGGCGAAAGAACAGCGTTTCTTCGAATTCCGCCAAAGGCGGCGATACCCGCTGATAGGCGTACCGTTCAAAAAAAGCGAGTATTTTTTCCACTGCGTCGGCTTCGTTCGAAGCAAACGGCGGCAAAACGTCGGTCATTCCCACAGGCAACAAACCCGCCGCGGCGGACTTTTTCATTTCAATCGACCCAAAGGTTGTTAAAACTCTGATTTATGTTTTACCCCGAATCGATTTGAAAGGGAACAACTTTTTACCGTTTTCCGCGGATTCCGTATTCGGGATCTTTCCAATCGACGGTGCGCAGATACGCTTCCTTCATCACGTCGCCGTATTTTTCGCTTTCGATATTCAGCAAAAATTCGTAAATGCCGCACACGATTTCGGTTTGGATTTTTTCGCGTTCTTCGCGCGACAGGCGGCAGCATTCCGTCCACGCGATTTGGTTGCCCTGCCCGTCGACAATGAAAACATCTGTAAAATCTCCCGCGGGGGAAACAGGCTCCGTTCCCGCGACATAAGACTTTTTCATCAAATTTTTCAAACACATAAATGTGACGGCTTTTGCCATTTTGCAAGCAATGCGGCGTTCTTGGGTCGACATGGGCAGCTCTCCTTTTCATTCCTGCGCACAGTGTACACAAAAACAAACGGCAGGAACACTTAGACATTCTGCCACATAGCCGAACGACCGACAGCGAACTCAGCGCAAGTATTTGTTTCTTAACGATTGTTTGAAGCTTTCCGTCGACAGATTTCGTTTCGTTGCAAAAACAACGGCATCGTCGAACGGACGCAAGGACGCTTGGGAACGGATGTTTTGCGTCAGCCAATCGTTCAAAGCGGAAAAGTCGCCCCGCTCCAGCTTTTGCGGGATTTCGGGGTTGGCGTTGACGGCGGATTCGAAAAACTGCGCCGCCGCCAGCACGCCCAGCGTATAATCGGGAAAATAGCCGAAATCGCCGTCAGCCCAATGAATGTCCTGCAGGCAACCTTTGGCGTTTGTTTCGGGAACAACCCCCAGATACGCTTTCATTTTGTCGTTCCAAGCGGCGGGCAAATCCCTGATTTGCAAATCCCCCGACAGCATCGCTTTTTCCAATTCATAGCGCAAAATAATATGCAGAGGATATGTTACTTCGTCGGCATAAATGCGAATCAGCGACGGACAAACAAACAGCATCCGTCCTTTCAGCGTATCAAACCGTTCGCCCAGCTGTCCCGCCAGCCAGCGCAAATATCCCGCGGAATGCAAAATCCCAGATTCCATCAGCAGCGATTGGCTTTCGTGCATTGCCATTCCGCGCTGTTGCCCGACGGGCTGGTTCATATACGCATACGGCAAATGCATTTCATACAAAGCGTGTCCCGTTTCGTGCATGACCGCCGCAATGCCCTCCAACGGATTTTGCGTCGAAAAATGGCTGACAATGCGAATATCGTCCTTGCCCAAAGTCGTGCAAAACGCCGTTTTCGACACGTCCATCCGTCCGCGGCTGAAATCGAAGCCCATCCGTTCCATCAGTTTTTTGCAAAAAGCAATCTGATTTTCAATCGGATAAGTGTTTTCAAACGCCGCGGTTTTGTCTGATTGGCGGGCGCGGACTTCTTTGATGAAATCGGGCAAAAAAGCTTTCAAATCGTCAAACAGCGGATTGATAAAGCTTTGCGTCATTCCCGATTCGTAGGAATCCAGCAAAGCGTCGTAGGGCTGTTTCGGATTTTTCAATGCCGCCGCCTGCCTTTGCAAAGCGACCAGCTCCTCCAAATGCGGGCGAAAAGCGTCAAAGTCGTTGTTTTCGCGGGCTTTGAACCACACGTTGACGCTGTCGTTCCGCGCTTTTGCCAGCCGTTCGACCAATTCCGCGGGAAGAAGCATCGCCTCGTCGACTTCCTCTTTGGCTTTGCGCACATTGGCGGTTTGCCATTCGTCCAAATCGGCGGCTTTATCCAGCTTATCGAACACTTCATCCCAATCGGGCATGGTCAAAATTTCGTGTATCCGCAATTCCAGCAGCGTTTTTTGTTCGCCGCGCCCGTTCGATGCCGCCGACGGCGCATTCAGCTGTCCGTCCAAATCAATCAAGGCAACAATATGTTCCAGCGTGTTTTTGCGTTCGAAACGCTGTTCCAAAATTTGATACGCGGTATTCATGCAATCCTCTTCAATCAATAAAAAAGCCGTCCGAAGCGGGCGGCTTTTTTTTCGTTAAAAACGCTTTATTTCGCCGACAGCAAATCCAACGAATTGCCGATAACGTTTTCGAACGTCATCCCCGTTTCGTTTTCGATGGTTTCGCGGGCGAACTGGGCGGAACGGGAAAACGGGTCTTTTGCCCTTTCCATATCGCGCATCGCTTTCATCACACGGTCGCGCACGGCTTCGGGGGCGGCTTTGATTTTCGATTCGAACGATGTCGGGATTTTGTACCCCATGCGGCGCAAATGTCCCGTAATCGACAGCATATTGTGCATATTGACTTCGGGCGCGGTGGCGCGCTGGCCGTAATCCTTGTCCCAAGTCGTCATTTCCCCCGTAAATTCGGGCATTTTCGTATTCCAAATATTGTCGGAACCGCCCTCATACGTCGGCTGATACGGCTGGGAACCGTAAACGACTGGACCGACCTGCTGAACCTGCAGCGGCTGTTGCTGCTGATAATAAACAGGCTGCTGATAAACGGGCTGCTGCGCCGTATTTGCCGCCGCCCACGGGTCGGACGGCAACGATTGGGCATTCGCTTGCGCCGCCAGCGCAACAAACGAAACCGCCGCTGTCAAAACTGTTATTTTCTTCATTGGACTACCCCCGCCGAATTTTTCATTATTGGTTACAGCATACTCCCTTTTTTGCAAAAGGAACAGTTACAAAAATGTGTCGTTTTTGTTAAGCCCGTTTCCATTGCGTACCCGACGGCGTGTCTTCGATAACGACGCCTTTGTCCGCCAATTCTTTGCGCACGGCGTCCGCCGTCGCAAAATCCTTGGCTTTGCGGGCATCGGCGCGTTTTTGAATCAGCGCTTCGATTTCCGTTTCGGACAATCCCTGTTCCTGTTTTGCGGGTGTCCAACGGAACCATTCTTCGGGGTCTTGGTACAAAATGCCCAGCAAATGCCCCGAAGCAATCAGCGTCTTTTTCAATTCAGCCGCTTTTTCGGGAACTTTGTTCATTTCGGTCACAAGCCCGTGCAGAACCGCAATCGCTTTCGGCGTGTTCAAATCGTCGCTCAACGCTTCGACGACTTCGGCGGACGGTTCGGCATCCGACAAATCGACGGCGGGCGTCGCGCGCAAAGCCGTATAGAATCTGTCCATGGTCTGCTTGGCTTGCTTCAACCCTTCGGGCATCCAGTTCAGCGGCTGGTGGTAATGCGTCCCCAATGTATACAGACGGAACGCTTCCCCCGGCACTTGGTCGAGGATTTCGCGAATGGTAAAGAAGTTGCCCAGCGATTTCGACATTTTTTCGCCGTTGACCATCAAATGCCCGTTGTGCATCCAGTATTTGGCGTAAAAATCGTGTCCGAAAGCGCAGCACGACTGCGCGATTTCGTTTTCGTGGTGCGGGAAAATCAAGTCCTGACCGCCGCCGTGAATGTCGAACGTTTCGCCCAAGTATTTGCTGCTCATCGCCGAGCATTCCAAATGCCACCCCGGACGCCCGCGTCCCCAAGGGCTGTTCCACCCAGGCTGGGTGTCGTCGGACGGCTTCCACAAAATGAAATCGGCGGCGTCGCGTTTGTACGGAGCGACTTCGACGCGCGCACCCGCAATCATTTCGTCCATAGAACGCCCCGACAGCCGCCCGTAATTTTTCATCTTGGCAACGCTGAACAAAACGTGTCCCTCGGCTTCGTAAGCGTAGCCGTTGTCAACCAGCTTTTGCACCAAAGCAATCATTTCGGGAATGTGCTGAGTGGCGCGCGGTTCGACATCGGGCGGCAAAGCGTTCAGTTCGGCAATGTCGTCATGAAAGTATTTCGACGTTTTTTCGGTGATAACGTTAATGGGTTCGCCCGCTTCCTGCGACCGTTTGATGATTTTGTCGTCAACGTCGGTGATGTTGCGGACATACGTTACCTTGGGATACAGCTGTTTAAGCAAGCGGTACAGCGTATCGAAAACAATAATCGGGCGCGCGTTGCCGATATGTGCGCGGTCGTAAACCGTCGGACCGCAAACGTACATGCGGACGTTTTTCGGGTCAAGCGGCTCGAATTTTTCCTTTTTGCGGCTCATCGTGTTTGTAACGTACAAAGTCATCTTTTTTATCCTTGCAAACGTTTTAAAGTTTTTTCATAGCCCAAGACAGGCAGCAGCATTTTCAGTTCGGGTCCCTGCTCCAATCCCGTCAGCGCCAAGCGTATCGGGTGGAACAAATCGCGCCCTTTGCGTCCAGTTTTTTCCTTGACGGCAGCCGTCCAAGCCCCGAACGTGTTTTCGTCAAATTCGCCCGTCGGCAGCAATTCCGCCGCTTGGCGCACGAAAGCGCGGTCGTCGGCGCTTAAATCGAAAATCAAGTCTTCACCGCAGATTTTCACCCAGTCGTTTACGTCGTCAACCTTGGTCAGGTTCGGCGAAACCGCCGCCCACAGCTGTTCGGAAATCGGGGCTTTGCCCTCGGCTTTCAAACGGTCGTTGACTTCAAACAGCGGCAAAGCGTGAACAATGCGGGGATTGAGTTTGAACAAATCCTGCGTGTCGAAATGCGGTTGGGCGCGCCCGAACTTTGTCAAATCAAAGTGCGGCGCAAGCGCTTCCATGCTGGTTTCGACGACGGTCGCGTCCGACGTTCCCAAGCGCGCCAACAGGCAGGCAATGGTCATCGGCTCGATGCCCGCTTCGCGCAAATCGCGGAAGTTGACGGACCCCAAACGTTTGGACAGTTTGCCCTCTTTGCCCGTCAGCAAAGGCGGATGCCCGAACACAGGGACTTTGCCGCCCAAAGCTTCAAACATTTGAATTTGAACGGCGGTGTTCGTAACGTGGTCTTCGCCGCGAATGACGTGCGTAATGCCGAAGTCCATGTCGTCGATGACGGACGGCAGCATATAGGGGAAAGTTCCGTCCTCGCGCACGATAATCGGGTCGCTCAAGTGCGCGCCGTTGTACGAACAATGCCCGCGCACCATATCGTCCCACGACGTTTCCTTGTGTTCCAAAACAAAGCGGTAATGCGGACGGCGTCCCTCTGCTTCATAAGCTTTGCGCTGTTCGTCGGTCAAATGCATGCCCGCGCGGTCGTAAACGGGCGGCAATCCGCGCGCGCGCTGACGGCGGCGTTTGTATTCCAGTTCCTCCGCCGTTTCATAGCAGGCGTAAATCAGCCCCTTGGCGCGCAGCTGTTCGACGACTTCGCGGTAACGGTCCAAACGGGCGGACTGGTGTTCCAATCTGTCCCAAGAAATCTTCATCCAGTTCAGCGCTTCGTAAACCGCGGCTTCGTATTCGGGTTTGGAACGTTCCGTATCGGTGTCGTCCATGCGCAAAACGAAAGACACGTCCTCGCCCGCCTGTTTTTTGTTCAAAGCAAACAGGTAATTCAACAACGCCGTGCGCAAATTCCCGATGTGCATATATCCCGTCGGGCTGGGGGCAAAACGAACAACAATCACTTTAATCAAACCTTCTTGGTAATGGGGAAATTCCAGTCTTCGTCAAAAGAACGGCGGGACAGCTTGATGCCCTGCGCGCCCTGTTTGCGCTTGAATTCGGCGCGGTGCAGCATCGACCAGACTTTACGCACCGTCGCTTCGTCATAGCCCGCCGCGACGACTTCGTCAACGCCCGCGTCGTTTTCAATCATCATTTTCAAAATCGCGTCCAAAGTCGGATACGGCGGCAGAGAATCTTCGTCCTTTTGATTCGGGCGCAGTTCCGCGGTCGGCGCTTTGGTAATCAGATTGTCGGGCATCACGCGCTTGATGTCGTTTTCAATCCAGCGCGGGTGGTTTTCGTTGCGCCAGCGCGCCAAAGCGTAAGCGTCCGTTTTGTACAAGTCCTTTATCGGCGCAAAGCCTCCGCACATATCGCCGTACAGGGTCGAATAGCCGACGGCTTCCTCGGATTTGTTGCAGGTTGCCAACAGCAAATCGCCGAATTTGTTGGACAGAGCCATCAGCATCGTGCCGCGCATGCGCGCCTGCATGTTTTCTTCGGTCGCATCGCGGTCTTTGCCCGCAAACACGGGGGAAAGCACGTCTTCCATTGCCTTGACGGGGTCGACAATCGGCAAAATGTCATAACGGATGCCCAGACATTCGGCAACGGCGCGTGCGTCGTTCAGGCTTTCCTCGCTGGTAAAGACAGAGGGCATCATCACGGCGCGCACTTTGTCCGCACCCAAAGCGTCAACGGCGATTGCGGCGCACAGCGCGCTGTCAAATCCGCCCGACAATCCCAGCAAAACGCCGTTAAAGCCGTTTTTGCGCACATAGTCGCCGACGCCCATCGTCAAAGCGCGCCAAGTGTTTTCGGGTTCGCTTGTCCACGGCCACGACACTTCGTCAACGCCCGCAACGCCCTCTTTCCACAGCGGCAGACATTCGATAAAGCCGCCGTCCAAATCCAGCATGAACGAACCGCCCGCGAAAACCGCGCTGTCGTTTCCGCCGACAAGGTTTGTGTAAACCAGCGGCAGGCGGATGCGCGACGCAAACGTGCGCGCGTGTTCCAAAGTTTCCGTAACCGTCCCGCTTCTGAACGGGCGGGCGTCAAGAACTATCAGCTTGTCCACGCCGTTGCAGTTGACGGGTTCAAAGCCGATGGACACGGCAACCGCCATTCCCGTAATCGTGAAATGATTGCCGTAATGCACGCCTTTGGCATTGACCAAAACAGGCGTCGCCCCGCCCGCGCCGTCTGGAATCGCGGTCAAGACCTCGCGGTCGTTGTGATACAGTTTTTCCAGCGTTTTGTGGACTTTTGCCATAAAGGATTTGGAATAAGCCAAATCCCCCAAAGGCCAGCCCGTCAAAGCGTAAGCGGGCAAAACCAGCGTTTCGCCTTTGCTTTGAATGCCCTGTTCCGCCGCCCAATGGATTTTTTTCAAGTTTCCTTCCAAATCGCCGGCTACAGGGTTGATTTGCGCAATCAGCATGCGGATTCCTCCAAAATAAGTAAATTTGTGTCAGTCTATCGCGCTTTTAGACGGAATTCCATAAAAAAACTATTCTGTTTCGATTTCTTTCAATCGCGCTTCGATTTCGGGCAAAGTCGGCAGGGCTTCCTGCGCGCCTGTTTTCAAACATGCCAAAGCCGCCCCGCAGCACGCGTGCTTTACGGCATCCGCAAACGGCAGTCCCGAGTCAATCATCGCGGCGAAAATGCCGACGAAAGCGTCCCCCGCCCCCGTCGTATCCACGGGCTTAATCGGCAAAGAGGCGACCGAAAGCACTTGCCCGCTTTTGGCGGCGACGACACCTTTTTTGCCCAAAGTCATCAGGCACGCCCCGCCTGTTTTTTCCGACAGGGCAAGCACGGTTTCGGCGGGTGTTTTGCCTGTTTTTCCTAAAACGGTTTGCGCTTCGATTTCATTGACAATCAGATAATCGACGTTTTGCAAGGCGGTTTGCGGCACTTCGCGCGCGGGGGCGACATTCAGAATCGTCGTTGCACCCTTGGCTTTCGCGCGTTTCAAAAGGGCATAGTTTTCTGCGGGCGGCACTTCCATTTGCATCACAACGACCGTTTCGGGCGTCAACAGAGCGTCGGGCACGGCTGAAGCGTTGACGTTCATATTCGCGCCGCTTGCCACGACAATCGAATTTTCCGCCGTTTCGTCAACCATAATCATTGCCATTCCCGTCGCTTGCTCCGCCGTTTGCACAAAGGAACAATCGACGCCGACCGACTTTAACGCCGTCAGCGGCACTTTGGCGATTTCGTCCGCCCCGACCGCACCGACCATTTTGACGATACCGCCCGCTTTCGCCGCGGCGGCGGCTTGGTTTGCGCCTTTTCCGCCCGCCTTGACAACGGCGTTCGGGGTCAAAACGGTTTCCCCCGGCTTCGGAAACGACTTGATATTCAAAAAGAAATCGGCGTTCAAAGACCCGAATACGACTATCATAAACAGCTCCTTTTTCAATTTCGGACAGCATAACAAAACAGCCGTATTCCGACAAGCGCGGATTTTTGTTTTGTATTTTGTCAAAAACGCGATAATCTGACATCAGACATTTTTAATACAAGGGTTGCCCGCTATGGCTAAAAAAGACGACGATTGGGACTTGAACGATTTGGAAGACGAAGATACCGACGCTTCCGACGACGAAGACGAAGACGATGACGACGATACGGCGGACGAGGAAGACTCCGCCCGTTCGAAACGGCTGATTTTGACGACGCTGAAAATCGCGGTGTCGCTAACTCTGTTGGGTGCGGCGGGCGTTATGATTTTCGCGCCCGAGAAAATCCCAACCCCCGTTACGGACAAACTCAATCAAGTCAAACCGCTGGTCAATCAGGCAAAACAGCAGGTCGAAAACGTCGTTTCCAAAATTACGAAAGACGAACCCGCTCCCCCAAAACCCGCGGATTTGCCGCAAATTCGACAGCCTGCCGCTCAGCCCCGTCCGACGGGGCCCGCCAATTTCGCCCAAAAGCGCACTCTTCCCGCACAACAGCCCGCGGAAACGACACCCGCCGCCCGTCAGCCGCAACAAAACCGTTTCAATCTGCGCGGCGCAGGAAAAATCCCCGATTTGCTGACGGCTGTTTCTCAAAATCCGTCTTTGCGGGATGCTTTGCTGAAAGCCGACGTTTACACGTTCGAAAGCCTGCCGCGTCTGCGTCCGTTCATCCGTTCGTTCATTCTGCAATGGGCAAACGCCAAAACTCCCGCCGAAGTCGAAGCTCTGGCAGGCATGCCGTTTTCCGCTTTTGAGAATCAGGTTTTGGTTGATTTGCTGCCTTTTACAACGTTAAGGCGGGCGGGATTGACGCCGTCCTTTGACGGAAATTTGATTAAAGAAAGCCCCGAAGAAGCATCGGGTTCGCTGTTTATGTACTTGAAGCCGATTGTCGACACCAAGGAAACCGCCGACGAAAAACTGGAAGTCGTCGAACCCGTGTCGACGTTCTTGCTGTATCGCTGCGGTCAACGGCAAGAATGTCTGGAATCGTGGGATTTGCTGATTGATATGCTGGAACTGTCCGAATTTAAGGAAAGGCTGCGGCAATGACGGCACCGCGCGACTTTTTTTGGCGTTTGAAAATCGGCGTTTTAAGCCGAACCGCCGCCGTGGAAGCGAGAGCCTTGCGCTTTGTGCAAAATTTGCGGCATTTTTCAATCCGTCAAAGCCTGCATTCGTTCGTTCCCGCCGCCAAGCGTTTTTTGCGCGAAACGCCCCTGACTTTGCCTTTATGGACGGTCAAAGCCAAAAACGGCGGATTGCGTTTGTTTTTACTGTTCGCGTTGTTGTCTTTGATTTTCGGACTGATCGCAAAACCGTTGTATTTCATCGCAAACGACGGCTTTGTGTCGTTCCGCTATGTGGCGCAAGCCGTCGACGGAAACGGTTTTGTCTGGAATCCGCCGCCCTTTGAGCCCGTCAACGGATACACAAGCTTTTTATGGCTGCTGTGTCTGCGCGCGTTGTGGTTTGTCGGCATTTTACCGCCGTTTTCCGCAAATTTGCTCAGCTTTGTTTTTTCAATGGGCATTGTGTTTTCGGGATTTTTGTTCCTGCGCCGCATGCCCCTGCCCGCCGCTTTGCAAACGAACAGTTTGTTTTTGTTTTTTATTTACTGCGCCGTATTGCTGACCAATCACACCTTTTTGATGTTTTTCTGGTCGGGAACGGAAACGGCTCTGTTTGATTTTTTGGTGTTGCGCTGGGTGTATCTGGCGACGGACAAAACGAAAAAGCATCCCGTCGGGCTGTCGCTGATTGCCGTATTGCTGAGCCTGACCCGCTGGGACGGTGTTTTGTTTTTGCCGTTCACGCTGATAACGCTCTGTGTTTTTTTCAAAAACGCCAAGCTGAAATCCGTTTTTGGCATCCTGCTGTTGGGATTGCCGTGGTTTTACGTCGATTGGATGCAAAAAAAGTACGGTTCGTTCATTCCGCTTTCTTTTTCGGCTTATTACAAAGAACCTTTCCCGTTCGGGGCGGATTATATCGTCAGCTTTGCGGTTGAATACGCGCTGTGGTTCTGGCTGGTTTTCGTATTTGCGTGGGCGGGTTTCAAAGTCCTGCGCCACAGAAAAGCCGAGCTGGCTTTTCCTGCTTTGCTGGCGTTCTTTTTTATCGTGTATGCCGCGGTTTGCAGCGGTTTCGGCGGCGCGGACATTTTGTCCTACCGTCCTTTGTCGTTCTTTGTTCCGCTGATTACGCTGGCGGCTTTGCGGATGATTACGGAAAATATCACCAAAAAAATGCGAACGGTGACCGTTATTTTCGCCGTTTATACGATTCTTGCCTGCGCCATTCCCGTTACGCATGGCAATTTGGTCAAAGATTTGACGACGCGCAAGCAAACGGCGTTTCTGTACAAACCGATTCCGCCCGAAGGAAAACATTTTTACACCTTTTTTGCGGATACTTGGAACAAAGCGCAAAAACGCCTGATTTACCAAGGCGCGGCTTTGCGGCACAAAGAACATCAGGTTCTGTTCAGGGAATTGAGCAAGAGCCTGCCGTCCCGTGAAGAGGGAAAACTGCTGAAACCCGAATACCGCCGTTTGCTGTCTTGGGATTTTGCGGGGCAAATCGCATGGACGTTTCCGTATGTGTACGTTTTGGACACATCGGGGCAAAACGATTTGTTTGTTACGCTCGCCGATTTCAAATACGACACCCGCCGCCTTTTGGGACACGAAAAAAACGTTCCCGTTGGCTATGCGGGATGTTTCGGCGGCAATTCGCTGATGATTACGCCGTTTGACGGAACGCCCGACGTTACTTACTTGCCGTCTTTGTTCCCGTTGACCGACGGCGTTATCAAAGGATGCGAAAAGTTGTGGCACTATCAGGGCAAATTGGCGAAATTCAAACGCAACCCGCAAATCCGCGATAAGAAACGTTAATTTTTGCCTTTCAGCATTTCGGCGACCAGAAAAGCCAGTTCCAGCGACTGGTTCGCGTTCAGCCGCGGGTCGCACAGCGTGCTGTAGCGTTGCCCCAGCGTTTCCTCTGTAATCGCCTGAGCCCCGCCGACGCATTCCGTCACATCCTGCCCCGTCATTTCAAAGTGCAAACCGCCCGCATAAGTGCCTTCGGCTTTGTGAACGGCGAAAAAGTTCTTCACTTCTTCCAAAATCGCGTTGAAATCACGGGTTTTATAGCCGTTTGACGCAACCTGCGTATTGGCGTGCATCGGATCGCACGACCAAACGACCTGATAGCCCTCGCGTTCGACCGCGCGAATCAGCGGCGGCAGTTTTTCGGCGACTTTGTGCCGCCCCATGCGGATAATCAAAGTCAGCCTGCCCGCTTCGTTCAGCGGGTTCAGAATATCGCACAGCCGCAACAAATCGTCGGTCTGGACATTCGGTCCGACTTTGACCCCCAGCGGATTGGATACGCCGCGCGCAAATTCGACATGCGCCCCGTCGGGGTCGCGGGTGCGCTCGCCAATCCAAAGCATGTGCGCGGAACAGTCATACCAGTCGCCCGTCGACGAATCGACGCGGGTCAAGGCTTCTTCAAACGGCAACAGCAAAGCTTCGTGCGATGTGTAAAACGGGGTTTCGCGGACAATGGGAACGGTCGACGCGGAAATGCCGCACGCGTTCATAAAATCCAACGTTTCGCTGATGCGTTCGGAAAAACGGCGGTAGCGTTCGCCCTGCAAAGAATTTTCGACAAAGCCCAGATTCCATTCCTGCACTTTGTTCAAATCGGCAAACCCGCCCTGAGAAAACGCGCGCAACAGATTCAGAGTCGCCGAAGCGTGATGATACGCCTGCAACATCCGTTCGGGCTGAGCCGCGCGGGATTCGGGCGTAAATTCGATGCCGTTGATGTTGTCGCCCTTGTACGACGGCAAAGTTACGCCGTCGATTGTTTCAAAAGCGGACGACCGCGGTTTGGCGAACTGTCCCGCCAAACGTCCGACTTTGACCACGGGACGCGCCGCGCCGTACATCAAAACGACAGCCATTTGCAACAAAATGCGGAACATGTCGCGAATGTTGTTCGCCCCGAAATCCTCGAAGCTTTCGGCGCAATCCCCGCCTTGCAGCAAAAAAGCCCTGCCGTTGGCGACTTCACCCAGCGATTTTTTCAGCCGCATGGATTCTTCGGCAAAAACCAAAGGCGGATATTTATGCAAAGTCTGTTCGACGCGCTTGAGCAAAGCGGCATCGTCATATTCGGGCAAATGCGCCGCGGGCTTCGAACGCCAGCTGTCGGGAAGCCATTCTTCCATAGTGTTTCCTCGTAAACCGTACACAAAAGTTTGACGCTTTTATAAGCTTTCTTGCCCGTTTTGACCAGCGTTATTTTCCAGCTGTTCCAAAATGCGGCGGTTTTGTTCCTCCATGTCTTTTTCCAGCTGCAGGCGTTCCTCGCGCGCTTGCTTCATCAACGCACGCGCGTCTTCGGGAAAAACGTCGGCGGGCGGCAAATTCTCGAACCGCTTGAACTGTTCGTTCAGCCATTCTTCTTTCGTCAGCTTGTCAAACAGTTCTTTTTCCGCCTTTTCGTCAATCGGCGGCAAAGGCGCGGGAGCTTTGAAATCAGGCGGTAGGTATTCATCCCCCGTCAATTTTCCCCAAACGATGCGGGCGTCGCACCACGCCGTTTGATAAGCGCATGCCGTCAGGCGCATCATTTTGCGGGCGGATAAATCGGCTTTGACTTCATCCCCCATACAAACAAACAGTTGCGCCCCGCACCCCTTGAAAGAACCGTCTTTGGACGTCAAAACAAAAACAGCCAGAATCCCTATGAAAACCAACAGGATAACAGCAGGAAACCAAAGTGTTAATACATACTTAACACTTTTTTTGAATTTCCTTGCGTATCTGGCTATTTTTTCTTTCATTCCGAAACCTTATTCCACGGTCACGCTTTTTGCCAGATTGCGCGGCTGGTCGACATCCGTTCCCTTCGCAACGGCTGTATGATACGCCAGCAGCTGAACGGGAATCGCGTACAAAATCGGCGCGACGAACGGATCGACCGTCGGCAGGATAATCGTCGCCGCCGAACGGTCTTTGACCGTGCCGACGCCGTCTTTGTCGCCAAAGAAAACAACCTTGCCGCCGCGCGCCATGACTTCCTGCATGTTGGAAATCGTTTTGCCGAACAGTTCGTCCGTCGGGGCGACGACCACCACGGGAACATCATCGTCAATCAAGGCAATCGGTCCGTGCTTCATTTCACCCGCGGCGTACCCCTCGGCGTGAATGTACGAAATTTCCTTGAGCTTCAGCGCGCCCTCCAAGGCAATCGGATAGTTGCTGCCGCGTCCCAAATACAGAACGTCGTGCGCGGGAACCATCAGATTTTGGGCGATTTGCTCAATCGCTTTGTCGTTGTTCAGCACTTCGGCAGCGCGGGACGGCACTTCGACCAAAGCGCGGGACAGGCGGCTTTCCTCGGAACGCGACAGCGTGCCTTTCGCGCGTCCCAGAGCAATCGCAAAGCATGCCAGCAAAGTCAGCTGGGTTGTAAACGCTTTTGTGGACGCGACGCCCATTTCGGGACCCGCCAAAGTTTTCAGCACGCAATCGGATTCGCGCGCCATGGTGCTGCCTGACACGTTGACGATGGACACGATTTTCTGCCCCTGTTCTTTGCAGTAGCGCAAAGCCGCCAAAGTGTCCGCCGTTTCGCCCGATTGGGAAATGAACAGCGACACTCCGCCCTGCTCCATCACGGGACGGCGATAGCGGAATTCGGACGCGACGTCGATGTCGACGGGAACGCGCGCAATCGCTTCAATCCAGTATTTGCCGACCATGCCCGCGTAATACGACGTGCCGCACGCCACAATCGTCAAGCGCGTCACATCCTTTAAATCAAACGGCACGTTCGGCAAAGTGATGGTGTCCATGTCCTGATTTATCATCGTGTTCAGCGTGTCGCCGATAACCTGCGGCTGTTCGTAGATTTCTTTGAGCATAAAGTGGCGGTAGCCGCCTTTGCCGATCATCGCGCCCGAAGTCGAAGATTGTTCGACGGGACGGGACACAACTTTGTCGTTTTCGTCGTAAACCGTCGCGGACGTGTGCGTCAAAACAACCCAGTCGCCGTCTTCCAGATACATAATTTTTTGCGTCAAAGACGCCAAAGCCAAAGCGTCCGAGCCGAGGAACATTTCCCCGTCGCCGAAACCGACCGCCAAGGGGGCGCCCTTGCGCGCGCCGATGAGGATGTCTTCGCGTCCCGCAAAAATAATCGCCAAAGCAAACGCGCCGTTCAGCCGTTTCAAAGACTGCGCGACCGCCGTCTGCGGGTCAAGCCCTTCTTCGATTTTCTGGGAAATCAGATGAACGACGACTTCGGTATCCGTTTCGCTTTCGAAAACGTGTCCCAATTCTTTCAGTTCGTCGCGCAGTTCGCGGTAGTTTTCGATAATGCCGTTATGCACGACGGCGACATACTTTGTCGCGTGCGGATGCGCGTTCGTTTCGTTCGGAACGCCGTGCGTTGCCCAACGGGTGTGCCCGATTCCGATTGTCCCCGTCAGCGGATTTTCGGCGATTTTCTTTTCCAAGTTGACGATTTTCCCCTTGGCGCGGCGGCGTTCGATTTTGCCGTCGACCAAAGTCGCAACCCCTGCGGAATCGTACCCGCGGTATTCCAGCCGTTTCAGCCCGTCAATCAATAACGGGGTGACTTGTCTGTTCGATATAATGCCTACAATGCCGCACATGGTTGTTTTTTTCCTTATTTCTTCAAAGATTCTTTTAACGCTTTTTTCTGTTCGCGGAATTTTTCCGCCCAGCCGTCCAACACCGTTTGCTTGCCGCGCGCGACAGCCATGGCGTTCTTGCCGACCGTTTTGGTAATGACCGACCCCGCCGCCGTCATTGCGCCGTCCTCGATGGTGCAAGGCGCGACGATAATCGTGTTCGACCCGATGAAAGCCCCCGCGCCGATGTCGGTTTTCGATTTGAAATAACCGTCGTAGTTGCAGGTAATCGTTCCCGCGCCGATATTGGTTTTCGCTCCGATTCGCGCGTCGCCGATATAGGACAGGTGGTTGACTTTCGCCCCCGATTCGATAACGGATTTCTTGATTTCCACAAAATCGCCGATGTGGCAGTTTTCGCCGATGTCGGATTCGGGACGCAGGCGGGCGAACGGTCCGACTTTCGCGCCCGAACGGATACGAGTCCCCTCGAAATGGCAGAATCCTTTGATTTCAACATCGTCTTCGACCACGCATCCCGTTTCAAAGATAACGTTCGGTTCAATCACGACATCTTTGCCCAACACGGTATCGTACGAGAAATACACCGTTTTCGGGTCAATCATGGTAACACCCTGCGCCAAAAACTTTTCGCGCATTTCGTTTTGAACGACCGCCTCAATCGCCGCCAAATCCGCGCGGGAATTCGCCCCCGCGACTTCCGATTCGGCACATTCGATAGCGACGGCTTTGCCCCCGTCCGCGCGCGCCAAAGCCACCAAATCGGTCAAATAGTATTCGCCCGCCGCGTTGTTGTTCGTCAAGCGGTCAAGCCACCCGAACAGCTTTTCGGCGGCAATGCACATCACGCCCGAATTGCACAGGCGAACGGCGCGTTCGGATTCGGAAGCGTCCTTGAATTCAACGATTTTTTCCAAGCCGTCCTTGCCGACAATCAGCCGTCCGTAACGCGCGGGGTCGGCGGGGCAAAAGCCCAAAACAACCACGTCCGCGCCGTTTTCGCGTTCGGCAATCATCGCTTCCAACGTTTCTTTGCGCACCAGCGGCGTATCGCCGTACAGCACCAAAACGCTGCCTTTTGCACCCTGCAAAGCGTCGCGCGCCGCCTTGACCGCATCGCCCGTTCCCAGCTGCTTGTGTTGAACAGCAACGGCATGAGGAGCAACCGCCTGCGCGACCTGCTCCATATTCGGACCGACGACGACGACGGCTTTTTCGGCATGCAGAGAATCGACGGTCGCCAGCAAATGCGACACCATCGGACGCCCCGCGATTTTGTGCAGGACTTTGGGCAAAGCGGACTTCATGCGGGTTCCCTGCCCCGCCGCCAGAACGACGGCATAAATCGAATTTTCAGCCATAAGCTTCCCTCTTTATCTTTCTGCCGAAATTTGGCATACTTAAGTTCAAATTTGAAATAAATTATGACTACATATTGTTACGGAAGTTTAAACAAATGACGAAAAAGTACCTTGTTTTCGATTTGGACGGCACACTGATTAACTCGATTCCCGACATGTGCCGCGAAATCGGGCTGTTTTTGCAAAAACAGGGCGACCGCCCGCTGACCGAACCCGAAACCGTGTCGATTATCGGCAACGGCGCGCGGGTCATGCTGACAGGCGCGTTTAAACTGGTCGGCAAGGAAACGACACCCGAACAGTTTGAAGCTTTGCTGACCGACTGGCTGAAACAGTACGCGGAAGCCCCGATGAACCAAACAAAACCGTGGAAAAACGTTATTGAAACGCTTGAAAAACTGAAAGCGGCGGGCTTTCACATGGCGGTTTGCACGAACAAACCCGCCGCCCCGACCAAAGCCATTTTGCAAAAGCTGGATTTGGAAAAGTACTTTGACGTCGTGTTAAGCGCGGATTCGCTTCCCGTGCGCAAGCCGCGTCCCGAACCGTTGTGGGAAGCCGTCAAACGCATGGGCGGGACGAACGACAACGCCGTCATGATAGGCGACAGCGAAGCGGATGCCGAAGCCGCCAGAAATGCGGGCTTCCCCGTTGTTCTGCTCAGCTTCGGCTACGCGCATGTTCCGTTTTCGGAAATCAAACCCGACGCCTTGATAGACGATTTCGGCGATTTGCTCACTGCTTTGAAAAAGCTTTAATTTTTGCAAATGCAGTAATGCAGATATTCCGTCGTTTTATTGGCTTGATATTGCCGATTGGCGTCAGCTTTAAAACGGTTGTATTCCTGTTTGAAGCAACCGTATTCGCCTTTTTGCGAAAATATTTCACGAATATCGTCCAAGCTCAGCAAGCCTTCGTTGTTGTAACTTAAAAAGATATATTTCATATTGGCATTTTCGACAATGTCTTTAAAAGCTTCTTTGACACTTGATTTGGAACAATATTGCGATTTTTGTTCTTTGTAATTACGCAGTCCCGTTTTTCCCGAAATTACGGGATTATCATATTTGGCGATTGTTTCCAGCAGATGATAGTTTGCGCAATACTGCCGTTCATTGTAAGGCGGATCCATATACAAAATGTCCGCTTTTATTTGTCGAATCAGCTTGTTGGCATCTTGGTTGTAAATGGAATGCTCCTTATTATTC
>CAVCSV010000024.1:31601-31986 GCA_963604715.1 Limosilactobacillus gorillae
CCGTGTTAGCCGCCTTGTCAATCGCTTCCAACAGCGTGGCAAGCAAAAAGAAATATTCGTCATCCGTAATTTTTCCGCCGTTTTTCCATTCATCGATTTTCATTCTGACGGCATCGCATTTTTTCGCGTTTTCATCGGAAAAATACATTCGTTCAAAAGCCGTCCCGGCAGAACCGCCCAACGCATAGTTTTTATAAATGAACCCGGAAATTCCTTCCAACCGTTCCAAAAAAGCGCAAACAGCCGCACTTCTGTTTTCAATCGCCATATTCGACAAAGACAGCTCGTCTACCAATCCGTCGAACGGTAAAAGTTTGTGATTGCCGATATAATGACGGTTCAAAACATAAGCGTAATATTGAATATCATTCGCAATGATTTGATA
>CAVCSV010000025.1:0-18582 GCA_963604715.1 Limosilactobacillus gorillae
GCGTAACGGGAACGGGTTTGCCTGTCGATGTTTTATCCTCCGGAATGATGCCTGCGGGAATAATCGGACTGCCGCTTTTGTCCAGACGGATGTCGTTGGGATTGACATCCATTTTCGCCCACGGATAATGCAGTTGCTGATAAAACGCGTCGCGGATGCCGAAGGACACAAGTTTGTGCGAACGGTTTTTGCGAATCAGCCAGCAAAGGGTGTGTTCCTCCAAGCTGTGATTTTTGCCCGACGGGTCGACGACATATTTGCCGTCTGCCGTGTGTTCGGGTTTGTACAGCTGATCTTTGCCGTCCTTTTGCTGCATTTTGACGGGCATCATGACCTGAATGTCGGCGGTGCGCAATTCGGTGTCGAAAACAGAGTAGAAATCGGCGATGTCTTTGTCTTGTTTTTCAATTCGCCCGCCGTGCAGAACGCGAAGGCTCATCGCCTGCAAAGAAGCATCCATTTGTTTTTTCTGCCATGTGTCGAACAGAATCTGTTTGACTTGCGCATGGTGGCGGCAATCGCCCATGCCCAAAGCGAAAATGGCGGAAATGTTCGTTCTGGAATCGACGTTTTTGTCCTTTTCTCCGATGACTTTACCCGTCGCCTGCAAAACGGATTTGACCGTCGTGTCGTAGAGCGATTCGCCCGTTTTCGGGTCTTTTTCAAAGGCGTTGTTTTCCATGTGAAGTCCGCTGTTCGCAAAGTTTTCCGTGGAAAACGTCTGGCGGATGAAACGGTCGGCGACCTGAATGAACGCTTCGGGATCGCGGATGTCCGTCAGCGGTTTGTTCATATCGACGCCCGCGACGGGGGCGGCTAACTTAATTCCCAGTTCGTTCGGCGACATGGAAACCAGTCCCTCGAACAAACGCAAATCTTTGCGGGAAACGGCGTGATCGGGCAGCTGTCCGCCGAACGCCATATTGCCGCTGATGCGGTTCGCCCCGCGGAACGCCGAGCCGCAACCGCGGTAGCTGTAGCTTTTTTCAATGACTGCGCTCAATTTCGGATCTTCGGTGAACGACCGCTTGCCCCGACCGGAGGGCAGTTCCCAGCTGAAAGAAATGGAGGAATTGTCCACAGAGCGGACCTTCATCAAATCCATACCCATGACCGCTCTGCGGCGGTTGTTGGCTTCTTCCAGCCGTTTTTGGGCAAAAATCAATGCCTGCGACGGCATTTCTTCCCCGATTTTTTTTAAATCCCGCAGAATGTCGGAAAATTCCCACGAACGGGTAATGATGCTTTCCAGCCGGTTGCACAGGTGTTCAACCTGTTTTTTGTTGACCCCCGCAATGCAGGCGGCCTGCAAAGCGGCGGACGTGCAGAAGTAATCGTTGGATTCTTCCGCCCCGTCGCGCAAAGTCGCCAGATACACGACGTTCGCCAATTCGGCGGCTCTGTATTTGTTGCCCGCCAGTATATTGGCATGGACGGCTTGAATACCGACGGACGATTCCAGCGTTTTGGCAAATCCTTCCTCCAATGCGAAGCGGGAGTTTGCGTAGTACTGTTCGGCTTTGAAACCCGTTGATTTCTGCGCAATATAACGGTTGCATCTGCCGATGTTTTCATAGCTGATACCGTAGCCGTGCCCTTCGTCAATCAGATCCTGCGATATTTTGATGGACGTTTTGTAGTCGAACATCTTGTCGACCAGTTCGTTGCTGCCGCGCCGGACTTTGCGGTAGGCGACCGCCAATTCTTCGCGCACCATGGGGGCGTCCTTGAAATCTTTGTTGTCGGCGGCTTTGTACAAATCAATCATGCGGTCAAACGCGTGCAAATCCATGTAAGCCGTGTACAAGCGCATCAGTTTCGCCGACGACAAATCGTCAAGCCCCTGCGCCACAATAGCATCCAATTTTTCGATTTTTAAATTTTTATCCTGTCTGTTTCCGCTTAGGGCATCCTCCACCGCGGCGACGAAATCCCGCCGTTTCAACGTCCTGTTCCGGCTGTGATCGAACGATTGCGGCAAATCGGAAAAACTGAACAAATTATCGTGTTCCATGGACAAAGCCCTCATTTTTGACTTATTTAAACGGAATATAGCAAAAAAGCAGCCTTGATTCAAGGTGTTTTTAGACAAAATTGTCTTTTCCCGATAGATTGACGGATTCCAAAGAAAACCTTGACAGTATCGAGGGAAATGCTTATTACTTGGAAGAATTTTTTTGCGGTAGTTTGCCGCATATTGCACAAACTGGAGTGTCGAATGGACGCCTATTGCCAGACAAAAGAACAAGTCTTGAACAAACTGGAAGTATCCGAAAGCAAGGGATTATCCGAAGAACAGGCGGTTGACAACGCCGTTCGTTTCGGGACGAATTCTCTGTCCAAGCCGCCCAAGGAATCCTTGATTAAAAAAATCGTCGATTCTTTGCTGGAACCGATGGTTCTGATGCTGGTCGTCGCGGCGATGATTGCCGTCGGCGTCAACGTCGTGCGCGATATGAACGGCGAACCGACCGAATATATCGAATGCGTCGGCATTGTTATCGCCATCGGGCTGTCCGTCGCCATTTCTTTGGTGATGGAGGGCAAGTCCGCCAAAGCGTTCGAGGCTTTGAACAAAATCAAGGACGACATTCCCGTCAAAGTGTTCCGCAACGGCAAAGTCCGCCTTATCAGCCAAAAGGATTTGGTCGTCGGCGACATCGTCTGCATCGAAACGGGTGCGAAAGTTCCCGCGGACGGTCGCTTAATCGAAAGTCAAGATTTGCAGGCGGACGAAGCGTCCCTGACGGGCGAAAGCGAAGCCGTGAAAAAAAATGCGGATTGGATGGCGGATGATGTCGACACGCCGCTTGCCGAACGCAAAAACATGCTGTATTCGGGGACCTTCATCACAGCGGGCTCGGGACGGATGATTATCACCGCGGTCGGCGACGAAACGGAATTCGGGTTGATTGCCCGCGAACTGTCCGCGACGGAAAAGGCTTTGACGCCTTTGCAGGAAAAACTGGCGCATTTGGGCAAAGTCATTGCCGTATGGGGAATTTCCATGGCGGGATTGGCTTTCGTCATTCAGCTGTGCTATTTTCTGGCGCGCGGGACGGCGAACATTTCGACGGTTTCCGAAGCGTTCATCGCCAGCATCGTTCTGATTGTCGCCGCCGTTCCCGAAGGATTGCCGACGACGGTTGCGATTTGCTTGGCAATCAACATTATCAAGATGTCCAAAGAAAACGCTTTGGTCAAAAAAATGGTCGCCTGCGAAACCATCGGGTGCATCAACGTTATTTGTTCGGACAAAACGGGGACGCTGACCGAAAACCGCATGACCGTTATTGAAGTGTGCGAAAACGGCACGGGCAAAAAGCCCGAAGACATCACCGACGAAAACCTGCTGTCGAATTTCTGTTTGAATTCGACGGCGGACATCGGATTCGAAGACAACCATTATACGTTTATCGGCAACCCGACGGAATGCGCTTTGCTGGTCGCGACGGACAAAGCGGGCAAGGAATATCAGTCCATCCGCCGTTCGCGCGCTTTGGTTCATACTTATCCGTTTTCGTCGGAAACAAAGAATATGACGACGATTGTCGAAGCCGACGGCGTTGTAACGGCGTATACCAAAGGCAGTCCCGAAAAAATCCTGTCCATGTGCCTGCTGTCCGAAACGGAACTGAAGCATTACGAAGAAATGATACGCCGCTTTCAGGAAAAAGCGTACCGCGTTATCGGTTTTGCGCACAAAACTTTGGCTGAAAAGCCTGCGGATTTTGATGCCGCGCGTCCCGACGTCGAAAGCGGCATGACGTTTGACGGCTTTACGGCGATTGCCGACCCGTTGCGCAAGGAAGTGTTCGAAGCCGTCCGCAACTGCCGCGCCGCGGGCATCGATATTAAAATGCTGACGGGCGACAACATTGTTACCGCTTCGGCGATTGCGCGCGAACTGCAGTTGCTGGGCGACGACCACATCGCGGTCGAAGCGCGCGACATCAACGATATTTCCGACAAAGAGCTGGCGAAAATGTTGCCGAAAATCCGCGTTATCGCCCGCAGTACGCCCGTGATTAAAATGCGCGTGGTCAAGCTGTTGAAAGGCTTGGGGGCGGTTGTCGCCGTAACGGGTGACGGCATCAACGACGCGCCCGCGATTAAAAACGCCGATATCGGTTTGGCAATGGGCATTTCGGGAACGGAAGTGTCCAAAGAAGCCAGCGATGTTGTTTTGTTGGACGATTCGTTTTCAACCATTGTCAAAGCCATTCAATGGGGGCGCGGGATTTATGAAAACTTCCAGCGTTTCATTTTGTTCCAGCTGACGGTCAACCTGTCGTCCGTGGTTGTCGTTTTGGCATCGATTATCGCAGGATTCCCGACGCCGTTTACCGCGCTTGAACTGTTGTGGGTGAACTTGATTATGGACGGCCCTCCCGCTTTGACGCTCAGCTTGGAACCGATACGCAGTTCCTTGATGCAGAACAAGCCGACGCCGCGCAACGCAAGCATTGTAACCAAGCAGATGCTGATACGCATTATTTCGGGTGGATTGTTTATTTCCGTGATGTTCCTGCTTCAGACGTTTTGCAACGTTTTGGGGGCGGCGCCCGAAGAGCAGGGGACGGTGCTGTTCACGCTGTTCGTGATGTTCCAGCTGGTCAACGCGTTCAACTGCCGCGAATTGACGCACGACAGCTTGTTCAAGCATTTCTTTGACAACAAACCGATGCTGATAGCGTTTGTCTGCACGTTCCTGCTTCAAGTGGCGATTACGCAATACGGTTCCGCCGTGTTCGGCACCGTTCCGCTGTCACTGGAAATGTGGGGTAAAATTACGGCGATGTCGGCGACGGTCATTCTGTTGTCCGAAGCGTTCAAATTCGCAAACAATACTTACCGTAAGATAAAAGAACTTTAAAAAAAACAGGGGCTTGTTTTCGGGCAAGCCCCTGTTCGTTATCATATAAAAATCGCTATGAGTGAACGGTTAGCGTTCGGCTTCGTTTCGGCGCGGCGGGACAATGGTTGGCGCGGGGCGGGATTGCTTTTGCCGCGCGGATATTTGTTGCAAATTTTGCATCAAAGGCTGTTTTGCGGACGGCGCTTTGCTTCTATTCGTCAATGTTTGCATCAGCGGCTGTTTGGCGGGCTGTTCGGGCAATTTTGTGGAGCCTTTCAGTTTGATTTGCGCGTTTTCGGGCAAGCTCAGCCGTTTTAATTTTGTGCAATCCTGATCTTCCAGCGTCAGGGCGCGGCATTTCATTTTCCCCAAATCCAGCGTGCCGTTTTCGGGCAATTTGACGTTGCTGAGGAAAAAGACGTTGCATTGTTCGGGATATTTGATGCTTTCGACATGGCTTAAATCACAGTCGCATAATCCGACAATGCCCGTGCATCGGCTTAAATTTAGTGTTTTTCCGACGGTGCAGTTGTTTGCGAAAAAGTCGCCCGTAAAATTCAAATTCCCGCGGTCGGGCAATTTGACGGATGCAAAGCTCGCGTTGTCGATTTCGCTTTTGCCGTCGGCGGTTTTGATTGAATCTCCGAAGACCAGCCCGCGGATGTCGGGCGCATAGGATTGATAGTTGTCGGGCAGGGGCTTGTCCGATTTTTCATACTTCGACACAGTGAAATCCGACATTTGCCGATTTCTGCGCGCCGCCATGAAATCGTTGTTTTCGCTGATGTTGCGCGGCGCGTGCAGTTGAGAAAAACGTTCCCAATCTTTGGACGCGAAGCCTTTTTCATCGGCGATTTGAACGATTTTGTCGTCGACCTTCAAATAAATTGCCGACAAAGGGTTGCGTTCGGGAACAATCAGCGTTTCGTAGTCGTCCTTGTTGTCCGCGTGTCCGACGCATTCCGCGGATCCCTCGGGACGTTCGATGCCCGCCATGGAATAATAGCGCTGTCCCTCTTTGGGTTCGAATTCGTAAATAAAGCCGTAGGTTTTGCCGTCTGTTTGCTTGTAATGCAGACCCGCGCCCTTGACCCCGTCGGCGTATGTCGCCGCCATGGAGAAATCTTTGGTCGCATAGGCGGCGTCGCGCTGGCAACGATGAAAAGTCAGCGCAAACGGTTTGTCGCCCAAAGTCCCGCCGCGGTACAGCTTGCCCGATTTCGGAGCGACGGCGGGCATTTCACCGACGGCGTTCAGCTGTTTTGACACAAAAGCGTCGACATCCGCTTCGGATTCGTTGTTTCGGGCTACATCAATGGTTTTGTTGTCGTAAGCGTGCGTTATCGCGGGAATCAGGCTGTCGCGCGTAACGGGCAGGGCGCGGCTGGTCGACAATCCGTTTTGCTTCATCGTTTCGAAAACGTCGGCGGCGGCTCGAACGGCATCTTTCGGTTCGAAAAAGGGCGAACGCACGCCCGTTCCGTCAACGATAAAAGCATTCGGATTTTCCGCCGCTTTCGGGTCGTAGTAAGGCATCGCGTCAATGCCGTTTTTTCGTAGCATGCCGACGACTTCGTCAATGCGCTTGCCGTCCATATAAACGCCCAAAGACACGGAAACGGGCTGCGTTACGTCGTCGAAATGATCCGAAAACACTTCGTGCAGTTCGTCGGAATAGGCGGATTGAGCGGCAACGCCGTTGATGAATTCTTTGTTGGACATTTTGGAACGCATCCCTTGCGGTTGAATTGCGGTCAGAATAGCAAATTTCGAAAATTTTGTCAAACATTTGTCCCGTTCAGTCGGAAAATGTTAAAAAATCGTAAAAAGTTGTTGCCAGAACGGCTATATATTGTATCTTTATTGAATACGCGACCGCAGGATTTGCGGTTTCGGGGATTCTTTGGATACGGGAATATTTTATGTACAAAACGTTGGGATTTGTTTTGATTGCTTTCGGGATGACGGCGTGTTCCGTCAGTACTTCGCCCACCGACATAGCCGAACGCGCCGCGCGCGCCGATGTTGACAAAGCCGCTTTGTTCGGCGGGCAGGAGGAAGTATCAAAACCGATTACCTTGTACGAAGCCATTGCCCGCGCGGTGAAATACAACGCCCGTCAGCGCGTCGACGCGATGGAGCAGGCGATTGTCGCGGGAATTTCCGATTCGGCGACGATGGATATGCTGCCGCAGTTGGCGGCGTCGGGCGGGTTCACGACGCGGTCGAAGCGTCTTGCCGTTTCCGCCAAGGATGCAAACGGGGGCGAAAGCCTGATTGTATCCGACAAAAATCCGCGCGAAGCCGATTTGCAAATGGTTTTCAACGTGTTGGATTTCGGCATTAGCTATGTCAACGCCAAACAGGCGTCCGATCGCCGCTTTATCGCCGAAGAAGCCCGCCGCAAATCTTTGCAACGTCTGGTTCACGATGTCCGCGCGGCGTATTGGCGCGCGGCGGCGGCTCAGCGCGCGGCGGAAGACGTCAACGCTTTGACGGCGGCGCTGGAACAGGAAACCGTCAGGACAAGCTTGTCGGGCAACACCGTTGCCGATTTGGCGGAACAAAGAAAGCTGCTGCAGGCGTTGCAGAAACTGAACGTTTTGAAAAAAGAGGTTTTGACATCCAAAGCCGAATTGGCGGCGCTGATGAGTTTGCCGCCCGCGACGGCTTTTTCACTGGACATTCCCAAAGCGATGGACGCGCCCCGCGTGGTGCGTGAATTCGGGCAAATCGATTTGGAACATTTCGCTTTGGTCAACCGCCCCGAATTGCGCATCGGCGACTATCAGGCGCGCATTGCCGAACGTGAAGCCAAAAAGGAAATTTTGCGTATTTTCCCCGGAATTGAATTTTCGGCGGGACTGAACTACGATTCCAATTCGTACATGAAAAACAAAACGTGGGCGGATGCGGGCATCGGCGTAACGTGGAATTTGCTGGGACTGTTTTCCCGCCCGCAGGCCATTCGCACCGCCAAGGACAAGGAAACGCTGGAGCTGTTGCGCCGTCAGGCTTTGACCGTTGCCGTGATTTCGCAGGTCAACGTGTCGTATTTGCAGCTGCGCCAAGCGGCGGACGCGTTCGGCGTGACGGATTCTTTGGGGGCTGTTACGGACAAGCTGTGGCAAAAAACTTTCGCCGAAAAGACGCAAACCGTCGAAGAACGCCGCACCGCCGTACTGCAAGCCGTCGACGTGCTGACAACGCATTTGGAACGCGATTTGGCTTTTGCCGATTACAAACTGGCGGAAAGCGATTTGTTTATGGCACTGGGTGTCGACCCTCTGCCGTCGTTTTCCATGAAGTCGACCGTGGCGGCTATGGCGGACACGCTGGAAACGAACCTGTCGCGCAATGCGCCGCAGGGATTCAAGGAAGTGTCGTACGACTATCCGCCTTCCGAAACGGCGCGGACAAGCGCGATTTCCGCGGAAGAACGGGAAAAAATCTTGGAATGGAGCCGTCAAAAGCCCGAACCCCGACCGCTGGTCGCGGCGCCCGCCGAAAAGCCGAAGCCGCCGATTGCGGCAAAACTGCCCGCCGGTCAACCCGTTCAAATGCTGCAGTTGTCGTCTTTTGAAACTTTGCCCGCCGCGCAAAGCTATTGGGCGGAACTGAGCGCGAAAGACGCCGAATTGGCGCTGTACGCCCCGATTTACAGGGAGGTTTCGCTCAACGGCAAACAGCGTTACAGAACGTACATTGCCGATACGGCTGCGCGGTTGCGCCGTTTTTGCGCCCGCTTGGCGGAAGATTTGAAATCCTGCCTGATAACCGACAAGTAAAACAAAGCCGTCCTTTGCTGGCGGCGCTTGCCTTTTTGGCGCAAAAAGTGTAAGAGTTTTGAAACGTTTCAAATTCGGGGATTCCGCTATGTTCAAGCTTGCCCGCTTTTTAGCCGCTTACAAAAAAGAATGCGTTATCGGTCCGCTGTTTAAATTTTTGGAAGCCTGTTTCGAACTGTTCGTGCCTTTGGTTATGGCGGGCATTATTGATGTCGGCATTAAAAACGGCGATACCGCTTATATTTACAAAATGGGCGGGTTGATGGTGGCTTTGGGGCTGTTGGGGCTGGCGTGTTCCCTGACCGCGCAGTTTTTTGCCGCCAAAGCATCCATGGGGTTTGGCACGGCGTTGCGTAGCGCGCTGTTCCGCCATATCGGCGATTTGTCGTACGCGGAATTGGACGAAATCGGCACGCCGTCCTTGATTACGCGGCTGACGGGCGACATCAATCAGGCGCAGTCGGGCGTCAATCTGGGTTTGCGGCTGTTTTTGCGGTCGCCGTTCATCGTTGTCGGCGCGATTGTCATGGCGTTCTTTGTCGATGTGAAACTGGCGATGATTTTTCTGATTGCAACGCCGCTTATCGGCGCGGTCATCTGGTTCGTCATGGCAAAGTGCATCCCGTATTACAAACGCATCCAATCCTTTATGGACAAAGTGTCCCTGCTGGTGCGCGAAAATCTGACGGGCGTGCGTGTGATTCGTGCTTTTTCCAAACAAAAGGAAGAGCATAAATCGTTTGAAAACACTTGCGTTTCGCTGATGGACGAGCAGGTAACGGCGGGCAAAATCGCGGCTTTGCTGAACCCCGCAACGTATGTCGTTGTCAATCTGGCGGTTATCGCGATTGTGTGGGGCGGCGGGTTTCAAGTCAACGCGGGCGATTTGACGCAGGGCGAAGTGATTGCGTTGGTCAACTATATGTCGCAGATTTTGCTGGCGTTGGTCGCTTTGGCAAACTTGATTGTCGTGTTTACGAAAGCGTCCGCTTCCGCCGCGCGCATCAACGACGTGTTTGCGATTTTCCCGACGGTAAAGGAAAACGAAAAGACGGCAAATCCCGTAACGGACGCGCCGCGCGTGCGGTTTGAAAACGTGTCGTTCGCCTATAAAAACGCCGAAGCGGAAGCCCTTTCAAATATCGACTTTGCCGTTCCCAAAGGCGCGACGGTCGGCATTATCGGCGGCACGGGGGCGGGTAAAACGACTTTGGTCAACCTGCTTGCCCGATTCTATGACACAACGAAAGGTCGCGTTTTAATCGACGGCGCGGACGTTCGGGATTACGCCTTTGCCGACTTGCGCCGCAAAATCGGCGTCGTGCCGCAAAAAGCCGTGTTGTTCAAAGGAACAATCCGCGACAATATGCGCTGGGCGAAAGCCGACGCGACGGACGCGGAAATTTGGCAAGCTTTGAAAATCGCGCAAGGTGAAGAGTTCGTGTTGACCAAACCCGAACAGCTCGACACGCCGATAGCGCAGGGCGGGCGCAACCTGTCGGGCGGGCAGCGGCAAAGACTGACCATCGCGCGGGCATTGGTCGGGGCGCCCGATATTTTGATTTTGGACGACAGCGCGTCGGCTTTGGACTTTGCGACCGATGCGAAACTGCGCAAAGCGATAAAGAACGACATCAAAGGGGCGACGGTGTTCCTTGTGTCCCAGCGCATTTCGACGGTGCGCGGCGCGGATTTCATCGTCGTTCTGGACGACGGAAAGGCGGCTGGAATCGGAACACACGACGATTTGTTTGAAAACTGTCCCGTTTACCGTGAAATCTGCCTGTCGCAAATGGAAAAAGAGGAGGTCGCGTGATGCAGGAAAGTTTGTTAAAACGGCTGTTGTCCTTTACGCGTCCGTACCTGTCCTATCTGGCTTTGGCGCTGTTTTTTGCTGTTGTCAGCGTGTCGATGACGCTGTACGCCCCTGTGCTGACAGGGCGCGCGATTGACTTGGTCGTTGGCAAAGGCGCTGTCGATTTTCAGGCGTTGAAAGCCGTTTTGGAAGTCTTGGCAGGCGTCGTCGCGATAGCCGCCGTGTCGCAATGGCTGATGGGGCTTTGCACAAACAAAATCACCTATCTGACCGTGCGCGACATCCGCGTCAAGGCGTTCGACCGATTGCAAAAAGTCCCCTTGCGCTTTATCGACACGACGCCGCACGGCGACATCCTCAGCCGCGTTGCCATCGATGCGGAACAGGTTGCGGACGGGTTGTTGATGGGCTTTACGCAACTGTTTACGGGGCTTGTTACGATTTTCGGCACAATCGGATTTATGGCGGTTATCAACGTCAAAATCACACTGCTTGTCGTCTTTGTTACGCCTTTGTCGCTGTTTGTCGCGAATTTTATCGCCAAACGCACATTCAAATTTTTCAAAGTGCAATCCGAAACGCGCGGAGAAATGACGGCCTTAATCAACGAAACCGTCGGCAATCTGAAACTGGTCAAGGCGTTCGGCTATGAATCCCGTTCGCGCGAAAAATTCGAGGAAATCAACGCCCGATTGCAGGATTGCGGGGTCAAAGCGTTGTTCTTTTCGTCCATCACAAACCCCTGCACGCGCTTTGTCAACGGCGTTGTGTATACTTTGGTCGGCATTGTCGGGGCGTTAAGCGCGGTTGCGGGCGTTTTGACCGTCGGGCAGTTGTCCTGCTTTTTAAGTTATGCGAATCAGTACACCAAACCGTTTAACGAAATTTCGGGCGTGATTGCCGAACTGCAAAGCGCGCTGGCGTCCGCAAAACGGTTGTTCGAGATTATCGACGCGACACCCGAAACGCCCGACGCGGCGGATGCGAAAGTCCTTGGACACGCGGACGGAACGGTCGATTTGGAACATGTATTCTTCTCTTATGTTCCCGAAATCAAGCTGATTGAGGATTTGTCGCTGAATGTCAAAACGGGGCAGAAAATCGCGATTGTGGGCAAGACGGGGTGCGGCAAAACGACCTTAATCAACCTGTTGATGCGGTTTTACGACGTCAATTCGGGCAGTATTTCCGTTTCCAAAACAAACGTTGAAAAGATGACGCGCGACAGCCTGCGCGCGGCGTTCGGCATGGTGTTGCAGGAAACGTGGCTGAAGTCGGGAACGGTGCGGGAAAACATCGCTTACGGCAAGCCGCTGGCATCCGATTACGAAATCGTATCCGCCGCGGTCGCCGCGCACGCCGACGGCTTTATCAAACGCTTGCCCGACGGGTACGATACCGTTATCGGCGAAGACGGCGGCAGTTTGTCGCAAGGACAGAAACAGCTGTTGTGCATCGCGCGCGCGATGCTGTCGTTGCCGTCCATGCTGATTTTGGATGAAGCGACCAGTTCGATTGACACGCGCACGGAAATTTACGTTCAAAAAGCGTTTGACGAAATGATGAAAGGGCGGACAAGCTTTGTCGTCGCGCACAGGCTTTCGACCATTCGCCGCGCCGATTTGATTTTGGTGATGGATTCGGGGCATATCGTCGAACGCGGCACGCACGCCGAATTGCTTGAAAAAGGCGGATTTTACGCGAATTTGTACAACAGCCAGTTTGCCGCCTGACGGGGCAAGAGGAGGATACAACATAAAAAAGCCCCGCAAAAGCGGGGTTTGTTTTAAATGGTGCCGCTGGCGTGAATCGGACACGCGACCCCTTCCTTACCAAGGAAGTGCTCTACCACTGAGCTACAGCGGCGACAGACAGAGATATATAAGAATTATTCCCTTTGTGCAAGCAAAAAATCCGTCGGGGCTGTTTTTTTTGCTTGTCAGGCGGACGGGGTTTTGCAATCCTTGACAAAAAGGAGATTTTCCATGGTTGACAGTGAAAAACAAGACGCCAAATTCCAAAAGCAAGCCGAAATGCTGCGCAGAAATTTGATTTTGCGCAAAAAGCAGGTCGAAGAACGTCAAAAGCTGCTGGAACAAAAGGAACGGCAAGCCGAAAACGCAAATAAAGCTTGCGATTAAGCCGCCCCTGCGATAAAAATCTGTATCGTTTTTTTTAAACTTTGGGATTGGGGTCATGGATCGAATCAGAATCGTCGGCGGCGTTCCTTTAAAGGGGAAAATCGCCATCAGCGGGGCGAAAAACGCCGCTTTGCCGTTAATGGCGGCGTCTTTGTTGACGGACGAAGTGCTGACTTTGACGAATCTGCCGCATTTGGCGGACATTATGACGATGACCGCTTTATTGTCCCAGCACGGCGTCAAACTGACGATGACCGACGAAGCGGGCGGGGCTTTGTGCTTTGACGGCGGACATATTTTCAACCTGAAAGCACCCTATGACATTGTGCGCAAGATGCGCGCGTCCGTTTTGGTTTTGGGACCATTGACCGCACGGTTCGGCAAGGCGAAAGTATCGTTGCCGGGAGGATGCGCCATCGGGACGCGCCCTGTGGACATGCACTTGTCCGCTTTGGAAAAAATGGGCGCGACGATTGAAATCAAAGAGGGCTACATTGTTGCGAACGCTCACGGTCGTTTGCACGGCGCGGAAATCGTGTTTCCGAAAGTAACCGTCGGCGGGACGCAGAACATTATGATGGCGGCGACTTTGGCGGACGGCGTGACCGTGCTGCGCAACGCTGCGCGCGAACCGGAAATCGCCGATTTGGCGAAGTGCTTGATTGCGATGGGGGCGAAAATCACGGGCGCGGGGACAGACACGATAACCATTGAGGGCGTCGACCGTTTGCACAAGGCGACCCACCGCATTATTTCCGACCGCATCGAAGCGGCGTCCTATGCGATTGCGGCGGCAATCACCCGCGGCAGAATCGAGCTGGTTGACGCGAATTTGAACGATATGGCGGCTGTGGCGCGCATTTTGGTCGACTGCGGCGTCGATTTGCAGGAAACGGAAAACGGCTTTATCGCCGACGCGGAAAACGCTTACCTTATCGGAACGGATGTGATGACGGAGCCTTACCCCGGATTTCCGACCGACGTTCAAGCGCAGATGACGGCTTTGCTGGCGACGGCAAGCGGCGCGTCTTTGATTACGGAAACGATTTTTGAAAACCGCTTTATGCACGTTCCCGAATTGGCGCGCATGGGGGCGAACATCAATGTTCAAGGTCCGTCGTCCGCCATTGTGCGCGGCGTGCCGAAGCTGTCGGGCGCGGAGGTCATGGCGACCGATTTGCGCGCGTCGATGTGCTTGGTTTTGGCGGGGCTGGTCGCCGAGGGTGAAACGATTGTCAACCGCGTATACCACCTTGACCGCGGGTATGAGCATTTGGAAGAAAAGCTGTCGGCGTGCGGCGCGATTATCGAACGCATTCCCGGAGAGTGAAATGACTCATCTGATTATGGCTTTGCCGAAAGGGCGCATTTTGGACGAGCTGATGCCCGTTTTGAAAAAGGCGGACATTCAGCCCGAGGACGCTTTTTTCGACGACAAGTCGCGGCTGTTGCGCTTTAAGACCAACCGTGAAAATGTCGAGCTTATCCGCGTGCGCAGTTTCGACGTGGCGACTTTTGTGGCGTTCGGCGCGGCGCAAATCGGCGTGTGCGGCAATGATGTGTTGGAGGAATTCGATTACTCCGAAATTTATGCACCGCTGGATTTAGGAGTCGGAAAATGCCGCATGGCCGCTGCCGCGCCCGTCGGGTACAATGCAAACGGCTTTGACCGCGCGGGGCATATCCGCGTGGCGACGAAGTATCCGAACATTACGAAGAAATACTATCAAAGCAAAGGGATTCAAGCCGAATGTGTCAAATTGTCGGGCGCGATGGAGCTGGCGCCGACGGTGGGGTTGTGTCACCGCATTGTCGATGTGGTGTCGTCCGGCGCGACGCTGAAAGCGAACGGGCTGGTTGAAATCGACCCGATTATGGATGTTTCCGCGCGCTTGATTATGAACAGAACGGCTTTCAAAACCCGCCCCGATGAAATGACGGCATGGCTGAAAACTTTTAAGGAGGCTGTACAATGACTTTGTTTTTATTGTCGACGGACAAGGATTTTGAGGAAAAATTCAAAGCTTTTCTGTCGGTCAAGCGCGAAACCGCCGCCGATGTCAATACGGTTGTGGCGGAAATCATTGCGGATGTATGCAAAAAGGGCGACGAAGCGCTGTGCGCTTATACGCAGAAATTCGACCGCGTGGATTTGATGCCCGCGACGATGCGCGTCAGTCAAGCCGAAATCGACAAAGCGGTGGCGGCGTGCGACAAAGACGTTTTGGACGCGCTTTATTTGGCGGCGGAACGCATTGAGGCTTTTCACGAAAAGCAAATGCCTGAAAGCCATTTTTTCAACGACGAAACGGACGCTTTGATGGGGTGGCGGTGGACGCCCGTTTTTTCTGCGGGGCTGTATGTGCCGGGGGGAACGGCGGCTTATCCGTCGTCCGTGCTGATGAACGCGATTCCCGCCAAAGTCGCGGGAGTGAAGCGTATCGTAATGGCTGTGCCGACACCCGACGGGAAAATCAATCCGTTGGTGCTTGCCGCCGCGGACTGTGTCGGAATTGACGAGATTTACAAAATCGGCGGGGCGCAGGCGATTGCCGCTTTGGCTTACGGAACGGAAACGATTGAGCCCGTCGACATGGTGGTCGGTCCGGGGAACGCTTATGTGGCGGCGGCAAAGCGGCAGGTGTTCGGCAAAGTCGGAATCGATATGATTGCGGGGCCGTCCGAAATTATGGTGGTTGCCGATCAATCCGCCAATCCCGAATGGATTGCCGCCGATTTGCTGAGCCAAGCCGAGCACGATGTTTCCGCGCAGTCGATTTTGGTAACAAACAATGCGGATTTTGCCGAGAAAATCAAAGCTGAAGTCGAAGCGCAACTGCCGACTTTGAGCCGTGAAAAAATCGCTCGCCAAAGCTGGGAAAACAACGGCGCAATCTTTGTTGTGGAACATTTGAAAGAGCAGGCGGGGGCTTTGGTCGACCGTGTCGCGCCCGAACATTTGGAGCTGTGCGTCAAAGAACCCGAAGAATTGTGCAAAACGGTTCATCACGCGGGTTCAATCTTTTTGGGGACGCATACGCCCGAAGCCGTCGGCGATTATGTCGGCGGACCGAACCATGTTTTGCCGACCGCCCGCAGCGCGCGGTTTTCGTCGGGGCTGGGCGTGCAGACTTTTATGAAACGGTCGACGATTTTGTCCTGCACCGCCGAAACGCTGGATGAAATCGGGCAAGCCGCCGTTCTGCTGGCAAAAGCCGAGGGACTGACCGCGCATGCGGCGTCGGTCGAAAAACGGCTGAAAGCTTAATCGGATTGTTTTTCTTCTTTTAAATCGGGGGCGGGCGCAGAGTTCGCCCCATTTTGTTTGGGCGGCTGTTGAGCGGACGGATATTCCTGTCCCGTCAAAAGGCTTTTGACCGAACCCGCCGCCATAAATTTTTCGTACAATGAAGTCATTGATGCCGTCCTTGGAAAAACGGAATCAAGTATCCGCCGATTTTGGGGAAATGTCTATAAATCTTTTTTGGACAGGACTTGGGGCAGGGTGTCAATCGCATGATTCAAAAACGCTTTGCCCGCGTCGCCGCTCAGTTTGCCGCGCAAAATCTTTTCCGCCGTTTTCAGCGACAAAGACACCGCCGAATCGCGGATTTCTTCGGAGGCTTCGTCCGCCGCACGTTTCAAGCGCAGTTCCGCAACGGATTCTTTGTTTTTCAATTTGGCGTCAAAGTCCGCCTGAATGTTCTTTTTCAGATGTTCGGCATCGGCACGGGCGCGTTTCAGCGCGGATTCGATTTCCTGTTCCGTGTTTTGATGTTTTTCCCGATAGTCGTCCAGCATTTTTTGCGCATCTGAACGCAACTGCGACGCATCGTTGAGCTTGTGCGCGATTTTGTCGGCACGCGCCTGCAGGGCGGCTGAAACCGATTTTCCCGCCAGTTTGACCAACAAAGCGACCGTCAGGCAAAACGCCAAACCGACCCAGAAAGTCGGATCTTGGAACATACTGCCGTGATGGGATGCCGTTTCGGCGGCAAAAGCGGGGGAAATAATCATGAGTTGTTTTCCTTTAACACCGAATCGACGGCATCGGACAGCTCCGCCGCCGTCGGCACGGTCGCCGTGATTTTTTGCGTGATTTCGCCCGTCAAATCCGTTGCGATTTGACGAACGTTCTGCAGGGCTTCGGCTTTCGCCGCTTCAAGCTGTTGTTCGCTTGCCGCAAGCCGCTGTGCCAGACGGACGTCGAAATCCTTTTCCGTTTGCGCCAAAGACGCGGTAATTTCCTCCTGCGCCTTTGCCAGAATTTCCTGCGACTGTTTTTTCACGTCAGCCATGGCGGCTTCATACTGTTTCAAGAGGGCTTCGGCTTGGTTTTTCAAATCCTCCGCCGTCTTTAAATCCGTTTCCAATCGGGTTTGCCGAGCGTCAACCGTCGCGCGCATCAGCGGCATGACAAAACGCCATACTACGACGAACATCGCGCAAAACGTAATCAGCAGCCAAAAACTTTGGGACGCGTACCACGTCGGATCCAGTTGCGGCAACATCGGCAAACCTCGATTGTAAAACGATTACAGGAACAGCATAATCAACGCGATAACCAACGCGTACAGCGCAATCGCTTCCGTCGCCGCAAAGCCGATCAGACCGAACGCGTTGACGTCGTTTTTCACCGTCGGGTTGCGACCCACGGTTTCAATCATGGTAATCCAGATTTTGGAAACGCCTTCCGCCGCGGTTTTCATGCTCAAAGCGCACAACGCCGCCGCAAAAAACTTCGCCGCATCGGCGATATATTGCATGTAATTGGCTTCCATTTTTTTTATCTCCTTAACAAAAGCACGGTTTGCAACGTCGAATCAATGCGCGTGTAGCGCATCGTTCAGATAAACACAGGTCAAAATGGTGTAAATGTAGGCTTGCAGTACGGCTATCATCATTTCAAACAATGTCAGACAGCCGATGAACGCCAACGGCAACCATCCGCCCCAAAAGCTCAAATCGTAGATAAAGCCCGCGATGACTTTCAACATAATGTGTCCGACCATCATGTTCACCGTCAGACGGACGGTTAGGCTGAACGGTTTCGAGCAAAACGATATAATCTCAATCGGTATCAAAATCGGAGCAATCGCCCAAGGCGTGCCGTGCGGGAAAAAGTTTGTAAACCAGTTCAATCCGCGTTTTTTCAACCCGATGACGACCGTTATCAAAATCGAAAACACGGACAACGCCCCCACCGCCGCAAAATGGCTGGTGTAGGTGAAGCTGTACGGCAAAAGCCCCAGCAGGTTGCCCATTACGATAAACGTGAATATCGTAAAGATGAACGGAACGTATTTGCGCCCCTCCGCCCCAATCATTTCGGACACCATGCCCGTAATCAGTTCATAGACCATTTCCGCAACGGACTGCAGTTTTGACGGAATCATCTGTTTTTTATGCATCGCGCAAATGAAAAACACCGCGGAAACGGCGACGCCCAACGCCATAAACAACGACGAATTCGTAAACGACAAATCCACGCCGTCCACTTTCGGCAGCGCGATTATCGGTTTGATTTCAAATTGTTCTATCGGTCCGGACACAACTCTATTCCTTCTGCGATGCGCGCGATTCTTTTTCCAAGCGGCGCTGTTCGAAATTTTTCAAAAAACGAACGGCGTTCAAAAGTCCCGCGGCACATCCTAACACCAAAAACACGGCGATGAAAACGGGACGCGTTCCCAGCCAAACATCCAAGCCGTAGCCCAAACCCAAGCCGCAAATCACGCCCGCAATCAAATCCGATACGACGTTGAACGCTATCCACATCAACCGCCCGATTGCCGCGCCCGCCGATGAAGACGGAGTGTGATTCGAGGCGTTTTGAGTTTTCAAAACAGCCAATCGTTCGGCAATGTTTTGCAGTCGTTCATGTTCGTTTTCGGACATGTTTGCCTGTCGGTTAAGATACGGAGCCTTGGCGAAAAAGTCAAGAAAAGTTCGACTTAGTGCTTGTGTTCGGGTTTGGAC
>CAVCSV010000025.1:18592-30514 GCA_963604715.1 Limosilactobacillus gorillae
GGAACATAGTTCGGATCGGTCAGTTTTTTGACGGTTTCCGCGACGTCCTGCATTCCCGGCAACCCGACCAGCATTTCCGATTTTTTGCCGAAACGGATGACCAGAGTCGGCGTGGCTTGGATTTTGTACTGCATGGCGTTCAGATTGCGGATTCGCATCAGTTCTTTATTTGCTTTTTCATCCGAAATGCAGGCTTTCATCTTGGCTTCGCTCATTCCCGCCAGTTTGGCGTAAGGAGCAAGCGCTTCGTTCAAATCGGGGGCGACAGCCCATTGCATTTGATGCGCAAACAGCGTGTCGATAAAGGGCAGATATTCGTCTTTGGGCAGGCAGTGCGCGACCAAAGAACCCGCCATGGCGCGCGGTTCCAGCGGGAAATCCATGAAAATAATCTGCGCGCGGTTGGTGTCGGCGTATTCCGCTTTCAGCATCGGCATCAAATTCAGATGCATGTTCGTGCAATGCGGGCAGGTCAGCGACGTGAAAACCAGCATTTTCAGCGGGGCGTCGGGCGAGCCGAGGCTTTGTTCCGAAAAATCGAACGTCGGAGCATCGGGATTGACGGGCGTTTCAGCCTTTTCCGCCGATTCGGCGACGGCTTCGGTCTGAACGGGCTTTTTGGCGAAAAACGATTTGATTTTTTCGATGAATCCGCCGTCGGCGAGGCAGACTTGCGTTCCCGCCAAAGTCAGCAGGGCGCCGATTAAAAAAGATTTGCCGAAAGTTTTCATGGTGGTTGTCCCTTTAAAATGGAATTTATCCCTTTTTATAACAGATTTAAGCGGCGGTAAACCGTTATTTTGCGTCGTGCAGAAACGAACCGAGTTCTATCAGGGCTTGTTTCAACGCGTCGTCGTCGATATTTGCCGTCAACTGTTGGGCGGCGAGCTGTTTTTGCGCGTCGGGCTTGGGGCGTTTCGGTTTCGGCGGCGGGGGCGGCGGCGCGCCCTGCACAATGCGCAATTCCGCAACCGCGGGATAGCCGAAGTAAGCGTTGATGCGGGACAGAATTTCGGGCGTTTGCGCTGAAAAAGCCATGGCGAACGCGCCCGAAACCGCTTTGACGTGCAGGACGGCGTTTTGATGTCCGCCTTTGGGAAAACGGATGGAAAAAGGGAAAATGCCCTGCGCCAAAGCGGAACCGAGAATATCCCCCCAATGGGCGAGCAAATCGGCTTGGACAAAGCCGCGGTTGCCCAAAATCGGGGCGATGATTTTGCGCGCGTCCGAACCGAACAATGCCGGTCCGTTGCGGCGGCGCTGTTCGGTTATCGGCGGTTTGGTCATGAAAAGTCGCCTTTGGCGAACTCTTCCAGTCTGTCTTCGCGAATCGCTTGACGGATGCCCCGCATCAAATCCTGATAATAGGTCAGATTGTGCCATGTTAAGAGCATTGCGCCCAAGATTTCGTGCGCGCGGAACAAGTGGTGAATGTACGCGCGGCTGTAATTGCGGCAGGCGGGGCAGCGGCACAGCGGGTCAATCGGGCGGTCGTCGTCGATATGGCACGCGTTGCGCATGTTCAAAACGCCGTTGCGGGTGAAAGCCTGCGCCGTTCTGCCCGAACGGCTGGGCATCACGCAGTCGAACATGTCGACACCGCGCAGAACCGCGCCGACGATGTCGGACGGGCGACCGACGCCCATCAAATAGCGCGGCTTTTCGTCGGGCAGATGCGGCGTGGTGAACGAAATCGTGTCGAACATCAGTTCCTGTCCTTCGCCGACAGCCAAGCCGCCCAAAGCGTAGCCGTCAAAGCCGATGTTTGTCAGCGATTCGCAGGATTCAAGGCGCAAATCTTCGTGGATGCCGCCCTGAACAATGCCGAAAATGCCGTAGCCGTCGCGGTCGACGAACGCGTCGCGCGACCGTTTTGCCCAGCGCATCGAACGGCGGGTCGAATCGGCGACGTACTTTTTATCCGCGGGATAGGGCGGGCATTCGTCAAAGCACATCGTGATATTGCTGTCCAGTTTGTACTGGATGCCGATGGAAATTTCGGGGGACAGGCGGTGCAGACTGCCGTCCAGATGGGAGCGAAAATCGACGCCGTCTTCGGTGATTTTGCGCAGTTTGGACAGCGACATGACCTGGAAGCCGCCCGAATCGGTCAGAATCGGTTTGTTCCAGTTCATAAATTTATGCAGACCGCCCAACCGCTGGACTCTGTCCGCGCCGGGGCGCAACATCAGATGATAGGTGTTTCCCAGCAGAATTTGCGCGCCCGTTTCGGCAACCGATTCGGGCATCATCGCTTTGACCGTGCCGACCGTGCCGACGGGCATGAACGCGGGGGTTTCGACAACGCCGTGCGCGGTGTGAAGTTTGCCCAGCCGCGACCGTCCGACGGTTTTTTCGATTTCAAATTTCAGCATGAACGGCTCCTTTTTTCGTCAAGTAAGGCGATTAAAGCGTTTATCGGAAAAAAGTCAAGGATTTTAAGATTATTTTGCTGGACATCGTTTTTGTGAAAATGTACAATCATTGTCAGAAATAAACAAAATTTTCGACAAAAGGGCAGAAAAATGGAATATCCTATTATCAACGCCGCAAACGAAGAAGAAGCGTCCCGCATCAAAGCCGTGATGGACGAACTGGCGAAAAGCAAAATCGGCAAACAGCTGATTGCCGATGCCGTCGAACACAAAACGACGGTCGCTTTCGACGGGGCGATGCGCGCTTACGGTTCGTATGACGAGGTGAAAAACCACCTGCGTTTGAATCCGACCAGCTCGCACGACCGCTTAATCGGAACGGCGGCGCACGAATTGCGCCATGCCCAGCAGTTCCAGAAAGGCATTTTGCTGGATGCTTTGCTGGATACGCCGAAAACATATATTCAAAACCAAGCCGCCATTGAAGCCGACGCGTCCGCGACATCGTGCGCCGCGTGCTACGAATTGGCGATGCAGGGCAACGACAAACCGTTGGAAAGCCTGCGCGAAAAAGATCCGCACTTTGTCAACCCGTTCCAAAACGCCGCCGTTCAAGGCGGGCTGGAAAACGGCGAAGCGTACAAAGCCGCTTTCAAAGGCTGGTTCACCGATTACTGCACCCGCGACAGCTATGACTGCCTGTATATCAAAATGGTGCGTCAGCGCAAAAGCAACTGCACGCGCGAAGAGGAAGACAAGGCGTTTATGCGCGAAGTGCCCGTGAACGACGTGGTGCAGAAAGTCTGCACCTGCAACGGCAAGCCGTATCTGTCCGAAAAGGAAACGCAGGAGTTTTTCAGCACGGAAGATGCTAAAACGGTTTCATTCGAACGGTTCAACAACATCTATGCCAACTGCTATCGTCCTTACAAACTGGATTATTCCAAAGACCAGAACGAGGAAATGAAAAACAAGCTGGATTTGGTGATGCGTCCGCACTTTAACTATATGCCGAAAAAAGTTGTGCCGGAAGTGCAGCCTTTGCCGACGATTGAAAGCCGCCAAGCCGCCGCAGCCGAAAAAATCGCGGAAAAGAAGGAAAACCGCGACAAGAAAACCGTTATCAATCCTGCGGTTTTGAAAGCCAAAGCGGGAATGAGCAAATAATGTATAACAAAATGTATTGACAATCTGAAAAAGTTATGACATATTGTTAATACAATGCGCCAAGTGCGTATGAAGACGTCTGTTTTTGCAGGCGTCTTTTTTTTATCCAAGGAGGAAAAAATGAAACTGAAGAAAATCGTCAGAAAAATGGTAAGCAATGCCGTCAATCCCGCGGCGGTTTTGGGAATGAATTTCCAAATGGCGGAATCGGCGCGCAGAACGCTGAACGACGCGAAAACGGAACGGCAAGCCGACAAACAGGAAAAACGCGAAGCCGAACAGCAAGCTGCCGAAGCCGAAAAAAACGATTTTTTGAACCGGCTGGACGAAAAACGCCGCCGTAACAAAAAAACAAACGTGATATTTGCCGGATTGCTGGGCGGAAAAAACGCTGTCGGTTTAGGCGGCCGCAAAAGTTTGTTGGGATTGTAAAATGGAAGAAATCGTTTCTTTGGCAAAGCAGGTGATTGACAAAGTCGCCGCTTTGAAAAGCGAGCGGCTGAATTTTGAAAAGTCGTGGCAGGAAATTTCAGAATTGGTCTTGCCGCGAAAAGCCGATTTTACGGTCATGCGGACGGCCGGAAGTTCCAGAACGCGCAAGCTGTTCGAAACGACGGCAATCAATGCGGCTGAACTGCTGGCGGCGGGACTGCACGGATTGATGACAAATCCCGCGGGAAAATGGTTTGCTTTGCAAACGTCGAAAGCGTCGGGAAGCAAGCCCGTCCGTCAATGGCTGGAACAGGCGGAGCGTGTCATTGCCGATGAAATCGCGCGCCCTGCGGCGGCTTTTGCCACCAACATCCACGAAGTTTATTTGGATTTGGCGGTGCTGGGAACGGCTGGGCTGTATGTCGGGTGGAACGAAGACAAGGATTGTCTGCTGTTTCAATCCCGTTTTTTGGGCGAGCTGTTCATTGCCGAAAATGCGGCGGGGCAAGTGGACGAAGTGTATCGCGTCTTTCGTTTGTCCGTGTCGAAAATCGCCAAAACGTGGGGAGAAGCCGTTCTGCCCGAACGGCTGAAATTTTTATACAGGCAGGGCAAAGACGAAGAATGTGAAATCATTCATGCCGTTTTGCCCAATCCGCTGTATGAAAAAGGTGCGGTCTTTCAAAAACCGATTTTGTCGGCGTATGTACTGAAAGACAGTCAAACGGTGCTGTTTTCGGGCGGATTCGAGGAAATGCCGTTGTCGGTTGCGCGGTGGAGCAAGGCAAGCGGCGAAGTCTACGGACGGTCGCCCGCTTTTTCGGCGTTGCCCGATATTAAAATGCTGCAGGAGATGATGCGCGAAACGCTGATTGCGGCGCAACTGGCGAACCGTCCGCCCGTGCTGGTGCGCGACGACGACCAGTTTTCGCCGCTGGCGACCGTTCCGGGCGGTGTTATCCGCTATAACGGCGAACCGCCGAAGCCGTTTTCGTCGGGGGCGAATTCGGGCATCGGACTGGATATGATGAACGAAATCCGCGCCCGACTGCGCACCGCTTTTTACAATGACGTTCTGATGACGACCAAAGACGCGCAAATGACCGCGACCGAGGTCTTGCACAGAACGGAAGAGAAAATGCGGCTGTTGGGTCCCGTGTTCGGGCGAATCCAAACCGAATTGCTGAATCCGATGATGGAGCGCGTGTTCGGTTTGCTGATACGGCATGGCAAACTGCCTCCGCTGCCCGAAGCTTTGCACGGAAAAACGCCCGCTGTATCGTATCTGTCGCCGCTGTCTTTGGCGCAAAGGCAGGTCGAAGCGCAAGCAATGGTGCAGACTTTGGAACTGGCGGAGGGCTTTTTGAAATTGCAGCCCGATGCGGCGGCGGTGTTCGACGTTCCGAAAACAGTTCGCAAAATCGCGCAAATGTACGGCATTTCGGACGATTTGCTGCATACGGTGCGAAAGGAAAACACCGATGTTTGACAGACGGGAGAAAGCCAAAAAAGCCTTGGAGCTGACGCAAGCTTACAAGGCTGTTTTTTTATCCGAAAACGGGCAGGCGGTTTTGGAGGATTTGGCGGTCAAATGCCGCATGCTGTCCCCCGTAACCGACGTGTCGGGTGCGGCAATCAGCGCGTTCTACGACGGAAAGCGCGCCGCTTTTCTGGATATTTTGAAAATGACCGCTTGCGATGAAAAGCGGTTGGTTACTTTATTGCAACAAGCTGAAAGGAAAAATAATGAGTAACGTAAACGACTTTATCGATGACGAAGACAAAGCCGAATTTCACGATTTGGCGGAAAATCTGGGGCTGGACGAACGGCAGGAGTCGGGCGTTTGGGGCTGGATTGAAGACGGCGTGCGAGAATTCGCCGCGGAACTGGACGGCGACGCCGAAGGCTATGTGCAGGAGGTGGAAGCCGATTTGCGCCGTCAGTTCGGACGCGATTTCGACCGCCGCCGCCGCGGCGCGGCCGAGCTTGTGCGCAAATACGGCGGTGACGGCTTTGCTGAATTTTTGAACGAAACGGGCTTGAGCAACTGCCGTGAAATCGTCGCGTTTTTGATGCGGCTTGCCGATGCGGCGGGGGAGGACCGAGGGCTGGTCGGTGAAAAATCCGCAGCCGTGCCGTCCGCCGATCGACTGAAAGCCGAAATCGCGGGCTTGACCGCCAATCCCGCCTATATGCAGGCGCAACATCCCGATCATGCCAAAACCGTGCAGGCTGTTTACGCTTTGCGCAAGCGTTTGTTCAACGAAGATTGATTCCGAATAAACGCTTTTTTGAAAGGCTCCGTTTTGAAACGGGGCTTTTTTTGTTGATTGAAAACTGAAAGGAAAATTTAAATGAGTACACAGATTACCACTTCTTTTGTTGACCAGTACAGCGCAAACATTCAGGCTTTGGTACAGCAGAAAGGGTCGAAATTGCGCAACTTGGTCGGTTTCGAAAGCGTGCGCGGCAAGGCGGCTTTCATCGACCAAATCGGGCAGGTCGCCGCAGTCAAAAAGACGACGCGCCATGCCGCGACGCCGCAGTCCGATACGCCTCACAAACGCCGCCGTTTGAGTTTGGACACTTATCATTGGGCGGATTTAATCGACAACGACGACAAAGTGCGTATGCTGATTGACCCGACGAACGACTATGCGAACGCCGCCGCTTGGGCGATGGGGCGCGCGATGGACGAAGCGATTGTCGAAGCCGCTTTGGGAACGGCGTACACGGGCGAAACGGGGGCGACCGAGGTCGAATTGCCGCCGTCGCAGATTGTCGATGCGGCGTGCGCTTCCAAATTCACGTTCGACAAACTGCGCGAAGTCAAGCGTTTGTTCGATAAAAACGACGCGCCGTCCGAGGGGCGCTATATCGTTCTGTCCGCTCAGCAGCTGGACGATTTGCTGAGCGAAACGAAAGTGACTTCCGCCGACTATGCCGCCGCGAAAGCCCTTGTCCGCGGGGAAATCGACGAATTCATGGGCTTTAAGTTCGTTCAGCTGAACGCGAAAAAAGCCGACGGTTCGCTGATTTTGCCGACGGTTATGTCGACGGGCGACAGTCCCGCCGCCGTCGGGCGGTCGTGTCTGGCTTTTCAGAGCGAAGGCGTCAAACTGGGCATCGGCGAAGACATTGTCGGCAAAATCACGGAACGCGACGACAAATGCTTTGCAACGCAGGTGTATTACGAAATGGCTATCGGCGCGACCCGCATGCAGGAAGAGCTGGTCGTCAAAATCAACTGCAAAGAATGATTTTCATCACGCGGCGGGGAGAAATCTCCGCCGCTGTTTTTTTATATCAGGAAAGGAACAAAAGATGACTTCCATCGTTGCTTTGTGCAACCGCGCTTTGGCGAAAATCGGCGACGAACTGACGGTGCTGTCGCTGAACGACGACACCAAAGCCGCCCGATACTGCAAGGCTTTGTACGCCGATACGCGCGACTTTGTGCTGCGGTCGTATCCGTGGCGGTTCGCTTTGAAGCGTTATGTGTTGGCGCCGCTGAAAGACAAGCCCGTTTATGGCTACGACTTTCAATTCGCTTTGCCTGTCGATTGCCTGCGCGTTTGGCGGACGGAAGAGGAACTGCCCTATCAGGTCGAGGGGCAGACGATTTTGTACAATGCGCCGATACTGCGCTTTGTCGGCATTACGCGCGTTGATGACGCGACGCTGTTCGATCCGATGTTTGTCGAAGCGCTGGCTTTGAAGCTGGGGGCTGAACTGGCTGTGCCTTTGACGGCGTCGGTCACGCTGAAAGACATGCTGAACAAGGAATATCAGGCTTTCGTACAGCAGGCGAAAACCGCGTCCGCCATGGAGGGCGTGCAGGATGCTTATACCCAGCGCGGCTGGCTGGAAGCGAGGTTGTGATGAGCGGCACTTTGGGCTTTGTCCGTTTCAACACGGGCGAAATTTCCGCTTTGATGAGCGGGCGAATCGATACCGAAGAATACGGCGGCGCATGTCAAGTGCTGCAGAACTTTGTTCCGTCGGTGCAGGGACCCGTATCCCGCCGCGGCGGAACGCGCTTTGTTTCAGCCGTTAAAGACAACGCCAAAAAAACACGTCTGTATGCGTTCCAATTTTCCGTAACGCAGGCGTATTTGTTGGAATTCGGCGACGGATACATCCGATTTTTCAATCACGGGCAGGCGGTTGTGAAAGACGGTTTGCCCTATGAAATCGAAACACCGTACACGGAATCCTACTTGGACGGTTTGTATTTTTCCCAGTCGGGCGACGTTGTTTTCATTGTGCACAAGGACTTTCCGCTGAAAACTTTGACCCGCTATGCGGAAAACGATTGGCGCCTGAGCGATTTCACGATGATTGACGGTCCGTATTTGCCCGTCAACGCGGGCAATATCTCGATTACGCCGTCGGCTGTGACGGGGACGATGACTTTGACGGCTTCCGCGGCGCTGTTCAAAGCGACCGATGTCGGGCGCCAAGTGCGTTTGATGCATGCGAACAAGCCCGATGTGCAATGGGGGTGCGCGACGATTACGGAATATGTCGGCGAAACGGTTGTCAAAGCGGTCGGGACGGACGGTTTTCCTTTTTTGGCGACGACGGCGACGAAGTTTTGGCGGTTGGGCGTGTTTTCCAAAACGACAGGCTATGCGAATGCGGTGACGTTTTTTGAACAAAGGCTTGTTTTGGGAAAGGGAAACGGCGTTTACGCCTCCAAGGTCGGACAATACGAAACCTTTTCGCCGACAGCCGCCGATGCAAGCGTGACGGCGGAATACGGCTACGGGTGCGAATTGTCGTCCGACCAAATCAACGACATTTGCTGGCTGTCGTCGGGCAGGACTTTGGCAATCGGAACCATCGGGGCGGACTTTACGCTGACGGCGAACGGCGGGGATACGTCGCTTCCTTTGAACGTCAAAGTTCAGCGGCATTCGACGTTCGGCAGCGAAGCTGTTCAGCCCGTCAAGGTCAGTCATGCGACTTTGTTTGTTCAGCATTACGGCAGAAAAGTGCGCGCCTTTCAATACGACAGCAATTCGGACGATTATGTCGCGCGGGATGTGACGACTTTGGCGCCGCACATGACGTTCGGCGGCATCAAGGAAATGGCGCTGCAGCAGGAGCCCGTCCCCGTGGTGTGGTGCTTGCTGAAAAACGGCAAGCTGGCAGGGCTGACTTACGAAGCCGAGGAATCGGTTTCCGCATGGCACACTTTTCAAACGGAAAACGGAAGCATCGAAAGCATAGCGTCTTTGCCGACCGTCGACGGCGAAAAGGACGAGCTTTATATGATTGTCCGCCGCGTCGTCAACGGTCAAACCGTCCGCTATATCGAAGTAATGGAAACAGGCTTGCCCGAAGACGCGCAGGATTCAAAAGAGGCTTTTTTCGTGGACTGCGGGATGTCCGTTCACGGGGAAAACGTTTCGGTCGTTTCGGGGCTTGATTATTTGGAGGGACAGACGGTTGCCGTTTTGGCGGACGGCGCGGTGCAGAACGAAAAAACGGTCAAAGACGGCAAAATCGTGCTGGACACGGCGGCAAACGTCGTGCATGTCGGTTTGCCCTTTGCGTCGGTTCTGCAAACGATGCCGCTGACTCAAGGCGCCGACGGCGAAACCGCCAAAAAGCGCATTGTTGCCGTATTGGTGCGTTTGTACAAAAGCATCGGCTTTAAAATCGGCATTGAAAACGGCGGTGAACGGCAGTCTTTCCGTCAGACGAACGATATAATGGGAAAAGCCCCCGCTTTGTTTACGGGGGATAAAAAAGTTGCCTATTCGGGCGGTTGGGAAAACGGCGTGTCTGTCCGAATCGAACAAAATCAGCCGCTGCCTTTGACGATTTTGGGGGTGTTTCCCGTCGTTGCGGCAAATAAAATATAGGAGGATGAAATGGATACGAAAAAAATCAAAGACGCTGTCGGAACGGCGTCCAAGGTTCTGACAATCCGTCAGGATTGGAAAGACGCAAAGCGCGCTTATCGCGAAGCAAAGGACGAAGTCCGCTCTTTGCTGGAAAAGAACGCGTGGGACGAAAAGAAACTGCGCCGCGAAAACGCCGAAGAGCGCGGCAGAAATTTGGCGAATATCGGGGCGTCCGGCGTTACGGCGGCTTCCTATGACGACGCGCTGTTGTACAACGATTTAAAAACGGAACAGGAAGCGGATTTCAACAAAAAGCAAACCGCCGACGAAGCGCGCAGGACGTTGCGCAAGGCAAGGGCGGAACGAAAAGCGGCAAAACTGAAATACTCGCTGTCTTTGCTGGATACGCTTATGTAGAGGAGGGGAAAATGCAGAATGTCAAAGAAGCAGGCGCGGTCGGCATCGGTTTGACCGCGCCCGCATGGATTGGCGTGTTTAACGAATACGTCGGCTTTTTTATCGGCATCGCGACGCTGGTTTATGCGGTCGGGCGCGTGTACTTTCTGTTTAAAAATCAGGGGGAACGCGCGTGATAAGCAAAAAAGGACTGGCGATGCTCAAAACGTTCGAAAGCTTTGTACCGCTGGAATACACTTGTGTTGCGGGCAGGCGCACAATCGGCTACGGGCACGTGGTCAAAGGCGGCGAAAGCTTTCCCGCAGGCGTCAGCGAAGAAAAGGCTGAAGAACTGCTGCGCCAAGATGTCGCCGAAGCGGAAGCCGCGGTGGCGGAGCTGGTCAAAGTGCCGCTGAAGCAATGTCAAAAAGACGCGCTGATTTCGTTTGCTTTCAATGTCGGGCGGCGGAATTTTGCGGGGTCGACTTTGCTGCGCGTGCTGAACGACGGGGCTTACGACAAAGTGCCGCAGGAACTGATGCGCTGGGTTTACGCGGGCGGCTATGTGTGGAAAGGCTTGAAACTGCGGCGAAAGCGCGAAGCCGAATTGTTTGCGACGGGGCGGGTTGATTTCCGCCCCGATTTATTGTTACACGGAAGGAAAAATCATGGAAAACTTGGGACAAATCTTTGAAACGGTGCTGTTTTGGTTCGGAACGGTTGTGGCGGCGGCATCAATCATCGTCAAGGCAACGCCGACGCAAAAAGACGATGCGGTTTTGGCGAAAGTCGTGAAAGTGCTGGACGTGCTGTCCATCGTCAACGCCAAAATCAACGACGGCAAACAGACAAATGTCTGATTTGACCGTTATTCTGACAGCTCAAGCCGTTCTGCTGATTGGCGGAATGATTTTCGCTTTTCGCGCAGGACGGCAAAAGGAAAAAAATGAAGCAACCGACAAACAATCAAAAGCCGAAGCAATGGCGCGCAAAGCGCGTGCCGATTTGGACAATCCTGCTGTTGTCAAGCGGCTGCACGACACTTACAGGCGGCGGATTTTGTGAGCTGTATCAGCCGATTTACGCCGATTACGACCGCGACACCGCGCAAACAATCCGACAGATTGATGCAAACAACATCGTCTATGACCGATTGTGCGCGCGGTGAATGCGAAGCAAACATTTAAGTCCAAAATCATCAGATTATAAAAAAATCTATTCAATCCGATAGAGATTAAGAAAATAGGCAATGAAAGGATAATAAATTGGAAGCAAAAGGAGTATGAGTGTTATTGTAAATAGTATTTTTCTTTGTTTAAACGAGTGAAATAGTATGGCTGTAAATATTGCCGGTATTATGAGCGATAGAGTGTAGTCTATCTTAAATGGAACCTCGACAGGAAGCACAACAAATATAAAAAATGAGAATATATCCGATAATAGCAATTCTATTGCCAATAAGAGTGTAACGAATACAGTATTTTTTTTATTGCTTATAAAATATGGGATGGTTCTAAGGAAAAGGTAACACAATGACAAATACAATATTAAATTTAATAAATAGGATAGGCTTTTATTGAAACCTAAAAAAATCTCATAAGAAAAAAATGAAATCATAATCAAAATAGATAATGATAAAATTTTAAGCCCCAATTTTTTTAAAAATTTATAATTTTGAAAATTAAACAACTCTAAC
>CAVCSV010000026.1:0-8019 GCA_963604715.1 Limosilactobacillus gorillae
AAACCCTTTAGCAAATAGTCGCGTTGTGTATGGCGACTGATAAATCATACGCCGAATCTGTCCTTGCGCGGGCGGATTTCGGTGAATAAGGCTGTACGCTGAATAAGCCGAGCCGTCCTATCTCAAACGGTTTCTGAAAATCCGCCCACCTTTTTCAGGTGGGTTTTGTTTTTTAATGACTTAGGGGAAGCCGGCGATGAAAATATTTTTAATGATTATCGGGGTGTTGTGCCCGTTCCAAGCGGCGGCGGAAAGTTTGTATCTTGCTTCGAACGTTGATGCGGATGTTTACGTCAATGGTGAGAAGACTGGCAAAACGCCGATGCAGCTGGAATACAGCGGCGAAGAAATCGCTTTGAAAAAAGATGGATACAATACCGCCGTTTTGACTCAGCCGCTTTTGATGAAAGGGCGCAACGGGGGAGTTGCCGACGGTTTTGATGAAATGACAAGCGATGCGGTAAGCATGTCGGGCGCGGTAGCGGCGGCGGCGGTTACGGTTGAAACAACGGCGGGGGTAGTAGGGTATATTGTCGGCGGTGTTGCGGGATTGGTTGTCGGGTTGGCGATTCCGCCCGTAGTGGCGGAACTGTATGCCGACAATCACCATTTTATCACGTTGTTTCCCGAAAACGCGACCCAACAGGAAACGATGTATGCACTGAAACAAACGCAAGTGAGGCACTTTGTTTTGACGGGATTTGACAAACAGTTCCAGCCCGAATACATCACGGCTTTAAGCATTCAAACACGTTTACCCGAAAATGCGGTCAAACGGCTGCTGCGTGAAAATCCGTTTCCCGACGTTGCGGCGAACGCCGTTGCTTCTGCGATGAAAGAATAAAAGTCAGAAAAAACTGTACGGGTCGATGTCGACGCGCACGCGGACGGTCGAGGGCAGGGACGCTTTGGAAAGCCAGTCTTTCAGCACGTCTTGGATGCGGATGTGCTTTGCGGTTTGCAGCAGCAGACGGTAGCGGTATTTTCCGCGAAGCAGAGCCAAAGGCGCGGGTGCGGGACCCAACACGCGAATTCCCGCCCCCGTCGGCGCAATCCGTCCCAGATACGCCGCCGCGCTCTGTGCCGTATCTTCTTTTGCCGCCGACACAATCAGCGCCGCCAGCCGTCCGAACGGCGGCATTTTCAGCAATTCGCGCCCCTGCGCCTCCGCGTCCAGAAAAGCTTCGCGTTCGCGGGACACAAGCGCCTGAATCACTTGATTGTCGGGGTCGTACGTCTGTAAAAACACTTTGCCCTTTTTGTCGGCGCGTCCCGCGCGTCCCGCGACTTGGTCAAGCATTTGATACGTCCGTTCGCCCGCGCGCAAATCCCCGCCCGCAAGCCCCAAATCCGCATCCACGACGCCGACCAGAGTCAAGTGCGGAAAGTGGTGACCTTTGGTCAAAATCTGCGTGCCGATAATCAAGTCGACCTCGCGGTCGTGAATTTGCCGCATCAGTTCCGCCATTTCCGCCGCCGTAACGTTCAAATCGCCCGACACGACCAGCTGTTTGGCATCGGGAAAGCGAAGCGCCGCTTCTTCGCTGATGCGTTCGATCCCCGGTCCGCACGCCGTCAAAGAATCCGATTCTCCGCAGACGGGACAGACGGACAGCTTTTTAATACTGTAGCCGCAATGGTGGCACACCAAAGAATTGCCCGACCGATGCTCAACCAGCCACGCCGCGCAATGCGGGCATTGAAAACGGTAGCCGCATTTGCGGCACAACACCAAAGGCGCATATCCCCGACGGTTCAAAAACAGCAGGGCTTGGTCGCCTTTTTCCAACGTTTTGCCGATTTCGTCGACCAGAACGGGCGACAGAAAGCTTTTTAAAGTGTCCGTGTTTTGCGGCGGAAAGCGGCGCATGTCAATCAAGTTCATTTCGGGCAGAACCGCCGCGCCGAAACGGTTTTTCAGCACGATTTCGGCATACTTGCCCTGCTTGACGTTGACGCAGGTTTCCAGCGACGGGGTCGCCGACGACAAAATCACGGGGATTTCTGCGATTTTCGCGCGCACGACCGCCATGTCGCGGGCATGGTAAATCACGCCGTCCTCCTGTTTGTAAGACGAATCGTGCTCCTCGTCGACGATAATCAATCCCAAATCGGGATACGGCAGGAACAGAGCCGACCGCGCGCCCGCGACCACTTTGACTTCGCCCGACAGAACGCCTTTCCACGTTTCGCGGCGGACGCGCTGCGGCAAATCCGAATGCCATTGCGCGGGCTTGACGCCGAAGCGGCGTTCGAACCTGTCCAGCCATTGTCCCGTCAAGCCGATTTCGGGCAGCAGCACCAAAACCTGTTTGCCGTCTTTCAACGCCTGCGCCACTGCGTCGAAGTACACTTCCGTTTTGCCCGACCCCGTAACGCCGTTCAGCACGGTTGCGGAAAAACCTTTGCCGACCTTTTCGGACAAAGCGTTTGCCGCCGCCGTTTGTTCGGGTGAAAGCGCAACGCCCGTCAGATACGGATTCGGCTGTTGAAAAGTTATCGGCTTCATCGGCACGCGCGCCAAAAATCCCGCCTGCGCCAATCCCGCGACGACGGCGGGCGACACGCCTGCTTTTTGCGCCAAATCCGCGGCGGAACAGGGAACGCCGCTTGCCGCTTCGTACGCTTTTTTGCGCGCGTCCGTCCAGCGGAAATTCGGCGCGGCGGTCAAAGCCGTTCTGACCAGTCCCGTCGTTTCGCCCACGCCCGCGAACACGTCGTCCATGCTCATCGCCATTTTCAAAACCGCGCCGTTCGGGGATAAAGTATAGTTCGCCACCCAGTCTATAAAGCGGCGGTTGTCGGCGCTCATCGGCGGCAGGGCGTAAATTTTCTGGATTTCTTTCAGCTTGGAATCGGAAATTTTCGATTCGTTTTGCGAATCGCCCCACACGACGCCCGTCAAAGTCTGCCGCCCGAACGGAACGCGCACAAAACTGCCCGAAGCGGGGATTTCCGCGCCCTGCGGCAAGGCATAGTCGAACGGTCCCGCGGGCGGGGCGGGCAGTAAAACTTGGATTCTGTGTTTATTTGGTTGATTCTTGTCCGACATTTCCTTACACTCTTATCTTAGTTTCAATTTACTAACTTTAGGATGAGACTCAAATGAAATTTTTTATCGATACCGCTGATTTGAACGAAATCAAGGATTTGGCAGCCACAGGCATGGTTGACGGCGTTACCACGAACCCGTCGCTGGCAGCCAAACAGGGCATGAACTTCAAAGAACTGATCGGGGAAGTCTGCAAAGTCGTTTCCGGTCCCGTTTCCGCCGAAGTCACCGCCATGGACTACGAAACCATGATGAAAGAAGCCGAAGTGCTGCGCAAAATCGCCCGCAACGTCACGATTAAAGTGCCGTTGACTCAGGACGGTTTGAAAGTCTGCCGCGCTCTGTCGTCGGAAGGCACGATGGTCAACGTGACCCTGTGCTTCACCTGCGGTCAGGCGATTTTGGCGGCGAAAGCGGGCGCGACGTTCGTTTCCCCGTTCGTCGGCCGTTTGGACGACTTGGGCGTCAACGGCATGCAGCTGATTGACGATATCCGCATGGTCTATGACAACTACGACAACTTCAAAACGCAGATTTTGGTCGCTTCCGTGCGTTCGCCGGAACACATCATCAATGCGGGCAAGATTGGCGCCGACGTCATCACGGCTCCCCCCAAAGTGATTCGTCAGCTGTATCATCACCCCTTGACGGATGCGGGCTTGAAAACGTTTGCCGAAGACTGGGCAAAAACGGGTCAGTCCATTCTGTAATGAATGACAAAAGAGGATTGGGAAACCAATCCTCTTTTTTTATGTGTGATTGCCTGTCAGTCGAATTTGACGGGGCGCCAGTTGTAACGGTCGGGCAAGGGCTGTTCTTTCCTGCGCAAAACGAAGTTTTTAAGTCTTTGCCACAACGATTTTTTCGGCTTCAGCGCCGCGATGTTTTTATGCAGGATTTCCTCCAGCATCGCAAAAGACACGACGTCGTTTTCAAAGTTTCCCGTGACGCATCCGCAGGTGAAGCGGTGGCAGTTGTTGAACAAAACATTGTACGGCGTTTTTTCGTTGATATGCTTTTTCGCTCTTTTCGCAACAATCGGCGCGGCAAGCACGACGTCCGTTTTTTCGAAACAAGCCGTGTAAATGCGGTTGGAATCGGGATTCGTTCCGGGCGGAAAGAAAGTCTTGGGCGATTCGACGCGGATTTGGCTGTGACGGTTCAAGCTGACGATTTTCCCGTCGCCGATGTAGACGCCCGTATGTTCCAGCAACAGCCCCAAATCGCACTTCATGATACAGCCGACGACGGGCTTGACGTCGGGCGAACGCAAGGTTTTGTAGCGTCTTTTGCGGAAATTTTTCCGCAGCATGACCATAAATCGGCGGCTTTTGTTCAACGGGATTCTCCTTTTGAACAGCATTTTACGGCTTTTTGTGTTTTTTTGAAGAAAAAAGATTTTTTGATTCCGCAAATTATGTATTATAGCGAAAACAGGCGTCTGAATCGGCGCGGCTTTTGAACAGAAGGATTTGATATGGAAACAACGCCCCACCCGTTGCTGGAACTGAAAAACGTTACCAAGTTTTTCGGGTCGAACAAAGTTTTGGACGATGTGGATTTAACCATTAACGACGGCGAGTTTTTGACGCTTTTGGGGCCGTCGGGCTGCGGCAAAACAACTCTGTTGCGCCTGATTGCGGGGTTCGAACGCCCGACGTCGGGCAAAATCATTATGAACGGCAAGGAAATTTCCCACCTGCCGCCGAACCGCCGCTTTGTCAATACCGTGTTTCAGCAGTACGCTTTGTTTCCGCACATGACCGTGTTCGACAACGTCGCTTTCGGTTTGCAGATGAAGGGCTTGCCCGCCGACGAAATTGAAATCGAGGTTTTTCGCGCGCTGGAAAAGGTCAAAATGCACCAGTTTTATCTGCGCTATCCGTCCGAACTGTCCAGCGGACAGCAGCAAAGGGTCGCTATGGCGCGCGCGTTCATCAACAACCCGAAAGTGCTGCTGCTGGACGAACCCTTGTCCGCTTTGGATTACAAACTGCGGCAGGAAATGCAGATTGAACTGAAAGAGCTTCAGCGCGATTTGGGCGTTACGTTCGTTTACGTGACTCACGACCAAGAAGAAGCGCTTTCCATGTCCGACCGCGTCGCCGTTTTGAACGAAGGCATGATAGAGCAGGTCGGCACGCCGATTCAAATCTACGAAGAGCCGAAAAATATGTTCGTCGCCAAATTCGTCGGCGAAATCAACGTGTTCGACGGCATGATTATCAAGGTCGAAGCCGACACGTTCGACACGATTGTCGAAGGCATGTTCTACCGTTTGCGCAAACCGTCGACGTTCGACGTCAGCCGCGGCGGCAAAATCAAAGTGCTGCTGCGCCCCGAAGACATGGTGGTCAGCAAAGTCAACGACCCCGAAGCCGAAGCGCCCGAAAACGCTTTGCGCGGGGTTATCAGCCACTTGGTTTACAAAGGGCGCACAATCGATTTGTGGATTCAGACGGCGGGCGGCAATATGGTGATGGCGACGCAGTTCTTTAACGAAGACGATCCCGAAATCATCTATCAGGCCGACGACGTCGTGAACGTCAGCTGGATTAAGGATTGGGAGGTCATTCTGCCCGATGCTTAAAACCGCGGACAACTTTTGCCGCACGGCGGTCTTGTACTTTATTTTCATCTGGTTCGGGGTGATGGTGTTTGCGCCGAACCTGCTGGTATTGCTGGCAAGCTTTTTGACCAAAGAACCCGTATGGTTCCTGCGCCTGCCGCTGAATTTGCAGGCGTACCGCGCGTTGGGTGACGCGGCGTTGCTGACCGTGATTTTGAAATCCGTCGGCTTGGCGTTTGTTACAACGCTGTTTTGCCTGCTGTTCGGCTATCCGTTCACTTACTTTATCGCGCGGTTTTCCAAGGAAACGCGCGCGCTGTTTTTGATGCTGATTGTCGTGCCGTTCTGGACAAACTCCCTTATCCGCAACTATGCGCTGATTGCGGTGCTGAGCGAGGACGGCTTGATTAACGCGTTTTTGATGCATTTCGGGCTGATTGCCGAACCGCTGAAGCTGTTGAACACAACGTTCGCGGTGTTCGTGGGCATGGTGTACACGCTGTTGCCGTTTATGATTTTGCCGATTTACGCGGTGTTGGAGAAAATCGACCGAAGCATTGTCGAAGCGGCGGCGGATTTGGGCGCGGGACCGTTCGAGGTGTTTTACAAAATCGTGATTCCTTTGAGTTTTCCGGGAATTGTCGCGGGGTGCATTATGGTCTTTCTGCCCGCTTTGACGCTGTTCTATGTGTCCGACATTCTGGGCGGAGCGGACGTCAACGTTTTGGGCAGCATCATCCGCAACAAGTTCATGGTTGACCATGATTGGCCCGTCGGGGCGGCAATCAGCGTCGCTTTGACGGCGTTCATGCTGGTTTTGTTGCACCTGTACTACAAAAGCGGCAACACCGTCGAACAGGAGCGTCAATTATGGTAAGCAAACTGCTCAAAGCGCTGTATATCGCTCTGGTATACTTGTTTTTGTATATGCCGCTGGCGGTGGCGATCGTGTTTTCGTTCAACGACGCCAGCAATTCAAACGCGTGGAGCGGCTTTACGACCAAATGGTACGTCAATCTGCTGCATGACCAAAGCTTGATTAAATCGGCGTTGAGGTCGCTGTTTCTGGCGGCTTCGTCGGCGACGGTGTCGACGGTGGTCGGGACGATTATGGCGATTGCCCTGCACCGCTACCGCTTTATCGGACAGAAAGTCGTGTTCGGGTCTCTGTCCGTGATTATGATGTCGCCCGAAATTATTCAAGGCATTTCTTTGGCGATGATTTTTATCGTGCTGGGGATTCCGTTGGGCTTTACGACGCTGCTTTTGGCACACACGGTTTTCTGTTTTCCGTTCGTGACGATGACGGTTCTGGCGCGGCTGAAAGGCGTCAGCCGCACATTGGCGGAAGCGGCGGCGGATTTGGGCGCGAACGATGTCAGCATTGTGCGCCGCATTCTGATTCCCTTGATTGTTCCCGCCGTGTTCGCGGGCTGGCTGATGAGCTTCACGCTGTCCATCGACGACGTGATTATCAGCTTTTTCGTCAGCGGAAAGTCGTATGAAATCCTGCCGCTGAAAATCTATTCCATGGTCAGAACGGGGATTCAGCCCGACGTCAACGCGTTGTGCGCGGCGCTGTTCTTTGTGACTTTCGCCGTCGTGATGATTTCGTACCGTCTGGTGCGCGACAGAAAATAAACTTGCGTTCCGACGGAAAATGTGAGAGGATAATAAGTGAAGTAAGAATTGGTGTCTCACATCAGAAAAAAAGATTTGCCCCCGATGCTGCAACATCGGGGGCTTTTCCTTTTACCAAGCGTTATGAATACAGCTTAGTAAAAGAAGGACAGCTGTTAAAAGAACTTTAATCAGCTTCCTGCTTGTAAATGAAGTAAGAATTGTACTCACCTCTCTTTCACTCGGAAGACCGAGCCGCGCCTGAATCGGGCGCGGTTATCGTTTTAAGGGATAAATCTTTCGATACTCTTAAAAAAACGGATTTGAACCCTTTACAAACTTTTTACCTGTTTGTAAGATGATGGATTAAATGAAAATATATGTCCGTCGTCGGGCGGATTTCGGTTGAAAGAGGATTTGATATGAATTTATCCAAAGGTTTTTCAATGTTTTACGGCAGCCGCGCGCTGGAAAACAAAATCGACGAATTTCTGGACCGCATTTCCGAAGCGGGCTTGATTTACAAAAAGGCGATTCATGTCTTCCTTGAACACGGCGTGACCGAAGACTTTGTGACCCATGCGGAACAAATCGGTCATATCGAAAGCCGCGCCGACGAACTGCGCCGCGAGGTCGAAGCGGGATTGTACGAACAGAACCTGATTCCCGATTTGCGCGCCGACGTGCTGAGCTTGGTCGAAGACTTGGACGCCATTTTGAACGCATACGATGCCAGCGGATACCGCTTTACGATTGAACAGCCCGTGTTCCCCGCGAC
>CAVCSV010000026.1:8029-27618 GCA_963604715.1 Limosilactobacillus gorillae
CCCCGCGACTCTGCATCCCGACATTCTGGCGATTGTGGATTCCGTAACGAACTCGGTCGAACAAATCACGATTGCGTCCAGAACGTTTTTCCGCGATTTCAATTCCTGCCGCGACTATATCCACAAAGTCCGCTTTTACGAAAGCGAAGCCGACAGAATCAGCACCAAAATCAAACGCGCGATTTATTCGTCCGATTTGCCTTTGGCGAACAAAATGCACCTGTGCAGCTTTGTCGAAATGATTGACAATCTGGCGGATATGGCGGAAGACATCACCGACAAACTGGCGATTTACGTCATCAAGCGCGACAACTGACAAAGGCGGGCGTTATGGGCTTTACGGGACTGATTTTCCTTTCAAGCGGTTTGTTTTTGGGGTGGTCGCTGGGCGCGAACGACGCGGCGAACATCTTTGGCACGGCGGTCAGCACCCGCATGGTCAGGTTCAAAACCGCCGCCATTGTTTGCAGTATCTTCATCGCTTTGGGCGCGGTCATCAGCGGCGTCGGCGCGGCGTACACTTTGGGCAGTTTGGGCGCGGTCAACGCGATTGCGGGCTCTTTCGTCACGGCGTTTGCGGCGGCGTTTACCGTTTATTCGATGATTAAATGCGGATTGCCCGTATCCGTGTCCCAAGCCGTCGTCGGCGCGATTATCGGCTGGAACTGGTTCACCGATTCCGTCACCGACGTTCAGTCCGTCGTCAAAATCGCTTCGACTTGGGTGGCTTGCCCGTTGCTGGCGGGGACGTTTTCAGCCGTTATTTATCTGGTTTTGAACCGCTTGCTGCGGTCGGCGAAGATTCACCTGTTGCGCCGCGACTACTGCACCCGCGTCGCCATGATTGTCACGGGCGCGTTCGGCGCGTATTCTTTGGGCGCGAACAACATGGCCAACGTCGTCGGCGTGTTCGTCCCCGTTGCTCCGTTCGTCGAATTCGACTTCGCGGGACTTCATATTTCCGCCGTTCAACAGCTGTTTTTCGTCGGTTCCGTCGCAACCGCAATCGGCGTGTTCACCTATTCCCACCGCGTGATGGGTACGGTCGGCAAAGGATTGATGCCGCTGTCGCCGTTTGCCGCTTGGGTCGTCGTCGTTGCGCAGTCCATGGTGCTGTTTCTGTTCGCGTCCGAGGGTTTGGAATACTTCTTGGCATCGCACAACCTGCCTACCGTTCCACTGGTTCCCGTATCCAGCACGCAAGCCGTCGTCGGCGCGGTCATCGGCATCGGTCTGTGCAAAGGCGCGGCGAAAACCATCAAATGGAGCGTCGTCGGGCGCATTGTCTGCGGTTGGGTCATTACCCCCGTCATCGCGGCGACAATCTGCTTTTTCGCCCTGTTTTTCATGCAGAACGTCTTTTATCAGCGCGTTTACACGCCGAAAACCTACTTCATTTCGGAACGCGTTTATAACAGAATGGTTGCCGACGGTCTGCCCGCCAACCAAATCGGCGTGCTGAAAGGCGAACGCTACAAGTCCGGCGTCGAGTTCATGAACGCCGTTCGCGCCCGCGTCGGCAAAATGTCCAGCGCGACCGAACAAAATCTGCTCAACACTGCGGAATTGCTGAAAATCTATATCGACCCCGAAAAGTTCGAAAATCTTGACCCTCAAATGTTTTCGGAAGAACAGATTTCTCAAATCAAACAGCTTTCGGGCTTGACGTTCAGCTACCGTTGGGAACTGCAGGATGCGCTGATTAAAATCAGCTCCGAATGGGCATACCGTCCCGCAACCGTCATCAACAAGCGCTACAACAAAGCCCTTGCCGTCGAGCTGTCCCAAATCGAAAACGTCTTTACGGTCAGGAAGAAGGCTAAAAAGCGCAACCTTCTCTACGAAGACTAAAAAAAACGCGATTTTAACGGTCGATTGGTTCGTCAGCTGTGATACTCGGTTTTCGTGTACTGTTTGTACACGTCAAACCTGCGTTTCTCGCTTCCTGTCACTCGACCCGTTAAAATCGGTTTTAGGGAAAAAGTTGTCTCCGTGCGGGCAGCACCTCCGCTTTTCGCGTTCGCCCATCCTTTCCGCTTGATTTCCTTCATCATTGCTTTTGGCGATTCGGACAAGAAAAAGCGGACTTTGAACAAAAAAAGTCCCGCACAAAGGCGGGACTTTTAAACGAATTCCCTTCAGAATTAACGGGAATAGAATTCGACGACCAGATTCGGTTCCATCTGTACGGGGTACGGAACGTCGGCGAATTTGGGAACGCGGACGAACGTGCCCGAGCAGGCTTTGGAATCGACTTCCATATAGTCGGGAACTTCGCGTTCGGTCGAAGCGGCGGCTTCAACGACGCAAGCCAATTCGCGGGATTTTTCTTTGACGGAAACGACATCGCCCGCTTTGACCAAGTAGGACGGGATGTTGACGCGTTTGCCGTTGACCATGATGTGACCGTGGTTGATGAACTGACGCGAAGCGAAAACGGACGGAACGAATTTCATACGATAAACGACGGCGTCCAAACGCGTTTCCAGCAAACCAATCAGGTTTTCGGACGTGTCGCCGCTGCGGCGAATGGCTTCGGCGTAGTATTTGCGCATCTGTTTTTCGGAAACGTTGCCGTAGTAGGCTTTCAGTTTCTGTTTAGCCAGCAACTGCGTGCCGTAGTCGGTCGGTTTGCCTTTGTGCTGACCGTGCTGACCCGGACCGTATTCGCGGCGGTGAACGGGGCTTTTCGCGCGACCCCACAGGTCCAATCCCAAGCGGCGGTTGATTTTGAATTTCGCTGCCAAGCGTTTTGACATTTTCAAATACTCCAATTTGTTTTTGTTGTTGTCCCGATAGTCCTTTTCGTTTGAAAAGGCGGAACGGCGAACCGTTCGCATTTTCGGAAATAAGGTCTGAAGTTTACCAAACGGCGGCGTTTTGTCAACTTTATTTCTGCAAATTCGGGTCTTTGACGGTTTTATTTTTCAATTTTTCCGTCAAATCGGCGATATTGCCGCCGTTTTGCTGCAAAATCGCAGTGTATTCGTTGCGGTAGCTTAAAATCATGCTGACGCCTTCGACGACCAAATCGACCAGAGTCGTTTTGCCTTTTTTCATGGAAACGCGCCAGACGATTTCGATTTTGCTTGCCCCGTCCGTCATCAGCAGTTCGGAACGGACGTAAACGTCCTTGCCGTTTTCCTGCCGCGCGTCGGCAAACACGATTTTTTCACCCGTGTAAGAAGAAAAACGCTGAGTCCACGTGCCGACGACGTTGTCCGTAAAAGCATCCGTAAAAGCCTGCAATTCCCGTTCGTTTGCCGTTTTGGCAAAACGTCCCAGCGTAAAACGCGCGATTTTTTTCAAATCGGCGGCTTGGGTGAAAAGCGTGTGGAAATTCTTTTCCTTGACGGACAACGGGGCTTTGATTTCAACCACCTGCGCCATAATGTCGTCGGCGATTTTCTGCGCGAACGCTTTGGCTTCGTCGGTTTGGGCAAACGCCGCGGGAATGCCCGTCAGCAGAAACAAAACGGTAAACAGCAGTTTTTTCATATTCAATCCTCGTCATCCATATCGAATTCGTAAGACGCCCGTTCGTTTTCGGCTTTTCCGCCTTTGGCGTCCGCAACGGCTTTCGCGCGCAGCTGGCGGTACATGGCGCGCATCGACGCATAGTAATCCACCGAATTTTTTCTGGCGTCGTCCAGCAAGTCCATCGCGCTTTCGTAAGCGGTCAGCGCTTCCGCCGCGTCAACCGTCCAAATCACGGCGTTGTTGCGCAACTGGTGGTTCGATGTGTTCCAAGTGGCATACGCTATCGGGTCAAGGTAGAAATCCCCGACCAGAGCGACGGAATCGCGCACGTTGGACGGTCCCAGAAACGGCAAAACCAGATACGGTCCTTCGGGAACGCCCCAAACCGCCAAAGTCGTGCCGAAGCCGCGCTTTTTTTCCTCGATGCCCAAACGGGACGCCACGTCGAAAAAGCCGAACACGCCCAGCGTCGAATTGACGACGAAGCGCGACAGCCCCTTGCCCGCGTCCGCAAAATTCAGCTGCAGAACATTGTTGACGACGCCCAGCGGCGTTTTCAGATTTCCGACGAACGCGCGCATGCCCTTGCGCATTTCGGGGGTGGTGACGGCGCGGTACCCGTCGGCAATCGGATGCAGCAGGTATTTGTCCGCCGCATTGTTGAACGCCATGATTTTGCGGTTCATGGGTTCAAGCGGGTCGTTGTTCGCCTTGTACTGCGCCAAAGCTTCGGGGTCGGTCGGCACAGCCGCACAGCCTGTCAGCAGAAAAAGCGCAGTCAAAAATGTTTTCGCGGTTGTTTTCATAATCGTTCAAAATATCCCCATTGCCGTCTTCAGGCAAGTTTTTTCCTTTGCCAAAAGCGCAAAAACGGGATAGCTTTGCGTTTGTCAAAGGGATTGAAAATGCAGAGCGAAGAAAAACAACTGGTTGACACCTTGTTCGGAAAACAGGAGGAAACCGTGTCGGCGGCTTTCGATTACGCCGAAGAACTGCCGCATGTCCTGTTCGGCGGGGACGGTCAGGAAACGCTGCCCTTGATTCGGGTGCCTTTGTATGCGCCCGTGATTGTCGAACCGCCGTCTTTGCGGGCGCTGATGCCGTATGTGGACGAACTGTCGTTGTTCGAAAAACGGTGGGGCTGCGGGAAAAAGGACGATGAAACGCGCGGCGAATGGTGCGAACGGATGAACAAAGAGCTGGCGCCCGTGCTGAATTCCGTGCGCTCGGTGTGCGAAAGCGAAAACATTCTGCGTCCCCGCGCGGTGTATCTTTATGTCAATGCCAAAGCCCGCGGCGACACGGTCGATTTTTATCAAAAGGACGGAAAGACCGTGTTTGCGTCCCTGCCGTTCGGACGGCGCGCGGACGGGGTGGGCTTTGCGGACAAATTTTCAGCCGAAAAAGCCGTTCCCGTCGCTTTGATGGCGGTCGGCGTCGGCAAAAACGCGGGCGACGTCGCCAAAAAATGGCTGCTGCTGGGGCAGGATACGGAATACGGCTGTTTGGACGGTTTCGTGCGCGAAGTCGTGTCCGCCATGGCTTTGTATGCCGCGGAAAAAATCAACAAAGAGGGCGGATGCGTCGGTGATGCGGTGCCGTTGGAAGCGACGTTGGGAAAAACATTGTCCGCCTTTGTTCGGGAAACGCAGGCGGACAGAATCGAGGTGGGTTTCAGCAAAACTTACGGCGTCGTGCCGCAGTATTCGGCGCTGTTTTTGGTGCCGCCCGTTTAAAGCTCGGCATCGATTGCGGGCAGGATGTCTTCGACTTTGTCGACGTAAGTGACCAGTTTCGCGTGTTCGGGTTTGACGTAGCCCTCGTCAATCAGACGTTCGATAATCGCGCGGTAGGGTTCCCAAAATCCGTTTTCGTTGTACATGACAATCGGTTTGTTGTGTTCGCCGATTTGCTTCAATGTTACGATTTCAAACACTTCGTCCAGCGTGCCGATGCCCCCCGGCAAAACGCAAAAAGCGTCGGAAGCGGCGAACATGGCGTCTTTGCGGATATGCAAAGACGGCAGGATTTTCAATTCCGTCAATTCGAAAATCTGTTTTTCGCGATCCTGCAGCAGCGTATTGATAATGCCGATGACGCGACCGCCGTTTTCCAGCGCGCCGCGCGCGACCGCGCCCATCATGCCGACGTGTCCCGCGCCGTAAATCAATTCCACGTTATTTTCGGCAAGCGTTTTGCCCAGACGTTCCGCCGCTTTGACGTAAGCGGGGTTTTTGCCGTTCGCGGATCCGCAGAAAACGCCCAAGGATTTAATTTTCGTCATAATTCGTCTTCCTGTTTAAAAAAAAGTAACACTCTGTCTATACTATAAGGGCAGTTTGTTAATCCTTTCTTATCAGCGGGTGCGATGAAACGGTTTTTTATTTTGCTGACGGCGGCGATGCTGTCCCCGAACGCGGGGGCGCAAATGTTGGACGATTTGTACGACGACGACGATTTTCAAGCCGTCGCGCCCGCTCAGCCCGCGCCTGTTTCCGCTTCCGTTCAGCCTGCGGCGGTGCATGCTCAGCCCGCGGCTGCAGCTGTTCCGTCCGCCGCTCCGCGGTTTACGCCGACTTTGCCGCCCGTGCAGAAACAAGCGGCAAAACCGCCCGCCGAACAGCCCAAACAGGCGGCGCCGAAACCCGCGGAACCCGCTTTGCCCGCTTTGGGAACGGGGGCGCAAAAGGACAATATGCCCGCGCTTGGGAAAAAAACGCCCAATAAAAAGGAAAGCAGTCAATCCCTGTACGAAATGCGTTTGAAAAAGCGCAAAAAGAAAGCGGGGGCGTCCGCCGCCGACAAATTCGACGTTGCGGGCATCGGGCTGAAAATGGGACCCGACGCGGTCATCGCGGCGGCGCAGGGCAGGGGATTTGCGCTGAAAAGAATCAACCGCGGCATTCCCGAACTGAACGAATGGCGCTATAAACGCGACTGCTTGAAAGGTCCCGCGTACGGACTGAAGTATTCCGATATGAAATACTGCATCGACGAACTGGCGAAGGACGACAATATGAAGTATGTACAGCACTTGTTTTTCGAAAACAAAGGCAGGCGCGAGCGGCTGTATGTGGACTTCACCAGTTCGTATTCGGGCAATCTGGCGTTCCGAATCCGCTATGTCGGCAAAGGCGACCATTCGCTGGGCGCGACGGCGGAGGGCGTGCATCTGAAAAACAAACGGCGCAGCGACTTTTTGCGGTCTTTGATGGAAAAATACGGTCGCCCCGACGACGAAGACGCTTTGATATGGGGTGGCGCGGGGGACGGAGCCGTTTTAAGCGCGGAAATTTCGGACACGTTTTTGGACGCGTCAATCGTGCTGGAAGACACATCTCTGGAAGACGACGATTTCGACAAAATGGTCGACGACGATGCGAAAGTTCCGTCGGACGGACGATTTAACTTTTAATACTTGCCCAAATCAATTTCGCCCGCGCCCAAAACGACGGTTTGCTGTTTGTCGAACGACCCCGTGCGTTTGACCGCCAGAACGGTTGCCGTATAGCGGTGGTTTTTCGCATGGCAGGGCGGCATGTAGGGATACGGCCGGGCGGGATTGATTTTGCTGGCTTTTTCCTCGAACGCAAACGACGGCAAACGGAACGTTTCGCCGGGGACGGGCATCAAAACGGCGGAAGATTCGCCGTTGTGGTAAAAACCGATACTGCCCTGACCCGCATCCGCCAATTCGGGAACGTCAATGTTGTTGATTTCCAAAATAATCAGATTCGTCCCCGACGGAATGCCTTCGATTTGCAGGGGCGGGGTCGAACCGCGTCCGCCTTCGCGGCGGCAGGTTTGGCGGGCGGGAACGGCTTTTCCGTTCCAGCGGGTCGGCTGAACGAACTCGATATCCAATTCGGCGACATCGCCGAATTCCGCGGGGGAGGAAGCGCACCCCGCCAAAGCCAACACGAAAAACACCAAATATTTTTTCATTACAAACCCCGCTGTTTTGGATATACAATCTTTTTATATCACATTTTCGGGGATTGACCAGTTTTTTATGTTCGACGCTTTTTTGAATTTGCTGTTTCCGCCCGTGTGTCCCGTTTGCGGCAAAAGAATCGGTCAAGCGGGGGCTTTGTGCCCCGACTGTTATGCCAAGCTGAAGTTTTACGCGGGGGCGACGGCTTCATCCGCCGCCGCCGTCGTGTACGGCGATGTCGGCAAACAGCTGTTGCTGGCGTTGAAATACGGCGACGCGGCGCATCTTGCCTTGATGATGGGAAAAATGACGGCGCAGGCGGGCAGGGATGTTTTGAACGGCGCGGACGTGCTGGTTTCCGTTCCTTTGCACCGCCGCAGGCTTTTTACGCGCAAATACAATCAAGCCGCTTTGCTGGCGGATGCGGTGGCAAGGGAATCTGGCGTCAAACACGACCCTTTCGTTTTGAAGCGCATCAAAATGACCGCCAAGCAGTCCAGCCGTTCGAAGCGGTTTGAAAACGTCAAAAATGCGTTCGAATTCAACAAAGGCGACGTCAAGGGCAAAATCGTTGTCGTCGTCGACGATGTAACGACAACGGGCGCGACCTTTAACGCGTGCGCCGCCGTACTGCGCGCGGCGGGGGCGAAAGAGGTGCGCCTGCTGACTTTTGCAAAAGCCGTTCGGGGTTAAACGCGCCCGTAAACGTCTTCGTAGCGGACGATGTCGTTTTCGTCCAGTTCGTCGCCCGTTTGGACTTCGATGAAAATCATCGGGGTTTCGCCGATGTTTTGGATTCTGTGTTTGGCTTTTGCGGGAATGAAAATCGGCGTGTTCGCCGTCGCGGTGAAAACTCTGTCCCCGACGGTGACTTGCGCCGTGCCGTCGACGATAATCCAATGTTCGTCGCGGTGATCGTGGCTTTGCAGGGACAGTTTTCCGTTCGGAACGACGACGATTCTTTTGACCGTGTGTCTGTCGCCCGTGTCCAGCACTTCCCACGTTCCCCACGGACGCGTGTCGTGCGCGCCCCGTTCGTATTTCACAGCCATTTCAACACTCCTTTTACGCTGTTTCGCCGCGTTGATTTTTAAAGCAAATTCTTGCGTTGTCAAGCCAAGTGCGCTATATAGACTCGATTTATTGTTTTTAAGGCGTATCAGGACTTTAAAATGGCGTGTATCGTACAGAAATTCGGCGGCACTTCGGTTGCGGACGTTGAACGCATCCAAAACGTCGCCAAAAAGGTCAAAGCCGAGGTCGACCAAGGCAACCAAGTCGTTGTCGTCGTGTCGGCGATGGCGGGCGTGACCAATCAGCTTGTCAAGTTTTGTCAGGACGTTTCCCCCGATTACAGCCCCGAAGAATACGACGTCGTCGTGTCGACGGGCGAACAGGTAACCATCGGACTGCTGGCCATGGCTTTGCAGGCGGCGGGCGTTCCCGCGCGGTCGTTCGCGGGCTGGCAGGTTCCCGTTTTGACCGATGACGCGGCGTCCAAAGCCCGCATCGAGCAAATCGACACGGAACGGCTGAAAGCGTGTCTGGACAAGGGAATCGTTCCCGTTGTCGCGGGCTTTCAAGGGGTCAACGCGGCGGGGCGGATAACGACGCTGGGACGCGGCGGTTCGGATACGTCGGCGGTGGCTTTGGCGGCGGTGCTGAAAGCCGACCGCTGCGACATTTACACGGATGTGGACGGCGTTTACACGACCGACCCGCGCTTTGTGAAAAACGCCCGCAAGCTGGATCAGGTAACGTACGAGGAAATGCTGGAAATGGCGTCTTTGGGCGCGAAAGTCCTGCAAACCCGTTCGGTCGAACTGGCAATGAAATATCAGGTCAATCTGCGCGTGGTTTCCAGCTTTGCGGAAAATCCCGTCGGAACAACCATTTGTGATGAGGAAGACATCGTGGAAAAAGAAATTATCAGCGGCATTACTTACAGCAGGGACGAAGCCAAAATCACTTTGGCGGGGCTGCGCGACGAACCGGGCGTTTCTGCGGCGATTTTCGACGCAATGGCGGACGCCAACATTTGCGTCGACATGATTGTCCAATCCGACGCGGCGGACGGGGCGCATACGGACATTACGTTCACTTTGCCCGAATCCGAACTGAAAAAAGCCATGGAGGTTTTGGAAAAGAACCGCGATCGCATCGGTTATGAAAAAATCGTTTCCGACACCGATTGCGTCAAAGTGTCTTTGGTCGGCGTCGGCATGCGCACCCACACGGGCATTGCGCGCAAAATGTTTTCCGCCCTGTCCGAAAAAGGCATCAATGTTCAAGCGATTTCGACGTCCGAAATCAAAATCAGCGTTCTGATTCCCGCGGACTATGCGGAATTGGCGGTGCGCGCTTTGCATGCCGCTTTCAATCTGGATAAAAAGGAAGGTGCGGCATGTTAATCGATTCGTTTTGGCAGAAAGGCAAGGATTTCTTAGGCACGCAATACGCGATTATGTGCGGGGCGATGTCGTGGGTTTCCGAACATCACTTGGTCGCCGCGGTGTCGAACGCGGGGGCTTTCGGCGTATTGGCGGGCGGCGCGATGCCCCCTGAAATGCTGTCGAAAGAAATCGACGAAATCCGCAAACTGACCGATAAGAACTTCGGCGTCAACATTATGACCATGCATCCGCAAATCGAGGAACTGGTCGCCGTTTGCGTGCGTCAAAAAGTGTCGCACGTCATTTTAGGCGGCGGAATTCCCAACGTTGCGTGGGTCAAGGAATTGAAAGACGCGGGCATCAAAGTGATGTGCTTCGCGCCCGCCTTGGTGCTGGCGAAAAAGCTGCTGCGTTCCGGCGTCGACGCGCTGATTTTGGAGGGCACGGAAGCGGGCGGTCACATCGGACCCGTTGCCACGAACGTTTTGGTGCAGGAAATCCTGCCAGTGGTCAAGGATGTTCCCGTGTTTGTCGCGGGCGGCATCGGTTCGGGCGAAATGATGGCGGCTTTCCTTGCGATGGGCGCGGCGGGCTGTCAGCTGGGCACGCGTTTTGTCTGCGCGACCGAATGCATCGCACATCCGAATTTCAAACAGGCGTTTATCAAAGCGAACGCCCGCGACGCCGTTCCGACCGTTCAGCTGGACGCGCGCTTTCCCGTCATTCCCGTTCGCGCTTTGGCGAACGAGGGGACGAAACGCTTTATGGCGTTCCAGCTGGAAATGATTGAAAAGTATCAAAGGGGCGAAGTCGAACTGAAAGACGCGCAAATGCAAATCGAACATTTCTGGGGCGGGGCTTTACGCCGCGCCGTGATTGACGGGGACGTCGAAAACGGTTCCGTCATGGCGGGGCAGAGCGTCGGGCTGGTCAAAGACATCAAGCCCGCCGCCGAAATCGTGCGAGAACTGGTCGACGGCGCGGAAGCCGCTTTGACCCGTTGGCAAAAGGCTTAATCAAAAGGAAAAAAACGATGTCTGAGGAAAATCGGGAATCGGAAACGGTCGGCGAAACACTGCGCCGCGCCCGTTTGGCAAAAAAGTTGGAATTACAGGATATTGCGGCTTATTTGTGCATTCGCGCCAGATTTTTGGATGCGTTGGAAAACGGCAATACCAAAGAATTGCCGGGGGATGCTTACGCACAGGGATTCGTGCGCAGCTATGCCGCTTATTTGGGATTGGACGCGGATAAAACCGTTGCGTGGTACAAACAGGAAATATCGGGAAAAGCCGCCGAGTCCGAATCCGAAAACAAAAATTTCGAAGAAAGCGAAGCCGAATCTTTGTCGCCGAAACCCGCCGTGCTGGCTGTGTCCGCCATTGTGCTGATTGCGGTGTTTTGCGTGTGGAAGGGATTGCATTCGAACGACCCCGTCGTGGTCGTTGCCGCGCCGGAAACAGAAGCGGTGACGGTTTTAAACGAATCGTATCCCTTGCCCGAACAAACGGCTGGACCCGCGGCGGAAACGGTTGTTGAAGCGCCCGTTCCCCCCGTCCCGCCCAAAAAGCCCGAAAACGCCGTCGATGAAAAGCCGGCGGAAGAAACGGCGGTTCCCCCTGCAAAGGCGGATGACGAATCCGTCGACAGCATTCACGTTTACGGACAGCGCAACGTCAATCCGCGGCTGCTTTTGGTCGCGAACGAAGCAACATGGGTGGAAGTCAGACGCGGCGAAAACATTTTGATTTCCCGCGTGCTGAACAAAGGCGACCGTTATCAGGTTTCCCGCAATCCCGACGATTTGTTTTTGAAAACGGGCAACGCGGGCGGATTGGATATTTTCTTGGACGGCGAACAGGTGCCGTCCGTCGGACCGAAAGGGGCTTTGCGTGCCAACGTTCCTTTGAATCCCGATTACTTTGTTAAAAAAGAAGCTGCGGAGTTGGATGAATAATGAAAAATTTTGAAATCAAGCGTCGGAAATCCCGCCGCGTTTATGTCGGCAAAGTGCCCGTCGGCGACGGTGCGCCGATTTCCGTTCAATCCATGACGAACACGCCGACCAAGGACGTTGCGGCGACGGTGGCGCAAATCCGCGCTTTGGAAGCCGTCGGCGCGGACATCGTGCGCGTTTCCTGCCCCGACGAGGAATCGACCGCCGCTTTGCGCGAAATCGTCAAACAGGTCAAAGTGCCGATTGTCGCGGACATTCATTTTCACTACAAGCGCGCGATTGAATCCGCCGAAGCGGGCGCGGCGTGTCTGCGCATCAATCCGGGGAACATCGGTTCCGCCGACCGCGTGCGCGAAGTGATTAAAGCGGCGAAAGACCACAACTGCTCCATGCGCATCGGCGTCAACGGCGGGTCTTTGGACAAGGCTTTGCTGGACAAATACGGCGAACCCTGTCCCGAAGCCATGGTCGAAAGCGCGCTGCAGCATGCCAAGATTTTAGAGGACAACGACTTTTTCAACTTTAAAATTTCCGTCAAATCGTCGGATACGCTGATGATGATGGAAGCCTACCGTCAGCTGGCGGAACAATGCGACTATCCGCTGCATCTGGGCGTGACCGAAGCGGGCGGACTGCGCGCGGGAACGGTCAAATCCGCGCTGGGCATCGGGTCTTTGCTGATGCGGGGCATCGGCGACACTTTGCGCGTTTCGCTGACCGCCGACGTGACCGAAGAAATCAAAGTCGGTTTTGAAATCCTGCGCACTTTGGGACTGCGCTATCACGGCGTCCGCATCGTGTCCTGTCCGACGTGCGCACGGCGCGGCATCGACGTCGAAAGCGTCGTTAAAGCGTTGGAGGTTCGTTTGGAGCACATTTCCGAACCGCTGAAAATCGCGGTGATGGGGTGCGTTGTCAACGGACCGGGCGAAGCGCACGCGGCGGACATCGGCGTTTGCGGCGGCGGCAACGGCAAAGCTTTGCTGTTTGTCAAAGGCGAGCAAAAGGAACCGATTAACGCGGAAAACGCTGTCGAAACAATCGCCGCTTTGGCGGAAGAAATGGTAGGAAACAAACAATGACGATTCAACCGGCGCGCGGAACACGCGATATTTACGGCGCGGATTTGGCGGCGTTCAAACAGGTCGAAAACACGGCGCGCGAATTCGCCAAACGCTACGGATTCGGCGAAATCCAAACCCCGATTTTCGAATCGACCGAGGTCTTTTGCCGCGGCGTCGGCGAAACGTCCGACATCGTGTCCAAGGAAATGTACACGTTCACGGACAGGGGCGGCGAAAGCTTCACCCTGCGTCCCGAAGGAACGGCGGGCGTTGTGCGCGCTTTCATTTCCGAAGGCATGGAACAGAATCAGCCCGTCAAGCTGATGTACGCGGGACCGATGTTTCGTTACGAACGTCCGCAAAAGGGACGCTACCGCCAACTGCACCAAGTCGGTGTGGAAATCTTAGGTGCGGCGACGCCCCAAACCGACGTTGAAGTGCTGTGCTTGGCATGGGACTTTTTGAGCGCGCTGGGATTGCAAAAGTACATCCGCTTGGAACTGAACACTTTGGGCGATGTGGAAAGCCGCGCGGCGTACCGCGACGCTTTGGTCGCCTATTTTTCGCATTTCAAGGACAAATTGAGCGAAGACAGCCGCGTGCGTTTGGAAAAAAATCCGCTTCGCATTTTGGATTCCAAGGACGAGGGCGACAAGAAAATCGTCGAAAACGCGCCGAAGATGACGGACTTTTTAAACGAGGAATCCAAGAAATTTTTTGACGCCGTGCAGGACGGGCTGAACGCTTTGGGCATTCCGTTCGTCGTCAATCCGCGGTTGGTGCGCGGACTGGATTATTACCGCCACACGGTTTTTGAATTCGTGACCGATTCTTTGGGCGCGCAAGGCACGGTTTTGGCAGGCGGACGCTATGACGGGTTGGTCCAACAACTGGGCGGGTCGCAAACGGCGGGCATCGGGTTCGGCGCGGGCATCGACCGTCTGGCTTTGCTGGTCGCCGAAGCGGGCTTGGTGCGTCCTCAGCCCCGTCCGATTGCCGTCGTCCCTGTCGGCGAAGACACGCTGCTGCCGATTATGAAAGTCGCGCATGACTTGCGCCAAGCGGGCTATGTCGTCGATATGGCGTATTCGGGCAATATGGGCAAGCGCATGAAAAAAGCGAATAAAATCAACGCTTGCGCCGCTGTGATTTTGGGGTCGGACGAATTGGCGAAAGGCGTTGCCACCGTGCGCGATTTGGACACGGGCGACCAGACCGAAGTGCTGTTGAGCGATATTGCCGCCGCGATGGAACGCTATAAAACGGTGCAGGCATGAGCTTCGAGGAAAAACTGAACGTCGTTCTGGCAAGGAACGAGGAGTTGGAGGCTTTGCTCGGCTCGAACCCCGACGGGGAAACGTTCGTCAAGCTGTCCAAAGAATTAGCAAGTCTGAAAGACGTTGTTGAGGCGATAAAAGCGTACAAAAAGGCGCAACGGGACGTTGCGGACACGCAGGCTTTGCTGGACGACCCCGACCTTGACGCCGAAATGCGCGCGCTGGCGCACGAGGAACTGCAAGCCGCCAAAGACCGCTTGCCCGAACTGGAAAAACAGCTGAAAATCCTGCTGCTGCCCAAAAACGCGGTTGACGAAAAGAACGCGATTTTGGAAGTCCGCGCGGGCACGGGCGGCGAGGAAGCCGCTTTGTTCGCCGCCGAACTGTTCCGCATGTACGAACACTATGCCGCCGAACAGGGCTGGAAATTCGAAACCCTTGCCGTCAACGATACGGGATTGGGCGGGTACAAGGAAGCGTCCGCCAGCATTACGGGCAAATCCGTGTTTGAAAAGCTGAAATTCGAATCGGGCGTTCACCGCGTACAGCGCGTTCCCGAAACGGAATCCGCGGGGCGTGTTCACACGTCCGCCGCGACGGTCGCCGTTTTGCCCGAAGCCGAGGAAGTCGATTTGAAAATTGACGAAAAGGATTTGAAAATCGACGTTTACCGCGCGTCGGGGGCGGGCGGACAGCACGTCAACAAAACGGAATCCGCCGTGCGCATTACGCACATTCCGACGGGCTTTGTCGTCGCGTGCCAAGATGAACGGTCGCAGTTCAAAAACAAAGACCGCGCAATGCGAATCTTGCGTTCCCGCCTGTACGACATGCAGCGCGAAGCGCTGGACAAGGAACGTTCCGTCGACCGCAAGAATCAAGTCGGTTCGGGCGACCGTTCCGAACGCATCCGCACCTACAACTTTCCGCAGGGGCGCGTCACCGACCACCGCATCAATCTGACTTTGTACAAGATTGACGAAGTGATGAACGGGACGGCGTTGGGCGAAATTATCGACTCATTATTGGCAGAAGACCAGCTGTCAAGGTTATCAGAACTCGAATGAATATAAGGGATTACGTCAATCAGCTGACATCCGCCTTTGAACGGGCGGGGCTTGACGACGCCCGCGCGGACGCCCGTCTGCTGGTGGCTTTTGCGCTGAACAAACAACCCGTTTTTGTGCGCATGCACCCCGATTGCGAAATCGAAGACGATGCGGCGGAAAAAATCGAAGAGTTCAAACGGCGGCGGCTGAACCGCGAACCCGTGTCGAAAATCATCGGCACGCGCGGGTTTTGGCGGCTGGATTTCAAAGTGACGCAAGACGTGCTTGACCCCCGCCCCGATTCCGAAACACTGATAGAGGAAGTTTTGAAACGCAAAACGGACAAAACCGCCGCTTTGAAAATCCTTGATTTGGGGACGGGTTCGGGATGTTTGGCTTTGTCCCTGCTGTCCGAGTATTTGAACGCGTCGGCAACAGGCGCGGATGTCAGCGAAAAAGCTTTGCAAATCGCGCGGGAAAACGCGGAAACGAACGGGCTTGCCGCGCGGTTCAAAACCGTCCAATCCGATTGGAACAAAAACGGGTGGAACGACGGTTTCGGAACGTTCGACGTTGTGATTTCAAATCCTCCCTATATCGGCGACGACGAACAACTTGACCCCGAAGTCGCGCTTTTCGACCCGAAACAGGCGCTGTTCGCGGGGGCGGACGGATTGGACGCCTACCGCGCTTTGTTTCCCGTGTTGGGCAAGTTGCTTGCCGCCGACGGGCTTGCCGTGTTCGAATTCGGCAAGGGACAGCATGAAGCGGTTAAAGCTTTGGCGGAACAAAACGGCTTGGTTTTCGACGGGTTCGGAACGGATTTGGGCGGAATTGTGCGCTGTATTGCGCTGAAAACAGCAAAAACCGCTTGAAAACGGAAAAGCAACCCGCTAAATTAACGCAAAACAGCGGGCAAAGTTGCCGCTTTTGATTTTTTTTTCATCGGATAAAGAGTGTTGTCAATGGGTATGAATCCAAGAGGGCGTTCACGCGGACGCGGTCATAATTTCAATAACAATAACAATAACAACAACCGCCGTTTCAACAACGCGCCCAACCGCAACACGGTTTACGACAGCTTGGGTCCCGTCGGGCGTTTGCGCGGCACGGCGTTTCAGCTGATGGAAAAATACTTGGCGGCGGCAAAAGACGCGATGTCGTCCGACCGCGTTCTGGCGGAAAACTGCCTGCAGCACGCCGACCATTACAACCGCTTGAACTTGATGGCGATTGCCGCCGAACAGCAGCGCAATCAGCAGTATCAGCAGCAGTTTGAACAGCCCGAACAAATCGAGGACGCACCGGAAATCGATATTGTTTCCGCCGAACCCGCGATTGAAGAAACCGCAGAGGAAGCCCCCGCCGAACAGCCCGTTGAAACGCCTGTTTCCGAAATGGATTTGTCCGTTCCCGTATCCGCTATGGCGGCAAACGAAATGAAACGCCGTGAAAAAGCGGCTGAAAAGCCCGCGGAACCTGCCGTCGCTCCCGTCGTGCGCCGCCGCGGCCGTCCGCCCCGTTCCGCCAAAACAGCCGCCGCTCAGCCGAACGTGTAAACGCTGATGAAAGCCGAAGAAGCCGCCTGCATTTTTAACGCTTTGGGGCAGAAAAGCCGCTTGAAAATCTTTAAGCTGATGACAAAGGCGGGCGAACAGGGATTGACCCCGACGCAAATCATCGACGCTTTGGGCGAAATGCCGCGCAACACGCTGTCGTTTCACTTGAACGCTTTGGCGCAGGCGGGACTGTGCGTTTCCGAACGCGCGGGACGGCAAATCGTTTACAAAGCCAAGGACAAGACCTTTAAAAAGGCGGTTAAATTCCTGCAAAAAGACGCGGAAACCGAATAAAATAGTTAAGGCTTGGCTGAATAAAACACGTTGGGATTCGGTGCGTCAGCATAAAGCAAACAGAAGCACGGAAATTTTTTGTCGGATTCTTTGCAAAAAAAGAGCGCGGCGAATGAAAACGCCGCGCTCGTTGTTTGCCCTGTCAAATCAGAAGTTGTACTTTGCCCTCAGCATACCGGTATGAGATTGGTAATCTTTACGGAAACCGCCATCGTAATTCAACGACAGATTCCACTTGCCGGCAGAAGCTTCAAGACCGACGCCCGTTTCAACACCGAAACGATGCAAGTGTTCTCCGGTAATCTGATATGAACCGCCTCCGATGACATTAATCATGGCTTCGGAATCGTCGCTCATCACGTCGTATGTGGCGGCTAAATGCAGGTTCGGTTTAAACGACCATTTGTTCGCCGTATAGCCGCGATGATATTTAACGCCGACAATGCCTGTTAAAACATCGTTGTTTTTTGCTTTGACGTGCTGAACGCCATCCGTGTAGGATTCCTGATCGGTCAGCAAATAACGCAATCCTGCTTCCGGAGTCAAACCGTTGGTGAAATCATATCCGGTCATTACATTCGCGGCGTATGTGTTAACATCATACTTGGATTTTAAAGCAATTCCTGCGGGAGCTTTCTTTTCCGTGTATTTGCCGAAACCATAGTTCAACATACCGTTTACATACCAGTTGTTCGGCTTGTATTCGGAATAAATGAAGAAGTTGTGCCCGTCGACATCAATGTCGCGAGATCCGGCGTCCGTATCCGTGTTGCTGTAACCGTAACCAATCCCGAACATCAAATTTTCATTGACTTTTCCGTCAATACCGAAAGCAACGCCTGTCGTATCCGCTTTAAACCCATCCGTTGAGGCGGATTCGTCTTGCTTTGTATGGTTATACAAACCTTGCGCCCACACAGCTCCGCCGGTAAAAGCGGCGCCCCCGGCGCGACCTTTGTTTACGGCAGACATGCGAGCGCCGGCTATGTTGGACAAGATATTGTTCACGCCTTGAGCAATGCCCATTACTTCCTGCGAAGTTGTCGGGGCCAAATCTTTTACGGCTTTGACTGCGCCAACTTTGTCGCCCGACTGCATCGCTGCGGAAATCGCTTCCGCAACCGCGTTGCCGGCATCGGTGCCGTTGCCGCCGGTTTGCGCAACGGCTGAAATCGCCGCCGCTTCCTGCGCTGTGGCGGGAATGTCTTTGACCAGTTCCGCACCGGATTTAACGTTTACGTTGATTTTGCCGTCTTCCGTCAGTTTCAAATTGTACAGCGCGTTTTCCGCAATCGTCACATTTTCCCGGCCGTCCAGCGTTTCCGTTGTGATGAAGTCGTAATCCTTGCCGGCCAAGTTGTTGGCGACCTTCAAGGTTAAGGTGTTGTCACCTTCAAAGGCAACCGACTTTGCCGAGATTTTCGTTTTTTGCAATTCCGCCGTCAGCGACGCGTTTTTTTCAAAAGTGATTGCGTCGGAAACATCCAATTTACCAAAAGCCTCGACTGTTCCTTTATTTGTTAAAGTGCCGTTTACAGCGATGTTTTCGCCTGTAAACGTAGAATTTTCGCCGACGGAAATATTCCCCGCGATGTTTACGGTATCTGTTCCGATGACAGAGATTTTTCCCGCGTCTTGCGCGCTAAGGTTGCCCGTAATTTGACCGTTTTTGCCGAAAGTCAAATTAATGCTTCCGCCCGAAAATTCGGAACCGCCGGCGCTGACCAGCAAATCCCCCGTGATTGAAGAGCCGTCCCCGTTCAATCCGATGTTGACTTCCGAATCTTTGGCGGCGTTAATATCGCCTTTGATGGTTGTTACGGCTGAATTTCCTTCGTTGGCGTTGATGTCGAATTTCATAGTCGCATGTCCGCCGTAAACTTCGTTGAAAGCTTCAATGTTCCCCGTTATATCCAGCGAGTTGTTAGCGACCAAATTCAGACGTCCTTCGTTGCCCGAAATTGCGGTGGCGTTTGTTCCGTCCGGAAGCGTCGCCTTTAGCGCAATATCGTTTCCGTAAATGTTTAATTCTTGAACATCCGCATCCGCCGCCTTATTGCCCGCCGTAACATAAATCAAGGTTCCGCCGTCTTTTTTCAAAGCGGTATTGGTCAAATTGATTTTTCCGATAGCGCTTTCTTTCGTGCCGATATTGACTTTTGCGAAGCGGGAAACAATCAGCCAATCGTTTTCATTCGCGGACATGTCAAGAGTTGTTCCGGCATCGCCCAAAACATTAATCGTCGGATGCGTGTGATTCGGATTGTAGGTTTGTATACCCGCCCAAAAATTCTGCGAAACGATTTGATTGTTCTCATCCGCTTTTACGGTTAAAATCGCCTTATCCGCATTATAGTCATAGCTTCCTTTTTCAAAGTTGTACAGCAGTATCCGACCTTTATCCACTTTTTCTTTGTCGTTTTGCTTAAGGGAGTGTTCTTCCCATACTTGATGATCGCCGAATTCCAATAATCCCCCCGCATTTGCCGGAAATGCGGTCATGATCCCCAATAAAACAAGGGCGTTCAGGATAGCGCACTTTTTTAAAACAAGACTGTATTTGTGCAGCAACCCCATCAAGC
>CAVCSV010000027.1:0-26735 GCA_963604715.1 Limosilactobacillus gorillae
CAATATATCCGGGAAAAGCACGTGGGCAAACAGAGTTAAGGATTTAATCGATTACTACAAAGAAATATGTCCTTATATTTCATATGAAAAAATGGGTTTTCCGGTAGATTGGGAAAATTTACCATTGTTTAAAAAAATGTTGAGCGCATCAAAAATATAAATTCGCCGTTGCACAGAATCGCATGTTGGGCTACCGTTATCGGCAGTGTTTTTTATTTTAAAGGAATTTTCACGATGCGGCGGTTTGATGAAGCGGCTTTGGAGCAAATCGTCGTTGATCGGCTGGCTGAAAACGGCTTTGATTATGTTTCGGGCGACGACATTGACCGCGATTTGCATGACGTTTTAATCCGTGCGGATTTGGTCGCTTATTTGAAATCGCATTATCCCGAACTGACCGAAGCGGAGCGCGCGCGGTTCATAAAGACTCTGGACAATTTTTCCGCGGGCGAAAGCGCGCTGTACGATTCAAACCGCGACATTATGCGTTTGGTTTCCGACGGCGTTGTCTTTCACCGCGACAATCCGACGGACAAGGACGTTCTGCTGCGCCTTGTCGATTATGATGCGTCCGACGGCAATATTTTCAAAGTCGTCAACCAATTTACCGTTCAAGGCGCGTCCGAAACCCGCCGCCCCGATGTCGTCGTGTTCGTCAACGGCTTGCCTTTGGTCGTTATGGAGCTGAAAACCCCCGTCAAAGAGGATGTCACCATCGAAGACGCGTTCACGCAGTTGACCGTGCGCTACCGTCGCGACATTCCCGAATTGTACAAGTATAACGCTTTCGTCGTCGTTTCCGACGGCGTAAACACGAAAGCGGGCTCGGTGTTCGCCGATTTGAACAACTTTTATCCTTGGCGCGGCACAGGGGAAAAAGCGACTGCGGACGGCATCGAAACGCTTTATACAATGCTGGACGGGCTGTTTGACCGCAAAACGCTGTCGGATGTTCTGCGCGACTTTATTTATTTCCCCGACAAATCAAGCAAAACGCTGAAAATCGTTTGCCGTTCCCCGCAATACTATGCGACAAACAAGCTGTACGACAACATTTTGAAGCACGTTCGCATCGGCGACGGCAAAGGCGGAACTTATTTCGGCGCGACGGGCTGCGGCAAAAGCTTGACGATGCTGTTTTTGTGCCGCAAGCTGATGCGTTCCTCCGAACTGAACAACCCGACGATTTTGATTATCTCCGACCGCATCGATTTGGACGACCAGCTGTCTGGACAGTTTTTGAACGCCAAAAAGTTCATCAATGACGACGCGATTGTTCAAATCGAAAACCGCGAATTGCTGGGGCAAAACCTGCGCGGGCGCGAAAGCGGCGGGCTGTTTCTGACAACGGTTCAAAAATTCACCGAAAGCACGGGATTGTTGAGCGACCGCCGCAACATCATTGTCATTTCCGACGAAGCGCACCGTTCGCAGGTCAATATCGAAAAGAAAATCAAAGTATCCGAAACAGGGGTTGAAGACCGTTACGGCTTTGCGTATTTTTTGCGGCAATCGTTGCCGAACGCAACGTATGTCGGTTTTACGGGAACCCCCGTTGACGCGACTTTGGACGTGTTCGGGGAGATTGTCGATTCTTACACGATGACGCAGGCGGTCGACGACGGTATCACGGTGCGCATCGTGTACGAAGGGCGCGCGGCAAAAGTCTTTGCCGACAGCGAAAAATTGTCTTTAATCGAAAAGTATTACCGGGAATGCGAAGAGGCGGGCGCGAACGAATACCAAATCGAGGAAAGCAAGAAAAAAGCCGCGACCATCAAAGCCGTTTTGGGGCATCCCGACCGTTTGCGCGCGGTGGCGCAGGATTTTGTCGCCCATTACGAAGCGCGCGTTGCCGAAAACGCGACGGTTGCGGGCAAAGCGATGTTCGTTTGCGCCGACAGGGAAATCGCATACGCTTTTTACAAAGCCGTCATCGCCTTGCGTCCCGATTGGGCTATCGCCAAAGAATCCGATGAAAACGCCGTGTTGACCGAGGCGGACAGGCGCGATTTGAAGCCGATGGAAAAAATCAAGCTTGTGATGACGTACAACAAAGACGACGACCCCGCTTTGTTCGCCATGCTGAAAAAGGACGACAAGGAAGAGCTGGCGCGGCAGTTCAAAAACGTCAAATCCAATTTTAAAATCGCAATCGTCGTCGATATGTGGCTGACGGGGTTTGACGTGCCGTCTTTGGATACGATGTATTTGGACAAGTATGTGCACAAACACACGCTGATTCAGACCATATCGCGCGTCAACCGCGTTTATCGGGGCAAAGAAAAGGGACTGGTCGTTGATTACATCGGCATTCAGCGGGCTTTGACCGAAGCGGTCGGACTGTACGGCGCGGGCAATCGGGACGGCGCGCCGACCGACAACGGGGAAGCCGTTTGCGTTGTCAAAGACGAGCTGGATTTGCTGAACAAAATGTTTCATCCGTTCGACGCTTCCCGCTATTTCGACGGCACGGGGCGCGAACGGCTGGATTGTTTGAACGACGCGGCGGAATTCGCTTTGCAAACCGAGGAGCTGACTCGGCGTTTTATGAAGCGCGTCAAGCGGCTGAAAAGCGCGTTTAACCTATGCTTGATGAGCGAAAACGTTTCGGCGGCGGAACGGGATTTGATTCATTTTTACGCCGCCGTGCGGTCGATTGTTTTCAAAATGACCAAAGGCGACGCGCCCGATGTGTCCGAAATGAACGCCCGCGTGCGTCAAATGGTCGAGGACGCCCTGATTTCAAGCGATGTCGAGGACATTTTCAAATTAAACGAAAAAGCCTGCTCGATTGATTTGTTCAGCGAAGAATACTTGGAACGGGTGCAGGCGCTGAAACGTCCGAACACCCGCGTTCAAATCTTGGAACGTCTGCTGAAAAACGCGATAACGACTTTTCGCGCAGTCAACAAAATCAAAGCCGTCGATTTCGCACAGAAACTGAACGGCATTCTGGAACGCTACAACGACCGCACGGACAAAGCCGATTTGAACGAAATCGTCGATGAAATGATTGACTTGATTTATGAAATGAGGGCAGAGAAAAATTCCTTTGCCGCTTTGGGCATCGATTTCGAGGAAAAAGCCTTTTACGACATTTTGAAATCCTGTGCGGTCAAATACGGCTTTGATTATCCCGAAGACAAGACGATTTTTCTGGCAAAGGAAATCAAACGCCTTGTCGATGACAAAACGCATTACACGAATTGGGCGAAAAAAGCCAGTATCCGCGCCGCAATGCAAGCCGATTTGATTGTTTTGCTGGATGACAACGGCTATCCGCCCGAACCGCAGAACGATGTGTACAAAAACGTTGTCGAACAGGCGGAAAATTTCAAAAAATACCAAGCCGCCGATTTGCAATGATGTCAAAAGAAACCCCCGCGGTGAAGCGGGGGTTTTGAAAAGCGGAGTTGACTCAGTAGCAAGCTCCTTGCACCCATTTGCCGTTTATTTTTCCGCCGTTTTTGCAATCGCAAGAGTTGCCGGTCAAATTCCAGCCTCTTACGCATTGGACGCATTTATAAGAGATACCGCATGCGCATCTGGCGCAGTTATTGACAGTACACACGTCTTTGATACATTTCCCGTTGCTTAGGCAATATCCGCTTGGGCAGGTTTGGCAGCTTGAGGCTCCCGCGCCTGTGCAGGTTGCGCAGCTGCTGTCGCAGGCTTTGCACGTCGTGCATGCGCCGTCGGAGCCGCTGACGCCCGCAGAGGCGGAATACTGCCCCGACGAACAGGATTTGTTGTATCCCATTTGCGCGCAGGTCTGCTGAACGCACTTGCCGCACGCTTTCGTGCCCGAAGTGCCGTTCGTTTCCAGCGTGTAGCCCGTGCCGCAGGACACGGTAGCTGTTGAATAGCCCGAAGCGCACGGCGTTTCGTTACATTTGACGCAGTCTTTGCCGTCGGATTTGCCGTTTTTCTGCGCCGTATAACCCGAACCGCACGACTGTCCCGCCGTATATCCCGCCGCGCAAGCCGTCGCAACGCATTTGCCGCAAGCTTTTGCGCCCGATGCCCCCTTTGTTTCCAGCTTGTAACCGTCAGCCGAACTGCACGACGTTACGGTCGTCGAATAACCCGAAGCGCACGGTGTTTCGGTACATTTGACGCAGTCTTTGCCGCCCGATTTGCCGTTTTTCTGCGCCGTATAACCCGAACCGCACGACTGTCCCGCCGTGTATCCCGCCGCGCAAGCCGTTACCGTGCATTTGCCGCATTGCTTCGTGCCCGAAACGCCGTTTGTGGTGTAAGCGTACCCGTTGGACGTGTCGCACGAAACGTCCGTCGCATAGCCGTCGGGGCAGGCTTTGGCGACGCATTTTCCCGAATACGCGTCGGGGGTGTAGCCGTCGGCGCAGGTTTCGCATTTGTTTGCCGTGCATTTTTTGCAGGCGCTGCCGAATTTTTGCGTGCAGGGGGTACAGGTTCCGTTGTTGACGTAATAGCCGTCCTTGCAAGCCGTGCAAACGTTGCATCCCAACGACAAAGAACAGGTTTGGCAGTTTGCCGTTCCGCTGACGCAAGCCGATGCGGAGGCAAACGTGCATCCCAATTTGCACCCGCCGTTGCCGTCTGCGACATAGCCCGTCGGACAAGTCGGGCAAGGTTCGTTTGTTTTGCAGATAACGCACGCAGCGGTCGATTTTCCCGCGTTGGTGCAGTATTTTCCTTCGACGCAGTCGCTGTCGGATTGACATTCGGGCTTTACGCATTTGCCCGCGCTGTTGACCAAATACCCGTCGGGGCAGGTGCATTGCGTATCGACTTCGCACGCCGTGCAATGCGATTCCACCGTGTCGGGGTTGGTGCATTGCATGCCTGCGTCGCAGCATTGTTGTTTGACATACGTTCCGCAGACCAATCCTGTTTTGCACGCCACGGGAACGCATTTGCCCGTGCCGTCCGACAGCTGTCCGTCGGGGCAACGGCATTGTTCATTCTTGCCGCAGGGCACGCATTCCGCGCTTTCCGTTCCGCCGTTTTGGCAGACATTCCCCGCATCGCAGTCCGAATCCGTGACGCATTCATACGATTTGCATCCGTTTGCCGTCGGGAAAGTTCCCGTCGGGCAAGGATTGTCGCAGTTGTCGTTGGAGGTACACGCCACACATTCGCAGGTGTTCGTGTCGTCGAAAGAATAGCCCGCACCGCAGGATTTCTTTTCCTGACAGGTGCATCCGCCCGAACCGTCCGAACGGGTGTTTCCGGGACAGCCGCATTTTTCGCCGCTCAAACAAGCCTTGCACGAACAATCGCCGCCGATGTATTGCCCGCTGGAACAGCTGATGTTTGCGGGGCAAACGCATTTCCCGTCCGAACCCAAAACCTTTTCGCCGGAACAGCCGCACCGTGTCCCCGTTGCGCACGGTTCGCATTTCCCGTTTGTGCATTTTTTGGTTTCGCCGCACGACGTTTCCGTGCATTTGCAGGTATGGGCGTGGTCGGCGGCTTCACAGTCGGGCGTTTCACCCGAACATGTCGTTGACGTGCAAACATCCGTGCATTTGTCGTTGACGCATTTTTGCGACGACGGACAATCCGCATCCGACGAACAAACATTCAGTTCGGCTTTTTTTCCGGTCGGCTGCGGTTTGGTGTTTTCGCCGTAGCCCAATTTTACACTTTTCGCGATTACGAAAGACGCAGAGTCATCTAAAAGTACGGGGGGGGGGTAGGCTTCGGCAGTCGATGTGTTCAGCAGAAATGCCGCCGCCGCCAGAAACGAAAGTTTTTTCATGAGAGTATCCTCCAAAAGAATCTTTCCATAATCTTACTGTAACACAAAATTGTGGCAAAAATATGGCAAAGAAGCGGAAAAATAAATTTTTTTATAAAAAAAGCCCGCAAAACGCGGGCTTTTTCCAAGAAGAAACAAATTCAGCAAGCCGTTTCCAGAATGCCGCACAGTTTGACGGTGGCTTCTTCGGCTTTGATTTTATCGACGGCAGCCAATTCGTTCGCCAGACGATCCAGTGCCTGTTCGTAGATTTGGCGTTCGCTGTACGATTGGTCGGATTGGGATTGGGAACGATACAAATCGCGCACGACTTCCGCAATGGCGACGGGATCGCCCGAATTGATTTTCGCTTCGTATTCCTGGGCGCGGCGGCTCCACATCGTGCGTTTGGATTTGGATTTTCCGCGCAAAGTTTCCAGCGCCGTGTCCATAATGGAACGGTTGGACAGCTTTCTTAAACCCGAATTTTTGGCTTTCATCATCGGAACGCGCAGAGTCATGCGGTCTTTGTCGAAATGAACGGCGATTAACTCCAATTCCTGTCCTGCCACGGTATCTTTGGTGATACTCATCACTTTCCCTACGCCGTGAGTCGGATAAACGACAAAATCACCGGCTGAAAAAGAAATTTCCTTTGCCATTTTCTTTAAGATTCCCGTTAAAAATTAAACCGTTGTGAATCCCTGATGCAACAGGGGGGATTTTTTCACTCTTTTTTTATACCACAAAAATCCCCGTTTTGACAGGGATTCTTGATAAAAATATTGCAATTTTGTGAACTTTTTTCCTAACCGATTGAATCCAAAGGATTAAGGAGCGGGTACGGTATCGGGAATCAAACGGGTTTCCTTGCCGTACAGAACAAACACTTTCTGTCCGACGGACAAAGGGTTGTTCAACCCTTGAATCACGTTAATCATATCCCCGTCCGCCAAACGGACGATGTATTGCAAAGCCTGCTGTTTGGTCAGTTCGTTTTGCGTGATGCCGCCAATGAACGCGCCTGCCAAAGCTCCGCCCACAGAAGCCAAAACAGACCCCGCGCCGCGTCCGATTGTCGACGCGGCAACCCCGCCCGCGACTCCGCCCAAAACGGAACCCGCGCCGTTCGTTCCCTGAATCGAAACGGTGCGCACGTCGACAATGACGCCTTGCGCGACGGCGGAGGCACGTCCGACCGACGATAGGCTGTACGCATCGTCGTTGATGTTTTCGGCACAGCCGACGGCGGCAAAAATCGCCAAACAGACAAAGAAAAGTTTTTTCATCGTAATCCCCCAAGCTTTGCGTTCAGTTTACGCCCGCAAAGCTTGACGGAACAGACGGCTATTCGTCCATATCGGATTCGTCGTCGTCTTCTTCCTGATAGGACAGGGTGTCGATGTTTTTGTCGGCTTTCAAAGCGTCCAGCTCTTTTTGTCCCGCTTTGTCGAACATATAATAATCGACGAACACTTTTTTATTCAAAGTGTGGGCGTCAATGGCGGCCTGCGGGACAGCCCACAAAATCGAAATCGGGTAAATGAAGAAAAAGTTTAAAACGCCGTAAGCGACTTGGTCGGAATCGCCGTCTTTTCCCGCCGACAGATACAAATTTCCCGCAAAAGGCAAAACATTCAGCAATCCCGCCAAAAATACGTTTTTGGGCTGTGTCCACGACTGTTTCAGCCCGTAGCTTTTCAATTCTTGAGCGGTTTTTTCGTCTTGGGCGGACAGCGACACGCATCCGCCCAAAGTCAGAACAATCATCAGACAAACGATTGCCCGTTTCATGACCTTATGCCAATTCGGCGCGCAACTGTTTGAATTTGTCGTCTTTGTAGCCGACCCAGCGTTTGGCTTCGGCGATAATGTCGCCCTCCATGCCGTCGCGCAAAACCGTCAGGGTCATATTTTCGATTTCCGCGACAATGCGCCGCATTGTCGTCAAACGGTCGTCGGCGGGCATATCCTTTTGTTCCAGTTTCAGAAACAATTCCTCGGTTTGATAAGCTTCGGCGACAATCAGATACGCTTTCAAAATCGCGATGACGGGGGCGGAGCTTTCGTTGCGCATTTTCGTAATGAAGTTGACGCCCAAACGGTTAATCAGGTTGTTGGCGATTTCCGTGCCGACGATTTCACGGCGCAAAGGATGTTCCAAAATCTCGCGCTTCCAGTTTTTCTGCAAAGTTTCGGGGAAATAGGACAGCAACAGCTTTTCCAGCAAAGCGTCGTCGGGCAAATCGCTGTTCAGCAGGTGGTCGTAAATCGTCAGCTTCGCATACGCCATCAGCACGCACAATTCGGGACGGGTCAAGCCCAATCCGCGCGTAAAGCGTTCGTCCATTTCGGAATCGGCGGGCAAAAATTCCAAAGCGCGGTTCAGTTTGTCTTCGCGTTCCAAAACGTGCATGAATTTTTTGTTGCCGGGGATGCTTTTCGCGCCGCGGTGGTGCATGTAGGAAATAATCTGCGTTTGCAGAAAATTGTCGCGCAAAACCAAATCGGCGACGTCGTCCTTGATTGAATCCAGCAAGGCGTTGCGTTCTTCAATCGTCAGCTTGCCCGCGCGGACGGCGGCGTTGAGCATGATTTTGATGTTGACTTCGTGGTCGGAGCAATCCACGCCCGCCGAATTGTCCACGGCGTCCGTGTTCAGCCGACCGCCGTTCAAAGCGTATTCAACGCGCCCGCGTTGGGTCAAAGCCAGATTCGCGCCCTCGGCAACCACTTTCGCGTGCAGCTGCGACGCGTCGATGCGGCACGCGGCGTTTGCGGCGTCCTTGGCGTCCATTTGGGTTTCGTCGGATGCCTTGACGTAAGTGCCGATGCCGCCGAAATACAGCAAATCGACGGGGGCGGACAAAATGCCCTGCATCAGTTCGGCAGGCGTCATCGTCGCTTTGTTCAATCCCAAAGCGGCGCGGGCTTCGTCGGAAACGGTGACGGATTTTTCACGGCGCGAGTATACGCCGCCGCCCTGCGAAATCAGTTCGGGATTGTATTCGGCCCAGCCCGCTTCCTTGTCAAACAGGCGTTTGCGTTCCGCAAAGCTTTTTTCGATGTCGGGATTCGGGTCGATGAAAATGTGGGACGAGTTGAACGCCGCAATCAGCTTCATTTTCGGCGACAGCAACATTGCGTTGCCGTATACGTCGCCCGCCATGCTGCCGACGCCCGCCGCCGTGAATTCTTCGGTCATGCAGTCGCGTCCCATTTCGTTGAAATGGCGTTTGACGCTTTCCCACGACCCGCGCGCGGTAATCGCCATGCCTTTGTGGCTGAAGCCCGCGGAACCGCCCGAAGCGAACGCGTCGCCCAGCCAGAACCCGTATTCGGCGGACAAAGCGTTGGCGATGTCCGAAAAATCAGCCGTGCCTTTGTCCGCGGCGACGACCAGATACGGATCTTCGCCGTCGTAAATCATGGTGTTTTCGGGATGAACGACTGTACCGTCGACGATGTTGTCGGTGATGTCCAACAGCCCGCGAATCAGAATTTTGTAGCATTCAACCGCGTTTTCGACCAATTCGGCTTTGGTCGCGTTTTCGGGCGGCTGTTTGGGATAAAAGCCGCCTTTCGATCCGACGGGGACGATGACGACGTTTTTGACCTGTTGCGCTTTGACCAAGCCCAAGATTTCCGTGCGGAAGTCTTCTTTTCTGTCCGACCAGCGGATGCCGCCGCGCGCGATTTTGCCGAAACGCAAATGCACGGCGTCCACAATCGGGGAATAAACGAAAATTTCAGCCATTGGCACGGGTTTCGGCAAACCTTGGATGCCGCCGTCCAGCATTTTAAAGGAAACATAGTCCTTTTCGCCCTGATAATGGTTTGTGCGAACCATGGCTTTCAAAACGGAAAACACGGCCTTGAGCGCGATGTTTTTGGGCATTTTGGCGGCGATTTCGGCTTCGCGTTCCTCCAAATGCCGATGCCCTTTGAATTCGGGATTGAATTTCGCGTCGAAATAATCGGCAAGCATATCCGCGACGGCGGGGTTTTGTTCATAAGCCTCCAGCACCGCGCCTTTGGTGGCGATGGTCGTCTGGCGGATGTAGGACGCGAGGGCGTTCAATACAAAGTCTTTGCGCAAAGCTGTCATGTTTGTTCTTTCCGTTAGCTTATAAAAAGATAAAGTTGCCCTTAAAATATACCGCTTGCGGGGGAACGGCAAGCTTTTTTAAAGGTGTCGAAAATTCTTTACTTTTTGTTAAAAAACAGGCTAAAACAAAAAGACAGAACGGAACGGGTATGGAAAAGAATTTTTTTACACGAACGGTTGGTATCGGTGCGGCGGCTGTCCGCGTCGCGCTGTTTTTCGGCAATGTTGCGGCTTTGGGCGCGTTGGGGGCGAAAACCGTCAAACTGTGGACGGGCAAAGCCTTTGATTTGCTGGAAACGATGAAAGCTTTTCCAGCCGAAAACGAATTCGCCGATTTTTCAGCCGCCGAACGGCAGGTGTGGTACGGCATCGGTTTTGAAACGTTCGTTTTCGTCATCGGCGGTTTTCTGTGCTACGAATTTCTGATAAAGCCCAAAAGCATCCGCCTGCGGCTGGTTGCGCCGCTTGTAACGGCGTTTCTGGTGCTGACGGGGGAAGCCGTCAACCTGTTTTTGCCCGCTTTGGACAAAGCGCACGAAATCGAAACATGTCAAGCCGAGGGGATTCCGTGGAGCGCGCGGCGGCACGAATGCGACTATATGGAATTGGAACGGCGGCGGATGGAAAAAATGCTTGCCGCCAAAAAGCCCGTCAAAGCCCGCAAAAAAGCGGCAAAACCCGCTGTCGCCGCACCGCAGAAGCCTGCCGTGAAGCCTGCGCCCGTCCCCGCTGCGAAAAAGTCCTTGCCGACGCCCGAAAAGCCCGCTTTTCCCGCCGCAAAACCCGCCGAACTGAAGCCCGAAGTCAAACCTGCGGCAAAGCCCGCCGTTGAAACCGCCCCCGCGCCTGCGCCCGCGGCAAAACCGAAGCCCAAGCGCAAACCCGTGAAAAAGCCTGCGGCAAAAACCGAGCCGAAGTCCGAACCGAAACCCGCGGAACAAGCCCCCGCGCCCGCGAAAAAGCTTGCCCCGCCGAAAAGCCTTGCCCCTTAAACGATACGAGGTGAAAGATGTTTTCTTTTTTGAATCAGCATTTGGCGTTCATTCTGCCGATTTTGTACAAAATCGCTTTGGCGGGGGGACTGCTGTTCGGGGCGCATCTGGTGTCAAAGCTTTGCGTCGTGTCTTTGGAAAAAGGATTGCATAAAATCAAAAACATCGACGACACGTTTTTGCCTGTAACAAAGCTGATGATGCAGTATTTGGTTTACGGCATCGCGGGGCTGTTCATTTTAAACCTGTTCGGCGTTAACACGGCAAGCATTGTAACGCTGGTCGGCGTCGGCGGTTTGTCCATCGGTTTGGCGTTGAAGGACATGCTGTCGAACGTTGCGTCGGGGCTGGCTTTGCTGATGCTGCGTCCGTTCAGAAACGGCGACGCGGTCGAAGCGGGCGGCGTGTCGGGCGTTATCAAAGAAATCGGTCTGTTTACGACACGGCTTCAGACGTTTTCGGGTGTGTATGTGTGCGTGCCGAACAATCTGTTTTGGTCAAACAGCATTTTAAATTATTCGCGCAACAAAAAACGCCGCTTTGAAATTCAAGTCCCGCTGACGTACTTTGATTCGCTGGATTCCGCAATGACCGCTTTGAACGAAGTCCTGTCGTCCGAACCGCGTTTGCTGGACGAGCCCGCGCCGCAGCTGTTCGTCAAAAAACTGAACTTCACGGCGGTCGTTCTGGAAATGCGCGCATGGGTGAAAACGGCGGAATACTGGGATGTTTACTGGTCGGTCAACCAAAAGGTCAAAGCCGTCATGGAGCAGGGCAAAATGGCTGTTCCCCTGTTGCGCAAGGAAATTCAAATCCAAAAGGATGCCGATTAAAGCGCGCGCCGCATGACCAGCGCGTCGATTTTTTCGTCGCCGCGCGTGTAATAGTTCGGGCGTTTGCCGACTTGCTTGAAATCGTGGCGGCGGTAAAGCTCTATGGCATGGGGGTTGTTGACGGCGACTTCCAAAAACAAATCGGCGACGCCGTTTTGTTTCAGGTGCTCAAAAGACGTTTCCAGCAGTAAATCGCCGATTTTTTTGCCGCGGAAAGCGGGGATGACGCCCAGCGTTACAATGTCGGCTTGGTCGACGCTGTATGCGTCAATCACGAAACCGACGGGTGTGTCGTTTTCGAACGCCATCAGCCCCAACGCCCCCGGCATCAGCAGGGTTTGGCGCATCATGGATTCGTTCCACGCTTTGGCAAAGCAAGCTTTGTGCAAATCGGCGAAAACGTCGGCGAACGCCGCATCGCAAACGGTTACTTGCGGCATAATGTGACCTCGGCTTCGCGCAGGTAGAGCGGGGCGGGCGTTTTGAATTCGGGCGTTTTTTGCGCCGCCATTTTGCCCAATACCGCCGCGTCGGGCATCGGCGTATCCAAAGCGGGCTTGTTTCCCGTTTCTTCAATCAGTCGGGCGACGCCGTTTCCCGCGAATGTAAAGCCCTGTAAAGTGTCGAAGTATTTTCCCTCGGCAACGAACGGTTCGGAAACCGCCAGCTTGCCGTCAAACAGTTGCGCGTAAAAATCGTCGCGCTTGGTTTCCAAAACGACGCAAAGCTTGCCCGCGAAGTCGGCGGAAAAAGCGACGGCTTCCAGCAAAGAAACGCCGATTTCGGGCAAATTCGCCGCCATGGCAAGCCCGTCCGCCGCCGCCAGTCCGACGCGCACGCCCGTAAACGACCCCGGACCCGTCGACACGGCGATACAGCCCAAATCGGAAAAGCCGATGTCCGCCTGTTTCATCACGGCTTGCACCATGGGAATCAACGCTTCCGCCTGTCCGCGTTCCATGGCGACGGTTTGGGACGCGATGACTTCGTTTCCGTGGGTAACCGCGGCGGAACACGTTTCATGCGCGCAATCAAGAGCCAGTATTTTGCAAGTCACGTTCTTCTGTCCTTTCATCCTGTTCGTTGTCGTCCTCGGCGGCTTCCTGTGCCGTCAGCATTTGCCGCGCAAGTTTTTCAGCCAGTTCTTCCTGCGAGGACGAAGACAAATACGCCTGAAATCCCGCGCGGCATTGTTCCTGCGACACTTTTTGTCCCGTTTGCCGTTCCTGTTCCTGCGCGGCGAATGCGCACAAATACGCCAAAAGCGACGATTCCCCCGCTTCCGTCGTGATTTTTGAATCCTGCATGAAATTCAGCAGATTTGTTTTCCAATAAACGGGTTCTGTTTTTTCGGCGTATTCTTTCATATCGATACCCGCCACATTCAACACAAAAGGACGGGCTTTGCCGTAAGCGGCATTCAGTATTTTGCTGTTATTCAATCCATGGGGGGCGATGACGGCAACGCCGACGGCGATAATCAGGATGAACACGCCGCCGCGAATCAAGCCGTACAAAGCCCCGCCTGTTCTGTCCAAATCATTGAAATTGCTTGATTTAACGGAATCGACGAACGGTTTGACGGACAGGCGCAAAATAAAGCAGACGACAAACGCCCCGACAACCAAAGCAATCGTTTGTTCGGCGCGGAGATTGTTCAAATTCGGCACAAACGGCTGAAGCACGGGAACCAGAGCGTAAGCGACGACGCCTGAAAACAGATAGGCGGCAAAACGCGTTATTTCGTTGCAAAATCCGCGCGCCCAGCCTGTATAGACCGACAGCAAAGTCAACAGCAACAGCGTGATGTCCGTGTGTTCGCTCATCGTTTGTTTCCGTTAATCCACGACGGAATCCGTTTCTTCCAAACTTTCCAAAAACAGGCGGTCCAGCTGTTCGCGTTCGCGTTTGTCGTATCCTGCGGGTTCGTTTGTTTTTTCTTTGGCTTCGACTTTGGGCGCGTTCAAATCCTCGAACAAAGTTTTTTCGGGGTCTTTGGGTTTTTCGACGGCGGGTTTGTGCTTTTTCTTGGATTTCGTTTTTTTGACGGGTTCTTTGTTCAGCTTTTCAATCAGCTGGTCGATGTTGTCGGGTTTGCCGTCGTCCTTTTTGGTCGGATTGTCGAACAGGGATTCGGGCAGGTGTTCTTTTACGCTGGCGGTGACGCGTTCCAAATACGGGAACGTTTTGCTTTGTTTTTGGTAGTCTTCCAGCGTTTTCGGCGTCAGCGTCATCATCAGGAAATACACCAGCACCAAAATCACGACGCCGCGCACCAGCCCGAAAATAAAGCCCAAAAAGTGGTCAAGGCGGTTCAGCACGCTTTTTTGCACTTTGCTGGTGATGCGCGAAAAAATCAAAGTCAGCGAAACCAAAGTCAGCAAGGCGACCGCAACGAACACCGCCAGGTTGGCAAGCACGGGTTTGTGCAGGTATTTCAAAGCATAGGGTTCCAGCCACGGCATGGCGTAAAATCCCGCGATGCCCGCGACGAACCATGCGCCGATGCCCAGCATTTCGCTGGTGAACCCGCGCGAAAACGACAGTATCGCCGATACCAGCAAAACAACCGAAATAAAGATGTCAACGCCGCAAATTTCCTGCATTACGCTTTCTCCGTCAGTCCGAACAGCTCCATCAGAGTTTTCAAGTGTCCGATTTCCGTTACTTTCAGCACAGTATCCGATTCTTTTGCTGATTTTTTATTAACGCGGCGGGGCGGAATCAAAGCGCGCGAAAAGCCGAGCTTTGCCGCCTCTTTCAGCCTTAAATCGGGTTGAGGCACGGCGCGGATTTCACCCGACAGTCCGACTTCGCCGAAAATGACGGCGTCCGCGGGAACGGGAATTTGCGATACCGACGACAGCAAAGCCGCCGCCACCGCCAAATCCGCGGCGGGTTCCGTGACGCGCATGCCGCCCGCGACGTTCAAATAGATGTCCTTGCTTGACATCGGCAGACCGCACCGCGCTTCCAGCACCGCCAAAATCATATTCAGCCGCGACGAATCCCAGCCGACGACGGCGCGGCGGGGCGAAGTCCCCGCGGGCGCGACCAACGCTTGGATTTCGACCAGCATGGGACGCGATCCCTCGATGCCCGCGTAAACGCAGCTGCCCGTAACGTTGCCCCGCCGTTCGGCAAGGAACAAAGCCGACGGATTCGGCACTTCGGCAAGCCCTTTTTCCGTCATTTCGAACACGCCGATTTCGTCGGTCGCGCCGAAACGGTTTTTGACGCTGCGCAAAATGCGGAAATGATGCCCGCGATCGCCCTCGAAATACAGCACCGCGTCAACCATGTGTTCCAAAACACGCGGACCCGCCAGTGCGCCCTCTTTGGTGACGTGTCCGACCAAAAACAAAGCAAAGCCGCGCCGTTTTGCCAGACGGATAAGCTCGTTTCCGCAGGCGCGGACTTGTCCGACCGTTCCGGGGGCGGAATCCAAAGTGTCGATGTACATGGTTTGAATGGAATCGATGACGACCACGTCGGGCGCGTCGCCCGTGTCCAAAGTCGCCACGATGTCGCGGATGTTCATGGCGGACGCCAGTTCGACTTTCGCTTTTGCCAAGCCGAGCCTTGCCGCGCGCAGGCGGACCTGGTCGACGGATTCTTCGCCCGAAATGTAGACGCATCGGACGGGCACGCCTTTGGCGTTGCACACGGCGGACAGGGCGGCGGTAACTTGCAGCAGCAGCGTCGATTTGCCAATCCCCGGATCACCGCCGATAAGCAGGACGGATCCCGCAATCAGCCCGCCGCCGCAGACGCGGTCAAGCTCCGCTATTCCCGATTTCAGTCTGAAAGATGTTTCGGGGACACCGTCCAAGCCGACGAATTGGATTTTGCTGCCGCCTTTGCCGCCCGTTGACTGCGGAGCGGCGGAGGGGGCTTCCTCCTCAACAATGGTGTTCCATTCGCCGCAGGCTTCGCATTTGCCCGCCCAGCGCGCCGTCACATTGCCGCAATTCTGGCATACGAATCGAGTTGTTTTCTTAACCACGGATTTCCATTTGAATAGGACCGTCGGCACGGCCGTTGATGAATTGATCGACATAAGGATTGCCGGAATCGTCGATGTCCTTGACCGAACCGTGCCAGATGATTTTGCCTTTGTAAAGCATGGCGACGGTGTCGGCGATTTTGCGAACCGAGCTCATATCATGGGTAATCGTAATCGATGTCGAACCCAAGTCCGAAACGCAGCTGCGAATTAAATCGTTGATGACGTCCGACATAATCGGATCAAGCCCCGTCGTCGGTTCGTCAAAGAATATCAGTTCGGGATTGGACGCAATCGCGCGCGCCAGTCCGACGCGTTTTTTCATGCCGCCCGACAGTTCGTCGGGATACAGTCCCGCCACGTCGGGGGACAGTCCGACCTGTTTCAATTTTTCAACGGCGATTTCTTTGGCGTCCGCGCGTTTCAGCTTTTTACCCTGAATCAAGCCGAACGCCACGTTTTCCCAGATGTTCAGACTGTCGAACAGCGCCGCGCCCTGAAACAGCATGCCCGTTTGCGCGTTGATTTGTTCCAGTTCGCGTTCGTTCATGCCGACGATTTCGCGACCGTCGACTTTGATTGAGCCTGCATCGGGTGTTAAAAGCCCTTGAATGCACTTGATTGTAACCGACTTGCCTGTTCCCGATCCGCCGATGATGACCAGCGATTCGCCCTTTTTGACGTCAAGGTTCACGCCGTCAAGGACGACTTTTTTCCCGAAAGCCTTGTGTACGTCTGTCATTTGGACTTTGTATGAAGTATCCATGCCGCCCCCCTTATTTCGCGAAAAACAGTTCGGTCAGCCAGTAGTTGCTGATAAGAATCAAAATCGATGAAGCAACCACCGCGTTTGTCGTCGCCGCGCCGACGCCCTCCGCCCCGCCGCGGGAATGATAGCCGTTGTAGCATCCCAAAAGCGTTACGATAAAGCCGAACACGGCGGCTTTGGTCATGCCCGAATAGATGTCGATGGCTTGCATGAAATTCCAGACGTTGCGCAAAAAATTCGTGCCGTTGAAGTCCAGTTTGTACACGCAAATCAGCCAGCCGCCGTAAATTCCGATGATGTCGCCGATAAGCACCAAAACGGGCAGCATCAGCACGCCCGCCAGCACGCGCGGCACAATCAGATATTTGAACGGATTGGTCGACAGGGTCGTCAGCGCGTCGATTTGTTCCGTGACTCGCATCGTCCCCAGTTCCGCCGCCATTGCCGCGCCGACGCGTCCCGCGACCATCAGCGCCGCCATGACGGGACCCAGTTCGCGGGTAATCGTCAGTTCGACGACGGACGCGACAACGCCCTCGGACGACAGGGTGGACAGTCCCGAATAGCTTTGCAAGGCGATGACCATGCCCGAAAACATGGTCGTCAAAGCGACGACAGGCAGGGAATAAAACCCGATTTCAATCATTTGTCCCGCCAAAGCGCGGAAATAAAACGGCGGACGGAAGCAATGCGACACGGTTTTCAGCGTAAAGCGCGCCAGTCTGCCCGTTGATTCCAGAAAAGCGATGAAAACGCGTCCGACGGGGGCGAAAATGTTCATGATTATCCCTTTTTGTAAAGACGGCTAAAACGGTTGCCGAGGTTGGTCAGCATTTCATAGTCGATTGTTCCCGCATTGGCGGCGTATTCTTTCAGCGAAATCGCGCCGCCAAAAATTTCAGCGGTTTCGGCTTTTTCCAAAACGGATTCGGGAACAGCGGAGGCGTCCGCGACAATCAAATCCATGGATACTTTGCCGACGACGGGGCATTTGACGCCGCCGACGGCGACGCTCGCCTTTTGAAACAGCGCGCGGGAAAATCCGTCCGCGTATCCGATGCCCAAAGTGACAAAGCGGCGGGGCTTGTCCACAACGTATGTCGCGCCGTAGCCGACCGTTTGTCCCGCCTGTGCCGTTGCAACCTGCAAAATGCGCGCGTCCAACCGCACCGCGTTGTCGTACAGCGCGATTCCGGGGCGGGCGATGTCCTTGTGATAACGCGTGTCGGTCAACCGACTGCCGTCCGTGGCGGACAGGCTTTTTTTGACTGTGTAGCCCAACGCCTGTTCGATTTTTGCCGCCGCCGTGTCAAACGCCGTCAACTGCTGTTCGTTTTTGGCGTGGACGGGGTCGTCTGCGCAAGCCAAGTGGCTGACAATCAGCTTGAACCGCAAGTGCTTCGGCGGATTTTGGCAAAAATCGTCCACGTCCGCCGCCGTCAGTCCGAAGCGCGTCATGCCCGTATCGACGTGAATGCCGACGGACAAAACCTCGCCCCGTTTTGCGGCGAAATCGTCCCAATCGGCGATTTGTTCGGGCGTTCCCAAAACGGGCGTCAAGCGGTTTTGCAGGCAAAGCTCTTCCGTTCCTTTCCACGCGCCGTGCAGCAGATAAATGTCGGAATTGCCGACGAACGGACGCAGAGCCGCGCCCTCGAACGCGTAAGCGGTAAAGAATACGGAACAGCCCGATTCGTACAAAGCCGCGCCGATTTTATCCGCGCCCAGTCCGTAAGCGTCGGCTTTCAAAACCGCGCCGCAAACGGTGTTTCCCAAGCGCGCTTGAAGCGACTGCCGATTTTCGGCAATCGCTTTCAAGTCAATCGTTAAAAAGGCTCCTGCGGTTTCGGGGCTTACAAGCATTTTTCAATCGCCGTCAAAGCGTCCGCGATTTTCGACGTGTCGGAACCGCCCGCCTGCGCCATGTCGGGGCGACCGCCGCCGCCTTTGCCGTCGGTCGCGGCGCTTGCCGCGCGCACCAAATCGACCGCGCTGATTTTGCCCGTCAAGTCATCGGTTACCGCCGCGACGATGGACACTTTGCCGTCCGTCGCACAAACCAAAGCCACAACGCCCGAACCGATTTGTTTTTTCAGTTCGTCAGCCATGCCTTTCAATTCTTTGGGCGGAATGCCGGTCAAGGTTTTGCCGATGAACGGAACGCCGTTGATTGTTTTGACTTCGTCGGTCGAACCGCCCGAAGCCAGCTTTTTGCGCATATCGGAAATTTCGCGTTCCAATTTTTTGCGTTCGTCAAGCAAAGCCTGTACGCGGGCGGGCAAATCCGCGGGCGCGGCTTTCAGTGCCGCCGCCGCTTTGTTCAGCAAATCGCTTTGTTCGTGCGCGTAATCCAGCGCCGCAAAGCCCGTGACCGCTTCAATGCGGCGAACGCCCGCCGCCAGAGAGCTTTCGCTTAAAATGCGGAAAGAACCGATGTCGCCCGTGCGTTTGACGTGCGTGCCGCCGCACAGTTCGACGGACACCGTTTCGTTTTCGTCCCCCATGGACACAACGCGGACTTCGTCGCCGTATTTTTCGCCGAACAGAGCCATCGCGCCCTCTTTAATCGCGGCTTCGGGCGTCATGATGCGCGTCGTGACGGGCAGGTTTTTCAAAATGTTCGCATTGACTTCGCGTTCGACGGTACGCAGTTCCTCCGCCGTAATGGGGCGCGGCTGCGAAAAGTCGAAGCGCATGCCCGTCGGTGTGACGGATGAACCCTTTTGCGTTACATGGTCGCCCAGCGTTTTGCGCAAAGCCGCCTGCAGCAAGTGCGTTACCGAATGGTGGCGCGCGGTCGCTTTGCGGCGTTCCGCGTCGACCGTCATCAAAACGGTGTCGCCGATTTTCAAGCCGTCCTCGTCAACCGTGCCGAAGTGGATGAACAAGCCGTTCGCTTTCTTTTGCGTATCGGTGACGGTGATTTTCAAACCGTTTGCGCCCGTCATCACGCCCGTGTCGCCGACCTGTCCGCCCGATTCGCCGTAGAACGGGGTCTGGTTGGTCATCACGGCGACTTTCTGCCCTTTTTCGGCTTTGTCGACTTGTTTGCCGTCCATGACCAAAGCGGTAACCTGTCCTTCGGCTTCCGTAGTTTCATAGCCCAGAAATTCGGTCGCGCCGACTTTTTCCTTGACCTCGAACCAAACGGCGTCGGTCGCGGTTTCACCCGAACCCGCCCACGCTTTGCGGGCTTCGGCTTTCTGGCGTTCCATGGCGGCGTCGAATCCCGCCGCGTCAACCGTCATGTTGCGCGAACGCAAAGCGTCCTGCGTCAAATCCAGCGGGAAACCGTAAGTGTCGTACAGTCTGAAAGCGACATCGCCCGACAAAACGCCGCCGTCGCCCAGTTTCGCCGTTTCGGCGTCAAGCAGCTTCAAACCGCGTCCCAAAGTTTCCTTGAAACGCGTTTCCTCCAGCCGCAGGGTTTCGACAATCAGCGGTTCGGCGCGCACCAGTTCGGGGAACGCGTCGCCCATTAGACGCACCAAAGCGGGAACCAGTTGCCACATCAAGGGGTCTTTGCAGCCCATCATGTGCGCGTGACGCATGGCGCGGCGCATAATGCGGCGCAGAACATAGCCGCGTCCTTCGTTCGAGGGCAGAACGCCGTCGGCAATCAAAAAGCTGGAAGAACGCAAATGGTCGGCGATGATGCGCAGGGACATCTTGAATTCGCCGTAGGGTTCGACGCCCGCCGTTCCCGCCGCCGCCAGAATCAAGCCTTTCAGAATGTCGGTTTCATAGTTGTCGTTCGTTCCCATCAAAACCGCCGCCATGCGTTCCAGTCCCATGCCCGTGTCGATGCAGGGGTGGGGCAGGTTCGTCAGCGTGCCGTCGGGCAGCATTTCGTTTTGCATGAAAACCAAGTTCCAGATTTCCACGAAACGGTCGCCGTCCTCGTCGGGCGAACCCGGAGGACCGCCTTGGATGTGTTCGCCGTGGTCGTAAAAGATTTCGGAACACGGACCGCACGGACCCGTGTCGCCCATCATCCAGAAGTTGTCCTTGGTCGGGATGCGGATGATGCGTTCGTCGGGCAGACCCGCGATTTTTTTCCACAGGTTGTAGGCGACGTCGTCGTTGTAGTAAACCGTGGTCGTCAGTTTTTCCTTGGGCAGACCGAATTCTTTGGTTACAACGTCCCAAGCGTAGGAAATGGCTTCTTCTTTAAAATAATCGCCGAAGCTCCAGTTCCCCAGCATTTCAAAGAACGTGTGGTGGCGCACGGTATAGCCGACGTTGTCCAAATCGTTGTGCTTGCCGCCTGCGCGGACGCATTTCTGGTCGGACGTCGCGCGGACGTAGGGGCGTTTTTCCATGCCCGTAAAGATGTTTTTGAACTGCACCATGCCCGAATTCGTAAACATCAACGTCGGGTCGTTGTGCGGCACCAAAGAGCTGGACGGAACAACCGTATGACCGTTCTTTTTGAAATAGTCAAGGAACGTCCGTCTGATTTCGCTGGATTTCATCATAAGATTCACCTTAAATTCTTGAATGGAACTTTTGGGGACAGTTATAGCGCAAAAAGCATAAAGAAACAGCTTTTTTTGATTCTTTGGCACAAAAATATTTGACGCGGCGGCGGTTAGCCCCTAAGAAATAAGAAAACTCCCGTTTTCAAAAGGATGAATGAAATGGCTTTGCTTGAGATTTTGACCGTGCCGAATCCGCTGTTGAAGCGCAAATCCGAAAAGGTTGAAAAAGTCGACGACGCTTTGCGCAAAACGCTGGACGATATGCTGGAAACCATGTACGAAGCCCCCGGCGTCGGGCTTGCCGCGCCGCAGGTCGGTCTGCTGAAACGCATGGTCGTGATTGACGTGTCGCCCGAAAACGGCCCCAAAGAACCTTACAAAATGATTAACCCCGTCATCGTGTCCCATTCCGACGAAACGGTTATGCACGACGAGGGCTGCCTGTCCGTTCCCGAACAGTATGCCGAGGTCGAACGCTACAAAACCGTCGTCGCGCGCTATACCGACGAAAACGGCAAGGAACAAACGCTTGCCGCCGACGGGCTGCTGGCAATCTGCATTCAGCACGAATTGGAACATCTGGACGGCAAACTGTTCATCGACCATTTGTCCAAAGTCAAGCGCGATATGATCGTGCGCCGCGTGGAAAAGGAACGCCGTTGGAAACAGGACGCAAAGGAAAAACAAGAATGAAAGCTGTTTTTATGGGAACGCCCGACTTCGCGTTGGAGGCGTTGAAAGCCCTGCACTCGAAACATGACGTTGTGTGCGTGTACACTCAGCCGCCGCGCCCCAGCGGACGCGGACACAAACTGACCCCGTCGCCCGTTCAGCAGTATGCCGAGGAACATGGGATTCCCGTGCGCTGTCCGCCGACCTTTAAACCGCAGGAGGAAAAGGACGCTTTCGCCGCCCTTGACGCCGACATTGCGGTTGTTGCGGCATATGGATTGCTGTTGCCGAAAGCGTGTCTGAACGCGTTTAAATACGGGTGCGTGAACATTCACGGGTCTTTGCTGCCGCGGTGGCGCGGGGCGGCACCCATTCAGCGCGCAATTATGGCGGGGGACGCGGAAACGGGCGTGACCTTGATGCAAATGGATGTCGGCATGGACACGGGCGATATGCTGCTGGTCAAAAAAATGCCGATTGGCAAGAAAGACACCGCTGAAACCGTATTCGACAAAATGGCGGTTTTGGGCGGCGAAGCGCTGCTGGAGGGCTTGGAATTGCTGGAACAAGGCAAGCTTGTCCCCCGCAAACAGCCCGAGGAAGGCGTAACCCATGCCGCCAAAGTCGCGAAAGAGGAAGGCAACATTTCCTTTGACGTTCCCGCCGAAGAACTGGACTGCATCATCCGCGGACTTTTGCCGTGGCCGGGGGCGTGGTTTTACTTCAACGGCGAACGGATTTCGATTCTGGACGCCGACCCCGTCGAATTGGATTCTTCAATTCCCGCAGGCACGGTTTGCGCCGATTTGACGATTGCCTGCAAAACGGGCGGGCTGAAGCTGAACGTTCTGCGTCGCGACGGCAAGAAACCCTTGCCCGCCGCCGAATTTCTGCGCGGGTTCGATTTGCCGCAAGGGGCGGTCGTCGGCAATGCCCCGCTATAAAATCACAATCGAATACGACGGGACGAATTATGCGGGCTGGCAAACCCAAAAGGATGAACCATCGATTCAAGAGGAATTGGAAAAAGCCGCCGTCCGTTTTTTGGGACACCCCGCCGCGATAACGGGCGCGGGACGCACCGACGCGGGCGTGCACGCCTTGGGGCAGGTCGCGCATTTCGACAGCGAAAAAGTCTTTGAACCGTACAAGCTTTGCTTGGCGTTCAACGCGCATTTGCGCCCTCAGCCGATTTCCGTGATTGCCGCCGAAGTTGTCGCCGACGATTTCAACGCCCGCTTTTCCGCCGTGGAACGCACGTATGTTTACAAGATTTTAAACCGCCGTGCGCGCCCCGCTTTGGATGAAAACCGCGTGTGGTGGGTCGGCGTGCCTTTGGATGTCGACGCCATGCAGGACGCGGCGTCCGTTTTGCTGGGAAAGCACGACTTTACGACGTTCCGCGCGGTGGCGTGTCAAGCCAAATCGCCCGTCCGCACTTTGGACGAACTGTCCTTTACCCAAAGCGGCGATTTGATTGAATGTCATGTCCGCGCGCGGTCGTTTCTGCACCACCAAGTCCGCAACATGGTCGGCACGCTGAAACTGGTGGGCGAGGGGCATTGGACGAAACAAAACGTCATTGACGCTTTAAACGCCCGCGACCGCAAAGCGGGGGGGCCGACCGCCCCCGCCCAAGGTCTTTATTTCGAAAGCGTCCGCTATTAGGCGGCTTTGTCTTCCGTCGGTTCGACGAACGTTTCCGCCAGTTCCAAAGCGCGGCGGAACGATGCCGCCCAAGCAACCGACGTGTTCAGACGCAGTTTGACAATCTGCCATTTCAGAACGTTTTTCGGCTGTTTTTTCGCGTTGGCGACAATCAGCTTCGCCCCGCGCGCGCGGCATCTTTGGATAAAGTCGGTCAGAATCGTAACCGCCGTCGCGTCCATCATCGGCACGGAACCCATACGCAAAATGACGACTTTCGGCGGGTTCGGCTGGTTGTCGAAGAAATCCGTCAGACGCGAAGCCGCGCCGAAGAATAAAGGCCCGCTGATTTTGAACGTCGCGACGCCGTCGGGCAAAGCGCCGACAAAATCGGGCGAATCCAGACGTTCGTCTTTGTTTTCGTCGCTCAGCATCACGTTGTTTTCGACGGCGAAGCTCATTGACATGCGGTGCATGAAAATCAGGCACGCCATGACGACGCCGACTTCAATCGCGGTGTTCAAATCGACGAACACGGTCAGCAAAAACGTGACAATCATCGTCAAACGGTCGCCCGCCTGCGCGCTCATCAGCAGGCGGATGCGCTCGAAACCGCTCATGTTCCACGCGACCATGACCAATACGGCGGCAAGGCTTGCCAGCGGAACATACGCCGCCAGAGGGGCGAGGAAAATCATAAACAGCAGCAAAAACACCGCGTGCATCATGCCCGCGACCGACGAATACGCCCCCGCGCGGATGTTCGCGGCGGTACGCGCAATCGCGCCCGTGGCGGGAACGCCGCCGAAAATCACGGATGCGATGTTACCCGCGCCCTCGGCGACCAGTTCGCAGTTGGACAAATGGCGGTCGCCGCTCATTCCGTCGGCGACAACGGCGGACAGCAGGGATTCGATGCCCGCCAGAAACGCGATGGTGAACGCGGACGGGAACAGCCGCATAGCGGTATCCAAAGAAAACGCGGGCAAAGCGGGTGTCGGCAGTCCTGACGGAATGCCGCCGAATTTCGACCCGATGGTGTCAATCGGCAAATCCAGCAAAGCGACGCAGACCGACCCGACGACAACACTGATTAAAAATCCGGGGTAGGACGGGCGGAATTTGCGCAGAAACACAATGATTGCCAAGCATGCGAACGCCACGCCCGTCGCCGCCGGTCCGACCGTCGGCGCGGCTTTGAAAAACGCAATCCACTTGTCAATGAATTCGGCGGGGACGGATTCCATTTGCAGACCGAACAAGTCTTTGATTTGACTTGAAAAGATAATGACCGCGATGCCTGCGGTAAAACCCGTGACGACAGGATAGGGAATATATTTAATCAGCGACCCCAGTTTGAAAAATCCCGCCAGCATCAGCATTGCACCCGCCATCATGGTCGCGACCGCCAGTCCGTCATAGCCGTATTCCGCGATAATGTTGTAAATAACGACCACGAACGCGCCCGTCGGTCCGCCGATTTGGAAACGGCTGCCGCCCAGAAACGAAATCAGAAAGCCCGCCACAATCGCAGTGAACAGCCCGCGGTCGGGCGTCGTTCCCGACGCAATCGCCAAAGCCATGGACAGCGGCAAAGCGATAATCGCGACGGTCAGCCCCGCCACGCAGTCGCGTTTGAAATCCTTGAAGGAGTATCCTTCGCGCAAAGTGCGGAAAAATTTTGGCACAAAGCCCTGCATATATTTTGTAAAAACGGCTGAATAGCGCGAAGGAATGAACGACATGGCGGAAATCCTGTTTCAAAAGTGTTGAAAATTGCGGGTATGATAGCTTTTTTTCGTTGTTTTTCAAGCGTCAATTCTGGACAAAACTTTCCGAAAGTGCTTTAATATCCCGAAATCGGAGGAAAATCTGAATGAATCGTCCGCAGGACAACCGCTTTTATCATTACGCCGAATGTTTTTTACGGGATGAATTTCCAGAAAAAACAAAGGGTTGGGATGACGCGAAGCTGAAATCCGAAATCGACAAAGGATTGCTTGCGGCGCATCGCTTGGGTTTTTCAAGCGAAGCCGACGCCATGGGCTTTATCGACTTGGATTGGCGGTTTGACGGGGCGTTGTCGACGAAAACGCCCGACGACTCGATACAAGCGGTATTCGATTCGGACGAAAGCGCCGATGTGAAACTGGATTGCCTGCGCGATTTGTACTGCGCGCGCGAATGGGGGAAAATGAAAAATGACTGAACAAAAACCTGTTTATTCCGTAACCGAACATCCCGATATGAGCTTTGCCAAAGTCCCGCACGAGGACGGCATGACCTACGAGTTCGATTTGCGCCAGGAAGTCACCCCCTATTTGGAAAAAATGTTTGAAAAACACCACAAAGCCAAATCTTTGCCCAAAGACCCGTCTTATGTTCCCCCAAAACGCGGCGCGATTTTCGACTACTTTTTCAATCATTCGGGACACGTTTTCTTTAATCTGGTGATGAAAAAGGACGGCAAGGAAATCGGACATCGGCAGGTCGGCTTTTCCGCCGACAAACATCCCGATCCCGAACAGCAGAAGAAGCTGAAAATCGGCGTTCCCGGCTACGTTTTCGATCAGGAAAAATCAGACCCCAGCTATCATTTCAACAAAACGTTTCAGCTGTCCCGCAAACAGTTCGACAACGTCGTCAAATTCGTCGAGGAAAACATCAAAAACCCGCCGACCTATCATTGGCCGTGCGCGGTGAACTGCGTGCGTTTCACCATGCGCGCCGCGCAAGCCGCCGAACTGCCGAACGCCAGACTGATGGGCGGGCTGGTTGATTTGCCGACGACGACGCAGGCGTATCTGGCTTTGTCGAAGCTGTCCGAAAAGGTTGAAAAAGCCGCCAAAAAAATCGCGAAAACTTTTTCCCGCGACAGACAAGCCCCCATGCCCGAAAACAAGCAGGATTTGACCCGTCAAATCGCGAACAAAAAAGCGCAAAGCCGCGGATAAAAAATCAAGAACCGACCAGCAATCGGCTTCTTTTTCCCGCGAAGCGTTTGACGAACTTTGCGAACAGAGCGCAGAGGACGCAAACGGCTGTTGTTGCCGCGTAAACATACAGATGCAGTTCAATCTTGTTTTTTCCGCTTAAAAACATCTGCACGGCACGGTAATGCATATTCAGAATATACAGCCCGAAACAATGCAGGAAAAAAATGGAAAAAGAATACTTCGCCAAAAAATGCAGGCACGCTTTTACTCGGTCAAGACTGCTGTTTTTTATGACAATGCAGCACGCTAAAACGAACAAGCATTGAAAAACCTTCGATACCGCATTCCAGTCATTGAATTTGAATTGAAGCTTCCACACATTGGCGCTGTAATCCCGAAACCAAACATTGCCCAAATCAACGGCGAACGTCGTGCTGACGACAATGAAAAAAGGCAAAGAGAGCATGACGAATTTTTCAAGCGTCATTTCTTTGAATTTTTCATAGCGCATGGCAACATAAATTCCGAACAGATAATACAGCGACCAAAAAACGGAATTTAAC
>CAVCSV010000028.1:0-26678 GCA_963604715.1 Limosilactobacillus gorillae
CAGGCTAAAATAAATCGTCATTGCGAGTCCGCGTCAGCGGGCGAAGCAATCCATTTGCAGAATGCTACCCTCAATCGCAGAGTCAATGGATCGCCACAGCCCTAAAGGGCTTCGCGATGACGAAATAGGACTGCACAAGTGCCTATGCCTGCACGGGACTGCTTCACTTCGTTCACAGTTGCGACTTTTTATTGCTTTTTTTTATTTTTATCGAATTTGCGAGGAGCAAAAATCCCCTCATCGGTCGGCGATGATGAAAAAAAACAGGCGCGGAGTAAACCGCGCCTGTTTCGTTGAAGGAACCTGAGGGGTTAAACGATTCCTTCGTAAGCTTTCAGGTAGATTTCCTTGATTTCCTTGAACAAAGGATAACGGGGGTTGGCGCCCGTGCACTGGTCGTCAAACGCCATTTCGACCAATTCATCCAACTTGGCGTTGAAGTCTTCCTCTTTAATACCGTAGTCGCGGATGGACAGAGGAATGTTGACTTCTTTCTTCAAGTTCGTCAGCGCCTGCAACAGCAATTCCAACTTTTCGTCGTCGTTTTTGCCGCCCAGTTTCAGAGCGTTGGCAATCTGACCGTATTTTTCTTTCGCATTGGGGTATTTGTACTGGGCGAAAGCAGCCTGTTTGACAGGGCGGTCGCTTGCGTTGAAGCGAATGACCTGGCACAACAGCAGCGCGTTCGCGATACCGTGCGGAATGTTGAACGCGGCGCCCAGTTTATGCGCCATCGAGTGGCACAATCCCAAGAACGCGTTGGCAAAAGCCATACCGGCCAGCGTGGACGCATAATGCATCTTTTCGCGGGCAATCGGGTCGTTTTTGCCGTTTTTGTAGGAACGCGGCAGGTATTTGTAAACCTTTTTCGCGGCTTCCAAAGCGTTCGAGTTCGTGAAGTTCGTCGCCATAATGGAAACGTAAGCTTCAATCGCGTGAACAATCGCGTCATAACCCGAAGCGGCGCACAGTCCCGGCGGCATCGTGTCGACCAGGTTCGCGTCGACAATCGCCATGGACGGGGTCAGCGCATAATCCGCCAACGGATATTTGATGTGGGTCTTGTCGTCGGTAATAACCGCGAACGGCGTTACTTCGGAACCCGTGCCCGATGTCGTCGGAATGGCGACCATGGACGCTTTCGCACCCAAAGCGGGCAAATCGCAAATTCTCTTGCGGATGTCCATAAAGCGCATTGCGACGTCTTCGAATTTGATTTCGGGCTGTTCGTACATCAACCACATGACTTTGCACGCGTCAATCGGCGAACCGCCGCCCAGCGCGATAAAGCAATCGGGTTCGTACGTTTTGACCATCATCATCGCGTCGTTAATCGTCGACAGCGTGGGATCGGGCTTCACGTCAAAGAAGATTTGGTAATCCGTTCCGATTTCGTCCAAAACGTTGGTGATGTTGTTCACGGCGCCCGAATTGAACAGGAAGCGGTCGGTTACGATGAAAGCGCGCTTTTTGCCTTTCAATTCGCGCAAAGCGTAGTCCATCGACCCGCGTTTGAAATAAATCTTGGGCGGTACTTTATACCACAACATATTTTCTCTCCTTTCGGCGACGGTTTTGATGTTCAACAGGTGCTTCGGACCAACGTTTTCGCTGGTGGCGTTGCCGCCCCACGAACCGCAGCCGATGGTCAAAGTCGGGTTCAGTTTGAAGTTGAACAAATCGCCGATGGCGCCCTGCGCCGCGGGGGAGTTAATCAAAATGCGCCCCGTGTGGATTTTGTTGCCGAAAGCGTTGATGCGGTCGGTCTTTCTTTCGTCCGTATACAGAACGGATGTATGACCCGCGCCGCCGTGGTCGACCAGCGTATAAGCTTTGTCCATCGCGTCTTCAAAGTCTTTGGCGCGGTACAGAGCCAAAACGGGCGACAGTTTTTCATGCGCGAACGGTTCGGCGGTCGTCGTGTCTTCGACTTCGCCAATCAGAACTTTCGTTTCTTCGGGAACTTCGACGCCTGCCATTTCCGCGATTTTGTAAGCGGGCTGACCGACAATCGCGGGGTTCACGCCGCGCGGGGTCAACAGAATGGCGGCGACTTTTTCGCGTTCCTGTTCGTTCAGAATGTAAGCGCCGCGATATTCGAATTCCTTGCGGACGGCGTCGTAAACTTCGTCAACCGCGATAACGGACTGTTCGGACGCGCAAATCATGCCGTTGTCGAACGTTTTGCTGAGCAGAATCGAGGAAACAGCCATCTGAATGTCGGCGGTTTCGTCAATGACCGCGGGCGTGTTGCCGGGGCCGACGCCCAAAGCGGGCTTGCCCGAAGAGTAAGCGGCTTTGACCATGCCGGGGCCGCCCGTCGCCAGAATGATGTCGACCTTGGGGTGTTTCATCAGCATGTCGGACAATTCGATTGTCGGTTCGTCAATCCAGCCGACGATTCCTTCCGGAGCGCCTGCTTTGACCGCGGCTTCCAAGCACAGCTTGGCGGCGGCGATAGTGCTTTTCTTGGCGCGGGGATGCGGCGAAAAGACAATGGCGTTGCGCGTTTTCAACGCAATCAGAGTTTTGAAAATGGCTGTGGAAGTCGGGTTCGTCGTCGGAACGATGCCTGCGATAACGCCGATGGGTTCGGCGATTTTTTTGATGCCGCCGGCTTTGTCTTCTTCGATGACGCCGCAGGTTTTCATATTTCTGTATTTGTTATAGATGTATTCGGACGCAAAGTGGTTTTTAATCACTTTGTCTTCCATAACGCCCATACCCGTTTCTTCGGCAGCCATCTGCGCCAAAGGAATACGGGCTTTGTTAGCCGCCAACGCGACTTCACGGAAAATCTTGTCCACCTGTTCCTGCGTGTACGAAGCGTATTTAGCCTGCGCTTCGTGAGCTTTGGTAATGACGGCCTCAAGATCCTCTGCGGTTCTGACTTCGTTTTCCATTGTTCCCTCTGATTAGTAAACTGTTTGGGTTAATCGTGATTTATTTCACAGTTTCCTATATAATCGAATCGCCGCCAAAAATCAAGCACTTTCTAAAAAGCCGCCGAAAAATCTTTCGGGCTGGATTTTCGCAAAAAAGCCTTTTATGATAGAGTTAAACAAATTCAAGGAATTATGCTATGAATCAGCCCCTTTCCGAAAAAGTGTACGCCCGTCTGGCGCAATATCACAGCCTGCTGATTGAATATATCGAGGACAAAATCCCCACCATTTCCAGCCCGCAAATCGCAACGCGTCTGGGCGTGGACGATTCGCAGGTGCGCAAGGATTTCAAGCTGTTGAACAACGAGGGCCGCGGCCGCGTCGGCTATGACGTGCAGGCGCTCAAGGAATCCATCGAGGACACGCTCGGCTTTCAAAAGGTCAAAAACGCGTTCATCATCGGCGCGGGACATTTGGGCATGGCTTTGGCGAATTATTCCGCGTTCAGCGATTACGGGCTGAACATCTTGGCTTTGTTCGACAGCGCGCCCGAAAAAGTCGGCTCGGCGGTCAACGGCAAACCGATTTATCCCGTGTCCCGTCTGGCCGAACTGGCGCGCGAATCCCAAGCCGACATTGCCATTTTGACCGTGCCGCGCGCGTTCGCGCAAAAAGTCGCCGACGATTTGGTCAAAGCCGACTTTAAATACATCTGGAACTTCACGCCCGCGATTTTGAAAGTCCCCGACGGCATCAAAGTCCGCAACGAAAACCTTGTCGCGGGATTTTTGCAGTTCGCGAATCAAGACTGACTTTATTTTTCAAACAAAGCCGCCAATTCCAAGTGTGGGGTAAAGACGAACTGGTCGACGGGACGCAGGCGTTTCAGCGTATAGCCGCCGTTTATCAGAATTTCGGCGTCGCGCGCAAAACTGGTCGGGTTGCACGACACGGCGACGACTTTGGGAATCCCCGCGGCGACGATTTGTTCGACTTGCGCTTTCGCCCCCGCGCGCGGCGGGTCGAACACGACACAGTCGAAGCCCTCAAGTTCGTCGGGATAAAGCGGCGTTTTGAACAAATCGCGTTCCTGCACTTCCACCCTGCCTTGCGACGCCAGCCGCAAAGCCTCCAAAGCGAACGGCGCGTTGTCCGCCCCTTTCAAAATCCGTTTTTTCTGAAGCAACGGCAAAGTGAACGTCCCCGCCCCGCAAAACAAATCATAAACTTTTTTGGCTTTGCCGACGTATTCGACGACGGCGGCGGTCAAAGCGTCCTGCCCCGCTTGGGACGGCTGCAAAAACACGCCCGCAGGCGGTTTCAGCGTAAAATCGCCGACTTTCAGTTCGGGTGCGTGGAGCATAATCAGCGGCTCGGCTTCCTGCCGTTCCGACGTGCGCCACGACACGCGCGCAATGCCGTTTTCCATTGCAAAGTCCGCCAAAGCTTTCCGCCACGCCGCATCGGGTTCGAACGGCAAAGTCAGCAGCACGTCCGCCCCCGTATCCGTCCACAGCAAAGACACGTCGCCCGTTCCGCGTTTTTTGGGATACGGCAGTTTTTTATCCGTTATCGCGGCGCGCAAAGGCTTTATCAGCCGTTCCAGTTCGGGAATCAAAACGGCGCAGGAATCGATGTTCAAAATCCTGTCGCTTTGCTTTTGATTCAAGCCCATGCCTCGGAACAATCCGTTCCACGCAACGGCAAACGTCACGCGCCGTCTGCTTTTCGGAGCAACGAATACAGGCTCGTCAAATTCAGGCAAGTCCAACCCCGCCAACGCTTCGCGCAAATACCGCAGTTTGAAAGCCTTATACGCCTCCGCGTTCAGCTGTTGCAAAGCGCATCCGCCGCAATCCGCCGCATGCGGGCAAAGCGGAACGGCGCGGTCGGCGCTGGGTTCGACCACCTGCACGATTTCGGCGCGATTGTCCGAAACCATGCGGTATTCCACCGTGTCGCCCGCCGCCGCGTTTGCGATAAAAACTTTCTTCCCGTCGACCGAAATCAGCCCGTCGCCCTGACGCGCCAAATCGAAAACTTTTGCCGTATTCATTTTTTTCCTGTTTTTAATAAAGACTTTTCGCTACACTATATTCAATTTTTGTCGGAGAATCCAATGCTGAAAATTTTAATTGCGGACGATCACGAACTTTTTTTGGACGGCTTGCGCATGGTTTTGTCCGATTTGGACGGAGAAATCAGCGTCGACACCGCGTCAAATCACCGTGAATTGCAACAAAAAGCGGACGGCAAAACCGCTTACGATTTGATTTTGACGGACTTGGCAATGCCCGGAATGCCGTGGCACGAATCGTTGCGGCAGCTGAAAGAACACAATCCCGACACGCCGATCGTCGTCCTGTCCGCCGTAACCGAACCCGAAAACGTGCTGCAGGCCGTCGACATCGGCGCATCGGGCTTTATTCCGAAAACGTCGTCCAACAAAATCATCCTCAGCGCTTTGCATTTGATTTTGGCGGGCGGGCTTTATCTGCCGTCCGAACTGCTGAGCTTGCAGAACAAACACGACGAACCCGCCGTCAAAGGTCCCCTGACCCCGCGCCAGCTGGATGTTTTGCGCCTGATGGGACAGGGCAAGCCGAACAAAATCATCGCCCGCGAACTGGATTTGTCCGAAGGCACCGTCAAACTGCACGTCACCGCGATTTTGAAAGCGCTGAACGTCATCAACCGCACGGGCGCGGTGATTGCGGGCAGAAATTTGGGATTGATAGACTGATGACCGACAAAAAAACGGAAAACAAAATTTCATCGCCGAAACCCGTTCCGCCGCCGCGCGTGAACTTCGTTATGGAAGAATCGCCCGCCGAGGGGGAAAACGTGTTGCCGCCCTATCTGGAATCGGTTTACAAACGCCGCTACTTTTCGCCGAAAGCCGTTCGCTTTTTTCAAGGCGGCTCAACGGCGGTTTTGGCAAATTGGTTTATGCAAAACCGATTGGTTCGCTGTGTCACGGATGAAATTTATGCGGGACAGGACGTGCTGCAGTTCGGCATTGCGGACGGCAAACTGCAAAACGCCGTTGCCGAAAAAATGGACGGCAAAGGTGTTTATCATATCGAAGATTTGTCGAAACCGCAAATCGATACGCTGATACCTTCGGTTTCCCCGTGGCTGAATTTGCGCATGCTGGTCAGGGACTTTACGCATCCGTCCGATAAAAAATACGATGTCGCCGTTTTGTTTTTCACGTTGCACGAATTGCCAGACGCGCGGAAAACGGCAGTCATCAAGCGCGCTTTCGATGCTTTGAAGCCGTCGGGCAAAATCGTTTTCGTCGATTACGCCAAGCCGTGCGCCTACCACCCGCTGAAACATCCCGTCCGCCTGTTCAACCGATTGTTCGAACCGTTTGCGGAATCCCTGTGGTACAAGGATATTCAGGATTTCGCCCCCGCCGAAACGCGGGAATCGAAAAAAGTGATATGGTCGAAAAAAACAATTCTGTTCGGATTGTATCAGTGCGTCATCGTGCAAACACGGTAAGCGGAACGCCCAAAGCCTGCGCCATTTGAACGGGAATGTCGCTGAACACGCCCGACGCGCCCTGCGCCTGCAACGATTTCGCCAGTTCGAAATCGTTGACGGTATAGACCAGCAGCTTGTACCCCGCGTCCAGAATTTCCTTGATTAAAGGCGGATTCAGCAAATCCGCGTCATAGTTAATCGAATAAGCGGCGACTTTTTTCGCGGCGGGGCGCCAGTCGCCCGAAACGTCTTCCACCAAAACGCCGCGGCGGATATGCGGGGCAAGGGCTTGCGTTTCCTCCAAAGCGTCCCAAGTGAAGCTGGAAAAATACAGTCTGTCGGGATTGTCGAATCCTTTTTCCTTGACGACTTCCCAAACCTTGCGCGCCGTTTCGCGCCCCAGTTCGGGACGCGACGGCTTGATTTCCACGTTGACGCAAGCATCGTATTCGTTCAAAACGTCCAGCACTTCCGCCAGCGTCGGGATTTTCTGATTGTTTTTCAAAACGACATTCTGCAGTTCGGCATACGTCCTTTCGTCCAGCCTGCCCGTCGCGTTTTCAGCCATTCTGTCCAGCTCTTCGTCGTGGAAAACAACGACTTTTCCGTCTTTGGTCAGCATCGCGTCCAGTTCGACCCACCGAATCCCCGATTGACAAGCATAGCGAAAAGCTTCTAAGGTGTTTTCCGTTTTGACGTTGCGCGCGCCGCGATGCCCCAAAACGACGGGTAAAGTAAACATGGACAAGCCTCCTTTGTTTGTGTTTTCCTTACTATAAAAGGTTGGATGACAGAAAACAAATGCGATTTTTTCATTCTTGGCGAAAAGTGCCCGAAGCTTATCAAAACGCCGTGATTGCCGTCGGCAATTTCGACGGATTCCACTTGGGACATCACGCCGTTGTCGAAAAAGCGGTCGAAGTCGGCAAAAAAATGAACCGCCCCGTTATGCTGATGACGTTCGAACCGCATCCGTCGGCGTATTTCCGCCCCGGCGGACGGACGTTCCGCATCACGCCGATTCGCGCCAAAGTCCGCGCGATTTGCACTTTGCCGATTGACGGATTTTTCGTGTTCGCGTTCAACCGCGCGTTTGCCGAAATGACCGCAAAACAATTCGTCGAGGATGTCTTAATCGGCGGATTGCGCGCGGCGGCTTTGGTCGTCGGCGAAGATTACGGTTTTGGTCACAATCGCGAAGGAAACGTCGAATACCTGCAAAAAAACTATCCGACTCTGCCCGTTTATCCCGTGGCGAAACTGCGCGATTTCAACGACGAAATCATATCGTCGTCGCGAATCCGTGCGTTCATCCGCGACGGTCACGTCGCCCAAGCCGCAAAATTGACGGGCCGACCTTTTGAAATCGAAGGATACGTTGTTCACGGTTTCAAGCGCGGACGCGTCATCGGCTATCCCACAATCAACATCGAACCGCGCGATTCGATTGTGCCGCGCCTGGGCGTTTACGCGGCGAAAGCGTTGATTGACGGCGAATGGATGCCCGCCCTTGCCAACATCGGAACGCGCCCGACGGTCGACGGCGAAGGAATCTTGCTTGAAGCGCACATTTTGAATTACAATGGCGACTTGTACGGAAAACGGATACGCGTCCGGCTGATTGACTTTGTCCGCCCCGAACAAAAATTCGCGTCCTTGATTGAATTGAAGCGCCAAATCGAACAGGACACCAACCAAATTAAAAGGATTCTGGAATGAAACAGGGACTTATCGCCGCCTTTATCGCTTTGATTGCCGACCAAGCGTCGAAAATCGCGACGCTCGCCTACTTTGCGAATCACCTTCCGCCCGTGAAAGTAACAAGCTTTTTCAACTATGTTCTGGCGTGGAACCGCGGGGTCAGCTTTTCCATGTTTCATTCGGACAAACCGCTTGCCCCCGTCGTTTTGACGGTTGTCGCCCTGATGATTTGCGGCATTGTCTTTTATTGGATGAAAAACGAAAAGGACGTCAAAACGCAAATCTGCTTCGGGCTGATTCTGGGCGGGGCAATCGGCAACGTTATCGACCGCGTCCGTTTCGGCGCGGTGGTGGATTTTTTGGACTTTTATATCGGAACGCACCATTGGCCCGCTTTCAACATCGCCGATTCCGCAATTTGCGTCGGCGCGGGGTACATTTTGCTGTGGAATTTATTTTTCGCCCCGATTGAAAAGCCGAAAGGACTGGACAAATGACACCGAACGTTTTCCGCCGTTTGTCGGGGACGCCGGATGCAACGCGGCTTTACAGGAAAAAAACAGCCGTCGTTTTTCTGGAATACCAAAACGAACACTTTACGGGACAGCTGCCGACAGAGGCGGCTTACGCCGTCGTCGCCCCCGCCGTCAAATTGCTGAACTGGGCAGACAAACATAAAATCATGGTCTGCCACGTCCGCCATTTGGCGAAAAGCATGGCAAGCGCGGTTTTCGCCCCCGAAAGCGCGGGCGCGGCGTTTTATCCCGAACTTGCCCCGCGCAAAACGCACGCCGTTTACACGAAATACGCTTCAAGCGCGTTTGCGGGGTCTTTGCTGCACACCGATTTGGAATCGGCGGGCATCGACACGCTGATTTTGGCGGGACTGGACACGCCGACGACGGTTTCCGCCACTGCGCACGACGCCAAACTGCTGGGATACAAAACGATTGTCGCGGCGGATTTGTGCGCGGCGCGCGACACCGTTTCATGGGACAAAAACCGCATTACAAAGGGTGACCAGATGAACGACATCGCGCTGTCCGCGATTGCCGACAAATACGCGCAGGTCGAACTTGCCGCCGCGATTGCGGCTTTGGAACTGGTTTAAAGGAATTTCACCGATGAAAAAAGCTTTGATTTGTTTAACGGTTTTGACTTTGGCGGCGTGTTCCGACTATGCGAACTGGGACAACCGCGGGCCAGATGCGACAGGTGCGGAACCGCAGAAAAGTCTGGTTCTGCCGCCTGATTTTTTCCTGCGCGCCCCCGTTGAAAACACCTCGCAGACAAACGCCGTCCCCGAAACAGCGGAGCAAACCCCGTGATTCGCCTGCTGTTCACGCTGTTGCTTGCCGCTTTGCCCGCCCGCGCGGAAAATCTGTTCAAAGCGGAAAGTTTCACGCTTGACAACGGCATGAAAGTCATTGCCGTCGAAAACCGCCGCGCCCCCGCCGTCACCCACATGGTTTGGTACAAAACGGGCAGCATTGACGACCCGCGCGGCAAATCGGGCATCGCGCACGTTTTGGAACACTTGATGTTCAAAGGCACGCCCGCCGTTCCCGACGGCGAGTTTTCCAAAATCGTCGCCCGCAACGGCGGCAACGAAAACGCGTTCACTTCTTACGACTACACGGCGTATTATCAGAACATCGCGCGCGACCGTTTGGAATTGGTGATGTTTCTGGAATCCGACCGCATGAAAAACCTGCGCTTCACCCTCAAAGACTTCGCCCCCGAATTGGAAGTCGTCAAAGAGGAACGCCTGATGCGCACGGAAAACAATCCCGCCGCGCTGTTGGCGGAGCGGCGCAATCAACTGCTGTGGGGGGAACACGCCTACGCCCGCCCCGTCATCGGCTTCAAAAAAGAATTGGCGGCGCTGACCGTCAATGACGCGCGCGATTTCTACAAAGCGCACTACGCGCCCGACAATGCGGTTTTAATCGTCGCGGGCGACATTTCGGCGGCGGAATTGAAACCCCTTGCCGAAAAGTATTACGGCAAACTGCCCCCCGGGCGCAAAGCGCGGACAAAGCGGGTGTTTACGGATTCCTATCCGCTGAAATCGACAATCGAAATGACGCATCCGCTAGCGAAAATTCAAACGGTTACAAGGACGTTCGTCGTTCCCTCCTATCTGTCGGAGGGCAAGGAATCCGCCCACGCCTACGCCGTTTTGGCGGAGCTTTTGGGCGCGAAAGATTCGGGGATTTTGTATAAACGGCTGGTCGACACCAAAAAAGCCAGCTCCGTTTCCGTTGATTACCGCGGCTTTGCTTTGGACAAAGGCACGTTTTCGATTGTCGCCGCGGTATCGCCCGATTCGACCGCCGCCGACATTGAAGCCGTGCTTGACCGTCCCGTCGACATCGGCGAAAAAGCTTTGCGTCAAGCCAAAAAACGCCTGATTGCGGGAATGGAGCATTGGATTGACAATCCCGAAACGACGGCAAACGTCGTCGGGTTTGCGGAAATTTTGGGCTTGGGGATTGAAGAATTGGAAAAATTTCCCGAAAAAATCAACGCCGTTTCCTTGGATGATGTCAAGGCGGCGTACCAAAATATGACGACAGTCGCCCCCGTTGTCACCACCGTTTTAACGCCGAAGGCAACGCCATGAAACACCTGTTTTTCTGCTTCGTTTTGTTTTTCGCGCTGACAAACGGCGCGGAGGCTCAGCGTATCGAGGTCGTCAAAAAAACGCCTGTCCGCCTGCCCGCCGTCAAGGAAATGCCGTTCCGCATTCCGCAGGTGCGCGAAGTCGCCGCTTCCAACGGCATCAAAGCATGGCTGATAGAGGAAAAATCAACGCCCCTGATTGCGGTTTCCGTTCTGTTCAACGGCGGGGCGGCGTCCGACCCGAAACGGCTGCAGGGTCTGACCCCGATGGCGGCGGCTTTGCTGGGCGAAGGCGCGGGACGGTACAAATCCGAACAGCTGAACCAGATTTTGGCGGAAAAGGCGATTGAACTCGATTTTTCCAGCGGGGCGGACTACATTTCCGCCGAACTGACGACTTTGCGCCAAAACAGGGACGAAGCCTTCGATTTCCTGCGCTTGGCGCTGACCAAACCGCGGTTTGACAAAAGAGCGCTGAAACAGGCGCGGGAACAGATTCTTGCCGCCGTCAAAGCCCGCAAAGGCAACCCGAACGCCGCCGCTTACGAACGTTTTTTGAAACTGGTGTTCAAAAACCACCCCTACAGCCGCATCATGCCCTCCGCCGACGGCGTGAAAGCGGTTACGCGCGCAAGCCTGAAACGCCTTGTCCGCCGCCGTTTCGCCCGCGACAATATGGTCGTCGGCGTGGCGGGCAACATTTCCGAATCCGAATTAAAAGCGTTGTTGGAAAAAACGTTTTCCGATTTGCCCGAAAAAGCGATTCTGCCCGACATTCCCGACTTTACGCCCGAATTGAGCGCGCGCACCGACGTTTTGACCATGGATGTCCCGCAAAGCGCGGCGGTGTTCGGGCATGCGGGCATTCCCCGCGGCGACCCCGACTATTACGCCGCTTTGCTGGTCGATTATTCGTTCGGCGGGGGCGGCTTCGCATCCCGTCTGTTCGACAAAGTGCGGGAAAAGAACGGCTTGGCGTACAGCGTTTCGACCTTTATGCTGCCCTTGAAACATTCGCCGCTGTACATCGGAACGCTGGCATCCGACAACGCGAAAATCGCGGGCGCAATCGACATCGTCAAATCCGAATGGGCGAAAACGGCGCAGTCGGGACAATCCGCCAAAGAATTAAAAGATGCGAAAACCTATTTGACGGGGTCGTTTCCGCTGTCGTTCACATCGTCGACGGGACTGGCTTCGTTTTTGGCGGCTTTGCAGTACAACGGCGAGGGAATCGACTACCTGCAAAACAGAAACGCGCTGATGAACGCCGTTTCGCAGTCCGACGCGCGCCGAGTCGCCGCCCGTTTGCTTGCCCCCGAAAGTTTGTTCTTTGTTGTTGTGGGAAAACCTGCTAATCTTTAAGCACTTTTATTTTTAGGAGAAACATCTATGTCTTTGACCGATTTGAACGCTTGGAAAAAACTGGAAAAGAATTATACGGAAATGCGCGGGGTGCAAATGCGCGACATGTTCGCCGCCGACCCGAAACGCTTTGACGAATTTTCCGTTTCCATGAATGATTTGCTGTTGGATTATTCCAAAAACCGCATCGACGCCGACACGATGAAAAACTTGATTGAGCTGGCGAAAGAAGCGGGCGTCGAACAAATGCGCGACAAAATGTTTTCGGGTGAAAAAATCAACATCACCGAAAACCGCGCCGTTCTGCACACCGCTTTGCGCAACCGCTCGAACCGTCCCGTTTTTGTGGACGGCAAGGACGTCATGCCCCAAATCAAAGCCGTTTTGGAAAAAATGAAAACGTTTTCCGATGCGGTTCGTTCGGGCGAATGGAAAGGCGAAACGGGCAAAGCGATTACCGACGTCGTGAACATCGGCATCGGCGGTTCGGACTTGGGTCCCGTCATGGTCGTCGAAGCGCTGAAACACTATCAGCAAAAAGGATTGAACGTCCGTTTCGTGTCCAACGTCGACGGCACGCACATGGTCGAAACGCTGAAAAACCTGAACCCCGAAACAACGCTGTTCATCGTCGCGTCCAAAACCTTTACGACGCAGGAAACGCTGACGAACGCCCACACGGCGCGCGATTGGCTGGTCGGCGCTTTGGGCGAAGCCGCCGTCGCGAAACACTTCGTCGCTTTGTCCACCAACACCGCCGAAGTCGAAAAATTCGGCATCGACCCCGCGAATATGTTTGAATTCTGGGACTGGGTCGGCGGACGCTATTCCCTGTGGTCGGCCATCGGTCTGTCGATTGCGATTTCCGTCGGATTTGAAAACTTCGTCGAACTGCTGACGGGCGGCTATGAAATGGACGAACATTTCCGCACCGCGCCTTTGCACAAAAACATCCCCGTCATTCTGGGCGTTTTGGGCGTGTGGTACTGCAACTTCTTCAATTCCGAAGCGTACGCCGTTCTGCCGTACGACCAGTATTTGCACCGCCTGCCCGCCTATTTGCAGCAGGCCGACATGGAATCGAACGGCAAAGGCGTCACACGCGACGGCAAGCCCGTTTCCTACACCACGGGACCGATTTTGTTCGGCGAACCTGGGACAAACGGGCAGCATTCGTTCTATCAGCTGATTCATCAGGGAACGCACTTGATTCCGTGCGATTTCATCATTCCCGCGATTTCGCTAAACGAAACGGGCGACCACCACCCGATTTTGCTGTCGAACGTCTTTGCACAGGCGGAAGCGCTGATGAAAGGCAAAACCGCCGCCGAAGTCCGCGCCGAATTCGAAGCGCAGGGCGTTGACGAGGAAAAAATCCAAAAACTGCTGCAACACAAAATCTTTTCGGGCAACCGTCCGTCAAACATGGTGCTGGTCGAAAAAATCGACCCGCGCACGCTGGGCAGACTGATTGCGATGTACGAACACAAAATCTTTGTCCAAGGCGTGATTTGGAACGTCAACAGCTACGACCAATGGGGCGTCGAACTGGGCAAACAGCTGGCGAAAAAGATTTTGCCCGAAATCAAGAGCGCGTCGCAAATCACAACGCACGATTGTTCGACGAACGGCTTGATTAACGCCGCCCGCGCGTATCGTGCAGGACTGAAGAAGTAAACAATGGGCTTGCGTCTTTTACCGCCGTCGCTGATTAACCGCATCGCCGCGGGCGAAGTGCTGGAGCGTCCCGCTTCGGCGGTAAAAGAGCTGGTCGAAAACTCATTGGACGCGGGCGCGGACAAAATCGACGTCGTTTTGACCGACGGAGGCAAGGAATCGCTGATTGTCATCGACAACGGCAAAGGCATGACGCCCGACGAGCTGTCTTTGGCGGTCGAACGCCACGCCACGTCCAAACTGCCGACGGACGATTTGTTCCACCTTGATTTTCTGGGATTCCGCGGGGAAGCTTTGCCGTCCATCGGGTCGGTCGCGCGCATGACGATAACGTCGCGCACCGCAGGCGCAGAATCGGCGTGGAGCCTGTCCGTCAACGGCGGTGAAAAGGGCGAACCCGAACCGTCGTCCGCAGGCTTCGGCACGCGGATAGAGGTGCGGGATATGTTTTACGCCGTCCCCGCCCGATTGAAATTTTTAAAATCCGCAACGACCGAGATTTCCGCCGTCAAGGATATTCTGGACAGGCTGGCTTTGGCGTATCCCGCCGTGTCTTTCACCCTGTCGGACGAAAAGAAAAAACGGCTTGACTATCCCGCCTGTTCGGACACGCTGTCCCGCATCGCGCAGGTGGTCGGCGCGGATTTCACCGACAACGCCGCCCCCGTTACAGCCGAACGCAACGGCGTTTCGCTGTCGGGGTATGTCAGCCTGCCGACCTTGAACAAAGCGACGGCGGGCGATCAGTATTTCTTTGTGAACGGTCGTCCCGTGCGCGACAAAGTGCTGTTGGGCGCAATCAAGGGCGCGTACCGCGCTTTGCTGCCGTCCGACCGTTTCCCCGTTTTGGTGCTGTACGTCACCCTGCCGCCCGAAGACGTCGATATGAACGTCCACCCGACCAAAGCCGAAGTACGTTTCCGCAACGCGCAGGACGTCCGCGGCATCATCGTTTCCGCCGTGCGCCAAGCGTTGACCCTGACGGGTTGTCAAACATCGCACACTTTGGCGGACGAAGCTCTGTCCGTCGCCGAAACGGCGGTCGGCTTTGCTCCGTCCCCCGCGCCGTCAAGGGCAAAGCCTTTATATCCCAAAACGACATTTCCCGCGCCGAAACAGCCGATTTTTTCCCAAAAACAAAACCTGTTCCGCGCGAACGAAACCTATTCCGCGCCAACGCCGCGCGCATTTGAAACCGTCGAAGAACCCGCCCCCGCCGCCGAAGAAACCGCGGATGATTTTCCGCCTTTGGGGTTGGCGAAAGCGCAGTTGCACGAAACCTACATCATCGCACAGACCGAAGACGGGATTGTCATTGTCGACCAACACGCCGCGCACGAACGGCTGACCTATGAAAAAATGTCCCGCGCTTTGAACGAGGGCGACGCCCCCGCGCAATACCTGCTGTTGCCCGAAGTCGTCGAAATCGGCGAAGCGAAAGCGGCGGCTTTGGCGGAATGTGCGGACGAACTGAAAAAAACGGGACTGCTGTTCGAACCGTTTGGCGACGGCACGGTTTTGGTGCGCGCCACACCCGCGATTTTGGGCGAAGTCAATGCCAAAACGCTGATGACCGACCTTGCCGACACATTGGCGGAAAATCCGCAGCTGACCAGTTTGCAGGAACGGCTGAAAGCCGTTGTCGCCCGCATGGCTTGCCACGGGTCGGTGCGCGCGGGGCGCAAGCTGGATATTTCCGAAATGAACACCCTGTTGCGCCAAATGGAAGCCGAACCGTTCGCGGGGCAATGCATCCACGGACGCCCGACCTATATCGAATTGAAACTGAAAGACATCGAACGCCTGTTCGGACGCCGCGACTAATCCTTTATTTGTCGTCCCCGATGCGCAAAGCGGAAATGAACGCAGACTGCGGAATTTCGACTTTGCCGAACTGGCGCATACGCTTTTTGCCCTCTTTTTGCTTTTCAAGCAGCTTGCGTTTGCGGGTGATGTCGCCGCCGTAGCATTTCGATGTCACGTCCTTGCGGAACGCGGCGATGTCTTCGCGCGCGATGATTTTCCCGCCGATGGCGGCTTGAATGGGGATTTTGAACTGGTGGCGGGGGATTAAGTCCTTCAGCCGTTCGCAAATCTGCCGTCCGCGGCGTTCCGAATCCGACCTGTGCGCCAAAAAAGACAAAGCGTCGACGGTTTCGCCGTTGACCAAAATCGTAACTTTGACCAAATCGCCGACGCGATAGTCTTCGACTTCGTAATCAAAGCTGGCGTAGCCGCTGGTTATGGATTTCAAGCGGTCGTAAAAATCAAAAACGATTTCGTTCAGCGGCAAATCGTAAACCAGCATCGCGCGGTTGCCGACATACGTCAAATCTTTCTGCACGCCGCGCCGTTCGGTGCAAAGCTGAATCACCGATCCCAAGTAATTGTCGGGAACAAGGATTGTCGCTTTGACCCACGGTTCTTCGATGGACGCGATGTTGGTCACATCGGGGAAATCGGCGGGGTTATGCAGTTCGACGATTGAGCCGTCCGTCATGTGCATTTTGTAGCTGACGCTGGGCGCGGTCGTAATCAAATCCAGATTGAATTCGCGTTCCAACCGTTCCTCGATGATTTCCATGTGCAGCAGCCCAAGGAATCCGCAGCGGAACCCCTGCCCCAAAGCGGCGGATTTTTCTGGTGAAAAATCAAAGCTCGCATCGTTCAGCTGCAGTTTGCCCAACGCGTCGCGCAGGTTTTCGTAATAGCTGGTGTCCAGCGGAAACATTGAACAGAACACGACGGGGACGCTCGGCTTGAACCCCGGCAAAGGTTCGGCGGCGGGGCGGCGGTCGTCCGTAATCGTGTCGCCGACTTTGGTGTCGCCGACCGTTTTGATTCCCGCGGTGATAAAGCCCAGCTCGCCCGCGGTCAGTTCGGGAACGTCTTTCATTTTCGGCGTGAAAATGCCGACGCGTTCGACTTCGTAAGTGCGACCGTGCGCCATCATGCGGATTTTCATGCCTTTTTTCAAAACGCCGTCCTTGATGCGCACCAGAATAATCACGCCCAGATACGGGTCGTACCACGAATCGACCAGCATGGCTTTCAGCGGCGCTTCGATGTCGCCCGTCGGCGCGGGCAGGTATTTGACAATGCTTTCCAAAACTTCGGGGATTCCCAATCCCGTTTTCGCGGACGTTTCGACCGCGTTCGACGTGTCGATGCCGATGACGTCCTCGATTTGCGCCTTGACCTGTTCGGGATGCGCGGCGGGCAAATCGATTTTGTTGATGACGGGAACGATTTCGTGGTTGCAGTCCAAAGCTTTGTACACGTTCGCCAAAGTCTGCGCCTCGACCCCCTGCGACGCGTCGACGACCAGCAAAGAGCCTTCGCACGCCGCCAAGGAACGGCTGACTTCGTAAGTAAAGTCCACATGCCCCGGAGTGTCAATCAGGTTCAGCTGATAGGTCTGCCCGTCCCGCGCTTTATAGTTCAAACGGACGGTCTGCGCTTTGATGGTGATGCCGCGTTCGCGTTCCAAATCCATGGAATCCAAGACCTGCTCGTGCATTTCGCGCTGGGTCAACCCGCCGCACGTTTGAATCAGCCTGTCCGCCAAAGTCGATTTGCCGTGGTCGATGTGCGCGACAATCGAAAAGTTGCGAATATGGGATAAGTCCGTCATCGTCAATCCTTACATCAAAAATCTTTTGCCCAAGGATATATGAAAAACGGTTGTATTCAAACAATATTTTTTCTTTTTCCCCTCTTCCATTGTCTAAAAATTTCGTCTATAAAGAAAATACGTCCAAAATTTGTTTCAAGAGGGGGTAAAATGGCGCATTTTTTCAGTTTGTTCATACCGATGTTCACCATGCTTTTCGTGGTTATGGACCCCATCGGCAATATGCCGCTGTTTCTGGCTTTGACCGCCAGCCCCCGCGAAGGATACCGTGAACAAGTCGCAAAGCGCGCTTGCTTGGTCGGCTTTTTCGTGCTGGTCATTTTCGCTTTCGTCGGCGAACGTTTTTTGAACGCGATGGGAATTTCAATGCCCGCTTTCCGAATCGCGGGCGGCATCATGCTGTTCATCGTCGGACTGCAAATGGTGTTCGGCGAGGAACACAAGGAAAAATCCACGGAAGACCCCGAAGCCGGCACAACGGACGTTGCGATTTTCCCCCTTGCCGTGCCTTTGATTGCGGGCCCCGGAACGATTGCTTCGATTATCTTGCTGATGAGCTCGCACCACGGCGACGTATCCAGCCAGATTTTGATTATCTTCACGCTTGCCGTCGTGTTGCTGGCAAACTACGGACTGTTCCGCGCCGCCGCCGTGTTGTCCCGCATTGTCGGACAAACGATTAACACCGTGATTTCCAAAATCTTCGGCATCGTGCTGGGCGCGCTGTCCGCCCAGTTCATCATCGACGGGGTCAAGTCCCTGCTTTGACGCGGTACAACACCGCGTAAAACACGGGAATCGTGTACAGCACCAAAACGGTCGACACAAACAGGCCGAACACAATCGTCGCCGCCATGGACGAATAAAACGCGTGCGTAATCAGCGGCACGACACCCAAAATCGTCGTCCCCGCCCCCATGGACACGGGACGCAGACGCGACACGCCCGCATCGACAATCGATTGAAACACGGGTTTGCCGCTTGCCTGTTCGGTGTTGATTTGATCCAGCATGACAATCGCGTTTTTCAGCAGCATGCCCGACAGCCCCAAGAATCCGACCAAAGCCATAAAGCCGAACGGCACGTTCGCGATAATCAGCCCCCACACCATGCCGACCAGAATGAACGGCACGGACATCAGCGCGGCAACGGCGTCGCGGAAATGTTCGAACAGCATCGCCATCAGCAAAAACATCGCCAACACCGCCACAGGGAACATTCGAATCATCGCGTCTTCGGCTTTGTGTTTTTCCTCTTTTTCCCCGCCCCATTCCAGCGTGTAGCCGTCGGGCAGCTTGATTTCGCTCAACGCCCGTTCCAGCTGTTTTTGCAATTCGGCGGGACTGCCCGCTTTCGGCGAACCTTGAACGGTAATCGTCGGCACGCGGTCGCGGTGCGCGATGATTGCGTAATTCGGCACAATTTCAATGCCGTCGGTCACCTGCCGCATATTGTACGTCTGCCGCGTCGTCGCGCTTGCCACCTGCACGCCGTCCAAAGCCTGCGCCGAATCGCGTTCGGATTCGATCGCGCGCGTCACAATGGGGATAAGGTCTTTGCCGTCGCGGAACGTCCCGACGGTCACACCGTAAAAGTTCCATGACAAAGCCTGCGTCAGTTCACCCCTCGACACCATTGCGCCGCGTCCTTTCAACGGAGCGTACTTGACGCGCAAAGCCTTGATTTCATCGCCCCAGTTGTCGCGGATGTATTTGACGTTTCCGTTTTTGCGGAACAAAGCTTTGGCTTCGTCCGCCAGTTTGCGCAAAACTTTTTTGTCCGCCCCGCGAAACCGCGCTTCAACCTTAAAGGGGATGTTCACGCCCTCTGTAAAGCTCAATGCCTGCGCCATGGCCTGCGGATAATGGTCGGCGATGTATTTCTCCGACGCTTTCAGCAACGCGGGAATCTTGCGGTAGTCGTCAACGCTTGCCAAAATCTGCGCATAAGCGGGATTGTGGTCGTTGTAATTGTACGCCATCAAAAAGCGCAAAGCCCCTTCACCTGTGAAAACGGTTGTTTCCGTAACGCCGTCTTGCTTTTGCAGCCAATCGGCAATCGCCGCCGCGTCCGCGTTCGTTTCGTCGATATGGCTGGCGGGCGCGCGCCAATAGTCGATATAAAACTGGTCGCGCGTCGAATCGGGGAAAAACGCCTGCGTCACAAACGGATACGCCGCCCCCGACACCGCCAGAACGGCAATCAGCAAAAAGATGCTTGCTTTTTTGTGCTTCAGGCAGAAAATCAAGCTGTTGCGGTAGGCTTGATAAATTCTTCCGCCGTACACTTCGCTTTCCGTCCCCTGTTTTGCAGGTTTGATAAAGAACAGGCAGAACAGCGGCGTTATCGTAATCGCCAGCACCCAGCTGAGCAGCAGCGACATTGACACGACGGAAAACAGCGAACGGCACAGCTCGCCCACGTTTCCGGGGTTGAACGCGACGGGCGCAAACGCCAAAATCGCAATCAACGTCGCCCCCAGCAAAGGCAGCTGATACGTCTTGACAATGTTTTTCAAAGCGGGTTCGGGTTCTTCGCCCTGCGCCGTTTTGATCAGATACGCGTCCACAATGACAATCGCGTTGTCCACCAACATTCCCAAAGCCACAATCAGCGACCCCAGCGATACGATGTGCATTTCGATTCCCGACAGCTTCATGCCGATAAACGTGCCCAGCATAATCAGTAGCAAAGTCAGCCCGATAATCGACCCCGACCGTCCGCCCATGGTGATGAACAGAATCCCCACCACAATCAGCACGGATTCGACCAGATTGACCATAAAGTCGTTGACCGATTTCTGCACGTCGCGGGATTGCAGGTTGATGAAATCGACATCCATGCCGACGGGCTGACGGGACCGCATTTGTTTTAATTTCTCCTCCACCGCATTGCCCAGTTTAACAACGTTTCCGCCGTTGACGATTGAAATCCCGATACCCAAAGCGGGCGCGCCGTTGTGCGTCATGATTTGGCTGAACGGTTCGCGATAGCCGCGGTACACTTTCGCCACATCGCCCAAACGGAACAGTTTGCCCTGCCCGTCCGTCAAAAACATATTGCGCAAAGCATCTACTTTATCGGGTTCATCGGAAACGATTAAAGCGGGGTATTCGTCGGCGATTTTGACGTTTCCCGCCAAAGACACTTGGTTGTCGGCATTGATGCCCGTGAAAATATCGTTCAAGGACAACCCCAGCTGCGCCAAAACGCCGCGGTTGAATTCGACATAAACCGCCTTTTCGGGCATACCCCAAAATTCGACTTTGGCAACGTCTTTGATGCTTAAAAACTCTTTTTTTAAAACGTCGGCGTAGTCTTTCAAATCGTCGAACGTGTAGCCTTTTCCCGACAGGGACAGAAAGATTCCGTACACATCGCCAAAGTCGTCAACGATTTTCGGCGTTTGCGCCCCCGCGGGCAAAGACGGCGCGACATCGCGGATTTTGCGCCGCAGTTCGTCCCAAATCTGCGGAATTTCCGCTGACGGATATTTGGCCTGGATTTCGACATGAATAATCGACAGATTGTCGCGGCTGATTGACGTGATGTTGTCAATCTGACCCATTTTTTGAATTTCTTCCTCGATTTTATCGGTGACCTGCTTTTCGACCTGCTCCGCCGTCGCCCCGGGATAGGTTGTCGCCACGACAGCCTTTTTAATCGTAAAGTTCGGATATTCCAGCCGCCCCAGCTCGAAATACGACACCAGCCCGCCGACCAGCAGAACTACGGTCAAAAAGACGAACAAAGCCTTGTGTTTTAAAGTGTACTCAATCACGGACATCGGACAAAACCTCCGGATTCATAACGGACACGGCGGCGTTTTCGCTTAAACGGTCGCCGCCCGCCGCCACCACGAAATTGCCCGCCGAAACACCGTCCGTGATTTCGACGGATTGATTGTCGAACACCGCGCCGACTTTGACGGCAATGGGCTTGATTTGACGCGTTTCGGGATTGTAAAGCCACACAAACGGCTCGGCTTCGCGATATACGACGGCGGAAAACGGCACGAACAGCCCGTCCGCGTTTTTGCCCGTCGGTAAAGCGATTTCAGCCGTCATGTCGGGCAAAATCAGAAAATCCTTGGGCTGATCGAAACGGAATCGAAGCTCGTACGTCGGACGCGCCTCCGCCGCAGAGGGCGCCATATCGGTCAATTTCGCCTTAATTTTATAGTTGTCGCGCGACGGAAAAGTCACCGTGAACGCTTTGCCGACATAGGAATCGACTTCGCGCAAACCGACGGCGGGTACCGCGCTTTCGGGCAGATTGACGACGACCTCCAGCTTTGACAGGTTTTGCAGAACGGCGACGGGATGATACGCCTGCGCGACCTCGTTTTCCTGCGCCAAAAGCTGCGTAATGCGCCCGTCGAACGGCGCTTTCAAATAAGTGTCTGCCAGTTTGTCCCGCGCGATTTTCAAAGCGGCTTCGGAGCTTTTGATTTTCGCGTCCGAAGCGTCCTTTGCCGACTGCGCCGCATCCAGCCTTTGCTTTGACGCATAGCCGTTTTCAATCAGTTTTTGCGTGCGTTCCAACGTTTTGACCGCCAGTTCGTTAACGGCTTTTTCTGCTTGAATCGCGTTGGTGATTTGTTCGATTTGACGGCGGTAGTCGCGATCGTCCAGCCGCATCAGAACGTCGCCCTTTTTGACGTTCTGCCCCAAAACCAGCTTTTGCGACACAATCGGACCGCCCACGCGGAAAAACAGATTCGCATGGTCGACCGCCTTGACCTTGCCCGCGTACACGCCCGCCGCGTCGCCGTTCGCCCGTTCGACTTTTGCCAGTTTCACCACTTGCGCCTGCGCAGAAACCGCAAAAAACAGCGCCGCAAAAAACACAATTCCTTTTTTCATCGCACACCTCTTCAAATCGGTAAATCAACATAGCATTTTTTGAAAATTTTTTCAAAAAAAACTCTTGCCAATCGATAGGGAAAGCGTTATATAAGTTTCTGTCAGATTGATGGGAAATAGTTTAATGGTAGAACAGCGGACTCTGACTCCGTTAGTCTTGGTTCGAGTCCAGGTTTCCCAGCCACTTTAAAAGCCGTTGATTTTCAACGGCTTTTTTTGTTACATGCATAAAAAAAAGCGGAATTTGAAACCCCGCTTTTTTCATAAGTGTTTGCCGCTGCGGACCTTACAAACGCCACGACGCCATTTTGTTCAAGATACGCTTGACGTTCAGCGGGCTGACTTCCTGTTTGCGGTAATCGGCTTCGGATGCTTTTATTCCTTGTTGGATGGATACGGGGACGGGCTTGGAACGCAACGACTGCAACAGCTTCGAATTCGGCACTTTTTGTTTGCCGAACAGCATGTTAATCGTATTTTTGGCTTTGAATTTCGCCACTTCAAAGCGGCGCTTCGCCAGCATAACCCGCTTTTTCAACGCCAATCCGTACGGCGTCATGCCGACCGTTTCCGAAATGTCGGATATGCCCGCCGCTTTCAGAATCGAAGTCGCCACCGTCGAGCAGTTCTTTTCAAACAGTTTGTACGTTCCGGGATTTTCGCGATGTTCGTTGATTTTCGCTTTAGCGGCTTTGTACTGCTCTTCCGAAACATTCCACACAATCGCCTCGTGATAAGGGGAACTGGCGTCTTCGGGGGCCATTTCCCCTTTCGAGCCGCGAATGACGTTAACCAGCGTTTTCAGCTTGTTATCGGAATAGTCCGTATGGGAATATCCCCAGCGTTCTTCCTTTTCCCCGTCCGACAGTCCGATGAAAGCATGCCCGCTGACAGCGGTTTTCGACAGCCCCGGACGCAACGTCGGCGTCGGAGAATCGATGTAAAGCGTAATTTTGAAACGGTTGTCCGAATTTTTTTCCGCCATTGCTTTCCCCCTTTGTCAGCACTCTATATATTTTCTTTCAGATTACCCCGTTTTATCGACAAAATCAATCTGTTTTTGTCAAACATTTTTTGTTCTTGAAATTTCGGCGGCAACGGGGGTAATCTGGCGGAAATTCAACAAAACAAGGATTTCTTTATGTCCGCAGGCAAAGTCATCGTTATCGGAAACGAAAAAGGCGGAACCGGCAAATCAACACTGGCGATGCACTTGATTGTGTGGTTTCTGCGGCAGGGCAAACGCGTGGCTTCCGTCGATTTGGACGGCAGACAGGGAACGCTGACCCACTATATCGAAAACCGCGCCGCTTACGCCGAAAAGCACAATATCGCGCTGGGGTTGCCCGAACATTTGACCGTTGCCGTGCGCGAATTTCCGACCGCGGCGGAACGCGAAGAGGACGAAGTCGCCTTTTTGTATCAAATCGAAAAACTGAAAAACGAAAACGACGTCATCATCGTCGACACGGCGGGCGCGGACAGCGCGCTGTTCCGTCTGGCGCATTCAACGGCGGACGTTTTGATGACGCCGATTAACGACAGCCTGATAGACCTGGACGTTTTGGCGCAGGTCGACGCGGAAACCCTGACCGTCAAAGCCCCCGGTCATTATGCGCAAACGGTGTGGCAGGCGCGGCAGAAACGGGCGACGCAAAAACGCCCGCAAACCAAATGGTTCGTCGTCCGCAACCGCACGATGCACGTTTCGACCCGCAACGAAAAAGTGATTTGGAAGCTTTTGACCGCGTTGGGAAAGCGAATCAACTTCACGCCTTTAAGCGGTTTGGGCGAACGAATCATTTTCCGCGAACTGTTTTTGAAAGGGCTGACGCTGCTGGATTTCGGCGGCGGAAAAGCCCCGCTGAAACTGACGGCGAACACGCTGGCGGCGCGGCAGGAACTGCGCAGCATTCTGCACGCCATCGGCGAAAAAACGGATTGACGCCGAAACGATTCCTTGACAGACGGACAGGAATCCAACATTCTGTAACAAAACGTATTTTGTTTTTTGATTCTCTAATTTTCTGGGAGGAAAAATGAATATTAAAATTGTCCCGACAACTCCTTTCGAAGGTCAACGTCCGGGAACTTCCGGTCTGCGCAAAAAGGTCACCGTTTTTGAACAGCCGCACTACTTGGAAAACTTCGTCCAGTCCGTTTTCAACAGCTTGGAAGACTTCCACGGCAAAACGCTGGTGGTCGGCGGCGACGGGCGCTACTTTAACCGCAAAGCCATTCAAACCATTATCAAAATGGCGGTCGCCAACGGTTTCGGCGAACTGATGATCGGCAAGGGCGGATTGCTGTCCACCCCCGCAACGTCGTGCATCATCCGCAAATATCAGGCGTTCGGCGGCTTGATTTTGTCTGCCAGCCACAACCCCGGCGGTCCCAATGCGGATTTCGGCATCAAATACAACATTTCGAACGGCGGTCCCGCGCCCGAAAAAGTGACGGAAGCGATTTACGCCAATTCGCAGAAAATCGAAAACTACGTCATCGCGGACACGCCCGACGTCGATTTGGACACCATCGGGGAAAAGATTTTGGGCGAAACCAAAATCAAAATCATCGACCCCGTCGCCGATTACGCGGAAATGATGTCCAAACTGTTCGATTTCGATTTGATTAAACGCCTGTTCCAAATCGGCAAGTTCAAAATGCGCTACGACGCGATGAACGCCGTCACGGGTCCTTACGCCAAATACATTTTGGAAGGCATCCTGAAAGCCCCCGAAGGCACCGTCGTCAACGCGACGCCCAAGGAAGACTTCGGCGGTCTGCATCCCGATCCGAATTTGGTGTACGCCCATACTTTGGTCGAAGAAATGTTTTCGGACAACGGTCCCGACTTCGGGGCGGCTTCCGACGGCGACGGCGACCGCAATATGATTTTGGGACACAAGTTCTACGTCAACCCCAGCGACAGCTTGGCGGTGATTGTGGCGAACTTCTGGAACGCCCCCGGCTACGACCGCGGCTTGACGGGTGTCGCCCGTTCGATGCCGACGTCGCAGGCGGTCGACCGCGTTGCGCGCGGCATGGGGATGAGTTGCTACGAAACCCCGACGGGCTGGAAATTCTTCGGCAATCTGCTGGACGCGAACAAAGCGACCATCTGCGGCGAAGAAAGCTTCGGCACAGGGTCGAACCACGTCCGTGAAAAAGACGGGCTGTGGGCTGTCCTGTACTGGCTGAACATCATTGCCGCGACGAATATGTCGGTTGCGGAAATCGTCAAAGCCCATTGGAAGAAATATGGCAGAAACTATTATTCCCGCCACGACTACGAAGGCGTCGACAGCGCAATCGCCCACAAGATGATGGACGACATGACCGCGCGCGCCGAATCGGAAATCGGCAAGTTCTACGGCGACTACGAAGTCGAAACGTTCGACAACTTCACATACGTCGACCCTGTTGACAAAAGCGTCAGCAAAAATCAGGGCGTCCGCGTTTTGTTCAAGGACGGTTCCCGCATCGTGTTCCGTCTGTCGGGCACGGGAACGCAGGGGGCGACCGTTCGCATTTACATCGAAAAATACGAACCCAATGTCGCCAAACACGACATGGACCCGCAGGAAGCTTTGGCGGATTTGATTGAAATCGCCGAAGAAATTTCGGGTGTAAAAGCCAAAACGGGTCGCAAGAAACCCGATGTCATCACCTGATGCCTTTGATAGTTCCATTCTGCGCGCCGCGGACATCCGCGGCGTTGCAGGACGGAATTTAAGAAACCAAGACGCCCTTGCAATCGGCAAAGCTTTCGGCACGGTTTTAATCGAATCGCGCAAAAGTAAGGTTTATGTCGCGCGCGACGGGCGTCTTTCGTCCGATTCGCTGCATCGTTCTTTAAGCGACGGATTGGCAAGTTGCGGTTTGACCGTCATCGACATCGGCGTTTGCCCGACGCCGATGCTTTACTTCGCGACGCAAACGGGGCGAACCGACTGCGGCGTCATGGTAACGGCATCCCACAATCCCAAAGAATACAACGGCTTCAAATTCGTTTTGAACGGCAAGCTGTTTTTCGGCGAAAACATACAATCGCTGGGCAAACGGATTGCCGCCGCCGACTTTGTTTCGGGCGCAGGCGAACGGGAAGCTCAAAACATCAAAACGCTTTACATTCAAAAGCTTTTGACCGCTTATCAAACGGGCAAACAGCCGTTGACGGTCGTTTGGGACTGCGGCGGCGGTACGGCAGCAACGATTGTCCCCGAATTGGTCAAGCTTTTGAACGGAAAGCATATTTTACTGAATGCCGCCGTTGACGGGAACTTTCCCGCCCATGCGCCCGACGCATCCAATCCCGCCGAATTGACGGGGTTGAAGAACGCCGTTTTGGAAAATCACGCCGATTTGGGACTGGCGTTCGACGGCGATTCGGACAGGCTGGGCGTCTTCGATTCGCGCGGCGAATTTGTTTTT
>CAVCSV010000029.1:0-26106 GCA_963604715.1 Limosilactobacillus gorillae
TATTCGTCTTGCATAGAGAACGGCGCAATGTTTCCATTATAAACCGGCGACATATGAATACCGCTGGCATCCATAATGCGGGAAGCAAAAGCAATTCTTTCCGGAGAGTCGTGATTTCCGCTGATAACAAATACTTCGAGCTTTCGTTTAGCAAGTTGAACAAGAAAACTGTCAAACAACTGAACCGCTTCCACCGAAGGAACGGTTTTATCGTAAACATCTCCGGCAATGATCACGCCATTTGGCTTTTCAGCATCAACAATGTTGATAATCTCTTTGAGTATGTATTCCTGATCTTCATGCATCGAATATTCATTCATCTTTTTTCCCAAATGCAGATCTGACAAGTGAATAAATTTCATAACAAACTCCTTTATTAAGATATTAGCGTACAATTAGCATATTGTCAATAATTGCTCTCCTCAAATAAAGGTTGAATCATCGCCAAAACTGAATATTCGTCATGAATCACGCGTTTTCTCAGTACAGACGGCGACTTGTTCCGTGTCCGATTTGCGGGCGCGAAAAATCATTTTACTGCGGGCAAACGGCGCGTGCTGGAAAACAATTCAGCGAAACGTCAATCTATCCCGCTGGCAAGCGCGGCGGCTGTATGACAAGGGTATTCTTGAAATCTATCAGGAAATGGAAATCAAAAATACTTTTTCACGGCTTGCCTGAACTGTTCCAAAAACAGTTGCTTGAAATAAGAAGCGTTGTTTTGTTCGTAAAACAAAATGATGCCTTTTTTGTATTCGATTTCGTCAACGCTGCGGTAAGAAAGCGGACAATAATCATCCGCCAACAGCAGCGCGTTTCCCAAAATCCTTGACGTGCGCTTGTTGCCGTCTTCAAGCGGCTGGATATACGCAATCATCAAAACGGCGATAAGAGCTTTTTCAACGGGATTTTCCGTTTGATTGACGGTTGAAATCAGATGCTGCAACGCTTCTTTGATTTGATAGCTGTTGTCCAATGGGCGATAGTTTGTGCCGACAATGCCAACCATACCTTGACGGATACCCGATGCGACCTGCAAACCGCTTATCAGTAAACGGTGCACTTCTTCGATTTTGGAAACGCTCAACCGCCGAAAGTATTCGGGGGACTGCAACACATAATCCAACGCTGTTTTGTGATTCAGCACCATTTTGGTTTCTTCGGCGGTTTTGCCTTTGGCGGAAACGTTTTCTTTCAACAGCCGTTCCGTGTCCAGCAAGGTATATGTGTTTCCTTCGATTTTGGAAGATTTCCACGCCAGTTCGACCGTCAGGCGTTCAAATTCCTTTTGGCGCAAGTTGGGCGGCAAAGCGTCGCGTTCGCGTTGCCTGTTTTCACAATCAAGCCGTCTTTTAACAGCGCGTCCAAATCACGCAATACCGTTATTTTTGATACCGAAAATCCCGCCGTCTTCAAAAAATTTTCGATTTCTTCCCGACGAACGGGCTTGTGCGCTTGAATGAAATTCAGCAAAGCTTCTTGACGTTTAGAGTACATTGCCTTTCCAGTCGTATCATTTTTGAAACGATTGCGCAAGTTTTCAGGTGCTCCATAATGCACCGTTTTGTACCAAAAACGCGCTAACCGGCTGAATGAAGACCGCATAAAATAACAAGACTTTTGAATTTTGTTGTTTTTGCGGGAAAGCCGTATGTTTAAATTTTTTCTCTTCTGTGTGCTGTTTTTCACCCATACGGCGAAGCCAAAACGTCGAAGCCGACACAGGCGGCGACGGCGATCGTGCAGGACACGAACGGCGCGCTGACCGTAATGGAAAAGCTGTCGCAAACGAACAGGGCTTTGGCGGACATTCACGCGGCTTTGGTTCAGCAAAACATCTTAACCGCGAACATTTTGCAGATTATCGCCGCGAAAGAAAAGCTCGTCAAAGTGACGATAGCGATTGACGCGGCTTTGACACAAGAGGAGAAAACGAAATGAAGAAACTGACGATATTGGCTTTATTGACCGTCTTGTCGGCGTGTTCGGAAGGGAAATCTCCGCTTTAAGAAAAACGTGATTTTTAGAGTGGTTTTTATGTTGAAAAACGTGATTCTGAAAGGCACACACTTTGAATCTCCTGCATTTCCGCCATTTCATAAATTTGAAAATATTTTCAAACTTTTTTCATCTCATAAAAGTTTTTGAATGTGTTTTCCAAAAAAACGTGCTAACATGATTGAAAACGAAATGCGGAACGGAGGTTTTCATGATTGTGCGCCAAGAGTATCTGAACAAGCTGATCAGCCTGAAAGACAAGCGGATCATCAAAGTCGTGACGGGAATGCGGCGTTCCGGAAAATCGACTCTGTTCGCGCTGTATCGGGATTGGCTAATCCAAGACGGCGTTTTCGAACCGCAAATCCAGTTTTACAATTTTGAAGACGCGGACAACGACGACTTGCTGGATTACAAAGTTCTGCACGACCACATCAAATCCCGTCTGGTCGCGGACAAGACGAACTATGTCTTTCTGGACGAGATTCAGAACGTTCCGTCGTTTGAAAAAGCCGTTGACAGCTTGTTTATCAAGGAAAACGTCGATTTGTACATAACGGGTTCAAACGCTTATATGCTGTCGGGAGAATTGGCGACATTGCTGTCGGGACGGTACATCGAAATCCAAATGCAGCCGCTGTCGCTGAAAGAATACGCTTCGGCGTTTCCGGCGATGGGGGAAAGTGAATTGTTCCGTCAATACATTGCGAACAGCTCTTTTCCTTATACAATCGAACTGATTGACGATCCGAAAAACGTCAGGGACTATCTGGACGGCATCTACAACACCGTGATTGTGAAGGACATTTCCGACCGCAAAAAGATGACGGACACGCGCCAGCTGAAACGCGTTTTCCGCTTTATGGCGGACAATATAGGCAACCTGGTTTCCATCAAGAAAATCAGCGACACGATGTCCGCCGACAAACAGGAAATATCGACGCACACGGTTGAAAGCTATCTGTCGTATTTGGAGGAAAGCTTTCTGCTGTATTCCGTGCCGCGTTACGACATCAAAGGACGGGATTATCTGCGGACGGGGGAAAAATACTACCTTGCCGACGTGGCGTTCCGTTCTCTGGTTTTGGGCGACAAGAATCAAGACTTCGGGCATATTCTTGAAAATATCGTTTATCTGGAACTGCGGCGGCGCGGATATCGGGTGTTTGTCGGGAAGTCGGGCAATCAAGAGGTTGATTTTGTCGCGTTTAAAGGACCGGACACGGAATATTATCAGGTTTCGCTCAGCGTTTTGGATGAAAAGACGTTGAAACGGGAATTGGGCGCGTTGGAAAGCATAAACGATCACAACCCGAAGTTTTTGATAACGCTTGACCCGTTTCCTGTCACATCGCACAACGGCATCAAGCAGATCAACGCTTTGGACTGGTTGCTGCAAAAATAAATTTGCCCGAAAAACAGCGGTCTAACTCGATTTTAATTCAACTTGTTTTGAGAACGAATAAACGAGTTAGATGCAAGTTAAAATGAGTTAGAGGGCTATGCCTTCCGCTCGTAAAATATCCTCAATGATTATATGCATATTCGTATAAGGATCGTCGCCAAGGTTAAAATTAAACCCTTTTGCGTTTTGGATTGCACGCTTCAATCCGGTGCGGATCCAACAATAAATTCAGTCCCGTTTGTTTGTTGATTTGACCTGCTAAAAAAATCGCCGCATTCTTGCGAGTTGGCAAAGCTTCGGTTTGTTTTAAAAAAGTGCAGCAGCAACCAGTATTCATAACACGGAGCGGACACGGCGGCATTGTATTTTTCGGCATTGGTTTTAAAGCTTTCCATGGACATATCATCCTTGTCAAACAAGATGTAGCCTTTTTTGACATTTTCCTTGCCTCGTTTTCGCACTTCTTCATAAACCTCGAACGCTTCGTTGAGCAGATGCTTTTCCATCGCGAAAAACACTTCCGCCAGCCAACCGCTTTTTGCCAAAGTTTTTAATGCCGGCAAGTCCTCTTCCGGCACTTCTCCGCCGTGAATGAAGCTGAACAGAGAGGTGTCGAATTTCACGTCGGCGCGTTCTTCAAAGTCGGGCAGAAATTCCTCGATTAAGTCCCGGTACAACATCTGTCAGCCCTCCTTAATCGCTTCGGCGACGGCGCAAGGTGTGAAATACAAGTCCAGCTCCGCCAAATCCAAAAGTTCGTCAATCGAGATGTAACCGCACTCGAACCCGTATCCGAAACTCGCCCAGCCGAAAGCCTGAATTTGTTTTTCGGACGCGTCTTTTTCGACGATGTAGGCATCATAAGAACCGACAAAATAGTGCAGTTGAGCCGTCGCGACTTTGCCTTGTCCGTCCGTTTCATACGGTTGCGGCATCGCTTTGACGCGTTCGGCAAGGGTTAAAACAATATCCGCGAACGCTTCAGCTTCTTCGGAAGTTGTCAGATTTTGAATGAGAATTTGCGCCTGTTTATGCGGCATAAACGGTTGAAGCGTTGTGTTCAATTCGGTTAAGGCTTGGGCGATTTTATCGGTCATTGTCTTGTTCCTTCTCTTAAAAAGCACATAAAGGGTTTTAGGCATCGCGCCTGAAACCCTTTCGAGGTGCTTCGTCGGAGAGAAGAAAGCGGCTTGTCACTATCCCAGCAAAAACGGAGGGGTATCACCCGTCTTGCAGCATCGCGAAAGTCGGGGACACCGTTTTTGTTCCAAAGGCTCGGGGATTGACAAGCAAGAAATTAAATCAACTCGTTTGACCGGAACGGTCGCCGATTCAAATATTGTCAAACCGTCATAAACGCGTCAGAATAATCGCAAGAGAAAAAACATGACCGATGAAAACGTTACCGACACAGAAAACAGTCCGAAATTCGGATCGGGCTGTTTGTTGCCTTTTATCGTTTTCTTCGGATTCAGTTTTTACTGCGGCGTTAAAGACGGCAATGTCGGCGGAACAATCATCGCTTTTGCGATTACGGCTTTTTTCCTGATAAAATTTCTGCACCCAAAACCCCGACAGCCGAAACCGTACTATCCGCCGCATGGAAACGGGGTATTTCCTCATGACAGATATGAGGAAGGTTTTGACGAGGGTTTGGCGGCGGGATTCTTTATGGCGGAAAGTATGCACCACGACGGCGCGCCGGATTCCGTTGACGCCGACGCTTATGAAGAGTGGGACGAAGAGGGCTACTAATTTCTTGCCTCTTCAATAAACAGGATTTCCGAATTTTCCCGTATATTCCGATTCAGAGAATCAAAAACGAATCGGCATGTTTTATAAAAAAAGGTTTTTCATTTCCAAAATTACCCGAATTCCATAGGCAAAAACGAAATCAGGCAAAAAATTTTTCAAAATTTCCGAGATTACCAAAAAAGATTTTTTTATCCGCTTTTTCGTCTCAAAAAAGAGCTTTCAGAGAGCAATCTCAGTCAAAAAATGAAAACCGACCGTTCGGGGGATTTTGTTCCAAAAACGATAAAAGCCGCAGATTTCTGCGGCTTTTTATGGTGGAGCTGAGGGGAATCGAACCCCTGACCTCTTGAATGCCATTCAAGCGCTCTCCCAACTGAGCTACAACCCCACGACCTTCAATACAGCGTGGATAATACCACGAAAAAACGGCTTTGCAAGAAAAAAATCATCCTTGCGCGATTTTTTTATCTGTCCAGACAATTCAAAACGCTGTGCGGCGCAAAAGGTTTTCCCTGCATCCGTTTTGTTTCGAACAGGCGCGACGCGCCGATTTGCGGCAGCGTATTCGAAAACGCGTCGCCTTTGGTCAGGTAGTTGTAAACGTTTCCCGTATCTTTCATCTGCGGATTGTTTTTCACCACCGCCGCCGTTCCGACGGGAGCACAGGCAAACGCCACCGCTTTCGGATTGTTCGCCGCAATCAGCTGTGCCAGCGAACCGCCCAGCGAATGCCCCGCGAGCACGATTTTTGAACTCGGAAACCGCGCGGAAAATTCATCGACGACAGCTTGCGCGCTTTTGAATTGTTCGGGCATTTCCCCATTGACGATTTGCACGTCCGACAAAATGTCCTCTTTGCCGTCCGTTCCGCGGAAAGCTATCAGGACGACACCGTTGTTGTCGGAAAAAACCGTCGCGTTCAGTCCGTCGGGAAAACCGCGGCGCGCCACAATCGAATAGCCGTTCAAAGTCACCTGTTCCGTCGGCAGGTATGCGTTCATCGCCGCCGTCATCGCCGACCGCAACAGTGAATCGTCAACATCGGCAAAAGGCTTTTCAACAGCTCCTTTCAATCCCGCCGCCGATTTTCGGTTTTGCAGAGTGTCATACATTTTGTCGATGGACTGCTGTAAATTCAAATCCGCAAAATCTTCGATTTTCAGACTGTAATCCGTCTTGAACAAAAAGAACGCGATAATGCCCATCGTCAGAACAATCGGCGTTAAAAATTTTCTTTTCTTCATAATCCCCTCCCCGTGTAAAAAGAAAGGCGAGCCGTTTATCGGTTCGCCTTTTGAAAAGATGTTTCAGCGCGTCGCAATCTTGGCTTTCATCGCCGCCAGAGCAAGCGCGTTTCCGCCTTTGTCGCGCTGATCGACCGTTTTATAGGAATTGGCGGTTACAATCAGCAATTCGGCTTTGACCGACTGCGGGTTTTGTTTGTACATTTCGTATTCTTTCGCCGACAAAGGCATCGCAATATCGTAAGTAACCTTTGTTCCGGGAGTGCCCGGCAAAGGACCGTTGCGTTCTTCCATCGCCGTATGAACGTTTTTGTGAATGTCGCAGCGCGTCGCGTTGGGCAAAGGCAGCATGCAACGCCAATCATGAATTGTCGTCAGCTTTTCGTCGCCGATTTTGACGCCGTCCTTGAACGACCCGCTGAGCGCGCGCGGAAACAGGTGATGATAGTTGTAGCCGTTCGGCGTTCTGCCTTTGGCGACGGTTTCGTAAATGTCTTTGTCGCTCAGCCCCGCCTGACGCAAACGGGATATTCCCTCGACGTTTTCCGTCCCGTCGGGATTGTAAACGGTGTCGCGCAACAAACCGCCGCGCACCTGTTTGTATTCTTCGTAAACAGCTTTGTTGTCGTCGGCGGAAAGGCGAATCCCCTTGACGGGAACCCACTTCAGAACCACTTCCATATCCCGCGCGGGCATGTTGCCTTGCGACGGGCGTTTGCGTTTTGTATGAATATATTCCATCGAAGCCGTCCTTTGTTCGTTAAACTGATTTGAAAATAAGCCGTTTTTTACATTTTGTCCAGAATAAAAAACTTATTTTTCAGACCGTCAGGCGATTTGTATGGACAAAAAACGGCTTGTCCGCCTATCATAAGGCAAACAGGTTGCAGAGGAAAAGCATGGATTTCACGACAGACGATTTTTTGGGCGGAAAAGTGCGGCTGCGCCAGCCCGTCGGGGGCTATCGCGCCACCAGCGACGCGGTGCTGCTGGCGGCGGCGGTCGATGCCGCGGGCGCGGTGAAAGTTCTGGACGTCGGTTGCGGTTCGGGGGCGGTTTCTCTGTGCGCGGCGGCGCGGCTTCCCCTTGCCGAAATTTCGGGCGTCGAGCTTCAGCCCGAAATGGCGGTTTTGGCACGCGAAAACATCGTTTTGAACGGCTTGCAAAACCGTTTGAGCGTTTTTGAATCGGACATCCGCGCCAAAAAAATCGACGGCGTGCCGACGGGCGGGTTCGATTGGGTGGTAACAAACCCGCCCTTTATTTTGGAAAACCAGCCGTCGCCCGACAAAGTGCGCGATTTGGCGCATCGGGAATCGGATTGCCTTTTGAAAGACTGGATTTTCAACTGTTTGCGCTATGTCAAAGCGCGAGGGTATTTCGCGTTAATCAACCGCGCGGACAGACTGCCCGAAATTCTGGCTTTGCTTTACGGGCGGCTGGGCGGCATCCGCATCATTCCCGTTTGGACGAAAGAAGGCGAACCCGCAAAGCGCGTCGTCATTGTCGGGCGCAAAGGCTCCAAATCCCCCGCCGTATTGGAAACGGGCGTTGTTTTGACGGACAAAAACGGAGCCAAAACGGCGCGCGCCGACGCGATTATGCGATTCGGAGCCCCTTTGACGGACAAAGCTTGAGTTTTTTTCAAAGAGGTTATACCCTTGAAAAGGATTCTTTCAAAGGACGCCCTATGATTACAGTGCAAAACGTTACGCGCAAGTTCGGCAAATTCACAGCCGTCGACAATCTGTCCATGACCGTTCCGCAGGGGCAGGTGTTGGGATTTTTGGGACCGAACGGCGCGGGAAAGACAACGACTATGCGCATGATTTCCGGATTTTTGACGCCCAGTTCGGGAAAAATCGACGTTTGCGGCTTTGACGTCGTCGAAAATCCCGTGCAGGTCAAACGGAAAATCGGCTATATGCCCGAACAGGCGTCGTCCTATCCCGACATGACCGTCCTGTCGTTTTTGAACTTTATCGCCGAAGCGCGCGGTTTGGACGGTTCGGCAAAGGAAAAAGCCGTTGCCAAAGTCATTGACGAAATCGCGCTGTCCGATGTTTTGTACCAGACTATCGACACGCTGTCCAAAGGCTACAAACGCCGCGTCGGATTGGCGCAGGCTTTGGTGCATGACCCCGCAGTTTTGATTTTGGACGAACCGACGGAGGGGCTGGACCCCAACCAAAAACGCGAAATCCGCGCGCTTATCCGCCGTATCAAACAGGACAAGGCGATTATCATTTCCACCCACGTTTTGGAGGAAGTGGAAGCGATTTGCACGCGCGCCGTCATTATCGACAAAGGCAGAATCGTTCTGGACGGGTCGCCGCGCGAATTGCTGTCTTTGTCGGAATCGCACAGGCTTTTGTATTTTCTGATTCCCGATTATCAGCGGGACAAGGCGCGGCTGGCGTTCGAACAGATGCCGCAGATTCGAAAAATCGAGGAGCGCGAAGACTCCGACGGCAAAGTGCTGTTTTGTCTGACCCCCGACGGCGGCGTTTTTCCCGCGGCGGACGCGGTCGATTTGCTGCGCCGTCAGGATATTAAAATCGAAGATATGTTTATGGAAAAAGGACGGCTGGAGGAAGTGTTCTATGCGTTCACGTCCCCCGACCGCGAAATCAAAAGCGAGGCGTCATGAGGTCTTTGTTCGTTTTGACAAAACGCGAATTCTGCGGGTATTTCACGACGCCCGTCGCTTGGATTTTTCTGATGATTTTCGTTGCGCTGTCGGGCATTTTGACGTTTTACGCGGGCAATTTCTTCGGGCGCGGTCAGGCGGATTTGCAGTCGTTCTTTTTGTTCCAGCCGTGGCTGTACGTTTTTTTGATTCCCGCGATTTCCATGCGCCTGTGGGCGGAGGAACGCCGCAGCGGCACAATCGAACTGCTGATGACTTTGCCGATGTCGACATGGGATTTGGTGCTGGGCAAGTTTTTTGCCGCCTGGGCGTTCGTCGGGGCGGCTTTGTTGCTGACAACGCCGATGTGGATAACCGTCAATTACTTGGGGCGTCCCGACAACGGCGTGATTTTGGTCAGCTATTTGGCAAGCTTTCTGATTGCGGGCACGTTTCTGTCCGTAGGGTCGTGCCTGTCCGCCTGCACCAAAAGCCAAATGGTCGCGTTCGTTTTGACGATGATGGCGTGCATTCTGCTGACGTTCGTCGGGTCGGACGCGCTGGTTGAGCTGTTTTCCTCCTTTGCCACGGAAAAAGTGCTGAAAGTCATGCGGTCGTTCGGTTTCCTGATGCACTTTATGTCCTTGACGCGGGGCGTGCTGGATTTGCGCGACATTTTGTTTTTTGCATCGTTTTCGGGGGTGTTTTTGTTTGCTTCCGTCGTTGTGCTGGATCATAAAAAGGCGGTGTGAGCATGAAAAAAATCAATCAAATCGATCGCGGCACTTTGGGCGTTTTAGGGCTGATTTCGGCGGTTATCCTGTTTTTCGCCGTCAATATCGCCGCGATTTTCGCATTTAAAAATTACCGCGCCGATTTGACCGAAGCCAAGCTTTATTCCCTGTCGCGCGGGTCGAAAGACGCCGTCGCCCGCATCAAAGAACCGCTGACCGTCCGTTTTTACATGTCGTCGAAACTGGCGCAAGTGTCGGAAACGCACGCGTCTTACGCCGTTCGGGTGCTGGAGCTGCTGGAACAATACGCCGCGCAGGCGGACGGAAAAATCCGTTTGGAAGTCGTCGACCCCGAACCGTTTTCCAAAAACGAGGACGAAGCGCTGGCTTTGGGGCTGAAAGGCATTCCCGTCGGCAATTCGTCGGAATACGTTTATATGGGACTGGTTATCGCCAATTCGTCGGACAGAAAGCGCGTGATTGCGATGCTTGACCCGTCGCGGGAACGTTTTTTGGAATACGACATTACGAAATATCTGACCGATTTGACGCGCTTTAAACGCCCGAAAATCGGCATTGTCAGCACTTTTCCGATTGACGGTCAGGGCGATCCGCGCCTGCTGTATCCTAAATACCTGCCGCGCTGGGCGATTATGCAGCAAATCCGCGACATTTTCGACGTGCGCTTCATATCGCGCCAAACGCTGGACATTCCCGCGGGAACGGACGTGCTGATGCTGGTCAATCCCAAAAAATTCGGCGAAGAAACCCTTTACGCCATCGACCAGTTTTTGATGCGCGGCGGTTCAATGCTGGTCTTTATCGACCCGCTGAGCGAAGTCGAAATCGAATCGGGCGACGCGCCTTATTCCGTCAGTCCCGATATGAAGCTGCTGTTCGACCGCTGGGGGATAGCCTTTAACCCGAACGTGTTTGTGGGCGATGCGGATTTGGCGCGCACCTTGACAAAAACCGTCGACGGCAAAACGCTGCAGGTCAAATTTCCGCCGTGGATTTCCGTCGATTCCAAATACTTGAATCCGCAAGACCCCGTCACGGGTTCCCTGCAAACCGTCAACCTGTCCTATGCGGGACATTTTACGGTCAAGGAACAGGTTGACGGGCTGACGATCGTTCCGCTGATGATGTCGTCGCCGGAATCGCAACTGTTTCCGATAAAGGACGGCTTGTCCCCCGACACCGCCGATATGGTGCGCCGTCTGAAACCGTCGGGCAAAAACTATGTGCTGGGCGTCAGAATCAAAGGCACGTTCAAAAGCGCGTTCGACAAAGCCCCGACGCGCAACTATCTGGCACAGCGCACCGAAGCCCACTTGAGCCAATCCGTCAAACCGACCAACGTCATTTTGATTGCCGACAGCGATTTGCTGGCGGACAAATACTGGACGGATCAGGAAATCGTGCTGGGCGCGCGCCAGCTTTACCCGTTTGCGGGCAACGGCGATTTGGTCGTCAACGCTTTGGACAATTTGAGCGATTCCGCGTCGCTGATAGACTTGCGTTCCAAAACGGAATGGCGGCGACCCTTTACCGTATTGGAGGATTTGGCGCAAAAATCCGATAAAAGATACCGCGAAGAAGAAACCCGCCTGTTTGCGGAACTGACGGAAACGCAGGACCGTCTGCGTCTGTTGACCGAAAAGTCATCGCACGACGGCACGGATTTGCTGAACCGCGAGGATATGGAACAAATCCGCGCTTTGCAGGAGCGCGTCGTCGAATTGCGCAAAGCCCTGCGCTCTGTCCAAAGCGTTTTAAGCCGCGACGTTCTGGCTTTGCAAACGACGGTCATGGTTTTAAACATTTTTTTGGTTCCCGTACTGCTGGTTTTCGCCGCGCTGTTCATTGCTTGGCGCAGACGAAGCCGCCGCGCGGGCAACGGATTCGGAAAGGATGAAAGATGAGCCCGTCAGCCTTTTACCGTCTGTTTTTCGCAACGGTTGCCGCCGTTGTCGCCGCCGCCGTTTTGTGGATAAGCGCGCCGTCCTACACCGCAGATAAGGCGTTCGGGCAAAAGCTGGCGCCCGATTTGCTGGAACACATCAACGACGTCGCCGTAATGTCCATAGAACACGGCAAAGAAACGGAAACTTTTGTCAAAGGCACGGGCGGCAACTGGTTTTTAATGGAAATGTCGGGCTACATCGCCGACAAGGAACGCATCCGCAACGCGCTTATCGGGCTGGCGAATCTGGAAAAAATCGAACCCAAAACCGCTTTGCCCGAATACTACCCCGACATCATGGTCGAAGACGCGGGCGAAAACGCGCAGTCGTATTTGGTCACTTTGCTGGATGCGGACGGAAAAACGCTGCTGAACCTGCTGGTCGGCAAATCAACCAGCGGAATCCGCTGGAACGGACAGGGTTATTTCGTGCGCAAGCCCGACGAAGCGCAATCGTGGCTGGTGCGCGGTTCGGCGGACATAACGGGCGGCGCGCTGACATGGATGGACACGGAACTTTCCGCTTTCAAGGAAGCCGATATGGAATCCGCAACTATCGTCGATGCCACCAAAAAACGCGAAGCGACCTACAAACGCGCCGACCGTTTTTCGAAAATGCAGCCCGTTTCCGCGTCGGACAACTATTTTATGAAATCGACGGCATTCGTCGACGGCATGACCAAAGCCCTGTCCTCCATGAACTTTACGGCGGTTGAACGCCGACCGTCCGATTGGGACAAGCTTGACCCGTACTTGTCCGTCATGGTGGAAACCTACGACGGTTTGACGCAGTATTTCTTTGTGTATCTGATTGACGACGTCCCGTTTGCGGCGCTGTCGTTCAGGACATCGGATTCGGCTTCGGACAAGGTGAAAAACTACGCCGCCGCGTTGGAAAAAGGGTTTGCGGAATGGATCTATCGCGTTCCCGCCGAAAAAGTATCGGCAATTTCGCCGTTTTATTCAAAACCCCGAAAGTAACGGAAAACGGCGCGCCTTGACTGACGGCGCGCCGCTTGATTTTAACCGCTTCAGCCCAAGTATTTTTCAGCCGCCAAAGCCGCGCGGCATCCGCCGCCCGCCGCCGTTACCGCCTGACGGCAGGATATTTCCTGAACGTCGCCCGCGACAAACACGCCGTCGACGGACGTCAGCGCCGTTCCCGCGCGGGCGGGGACGATAAAGCCCGAATCGTCCAGTTCCAGCTGTCCTTTGAACAAAGCGGTGTTCGGCGTGTGCCCGATGGCGACAAACAGCCCGTCGATGTCCAGCGTCGAACGGTCGCCCGTTTTCGTGTTTTCCAAAACGACGCCTTTCAGTCCGCCGTCCGCCTGTGTGCCGATATAGCTGGTCGGAACGCTGTTCCACAGCACTTTGATTTTCGGATTTTCAAACAGGCGTTTTTGCAAAGCCTGTTCGGCGCGCAAAGCGTCCCTGCGGTGAATCAGGTAAACTTCGGATGCCAGATTCGCCAGATACAGCGCTTCTTCGACCGCCGTGTTTCCGCCGCCGACGACGGCGACTTTTTTCTTGCGGTAAAAGAATCCGTCGCACGTCGCGCATGCCGAAACGCCGAAACCGCGCAATTCCTCCTCGTTCGGCAAATTCAGCCACCGCGCCGACGCGCCCGTCGCCACAATCAAAGCGTCGTAAGTGTAAACGTCGCCCGAATCCAGCGTGATTTCCTTTCTGCCCAAATCGGCGGAAACGGCTGTGTCGTCCACAAATTCCGCGCCCGTGTTTTCCGCCTGCCCGCGCATTCTGTCCATCAGTTCCGCGCCCGAAATTTTTTCGGGAAATCCGGGGAAGTTTTCGATGTCCGACGTTTGCGTCAGCTGTCCGCCCGCCTGCGGTCCCGCAACGACGACGGTCTTTTTCCCCGCGCGCGCCGTGTAAATCGCGGCGGTGCACCCCGCGGGTCCCGAACCCAAAATCAATACGTCAGCGTGAGTCATATTCAATCCTTTCATCAAGCTTTTTTATATTTGTAACCTGTTTTCCGACAGGATAAAACAAAAATCTTCGAATCCCGCCTCGGAATCGCAAAACGTGTTGACTCTCGACGCTTTAAAGGGTATAAGGACGTTAATCATACAAGGTTTTAAGCCTTATGCCTCCAAGGAGGTTCGTCTGCCGGTGAAGATACGCTCACAGACGCCTTTTTTGTTTGTATAAGGGGAAAGAGGATAAATGTTCGACACTTTGGCTGAAAAATTGGGCGGCGTATTCGACCGCTTGGCGCGGCGGGGGGCTTTGACCGAGTCCGACGTCGACACCGCCATGCGCGAAATCCGCGTCGCTTTGCTGGAAGCCGACGTCGCCCTGCCCGTGGTCAAGGACTTTGTGGCGAAAGTGCGCGAACAGGCGGTCGGACAGGCTGTTGTCAAGTCCGTCACGCCGTCCCAAATGGTTGTCAAAATCGTCAACGACGCGCTGATTGAAACGCTGGGCGGGGAAAACGCGGAACTGGATTTGAACGCGCCCGCACCCGTTCCCGTTTTGATGGTCGGTCTGCAGGGGTCGGGCAAAACGACAACCTCCGCCAAGCTTGCTTTGCGTCTGAAAAAGGACAAAAAGCGCGTTTTGCTGGCTTCGCTGGACGTTTACCGTCCCGCGGCGCAGGAACAGCTGGCTCAGCTGGGCAAACAAATCGACGTTGCGGTCCTGCCCGTGATTGCCGGCGAAAAGCCCAAAGCCATTGCCGCCCGCGCGATGGCGGAAGCCAAAAAAGGCTACGACGTCGTTATTTTGGATACGGCGGGGCGTCTGCACATCGATTTGGACATGATGGCGGAAGTGGCGGAAGTCCGCGCTTTGGTCAATCCGCACGAAACGTTGCTGGTGGTTGACGCTTTGGCGGGACAGGACGCGGCGAACATCGCGCGCGAATTCAACGAAAAAATCGGAATCACGGGCATTGTGCTGACGCGAATCGACGGTGATTCGCGCGGCGGCGCGGCGCTGTCCATGCGCGCCGTAACGGGGCGCCCGATTAAGTTTTTGGGCGCGGGCGAAAAGGTCGAAGCCCTCGAACCGTTTCACCCCGACCGCTTGGCGGGCAGGATTTTGGGCATGGGCGACGTCGTTTCTTTGGTGGAAACGGCGGCGGAAAAAATGGATAAAGACGAAGCGGAACGCGTCGCGAAACGCATGATGGACGGACGCTTCGATTTGAACGATTTGTTGTCGCAGCTGCGGCAGATGCAGAAAATGGGTGATTTGAAAGGCTTGCTGGGCTTAATCCCCGGCATGGGCAAATTCAAAGCGCAAATCGACGCCGCGAACATCGACGACAAAGTTTTTAAACGGCAAGAGGCGATTATTCTTTCCATGACGCCTCGCGAACGCCGTAATCCCGACATCATCAAGGCTTCGCGCAAAAAGCGCATTGCCGACGGCTGCGGTCTGACCGTGCAGGAAGTCAACAAACTTCTGAAACAGTACGACCAAATGGCGGATATGATGAAAAAGGTGAAAAAAATGGGAAAGCGGGGCTTGTTCGGCGGTCTGCCCGGCGGCTTCGGCGGCGGTTTCGGCGGAATGGGAGGATTTCCTCCGTTCGGCGGATTTCCGTCATAAACGGCAGACGTTAGTGAATTTAAAAGTGAGGTAAATTAAATGTCAGTTCGTATCAGACTTGCTCGCGGTGGTTCGAAAGGCGCGCCCTTTCACAAAATCGTTGTAGCAGATCAGCGTTGTCCGCGCGACGGTCGTTTCATCGAACGCGTCGGTTCCTATAACCCGCTGTTGCCGGCGGATCATGCCGAACGCGTCGTCGTCAAAGCCGACCGCGTGAAATTCTGGTTGGGCGCGGGTGCGCAGCCGACCGAACGCGTTGCGAAATTGTTGTCGAAACTGGGCTTGTGCGACGCCCCCGTGATTAACGAACGTCCGCAGAAGTCCGCTCCGAAAGCCAAGGCTCAGGAACGCGCCAAAGCCAAAGCGGAAGCCGCTGCTGCCGCCGCCGAAGCGACCGCGGAAGCTTAATTTTTCCGTAGAGGAGTCTTGCGACAATGACGAAAACCGCTGAAAACGGCAAAGTGTGCGTGGCGATGATTACCACGGCGCACGGCGTTCGCGGTTTGGTCAAAGTCAAAAGCTACACAAAGCAGGCGCGGGATTTTGCGTCGTACGGCGATTTGTCCGACGAATCGGGCAAACAAAGCTTCAAGGCTGAAATCGTCGGTCAAACGGGGGACGTGTTCCTTGTCCGCTTGAACGGCATTTCGGACAGGACGGCGGCGGAAGCCCTGCGGGGCGTCAAGCTGTTCGTCGACCGCAAAGCTTTGCCCGAAACCCAGGACGGCGAGTTTTACTACGCCGATCTGGTCGGTATGACGGCGAAAACGGCGGACGGCAAAATCCTTGGGACGGTCAAGGGCGTTTACAACTTCGGCGCGGGCGACATGCTGGAAATCGGAAACTTGGCGGATTTTCTGCCGTTTACCGAATCGGTTGTTCCCGAAGTCGATGTCGAAAACAAAACCTTGACGGTGGTCTTGCCTGAATTTGTGGAAGTCAAACCCGAAAAACAGGACGCGGAAAGCAATGGCTGAACCTTTGTTTACCGCCGATGTTTTGACCGTGTTTCCCGAAATGTTCCCCGGTTATCTGGGGTATTCGCTGGCGGGAAAAGCGCTGGACGAAGGATTGTGGAAGCTGAATGTGACGAACATTCGCGATTTCGCATCCGATCGTCATCGGACGGTGGACGACACCCCGTTCGGAGGCGGCGCGGGCATGGTCATGCGTCCCGACGTGCTGGGGCGCGCCGTGGAAGCGGTTCACAAAGCGGGCACGCGGTTGATTTACTTTTCCCCGCGCGGACGGCAAGTCACGCAGGGATTGGTGGAACAAATCGCGGCAGAGGGACGCGCGGCGTTTCTGTGCGGACGCTTTGAAGGGATTGACGAACGCGTGCTGGAAGCCTATCCGTTCGAGGAAGTCAGCTTGGGCGACTTCGTGCTTTCGGGGGGCGAACCCGCGGCGCTGGCGGTGCTGGACGCCATTGTGCGTTTGTTGCCGGGCGTGATGGGGTCGCAGGATTCTTTGACCGAGGAAAGCTTCAGCCAAGGATTGTTGGAGTATCCGCAATACACGCGTCCCGTTGAATGGAACGGACGCACCGTGCCCGAAGTGTTATGCTCGGGTCATCACGGAAAAATCGCCCTCTGGCGCAAGGCCATGGCGGAACAGTTAACAAAACAGCGGCGACCCGATTTGTGGAAAGCTTATCTGGAAACCGCAAAAAAGCGAGAGGATTAAACCTATGAATTTGATTAAAACGCTCGAAAAAGAGCAAGCCGAAAAACTGGCGAAAGCCGATTTTCCCGAATTTAAAGCGGGCGACACCCTGCGCGTTCACGCCAAAGTCGTCGAAGGCGACCGCGAACGTATTCAGGTTTACGAAGGCGTTTGCATCGCACGCAAAAACGACGGTTTGAACTCGACGTTCACCGTTCGCAAAATTTCGTTCGGCGAAGGCGTGGAACGCGTTTTCCCCGTCTATTCCCCGAATGTGGCGAAAGTCGAAGTTACCCGTCGCGGTAAAGTCGCCCGTTCCAAGTTGTATTACCTCCGCAACTTGCGCGGTAAAGCGGCTCGTATTTCCGAAATCAACGACGCGAAATAAGAACGCTGCACCCTCTTGCTCCGAAGGGGAGGTTCGCCTCCCTTTCGGAAAAGCGGAGCTTTGAATTTTATCCCCCGTAAGACGTTATGCCGAATCGGGGTTTTTGTGTTTTCCTGTGTTTAGGGAGTTTTGAATATGGTAAACGTCGCGGTCGTCGGCGCAACGGGCAACGTCGGGCGTGAAATGTTGCAAACGCTTGCGGAACGGAATTTTCCCGTTGACGAAGTGTATGCTCTGGCATCGTCCAAATCCGTCGGTAAGGAAGTTTCTTTCGGCGAAGAAAAAGTTTTAAAAGTGCAAAATCTGGCGGACTTCGACTTTCACGGGGTCGACATCGCTTTGATGTCCGCGGGCGCGGGCGTGTCCGAAAAATTCGCCCCGAAAATCGCCGAAGCGGGTTGCGTTGTCATCGACAATTCGTCCCAATGGCGCATGGATCCCGATGTTCCTTTGGTCGTTCCCGAAGTCAATCCCGAAGCGATTGCGGGGTATAAAAAGAAAAACATCATCGCGAACCCGAACTGTTCAACGATTCAAATGGTTGTGCCTTTGGCGGCTTTGCACAAAGCGTTTCATATCGAACGCGTCGTCGTTTCGACCTACCAGTCCGTTTCGGGCGCGGGCAAGGAAGCCATGGACGAACTGTTCAACCAGACGCGCGGCGTTTTTATGAACCAAATGCCGTCCGAAAATCAGAAAAAATTCACCAAACAGATTGCTTTCAACGTCATTCCGCACATTGACGTTTTCCTGGACGACGGTTCGACCAAGGAAGAATGGAAAATGACCGTCGAAACCAAAAAAATTTTGGATCCGAAAATCAAAGTGCACGCCAACTGCGCGCGCGTTCCCGTGTTTGTCGGGCACGCCGAATACGTCAACATCGAAACGACGGACGAAATTTCCGACACGGCGGCGACCGAGATTTTGCGTGAAACGCCGGGGGTCATCGTTGTCGATTCCCGCGAAAACGGCGGCTATCCGACCCCTGCGGAAATCGCGGGCGAAGGCGAAGTTTACGTTTCGCGCATCCGTTCCGACGCGACCGTCGACAACGGGTTGAGCTTCTGGTGCGTGGCGGACAACCTGCGCAAAGGCGCGGCGCTGAACGCGGTTCAAATCGCCGAAGTGCTGGTGCGCGATTATTTGAACAAATAAATCTTTTCAACGAAAAAAGCTCTCCGAACGGAGAGCTTTTTTTGTTTACACGCCCCCTTTCAGCCGATAGAGTGTTTTAAGAGGGGGATACTACGCATGAAAAAATACTTGCTTTGTTTGGCTTTGGTTCTGTTTGCGACGGATGCGGCTGCCTTTCAGCTTTTTGTCAAGACGTTGACGGGTCATACAATCACGCTGGAAGTCGAATCTGGCGATTCAATCGAAAACATCAAAGAAAAAATCAGACAACTCGAAGGAATTCCCGCAGAATCCCAGCGTTTGATTTTTGCGGGGAAACAGTTGGAAGACGAAAGAACTTTGGCTGATTACAACATTCAAAAGGAATCCACGCTACACTTGGTTCTGCGGGTACGGTCTTCATCGCGTTTCGACGGCTATCCCGACGAGTTGAAAAGCCTTTTGACCTCTTTGGAATCATCAAATCCCGCCGCACTGAACGAAGCTTTGACGGCTTTGGCGCCGACATCCGCCCCCGTTGCGCCCTTGCAATCCGCCGCCCTGATGAACCGTGTGATGACCGTTGTTTCCAACCGCTTTGCCGCAGGTGCCGCCCGCGGGCGTTCGTCGGGCGACGCTTTGAATGGCGTCACAAGCTGGGCGCAGGGGTTCGCCAACAAATCCAAGCTGTCAAACACCGCGAAAATGCAAGGTTTTTCGGGCAAAGCGGCAGGTATTGCGTTGGGGTTCGAAAAAGCGCTGGACAACTCGAAAATCGGGTTCGGATACGCGTTTTCCAACGGCGACATCGACGCTTTCGCGCGCGGCATCGATACGGTTACGCATACTCTGTTCGTTTACGGCGAATACAAACCCGATCGCTTTTTCGCCGACTGGATGCTGGCACAGGCGTTTTCGGATTGGAGCGAACGCAAGCACGTCTTCGGTTTGCTTTACAAAGCCGACTACAACGTCGACACTTCCGCCGTCCAGATTGCCGCGGGATACGATTTCGGTGCTTTGTCGCCGACCGTCGGACTGCGCTATATGCGCTTGCGCCGCGACAGCTATACCGATACGGCGGCACAGCATGTTTCGGCGGACGATTCCGACATGCTGACGGGCAGCGCGGGCGTCAAACTGTCCAAAGCGTACGGTGTTTTCAGTCCCGAAATCCGTTTTTCCGCCACATACGATTTCATTTCCGACAAATCGCGCGCCCCCGTAACCCTGACAAACGGGACAAGCTACGTCGTCGAAAGCGGTCGTCTGCACCGCTGGGGATTCGAGGGCGGCATCGGCGTTTCGATGAAAATCGACACGGCTTTCGAAGCGTCGCTTTCCTATGACGGCGTTTTCCGCACGCATTACACCGACCACACCGCGACAATCGGGCTGAAATACAGCTTTTAAGGAAGTACCGTGTTTACTTTTTTCATGTTGCCTTTTGTATGGCTGATAACGCTTATCTACGGTCTGGAGGTTTCCCGACGGGTCGCCGTTCATTTGCTGCTGTCCGTGGCGACAATGTGGTTTATCATCGTTGCGGCATTGATTCTTAACAACTGGCTTGACTGCCCCACGATGTCGCTCATTTTCTGGTCTGCAACGCTGTTGTTTTTGATTGCCTTTTTGTTTTTCTTTGTTACGGACATGCACAGGGAAAAGCAGCGAAGGAAAACGGTTTTCTTTTTATATCTGCTTTGCATCGGCGGATTGTATGCGGATTGGATGATTGGCGGTACTTTTTTGTTTCTCGGTTGCTGTTAGTATGTGCGTTTGAATTTGAAAATTTTTCCGCCGAATTCGCGTTTTGTTAATTTGACGGTCACTTTTTTCGGCGTATAAAGGAAAGTAAAAAAATTTTTTCGGGGGATGCACGCCCATGCTGAACATCGTTGCGCAACAAACGCCTTTCGCCCTGCTTGCCGAACGGGATATGGATTTATTGGTCATAGAGGAAATGCACGCCTCCGAACCGTTCCGCAACTGGCTGGTGGCAAAGCTGTACAACAACACGCGGCGGATTCGCGAATTCGTCGGGGCGTACCACACCTTTACGCTTGATCCGCTGGGTTCGGTCGACATCATGTTCGTGTTCATCGACGTTTCGGGGCGCAAATGCGCGATTCTGATTGAAAACAAAATCGACCAGCCCAAACAGAACCTGCAGGCTCAGCGCTACTTTGAATTCGGCGAAAAAGGCGTTGAAGAGGGCGGCTGGGACGAATACCTGACCTGCCTGTTTTCCCCGCAGGCGTATTTTTCCAGTCTGGAACCGTCGGAATACTTTTCCAGCTATTTAAGCTACGAAGAAATCGAGGAATGGTTCAAACAAAAAGCCGTTCCCAGCAATTCCGCCACTCAAGGGCGCGCCGCGTACAAAGTCAAACTGGTGCGCAAAGCCATCGAACAGGGAACGGGCGTCGTCCGCCAGAACCAGCGCCAGCCCGCTTACCGCGCCGCCGCGCCTCAGCCGACCGTTCCGCCGATTACGCAACCGATGCCGCAGCCCGCCGCGTTGAAACAGCCTCAGGCAACGCCCATGAAACAGCCGATGCCGCAACCCGTTTATCAGCCCGCACCCGAACCGTTGCCCGAAACGCCCGCCCCCGCTCCCAAAAAGAAAGCGTCCGCATCCGATTTCCGCGTGTTCCCCGGCGGCGTGTTCAACCTGCCCGCGGGATACCGCGAAGCCGAAGACACGATTGTCGGGCAATTCTGGACGGATTGCTTGGCGTTTGCGAATCAGAAATACCCCGATTTGGGCATGAAGCGCCCGACGGGCAGCGCCGAGGAAGCCGCTTGGGTCGAAATGACCCCCGAAGCGTTCCCGCGCGAAGTCAAAATCATTCACAAAATGCCGCAGGGCTTTATGGATTTGACGTTCGCGATGACCTCTCTGGCGATGATTCAAGCCCCCTATCAGCGCTTTATGGACAGCGATATGACGTTCAAGGAAAGCGGCAAAGCGGCGGTCATCCGAATCAACGTGCCGACCATCGACCCGCAGCAGGGTTTTGACAGCCAGCGCGAACTGGTCGCCTTTGCTCTGCAAAAAGCGTACAAACTCTATCAGCTGTATCTGCACGTCGTCGGCGGCAGCCCGACGGGCTATGCCCCCGAAGAGCTTTATTTGTAAAGTTTTTTAGAATTTTCTATACAAAAAACTTGACAAAATCGTCGGATTATTTCATATTTTCCTTAAAGTTTTTTAAGGAGTGAACCCTCATGGTTGCAAGTTATCAGGAATTTATGGCGGCGGGCAACGTCGAACATTTCCCCAGCGGACAGAAAAACGCCCAGCATCACAACACGATGACTCTGGCAAAGCTGTTCAAACGTCCCCGCGTCGATCAGTCCCCCGAACGCATGGAACGGCTGAAAAAAATGCTGTCCGAAAGCAAAACGGGACGGCAAACGCTGGAATTTCTGGAACAAAAGGGTTCCAAAATGGTGTTCGAGCCGATGAAATACTACGGCTATTTTTCGCCCGACAAAAACTTGGTCGCTTTGAACCCGAAAATGTCGGATGAAGACCTTGCCGTCACGTTCGTTCACGAAGTCCGCCACGCATGGCAGGATTCGCAGATGAAAACGACCGATCCGAAATCGAATCCGCGTTCGTTCCTGGTCAACGGATTTTTGATTGAAGCCGACGCTTGCGCCGCCGAAGTCATGTACGCCCACGAAATGCGCGAAAAGAATCCCAAAATCTGGGACGCGCACCAGAAATCGGGCTATGCGCCGATGAGCACCGAATTTGAAAAAACGTTCAAAGAAACGGGCGACGCCGAAAAATCCCGCGAAGCGGCTTTGCTGAAATGGTACGATTTGAAAGTCAAACGTTCCTACGGCGACACTTATGTTCAATACATGTCCTACATCGCCCGCGAACTGAAAAAACAAAAGGAAATGGAACCGCAGTATTTGTCCACCAACAAATCGACGCAGAAAATGGTCGACAAGCTGTGCAAGGATTATGACGGCAAACCGTTCATGACCGACGGTAAAAAACTGGAAACGCCTGAAAAGCTGTTCATTAACGAAGAACAGGCGAAGAAACTGTCCAAAGCGTTGATTCCTTATATGGCGAAATACAACCGCACGCCCGAAAAACTGGGGTTGCCGCAAATTACGGTCGTTCGTCCCGACGGCACAAAGACCACTTGCGATATGGTCATGCAACAGGTCAAGGACGAACAGAAGCTCAGCAACGCCCTGAAAGCGATGAACAAAAAGAATCAGGGTCGCTAAAAAGTCTTTTACATTGCGGCGGCTTGGATATATCCTGCCGCCGTAACTTTATCGGGAGTTGATGAAATGAGCATTTTTGAAGCGATTATGCTGATTTGTTTCGGCGCCAGCTGGCCCGCCGCCGTGTATAAAACCTACAAAACCAAAAACGTCGAAGGCAAAAGCCTACTGTTTTTGTCGCTGATTTTAATCGGCTATGTTGCGGGCATGACGCACAAGGTTTTGAACAGCTTTGATTTCGTATTCTGGCTGTATGTTGCGAACTTTGCGCTGGTGATGTGCGACTTTGTTCTGTATTTCAAATACAAAAAGCCCGCGTTACGCCCTGCGAACGATGACCTCGTCGAACAAGCCGCGTAAGCGTTCCAACAGTTTTTCGTCCGTGAAAAAAGCCGTCCTTTGCTCCAAAGCGGGGGCGGTTTTATCGTTCGGATGCGGACGCAATTCCTGCATGGCATAGGTTTTGACGCCCTTCGCCGCCAATTTTTCCGCCATCGGCAACAGTTCGTCCTTGGCAATCACGCGCGGGTCAAGCGTCGTGCGGCATTCCAGTTCGACACCCGATTCCAAACACATATCCAGGCACTTTTCCGCCGTTTTTCCGTTGGCAAGCGGGATTCGGTCGTAATTGAAAAAATCCGTTTTCACGTCGAATCCGACCCATGTCAGCAGGGGCAAAACCTCCGCCAGCCGTTGAGGATTGACGCCCGACGTATGCATGCCGACTTCGAACCCCATGGCTTTGACCTGCTCCATCGCGGAACGCAACTCAGCCTGCGCCAGCGGTTCGCCGCCCGAAAACACAACGCCGTCCAACAGCTTTTGACGGGTTTTCAAAAACTCGATGAATGTTTCCCAAGAAATGTAGTCTTTGCCAGCGAACAGCTGCAATTCGGGATTGTGGCAATACGGGCACCGCAGCGGACAGCCGCGGCAAAACAAAACGGCGGCGAGCCTGTGCGGGAAATCCACCGTTGTAAAAGACTCTACGCCGCCGATTGAAATTGACATGGTAAGCTTACTCTGCCGCGATGTCCAAACACTTGCTCATGGCTTTCTTTTCGGAAAAGCACTTGCGTTCTGCGTATTCGGATTTCTTGCCGATATTGAATTCGGAAACGGGGCGGAAATAGCCCATTACGCGCGTCCACACTTCGCAAGGTTGACGTTCGCTGTCGGAAAGTTCGATTTTTGTTTGTTCAGTCATAGTCCACTCACTTTCATTTTATCGCCCGAATCAGCAGGAACAAGCCTGTTGACGTTTCGCCTGGAACAATTCTTCGTCGCAGTAGGGGCAGAATTTGTGTTCACCCGAAATATAACCGTGTTTGGGACAAATCGAAAACGTCGGTGTCACCGTTACATAGGGTATGCGATAATTCTCTAAAATTCTCTTAAGAAGCATACGGCACGTTTTGGCGTCCGAAATCCGTTCGCCCATGTACAGGTGCATGACCGTGCCGCCCGTGTATTTGGACTGCAGAGCTTCCTGCAGGTTCAAAGCGGTAAACGGATCGTCCGTGAATCCGACGGGCAGCTGCGACGAGTTTGTGTAATACGGCGCGGCTTTCGTGCCCGCTTGGATGATGTCGGGATAACGCTTTTGATCTTCTTTTGCCAAACGGTAGGTCGTTCCTTCGGCGGGCGTGGCTTCCAAGTTGTACATGCTGCCCGTTTCCTGCTGGAACACGACCATTTTGCCGCGGATGTATTCCAAGAACCGATTCGCCATCGCCTGACCGAATTCGTCCGTAATGTCGTGTTCGTCGTTGGTAAAGTTGCGAATCATTTCGTTGATGCCGTTGACCCCGATGGTCGAGAAGTGGTTTCTCAGCGTGCCGAGGTAGCGCTTCGTGTACGGAAACAGCCCCGCGTCCATGTGGCGCTGAATGACTTTGCGTTTGATTTCCAGCGTCGTGCGCGCCAAATCCATCAGTTCGTCCAAGCGGCGCATCATGCCCGCTTCGTCGCCTTTGAACAAATAGCCCAAGCGCGCGCAGTTCAGTGTCACAACGCCGACCGACCCCGTTTGTTCGGCGGAACCGAACAGCCCGTTGCCGCGCGCCAGCAATTCGCGCAAATCCAGCTGCAAACGGCAGCACATCGAACGCACCTGCCCCGGCTTCAAACTGGAGTTGATGAAGTTCTGGAAGTACGGCAAGCCGTATTTCGCCGTCATTTCAAACAGCAAATTCGCGTTTTCGCTTTCCCACGGAAAATCAGGGGTGATGTTGTACGTCGGAATCGGGAACGTGAACAAACGTCCTTTCGCGTCGCCCGCGGTCATGACTTCGATATAGGCGCGGTTGATCATCGCCATTTCTTCGGTCAAATCGCCGTAGGTGAAATCCATTTCCTCGCCGCCGATGACGGGGTTCTGTTCGCGCAAATCTTCGGGGCAGACCCAGTCGAACGTCAAGTTCGTAAACGGCGTTTGCGTACCCCAGCGGGACGGAACGTTCAAGTTGTAAATGAATTCCTGGAAATTCTGCTTCACTTCGTCATAGGACAGCTTGTCTTTGCGGATAAACGGCGCAAGGTAGGTGTCGACGGACGAAAACGCCTGCGCGCCCGCCCATTCGTTTTGCAAAGTACCCAAGAAGTTGACCATCTGTCCCAAAGCGGAACCCAAATGCTTGGGAATGCCCGATTCGACTTTGCCCGGAACGCCGTTCAAGCCTTCCTGCAGCAAAGCGCGCAAAGACCAGCCCGCGCAATAGCCCGACAGCATGTCCAAATCGTGAATGTGAAAATCGCCGTTGCGGTGCGCTTCGCCCGCCGCCTGCGGATAAACGTGCGACAGCCAGTAGTTCGCAATGATTTTGCCCGAAACGTTCAAAATCAATCCGCCCAAGGAATAGCCCTGATTCGCGTTCGCGTTGACGCGCCAATCCGCGCGTTCCAAGTATTCGTTGACCGAAGACGCGACGTCAATCAGCGTTTTTTTGTCTTGACGGGATTTGCTGCGCTGTTCGCGGTACACGATATAGGCGCGCGCCGTTTTGTAGTAGTTCGCGGAAATCAAAACCTGTTCGACGACGTCCTGAATCTGTTCAATGGTCGGCAAAACGCCCTTGGAAAAGCGGTGACGCAAAACCTTGATGACCTGATTCGTCAGCAGATTGGCTTCGTCCTGATCGAATTCCTCGGTCGCTTCACCCGCGCGGCGAATCGCCGACATGATTTTTTCAGAATTGAAAACAACCTGGGATCCGTCGCGTTTGACAATGTGCGACAGCTCCGTTTTTTCGTCCTCAACGGGCGTAACCAGTTCTAATTTCGGCGTTTTTTCCGTCATAATCCTCTCCGTTTTGCCAAGCCGCCGTCCGACAAGGATTTGTGTCCGCGACAGCTTCCATTCACTATATAT
>CAVCSV010000030.1:0-24344 GCA_963604715.1 Limosilactobacillus gorillae
GCAAATGCCCTTTTTGTAATTCCGATAACATAATGATAAAATGCAGTATTTTTGAAAAAATTTCAATAAAAGGAGCAGAATTTTGTGAGTATCAAGGAAAAAATCCCAGTCTAAAAAGTAAGGATAAAAAACGTTTGTGGGGAAAAATGGGAATGGTTAAATCCCAAAAAACGCCAACAGGAAATGCGTATTTGGAACGACATTTCAATCGAGATGAAGATTTATATTATGAAAATGTGACGGATGAAAATGGCAATAAAATTCATCATTGCCAAGAAAAACTATCAAAACACATTGGGCACGGAAGCGCTAAGAAAAATAACAATAAAACATAGAGTTTTTTTCTAATTTGAAAAAATTATACCCGTTTTATTCTCTTTGCGCCCTCAACCGCGACAAACGCCGCGAGGGTGCCTGCGACCATACCGCCCAGGACGTCTGCCCTGCTAAGCAACAAACAGGGATGATTTTTCCCAATCAGCTGAAAAGCCCATAAACACGGGATTAACTACGTCCGAAAATTCCGTAATAGCATTTTTCAGTTTTTCCGCCCAAGTCGGCGTTTGAACAATGCTTTTCAACAAAAGATTGATAATCATTGCCAAACAATAAAATCTCTCCGCGCCGTTTAACTCGGGAAATGCAGAGGATGCTTTAATTTTAAACGGATATTTTCTGTTCCACACACGAGAATGATGCGCGCACGAATTACGCAAAACAGACAAAGCGTGAAGCCATGACTGCAATATGGATTCTTCCACACCGAACTTTTCGGCAATCGCTTTTCTGAACGGGCGTTTCAGATTTTCATAAATTCTTGACACGCATCCGAACGGCAAAATTTCAAACACAATCCAAGCAGGAGGAATTCTGGGTGAAGAATATTTGCCGTAATAATGGTCTATACACGGTGCAGAGCGCTGTTGGTCAATTTGTCTTTCGATTTCTTCCAACATTGCCGCATGCGTATTGCGTTTATTTTTATCGTGAAAGCAATCGGCGTTTGCCAGCCAAAACGCTCCGCATTTATCAGTTAAGCAATTCATCATAACCGTTCTAAAAGCAACTTCAATTCGCTCCAAAGCATCCATGGACAATAAACGAATCCGCCTGTCAAATGAATAAAGCCTTAAAACCGTTTCAAAAGCAATCAGCTTTTTAAAACAATGATGCCGCGCACTGCCGTCTGTAAATTGGAACGGCAGCATATAAACGGACAACCGATAGTACGAGATAACGCTCAAATAATGTTTGGCACGTTCTTCATTTTCAAAAATCATGCCTCTGTTCCGAAGCAGTTCCATTATTTCATCAAGCGACATGGGCGGCTTGTCAAACGGAATGCCTGCGGGATTGTTTGTCGTCTTCATATTTTACCGGATAAAAAAAAGACGCGGGGTGGTGCGCATTGTTAAGAGGCGTCCCGCGTGTTGTTAGTAATTATATAACATATCAAACAAAATCTCGCAAGATTTTTTAGGCTTTCACACGCGTTTTATTCTTTTCGCTCCCTCGACCGCGATAAACGCCGCGAGGGTGCCTGCAATCATGCCGCCAAGAACGTCCGTCGGGAAGTGAAAGCCCATATAAATCCGTGAAAAAGCGATGAGGCATGCCAGCACCATGCCCGCCCAAGCAAACCGCGCGTGCGTCAGCATCAGCACGCCCGCCGCGGCAAAAGAGGCGGTCGTATGTCCCGACGGGAACGAAAATCCCGTTTCGCACGCCGCCAAAATCGCCAAATCGGGGCGGACGACGCACGGACGCAGGCGTTCGACCAGCGGCTTCAGCGTCGCGTTGCAGATAATCGCGCCGATGAAAATCGCGCCGAACATCAAAAATCCCGTCTGGCGCGTCCGTTTGAACGCCATCAGCACAAAGCTCAGCCCCAGCCAGACATAACCGTTGTCGCCCAAAACCGTAATCACGGGCATAACGGCATCCATAAAAGAACCTCTGAAAACGGACTGCACCCAGTCCATTATTTGCAATTCAGCATTCGTCATCTGAGCTTCGCCGCCGTTTGCAAGCAATCCGTCGAAACCTTTTCGGTACTGCCGTAATTCGGCGTGCCGATTTCCATGTGCTTGACTTCGTTATCCTGATTCATATACACGAACAAAACGCAGCTGTTTTGCGCGTACACCCACACCTGCGACGGATTTTCCATGCGCTTGACCGTCGGCGCGCCAAGCATCGCTTCGACGTAATCCGCCTTTAAAATCAGATTCTTGCGGTGCGTTTCGGCAACAAAAACCGCCGATTCGTTTTGCGGCTCAATCATCGCGTCCTGTTCCACGACGGGCAGTTCCGTCGGCGCGGATTGACACGCGCTTAAAGCCAATAAGGATAAAAAAACAAGCCGTTTCATTGTCTTTCCTCTTGTTCCGCGACCAGCCGCCGCATAAAAGCGACCGCCACCAGCGGACTAACCATATTGACGACAGGGGTTGTCATCAAAATGGCGATAAGTATACCCGCTTTGCGCCAATATGGCAACTTTTGTTCAAACAGTTTTTCCGCCGCCGCATAATCGTTCGTCCGCAAAGCGACCGAAAAGAAATACTCGCGCGCCAAAATCCGCCCGTTTATCCAATAGTACAACACCATCGGCACCAAATTCAGCAACGGAATCCAGCTCAACAGCAGAGTCATCGGCGCAATCAGAGCCGTCGCCCCCGCGCCTTGCAAAGCGACAACCGTCGACATTTTGACGCTGTCCTTCAGTTTCACGTCGCGCAGGTTGCGCCCTTGCGAAAGCTTGTCAACGCCCCAATCGATAAAGAATCCCGCAAGGAAAGTCACGATTGACGGAAACAGCAGCAAAGCCAAAACAAAAAAGCCGACTCCCCAGATAAAGCCGTCCATCCAAAAGTTGTCGAACGAAACAAAATGCGTGAAAACCGCCGTCAGTCCGAAAAACAGAATCGCCGAAACAACCGCCGCCGAAATCAGAGTCAGCATCAGCAATCCTCTGATTTTTTTGGAAAAAACGTCGCCGAACGCGGCACAAAAATTCCGCAGCATTTTGCCCCCTTTGTAAAAAAGTTCTATTTTTTTATAACAGAGTCTTGCTTGAAAACAAAGTTCCTTTATACTGCACGGGTAATCAACCCCAACGGAGGTTCTGTTTTATCATGAACGCTTTATCACGTTTCGATGTCGTCGCAATCGGAAACGCAATCGTCGACGTCCTTGCCAACATGGACGACGATTTTTTGAAAAAGCACGATATGCCCAAAGGGGTGATGACGTTAATCGACGCGCAAAGGGCTGAACAGCTTTACGGTCATTTGCCCGACACCAGCGTCGAATGTTCGGGTGGATCTGCGGCAAACACCGCCGTCGGCATCGCCGCCATGGGGGGCAAGCCCGCTTTCATCGGCAAAGTCGCCGACGACAAACTGGGCAGCGTGTTCCGCAAAGACATTACCGAATCGGGCGTTCACTTCACGACTCCGTGTTTGGAAAACGAAAAGCCGACCGCGCGGTGCATGGTCATCGTCAGCCCCGACGCCCAGCGCACGATGAACACTTATTTGGGCGCGTGCGCGAAACTGTCCCGCAAAGACATTGACGAAGAGCTTATCCGCCAGACGAAAATCGTTTACATGGAGGGCTATCTGTGGGACCGCGACGAAGCGAAAGACGCTTTGGCTTATGCCGTCGAGCTGGCGCACAAGCACAACCGCAAGGTTTCGCTGTCCCTGTCCGATCCGTTTTGCGTCAACCGCCACCGTGAAAGCTTTTTGGAACTGATTAAAAGCGGTGTGGACATCGTTTTTTGCAACGAGGACGAAATTCAGTCCCTGTTCAACACGCACGACCCCGAAGAAGCATTTGAAAAGTGCCGAACTTTGTGTGAAATCGTGGTTGTCACGCGCGGAGCGAAGGGCGCGGTCGCCATCAAAGGCAACGAACGCTATGAAATTCCCGCCGCGCCGATTAACCGCGTTGTCGACACGACGGGCGCGGGCGATTTGTTCGCCGCCGGATTTTTGACGGGCTACGCCGCCGAACGTCCGATTTCCGAATGTCTGCAAATGGGTGCGCTTGCCGCCGCCGAAATCATTTCGCATTACGGCGCGCGTCCCGAAGCGCCCTTGCAGGATTTAATCGCGGAAAAAATCAAACCGTAAAGATTCTTTTCGACAAAGCGTAAGTATTCGGATTATAGAATCGTTAAACATTCGGTTTTAACGATTTTGGTCGGGTATGAAAACATGCTGCATTTGTCGAAAAAAAACGTTTTTCTGTTCGCTTTGGTCGCCCTTGCCGCCCTGTTCGGGTGCAAGGCTTGGTTCAAGGATGAGCCCGTTTCCTACATTACGGAACCCGTCATCCGCAAAAACATCGAAAAAGTCGTGAACGCCACGGGCGAGGTCAAAGCCATCGAGCTGGTTACCGTCGGCGCGCAAACGTCTGGCAAAATCGAATATCTGCCCGTCAAAGTCGGACAGCAAATCAAAAAAGGCGACCTTATCGCCCAAATCGATTCGACGACGCAGGAAAACGACGTCGACAGCACCAAAGCCAAGCTGACCAGTTTGAAAGCGCAGCTGAACGCCGCCGAAATTTCATCCAAAATCGCCGAAAAACAATTCGCCCGCGAACAAAAGCTGCTGAAAAAAAACGCCGCGTCACAGGAAGACTTTGAAAACGCCAAGGATGCTTTCGAAGCCGCCAAAGCCAAAGTCACCGAGCTGAAAGCGTCCATCGCCGAAACCGCCTTGGCTTTGAACACGGCGGAAACGAACTTGGGCTACACGAAAATCACCGCGCCTTTGGACGGCATCATCGTTTCCGTTCCCGTCAAAACGGGGCAGACCGTCAACGCCGCGATGAACACGCCGACCATTGTTCAAATCGCGGATTTGTCGCAAATGGAAATTCTGATTGAAATTTCCGAAGGCGACATCGGCAAAGTCCAAACTGGCGCGAAAGTCACTTACACGGTTTTAAGCGCGCCCGAAACCGTTTACGAAACGACTTTGAAATCCATCGACCCGGGGCTGACTTTGCTGACCAACGGCGAATATACCGAAGTTGTCGGATCGGACGAAGCGATTTACTATTACGGTCGATTGGTCGTCGACAATCCCGACGGGGCTTTGCGCATCGGCATGACGACCCAAAACGTGATTTACGTCGCGCAGGCGGACAACGTTTTGACGGTTCCCGTTCTGGCAATCAAAAAGGACGGCGCGCAGAGCTACGTCAACGTTTTGACCCCGACGGGCGTGCAAAGACACGCGGTTGTAACAGGACTGTCCGACGGCGTGGACATCGAAATCAAATCTGGCGTATCCGACCATGACACAGTTGTCATCGCGCAAATGTCCGAATCCGAAGTCGCGCAGAAAAAGGACAAGTTCAAACGTCCGGGGGGATTCTGATGAAAATCATCGAACTGTCGAAAATCAACAAGTTTTTCGGCGCGGGAGACAACAGAACCCACGTTTTGAAAGACGTTGATTTCTCTATCGAAAAGGGCGATTTCGTCGCGATTATCGGGCAGTCGGGATCGGGCAAATCGACGCTGATGAACATTATCGGCTGTCTGGACGTGCCGACATCGGGGTCGTACAAAATCAACGGCGTCGAAGTCGCCAAAATGACCAAAGACGAACAAGCGGCTTTGCGGTGCAAGACGTTCGGATTCATCTTTCAGCGCTACAACCTGCTGTCGAATTTGGACGCGCTCGAAAACGCGGCTTTGCCCGCTGTTTATTCGGGCGTCGGAAAAGCCGACCGCACCGCGCGCGCTGAAACTTTGCTGAAAGAACTCGACCTTGGCGAACGGCTGAAAAACAAGCCGAGTCAGCTGTCGGGCGGTCAGCAGCAGCGCGTCAGCATTGCGCGCGCTTTGATGAACGGGGGCGAAATCATCCTTGCCGACGAACCGACGGGCGCGCTGGATTCCAAAAGCGGCGAAACCGTTATGGAAATCATCAAATCCCTGCACCGTCAGGGACACACAATCGTCATGGTCACGCACGATGCGCACATCGCCGCCCAAGCCGACCGCATCATCGAAATCAAGGACGGGCGCATTATTTCCGACACGCGCAAAGCCGACGAGTTTTTCCCCCTGCAAAACCCCGTCAAAAACGTCAAGCGTTCCCGCTTGGCGGAACTGCGCTACAGTTTTTCGGAATCGTTTTCGATGTCCGTTCATTCGATTTTGGCGAACAAAATGCGGTCTTTGCTGACCATGCTGGGCATCATCATCGGCATCGCGTCGGTGGTGTCGGTCGTCGCTTTGGGCAACGCGTCCCAAGCCAAAATCATGAAGCAAATCAGTTCGATGGGAACGAACACGATTGACATCCTGCCCGGCAAAGGCTTCGGCGACCGCCATTCGGGCAAGGTCAAAACACTGAAAATCAGCGATTCCGAATTTTTGGCGCGTCAAGCGTTCATCGACAACGCCAGCCCGAACGTGTCGGCCAGCGGAACTTTGGTTTACAAAAACAACTCGGTCACCGCCAGTTTGCGCGGGGTCGACCGCGCTTATTTCTCGGTCAAAGGCAAAAATCTGGTCGTCGGGCGCATTTTCAGCCCCGAAGAAGTTTCCCAAGCCGATTCCGTCGTCGTCATCGACGACAACACGCGCAAAGAGCTGTTCGCCGACAATCCCAACCCCGTGGGCGAAATTCTGATTTTCAACAAAAAGCCTTTGAAAATCATCGGCATGACGGAAAAAGACAACTCCCCCGGTCCGATGTCGGAAAGCATGAACCTGTGGGTGCCGTATACGACCGCGATGTACAAAATCACGGGCGGCAAGGACATCAATTCGATTACCGTGCGCGTCAGCGATTCGGTCAAGTCCCAAGTCGCCGAGGACAGCATCGAAGCCATTTTGACCGCACGCCACGGCAAAAAAGATTTCTTTATGATTAACACGGACAGCATCAAACAAACGATTGAAAGCACGACGGGAACGATGAAGCTGCTGATTGCCTGCATCGCGGTCATCTCTTTGATTGTCGGCGGCATCGGTGTCATGAACATTATGCTGGTGTCGGTTACGGAGCGCACGCGCGAAATCGGAATCCGCATGGCAATCGGGGCGAAGCAGTACGACATTTTACTGCAATTCCTTATCGAATCCGTGCTGATTTGCGTGTTGGGAGGCGGGCTTGGCGTCGCGTTTTCGCTGACTCTCGGCTGGCTGGTCAACACGTTCGCGACGGGATTCGGCATGCTTTTTTCCACCGCGTCGATTGTGCTGGCGTTGGCATGCTCTTCGTCCATCGGAATTATTTTCGGCTATATGCCCGCGAAAAACGCGTCCAACTTGAACCCCATTGATGCTTTGGCGAGTGAATGACCATGAAACGAAACACATTCTTATCCTTTTTACTGGCAACAACGGTTTTGACGGGATGCGCCGCGCCGACGAAATCCGTCCCGTCTTTGGAATCCGAATTGAACTATACGCAAGAAGTGCGGGAAAAATTCAACGCCGACCTTGACTGGTGGAAAGCGTACAACAACGACGAGCTGAACTATCTGGCAAGCTTCGCCTTGAAAAACAATCCCGATATGCTGAAAGCGGCGGTCAAGATTCAAAAACAGCTGGCGACGCTGAATCTGTCGGAATCCGATTTGTTCCCGACCATGACGGGCAGTCTGGGCGCGTCATCGAAAAAAAAGCTGAATGACGGCAAAAAATCGACGCAAAGCTTTTCAGGCGAATTGGCGCTGAATTATGAAATCGATTTGTACGGCAAAATCGCCGACGCCCGCGACGCGCAGGAATTCGAGCTGAACGCCACCGTCGCCGACGCCGAAAGCGCACGGCTGACCGTCGTCAACAGCGTTGTCGATTTGTATTTCAACCTGCTTTATCTGCAAAACACAATCGAACTGACGCGGAAAAACATCGATACTTACAGCGATTTGCTCAACATTGCGCGCGCGCGGTTCAAAACGGGCAAAGCCGACAAGCTGGAGGTCGTGCAGGCGCGCCAAAGCTTGATTGCCGAACAAACCGCGCTTTTAAACACGCAAACGCAAGCCAAGGAAATGGAACAAAGCCTGCGCAACGTGCTGAATCTGAAACCGACGGACGGCTTGGCTTTGGGCGACGCGTCGATTTTAAAGCAGCCGCTTTTGACGCCGCATCTGTCCGTTCCCGTGTCCGTTTTGGCGAACCGTCCCGATTTGACCGCCGCGCAGTATCGTTTGAAAAAAGCGTTCAAATCCATAAAAGCCGAAGAAAAAAACTGGTATCCGACGATTTCCTTGAACGGCGCAATCGGGTCGTCATCCAACCGCGCGAAATCGACGTTCGATTTTCCGTATCTGCTGGGCGGCGTATCGCTGAATCTGCCGTTTTTGGATTGGAACAGGGTGAAAAGCAACATCAAAATCGCGCGCGCCGATTACGACGCCGCCTTGATTGATTTCAAGGACGCGCTGGCGCAGGCGTTGAACGAAGTCGCTTATTATTCGTTCGCTTACGGCAAAACGGAACAAATTTACGCCAACACCGAAAAAACGTTGAAAAACAACCGCCAAATCACAGCGTATTACCGCGCGCGGCATCAAGCGGGCAAAGCAAGCTTCAAGGACGTTTTGCAAGCCGTCGCCGACGAAAACGCGGCGCAAAAGAATCTGCTGGCGCAGAAATATCAGCTGATTAAATACGAAAACCTGCTGTTCAAAGCCATGGCGGGACGGTATTAAATCCCGTCAATCGGTTCGGACAGCATTTCGTCATAGTTGCGCAGATATTCGTCCTTGGTCAGACAGTTCGGCTTGGCTTTCTTTTCGTCCCGATATATTTCGCGCGCCTGCTGTTCGGTGAATGCGTATTCCGGCATCGTCCGACGGCTGTCTTCGACCATATAAGTCGCATATTCGTCTTCGGTAACACAGCCGTCCTTGTCTTTGTCCATTTGAAAATAGTTTTCGTCGGCGATGTTGGACGATATGCCTTTGAGGAAATTGTTCGCCATTTCGTCGGTGGACATATTTTTCAGCTTTTCGGACGCTTCGTTCAATTTTTTCAAGGAATCCTGCACCATTGCTTCCATTTTGTCGGGATTGTCCGCCAATTCCGTCAGCTTTGCCTGCCGTTCGCCCGCGGACAGCATCGCTTCCGTTCGCATCAAAGCCAGAAACTCGTCCTTTTCCAGATTGCCGTCGCCGTTCTTGTCGAAAGTTTTGAACGCGGCGTTCAGTCTGGATTTTTTGTTTTGTTTTTGCGCGTCGTCCAGCAAAGCGTCCATATCGACGCCCTCGATAAAGTTCTTGTATTCGTTCGACGAAACAAAACCGTCGTTGTTTACATCCAGCAAATCGAACGCGTCGCTCATCATTTTCGACATATCGGGAATCTGCGCGTTCGCCGCCGAAACGGACATCAAAAATCCCATTCCCAAAAACAAAGCTTTTTTCATCGCCGTCCTCCGTCGCTTTTTATTCAGAATACCGTGAAAATTGTTGACAAATCAAGCAAAACTGCATAGAAAAACGCTTAGTTTGAATTCAACGAAGAAGTAAACACCCATGCGTAATATTGCTATCATTGCCCACGTCGACCACGGCAAAACCACTCTGGTCGATACCATGCTGCGTCAAAGCGGCACGTTCCGCGACAATCAGGTCGTTGCCGAACGCGCCATGGATTCCAACGATTTGGAACGCGAACGCGGCATCACCATTTTGGCGAAATGCACGTCCATCGAATGGAAAGGCGCGCGCATCAACATTGTTGACACGCCGGGGCACGCGGATTTCGGCGGCGAAGTCGAACGCATTCTGGACATGGTGGATTCGGCGATTGTTTTGGTCGACGCCGCCGAAGGTCCTTTGCCGCAGACGAAATTCGTCGTCAGCAAAGCGCTGAAGCTGGGACTGAAGCCGATTGTGCTTATCAACAAAGTCGACCGTCCCGACGCCCGCCCGCAGGAAGTCTACGAGGAAGTGTTCGATTTGTTCGCTTCGCTGGACGCGACGGACGAACAGCTGGATTTCCCCGTCTTGTACGCTTCGGGACGCGAGGGCTGGGCTGTTTACGATTTGGACAAAGACCCGCGCACGTCCATTGAACCGCTGTTTGACGCGATTATGAAATTCGTGCCGCCCCCCAAATGCGACCCCTATGCGCCGTTCACCTTGTTGGCGACGACGATTGAAAACGACCCGTTCGTCGGGCGCATTCTGACGGGCAAAATCCATTCGGGTTCGGTCAAGGTCAATTCCTGCATCAAAGCCCTTGACCGTTCGGGCAAGGTCATCGAAACCGCGCGCGTCAGCAAAATCTTGGCTTTCCGCGGATTGAAACGCACGGGACTGGAGGAAGCCGAAGCGGGCGACATCGTTTCCATTGCGGGCTTTACCAAAGCGACCGTGGCGGACACCTTGTGCGACCAGTCGGTCACGACGCCGATTCCCGCGCAGCCCATCGATCCGCCGACGCTGGCAATGACATTTTCGATTAACACGTCGCCTTTGGCGGGCAAAGAGGGGGACAAAGTGACCTCCCGCGTGATTTGGGACCGTTTGCAGAAAGAAGCCGAAGGCAACGTCGCCCTGCGCATTTCGCGCACGGGTTCGACCGACGCGTTCGAAGTCGCGGGGCGCGGCGAACTGCAGCTGGGCATCCTGATTGAACAGATGCGCCGCGAGGGATTCGAGCTGTCCATCAGCCGCCCGCACGTTTTGATGCAGAAAGACCCCGTTTCGGGCAAAACCCTTGAACCGATTGAAGAAGTCGTTATTGACGTCGACGAACAGTATGTCGGCACGGTTTGCCAGACGCTGGGCGAACGCCGCGCCGAAATGACGGACATGCGCCCGTCGGGCGGCGGCAAAACCCGCTTGACGTTCCTTGCCCCGTCGCGCGCGCTCATCGGCTATCATTCGCAGTTTTTGACGGACACCTGCGGCACGGGCGTGATGAACAAAATGTTCCACAGCTACGAACCGTACAAAGGTTCGATTCCCGGTCGCCGCACGGGCGTTCTGGTGTCGACCGACAACGGCGTCGCCGTCGCTTACGCGCTGTGGAAACTGGAAGACCGCGGTCCCATGTTCATCGATCCGGGTGCGGACGTGTACGAAGGCATGATTGTCGGCGAACACACGAAATCGAACGACATCGAAGTCAACCCGATTAAAACGAAGCACCTGACCAACATCCGCGCCGCCGCGAAAGACGAAAACATCCAACTGATTCCGCCCATTAAAATGAGCTTGGAAGAAGCGCTTGCCTACATCCAAGACGACGAACTGCTGGAAGTCACGCCCAAAACGTTCCGCCTGCGCAAAGCGATTCTGGATACAAACCTGCGCAAACGCGACGCGAACAAACGCGCCCAGCTGGAAAAAGAAAACGGATAAAGGCGATGACCGCTTGGAAAACCGCGTTTTCGGTGTATAAAAACCCGAAAATGATTGCGATGCTGATTTTGGGGATTTTCAGCGGTCTGCCTTTGGTTTTGGTGTTTTCGACGCTGTCGTTCTGGCTGTCCGACTGCGGCGTGAACGTCAAGGCGATTGCCGCGTTTTCTTTGGTGCGCCTGCCGTACAGTTTCAAATTTCTTTGGTCGCCCTATATCGACCGCATGCCTTTGCCGTTTCTGACCAAACGGCTGGGGCAAAGGCGGTCATGGGCGATTTTGTTTCAAGTCTGCCTGATGGCAAGCTTAATCGCTTTGGTGCATACAAACCCCGCCGAAAACCCGTTGACGACGGCAGGTTTTGCGGTCTTGGTCGCCTTTTTTTCGGCGTCACAGGACGTCGTTTTCGACGCTTTCCGCATTGAGTATTTGAAAGATTCCGAACAGGGCGCGGCGGCGGCGACGTTTGTTTTCGGCTATCGCATCGGCATGCTGGTTGCGGGCGCGGGCGCGCTGTTTTTGTCCGACATCATCGGTTGGACGCGCGTTTACGAAGTTTTGGCTCTGGCGGGTGTTGTCGGCATGGCAACGGTTTTATGCGCCAAAGAACCCGAAACCTCAGTTCAGCCCAAGCAAAAAAATTTCTTCAAAGACGCCGTCGTCGCGCCGATTGCCGATTTTGTGAAAAAGCCCGACTGGCTGTTGATTGTTTTGTTTTTGCTGACCTACAAGATGTGCGAAACGACCATCGGCACGGTTACCCCGAAACTGTACAAAGAATCGGGCTTTACCAATACGGAAATCGCCGCCATTGTCAAAATTTGGGGCGTTGCCGCAACGATTTTCGGCGGATTTCTGGGCGGGATTTTGGTTGCCAAGTTCGGGTTGTTCAAAAGCCTGCTGATTTGCGGAATTTTGCAGGGGCTTTCCAACCTGCCCTTTGCGGGATTGGCGGTCGAAGGAAAATCGTTCGTCTGGCTGATTTCGGCGATTGTGTCCGACAATATGGCGGCGGGAATGGCGACAACGGCGTTTGTCGCGTATATGTCTTCGCTGTGCAACAAATCCTATACCGCGACGCAATACGCGCTGCTCAGTTCTTTAATGGCTTTGCCGCGCGATTTGCTGTCGGCGACAAGCGGCTGGCTGGTCGTCAAGCTGGGCTGGGCGCCGTTTTTCGTGTTTACGGCGTTTCTGTGTTTGCCGGGGCTGACGATTCTGTATTTTCTGAATCGCCGACTTCGGGCGAAAACGGAAGAGAAACCGTAAAGGTCGTCCCTGCCTCCGCCGAGCTTTCCACCGTTATTTTTCCGTCGTGATGTTTGACGATTTGCGCGACAATCGCCAATCCCAACCCCGTTCCTCGCGCTTTGCTTTTCGTTTCGGCAACACGATAGAAACGTTCGAAAACATGGGGCAAGGCTTCGGGTTTAATCGTGTCGCCCGTGTTATGCACCGACACCAGATAGTTGTTGCCGTCAACTTTGCAAGACAGGGTAACCGTTCCGCCGTCCTGCCCGTATTTCAAAGCGTTGTCCGTCAGATTTTGAAACACTTGCGTCAATTCGCCCGCGTCGCCCAATATCCTGTACGGCTGAGTGCAGAGCTTCAGCGCGATAACGGCATTTTTCTTTTCGGCTTTGGCATCCAGCATCTGTTTGACGTTTTTCAAAATATCGGGCACGTCAACCGCGTCCGACGGTTTGTTGTTCGCGTTCATCTGCAATCTGGACAATGACAGCAGGCTTTCGATCAAAGCGGACATGCGCACCGCTTGGGTTTGCATAATGCCCAAAAATTTATCCCGCGCCTCGGCATCGTCGCGCGCCGTGCTTTGCAGCGTTTCGACAAAGCCCGACAAAATCGACAAAGGCGTGCGCAGTTCGTGGCTGGCATTCGCGACAAAATCCGCCTGCATCTGTTCGAATTGTTTTTGCGCCGTCATATCGTACAGGGTCAGCACGGCGACCGCGCCCGCTTTCGCTTCGGCGGGCAGACGTTCCAGCTTGGCGTTGTACGTCCGTCCGTTCAGCGTGATTTCAAGAGTGCGCTTGTCTTCCTCCGCCGAAACGACGTGTTCCGCCGCCTGTTCCAAAGCGGCATCGCCGATAACGTCCGCCAGCTTTTTGCCGCGCACGGAAAATCCCAAAATCCGGCGCGCCGCCATATTCGCCCCCATGACTTCGCCGTCTTCGTCCAGCATCAACAGCGGGTCGGGCAGACTGTCCAGCACCGCCGCGTCGGACAGGGTTTGCGCCTCCAGCCGTTCGGTTTTGTTCAGCCAAATCGTGCGCATGCGGTTGATTGCCGCGACAATCAGCGCGGATTCGTCATCCTTGCCCGTCATGCGGGGCAATTCCGAAAAATCCTTTTCGTCCGCCATTTCGCGGACATAGCGTGTCACCGACTGCAAGGTTACGAAAAACGGCAGGGACAGAATAATCGTGACCGTAACAACACCCGCAAAGCCCGCCACCGCCGAAACGGGGCTGACTTCGCCCATCATCACCAGAATAATCAGCATGATTGCCGTCGGCAAAGACACCGTCAAAACGCGTTCGACAAAGTGATACGGCGTTTCGAAATCTTCGTTGCGGCGGGCAAGGATTTGCAGGTATTTTTTACGCCAATCGAACATTCTTTATCCTTTGCGGGCTTTCAATTCCCGTTTGTAAGCGTCCCAGTCGGACACGGGAGCCATGGCAACGCCCGAATCGCACGCCGCTTTGGCAACGGCAATCGAAACGGATTCCAACAGGCGCGGGTCAAACGGGTCGGGAATGATGTTTTCCGCGTTCAGCCCGTCCGCCGCCGCCAATTCCGCCAAAGCGTGCGCCGCGGCTTCTTTCATGGCTTCGTTGATTTCGCGCGCGCGCACGTCCAGCGCCCCGCGGAAAATATAGGGAAAACCAAGCACGTTGTTGACCTGATTCGGATAATCCGACCGCCCCGTCGCAACAATCGCGTCGGGATTGGCGGCTTTGGCGTCCGCAGGCGTGATTTCGGGATTCGGATTTGCCAAAGCGAAAATAATCGGCTTGTCCGACATGGTTTTGACCATGTCGCCCGTCAAAGCCCCCGCGACGGACAAGCCCAAAAACACGTCCGCGCCCTTGACCGCTTCCGCCAGCGTGCGGGCGGTCGTTTCGACGGCAAAGCTTTCCTTGTACGGGTTCATGCCCGCCGTGCGCCCTTTGTAAATCACGCCTTTGGAATCGCACATCGTTATCTGTTTGACACCCATCGCGCGCAGCAGGGAAGCGCACGCAATCGCCGCCGCGCCCGCGCCGTTCACGACCAGTTTGATGTCTTCGATTTTTTTGCCCGTCAGCTTCAGTCCGTTGACCAAACCCGCCGCGACGACAACCGCCGTTCCGTGCTGATCGTCATGGAATACGGGGATGTTCAGCCGTTTTTTCAATTCGGTTTCGATATAAAAACATTCGGGGGCTTTGATGTCTTCCAAGTTGATGCCGCCGAAGCCCGTTGCCGTCAACGCCGCCGCTTCGACCACTTTGTCGGGGTCGTGCGAATCGATTTCGATGTCGATTGCGTCCACGTCGCCGAAACGTTTGAACAAAACGGCTTTGCCCTCCATAACGGGTTTGGACGCCAGCGCGCCGATGTCGCCCAGTCCCAAAACCGCCGTGCCGTTCGACACGACGGCGACCAGGTTGCCTTTGGTCGTGTAGCGGTACGCGTCGGCGGAATTCTTTTCGATTTCAAGGCACGGCGCGGCAACGCCCGGAGAATACAGCAGCGACAAATCCGCGCGCGTGTTCAGCGGCTTTGTCGCCGTCAGCGAAATTTTGCCCGCGCGCCCTTTCGCGTGCAAAGCCAGCGATTGTTCTGCAAGTGTTTGTTTGTTTTCGGTCATTTTCATCAATTCTTTTGTTGGTCAAAGTGTTTCAAGTGTGTTAAAACTACCATACTTTAATGGAAAAGTGAAACGCTATGACACAAAAAACACCCGCCGACAAGCATACGCCGATGATGGCGCAATATTTCGCCGTCAAAGAACAGCATCCCGATTATTTGCTGTTTTACCGATTGGGCGATTTTTACGAAATGTTTTTCGACGACGCGATAAAAGCGTCCGCCGCTTTGGACATCGCTTTGACCAAACGCGGGCGCGAAAAGGGCGAGGATATTCCCATGTGCGGCGTTCCCGTCCATTCGCACGAAATGTATCTGTCGCGCTTGATTCGCAAAGGCTTCAAAGTCGCCATCTGCGAACAGACCGAAGACCCCGCCGAAGCGCGCAAACGCGGTTCGACCGCTTTGGTCAACCGCGCGGTGACCCGCCTTATCACCCCCGGAACGCTGACCGAAGACAACATTTTGGAAGCGCGCGCCTGCAACTGGCTGGTAGCGTTGACCGACACGGCGGACGGCATCGGATTGGCGTGGGTGGATATGTCGACGGGCGATTTCGCGGTGCAAACGCTGCCGAACCGCCGCGCCAACACGCTGTCGGCGGCTTTGTCGCGCTTGGAACCCAAGGAAATCATTGTTTCCGAAAAGATTTTGCAAACGCCCGAATACTTTGAAACGTTCAACGACGTCAAACGGCTTTTAACCCCTCTGCCCGCCGTCCGCTTTTCCCCCGACAACGGCAAAAAACGGCTGGAGGCGTTTTTCAACGTTCAAACGCTGGACGCGTTCGGCGCGTTCAACAAAAGCGAAACGGGCGCGGCGGGCGCGCTGCTGGACTATATCGACCTGACGCAGAAAGGGCAAATGCCCCGCCTGAACGCTTTGCGCCGCTGGTCGGCGGGCATGCTGATGGAAATCGACACGGCGACGCGGCGGAATCTGGAGCTGTTTTCCAGCCTGTCGGGCGAACGCAAAGGGTCGCTGTTTTCCGCAATCGACCGCACCAAAACAGGCGCGGGGGCAAGGTTGTTGTGTCAATACCTGTCCGCCCCTTTGACCGATGTCGCGGCGATTGAAAAACGCCTTGACCGTATCGAGTTTTTTGTGAAAAACCCGTTGGTGCGGGCAACCGTGCGCGACCGTTTGGCGGAATGCCCCGATATGGAACGCGCTTTGTCGCGTCTGTCGCTGGGACGCGGCGGACCGCGCGATTTGGCGGTCATTCGCGACACTTTGAAGCAAATTCCCGACTTGAAGCTGTCCATGGCGACCGAAATGGGCGAACCCGCCGCGATTACCGAATGCCTGAAAGGGTTGGGCAACCATGACGATTTGACCACCACGTTGCAAAAAGCGCTGGCGGCGGATTTGCCGCTTTTGGCGCGCGACGGCGGATTCATCGCCCCCCTTTATTCCAAAGAACTGGACGATTTGAAGCATTTGCGCGACGACAGCCGCCAGATGATTGCGGGCTTGCAGTCGAAATATGCCGACATCGCGGGAATCCCCAGCTTGAAAATCGCGCATAACAATATTCTGGGCTTTTATATCGAAGTGTCCGCCAAAAACGCGCAAAAAATGCTGGACGACGCACGTAGCGGGCAGTCGATTTTCCTGCACCGTCAGACCATGTCGAACGCCATCCGCTTTACGACCGTCGAACTGTCCGAACTGGAAAACAATCTGAAAGGCGTTGCGGAAAAAGCGCTCACCCTTGAACTGAAGCTGTTTTCCGATTTGGTCGAGGCGGTTTTGGCGCACGGTTCGGAAATCGCGGCGGCGGCGCACGCTTTGGCGATGCTGGACGTGTCGAGCGCGCTGGCGCATATCGCGGCGGAACAGAACTACGTCCGTCCCGTTTTAGAAAACAGTCTGTCTTTCGACATTGTGAAAGGGCGGCACCCCGTCGTTGAACAAACCATGGCGGAGGAACACGCCGATTTCGTCGCGAACGACTGCCGATTGGGCAATTCGGACACGCACGACGGGCGGCTGTGGCTGATTACGGGTCCCAATATGGCGGGCAAAAGTACGTTTTTGCGTCAAAACGCTTTGATTGCCATTCTGGCGCAGGCGGGGTGTTTCGTTCCCGCGGAATCGGCGAAAATCGGCATTGTGGACAAAGTGTTTTCCCGTGTCGGCGCGGCGGACGATTTGGCGCGCGGACGGTCGACTTTCATGGTCGAAATGGTGGAAACCGCCGCGATTTTGAACCAAGCGACGGAAAAATCCCTTGTCATCCTTGACGAAATCGGGCGCGGCACGGCGACGTTCGACGGGCTGTCGATTGCGTGGGCGGTCGCCGAACACCTGCACGACGTCAACAAATCGCGCGCTTTGTTCGCGACGCACTACCACGAATTGACGGCGTTGGCGGAAATGCTGGGCAATCTGTCGCTTTACACGATGAAAATCAAGGAATGGAAAGGCAACGTCGTGTTTTTGCACGAAGTCGTCAAAGGCATGGCGGACAGGTCTTACGGCATTCACGTCGGCAGGCTGGCAGGGCTGCCGCCCGCCGTCATCGCGCGCGCCAAACAGGTGCTGGAGCAAATGGAAAAACAGGGGTCTTACGAAATCAACTTTATGAACGACCTGCCCCTGTTCGCGATGGTCAAGAAAAAAGCCGACGCGCCCGCCCCCGAACCCGAGGAAACCATCCCGCCTGAATTTGCGCAGGTTATCGAAAAGCTCTCCGCTCTTGACCCCGATTCCATGACCCCGCGCGAAGCGCTGGACGCGCTTTATACGCTGAAAAAGATGATGCAATGACCTTAACCGACGCTTGGAACACCGAGGGACGCGCCGCCGTCGTCGCACGATTGAAAGAACGGCGCGCCCGTTTGCTGCAATCGTTCGCCGAACGGCTGAACACGTCGGACGGACTGGAGGCGATGTACGCCTACGCCGACGCGTTTGACGACATCCTGCGCGATTTGAACGCTTTGACGGCGCAAACCGTGTATCCGTCCGAAACGTCGCCCCTGCCGACCGTTGTCGCCGTCGGCGGATTCGGGCGCAAAGAGCTTGCCCCCTATTCCGACATTGACTTGCTGTTTTTACTGGAAAACGCCGATGACGCGAAAGCCCAGGAACGCATTGCCTTTATGGTGCAAATCCTGTGGGATATGGGATTGAAAGTCGGGCAAGCCGTCCGCACAGTCGACGACTGCATCGACAAAGCCCGAACGGAAATGACCATCCGCACCAACTTGCTGGAAGCGCGCTTTGTCGACGGCAACCGCGGCTTGTTCGACGATTTCAACGCGCGTTTTACGGCTTTGTGCCACGAAACGGACGGGCGCGACTTCGTCATGGCGAAAGTCGAGGAACGCCGCCTGCGTTATCAGCGCATGGGACAGTCGAAATACATGCTGGAACCCAACGTCAAAGAGGGGCGCGGCGGCTTGCGCGATTTGCATCTGATGTTCTGGCTGATAAAGTATCTGTTCGGCATTACGAACATGCCCGATTTGGTGTCAAGCAACATCCTCAGCCGCCAAGCGTGCGCCGCGTTTTTGAAAGCGCACCGTTTCTTGACGACCGTGCGCTGTCATCTGCACCTGTTGAACGGGCGCGCGGGCGATGTGCTGACCTTTGAAGCGCAAAAGCAAATCGCGCTGAAAATGGGATACGACAACCGCAGCGGACAATGCGCCGTCGAACGGTTTATGAAGCATTATTACTTGATTTGCAAAAACGTCGGCGAACTGTCGTGGCTGATGACCGTGATTATCGGCGACACGCTGAACGACGGCGTTGTTTTTTCGGAAATCGACGCGGATTTCGTACTGATTAACGACCGCGTTTCGTTCAAGGACACGGTGTCGCTTGACCAAAACCCGATGCTGATGATGCGGGCGTTTTATTTGAAACACTTGTTGAACAAGCCCGTCGACCCCCGCACTTTGGGCAAAATCACGGATAACGCCAAACTTGCCCGCAAACTGCGCCAAAATCCGCAAGCCAACGCTTTGTTTTTGGACATTCTGGCGGGCGAAAGCGCGGAAACGACCCTGCGCCAAATGCTGGAAACGGGCGTTTTGGGATACTTCATGCCCGACTTTCAGCCCTTAATCGCGCAGGTGCAGTTCGATTTGTACCACGTTTACACGACCGACGAACACACGCTGAAAACGCTGGGCTTTCTGGAACGGCAAGACACGCCCGCCGCGCAAAGGACTTTGGCTTTGGCGGCTTTGCTGCACGACATCGGCAAGGGACGCGGCGGAAAACACGAGGAAATCGGCGCCGTCTTGGCGCAAAAAGTCACGGCGGATTTGGGACTGGACGAAGCGGAGGCGCAGGACGTCGTCTGGCTGGTGCGCAATCATTTGCTGATGAGCCAAGTCGCCTTTCGCCGCGACATTTTCGACCCGAAGACCATTGACGACTTTGTGCAAACGGTGCAGTCGCCCGAACGTCTGCGGCGGCTGTTCGCCCTAACCGTTGCGGACATCAAAGCGGTCGGTCCCGCCGTTTGGAACTCGTTCAAGGAAAAGCTGCTGACGGATTTGCTGTCGTTTGCTTTGGCGCGGATGCAAGGCGGCGGCGCGCATGAACGCGTTTTGACGGAAAACCAGCGGAAACTGGCGGAACTGCCGCCGTCTCAAAACTATTCGTTTTCCGTTTCGACGGACGCGGAGCGCGGCGTTACGGAATTTATCGTGCTCGCCCCCGACCATGACGGACTGTTTGCGGAAATCACGGGCGCAATGGCGCTGTGCGGCGTTTCCGTGGTCGAAGCGCAAATCATGACTTTGGACAACAAAATGGCGCTGGACACGTTTTTAATTCAAGACACGCTCCGCCAGCCCGTCCAATCCGAAAAGAAAATCGCAAAGCTCAAGCAATCCATAGAACAGGCGGCGCAAACGGATTTCGAACCGATGCTTGCCGAAAAACGCAAAACCGCGCCGAAAACCGAACTGACTGTGCCCGTACGCGTGTTTGTTGACAACAAAGCGTCGGACAAATGCACGCTGATAGAAGTCAACGGCACGGACGCGGTCGGATTTTTGCATTTGGCGACGCATGCGATGACGCGCTTGCATTTGCAAATCGTTTCGGCGCATATTTACACTTACGGGTCGCGGGTGGTCGACGTGTTTTACATCACGGACGAACACGGCAACAAAATCGTCGACGCGGCGGCTTTGGACAATATCAAATCGACTTTGACGAAAGTGGTGGGTCATGCGGACATCGGTGCTTAAATCAATCGCGACAATCGGCGGCTGGACGATGATCAGCCGCGTTCTGGGATTCGTGCGCGACGTGCTGATAGCGAACTTTTTGGGCGCGGGCATGATTGCGGACGCGTTTTTCGTCGCATTCAAACTGCCAAACCTGTTCCGCAGTCTGTTTGCCGAAGGCGCGTTCAACGTCGCTTTCGTCCCCCTGTTTTCCGAACAGCTTGAACTGCACGGACGCGACAAAGCGCAGAAGTTCGCCGTCGAAGCGATGTCCGCGCTGTTTTACGTCGTTTTGCTGTTCACGGCAATCGCGGAAATCGCCATGCCGCTGATTATTTTGGTGCAGGCCCCCGGATTCGTCGAGGACACCGCCAAATTCAACGCCGCCGTCGTTATGTCGCGCATTACGTTTCCGTATTTGCTGCTGGTGTCGCTGAATTCTTTGCAAAGCGGGGTTTTAAACTCGCTCGGCTATTTTGCGGCGGCGGCGCTGACCCCCGTTTTACTGAATGTTACCATGATTGCCGCGCTGTTCGCCTTGACCCCGCTGTTCGGCGGCAATTACGGCTACGCTTTGGCGACGGGCGTGACAATCGCGGGCGTTTTGCAGCTGCTCTGGCTCATCTGGCACACGCGCCGCGCGGGCATGCCGCTCGGCATCCTTGCCCCGTGGACGGTCGTCAAGCGCAAAACGGCGGAACTGTCGCTGTTGCTCAAACGCATTATCCCCGGCGTGTTCGGTTCGGGCATTTACCAAATCAACCTGTTTTTGGACACGCTGTTTTTGTCGTTTTTGACCACGGGCGCGGTGTCGTGGCTTTACTACGCCAACCGCCTGTACCAGCTGCCCGTCGGGATTATCGGCGCGGCAATCGGCACGGCTTTGCTGCCGATTCTGACGCGGGATTTAAAGTCGGGCAACGCGGAACAGGCCAAAAACACCCTAAACCAAGCCTTGATTGTCGCTTTGGCGCTGTCCGTCCCGTCGGCGGCGGGGCTGATTGCCCTTGATTACCCGATTATTTCCGTGCTGTTCGAACGCGGAGAGTTCACGAATACCGCATCGGTCAAAACCGCTTTGGCGCTGTCCGCGTATGCAATCGGACTGCCCGCGTACATTTTGACCAAAGCCCTCGCCCCCGTGTTTTACGCGCGCGGCGACACGGCGACGCCCGTTCGGATAGCGTGCTGGGCACTGCTGATGTATGTGATTTTGTGCGCCGCGTTTCTGCCGTCAATCGGCTATCTGGGAATCGCTTTGGCAAGCGGCATTGTCGCGTGGCTGAACGTTGTCCAGTACGCTTGGCGCATCAAAAAACAGCATTTTCATTCGTTGGACGCGCCGTTTGTCCGCCGCGCCCTGTCGATTGTCCTGTCATCCGTGATTATGGGCGTTGCGACCCGCGCGTGCTTTGTCGCCAGCCTGCGCCTGTTCCCCGATTGGCTGCACGGCGGGCAAGTCATGCGGTTCGGGCTGTTGGGGGCGTTAATCGGCATCGGCGGCGTTTTGTTCGCCGTTCTGGTACTGGCGACCAAAGGTGTTACAGTTGCGCAAATCAAAGCGTTGCGGCGGCGCAAATGACCGAACGCGGAACGCTGATGTTTCAAGTGTTGGCGGTACTGGCGATTATGACCATGACCGCGCCGATGCTGATGCGGCAAAGGGCGCGCCAAATCGCCGAAGTCGAACGCCGCACGGTCGCCGAGCAAACACATCGAATCGAACGCGCGTTGAAAGAATACATCGCGGCAACCGCCATGCAAAAAACGGCGGAATTGTCGCGGCAGGGCGTTATGACAAAAACAAGCTTCACCGTTCCGAACGCGGCGTTGAAGCCTTACTTGCCCGACGGATGGTTCGAAAACGACGCCCTGCGTCCGAACCGACTGGTCGAATCGTACACGCTGACGGTGGAAGCGTCCTGCATCGAAATCATGCGAAACCGCTGTGTGCGCTATGTTTTCCACGGCAGTTGCGCACCGACGTTTCCGAACGGAAAGCAAAGCGGAATTTAACGAACGTTACAAAAAAAAACGGAGCCGAAGCCCCGTTTTTCATTTGTAAAAAACCTTAGTTCCGTCTGTCGCCGAAAAAGCGCAACAGGTACAAAAACAGGTTGATGAAATCCATGTACAAATCAAGCGCGCCGAAAATGGCTTTGGCGTTTGTCATTTCCGCGGAATCCGCTTCGCTGTACCATTCGCGGGCTTTGAACGTGTCAAACGCGGTCAAGCCGACGAAAATCACGACACCCAGAACGGAAACGACGAAATCCAGCGGCGCGCTTTTGACAAAGATGTTGACCACCATTGCGATAATGATGCCGAACAGCCCCATCATCAGGAAAGAACCGAATTTCGTCAAATCGCGTTTGGTTGTATAGCCGTACAGGCTCATGCTCAAAAACATGCCCGCGGTAATCAAGAACACGCGCAGGATGCTCAATCCCGTATACGCCCAGAAAATCGTCGTCATCGACACGCCGAACGCAGCGGAAAAAACAACGAACAAGGTCAAAGCCTTTGCGGCATTGCCCGTTCTGACGGCGGACCCCATCATAAACACCAGCACAAACGGCAATAAAACGGCAACCCAGCCCAAACCGCTGAGCGTGCCCGCCTGTACGTTGAAAAACAAAGCGGCAAGCGACGAATGCGCCAAACCGTAGCTGACGAAAGCGGTAACCAGCAATCCCAGAGTCATATAATTATAGACTTTGAGCATATATTGACGCAATCCCTCGTCAACCATAGCGGCGGCGCGGGTAATGACCGAATCCCGCTGATAATCGAAAGACATCTGCAAAACCTCCTTAAACAAAGCTTTTTTGATTATATAACACGGAATCGGAAAAAATTCCATAGCAAACACTTCTATAAAAATCTCTGCTTGTTTTTTATGTAAAAATTTTTTAGTTTGTCTGTCAGATGCGTACAGTATCGTATTGTGTGCAAACAGAGCCTGAAAAAAACAGGTTCGGAGCCGTAGAAAGCTCTTACTGCGAGCGGTGTTTGATATAAACGCCGGCAATCCGTTTTGTGTATGGCAAAGCGGAATTATATCCCCGATTTCCATATGGATCGGGGAGGATTTGACGTATGTTCAGAAGCCCCGATTTGAATCGGCAAGCTTTAAAGGTCAAACGGTCATTCTCGCAGTATGATTTTCTAACTCTCCGATCCGCCTTTTCAGGCGGGTTACGGAGATTTTTTATGCGCCTGTTTTTTTACGTCCTGTCCTGTTTTGTTGCCGTATTTATTGCGTCATTGTTGGTTTTAAGCGATACGACACGGCTGGATATTTACAATACAGGGGCAAAAGAAAACCGTATCGAACTGCTGTCCCGCACGGAAAAGGTTTATCCAGACTGGTGCAAAAGCGACAACGGTTCTTGTGTTGTGGTGGAAATCCGCAATTACTGGTTCTGGCAGAAAAAGAAAGTCTTGATTAAAACCGTCGGCAAAGGAAAACTGCATATTAACTTGATGGGACAATGGCACACAATCAGAAATAAAAAGCCCAAACAGCCGACACAGATTTTAAATAACGGCGTTCAAATCGACACACGCAAAGATTTCCGCCTGTTTCCGCAATATGTCGATTACAAAACCGTAACGGTTGACGGGCATATCATAACCGACAAAGCAAAAACACGCAAATTATGGCATGACAATCGCGTCGAGTGGGTAACGGATGCCGCCGACGGACAAATTTTTAATTTGAAATTCAGACATCGCTATCATCCGCGCGCCATGGACTATCATTATTTCATTTTGCTGTCCGCCGCGTTTATTGCATTCTTAGGCGTTGTTTTCAAAAAGCCGAAAACCTCTGAAACGATTCCCGCATCGGTAAAAAAATCTGTTTTTTTGGACGAGTTTGATTATTTTCGCGGCATTGCTATATTCTTTATCG
>CAVCSV010000031.1:0-17028 GCA_963604715.1 Limosilactobacillus gorillae
GGATTTTCATTGTTATTGTATTGTTTTTTTATGCAATCCAATGTCAAATCAAATCTGTCTTTGATTTTTCCGCAACAGCCGCGGGCAACGTTGATGCTGTTGCGTCCCTTTTTAGGAAAAACGATAAAATTTCCGGGGCGGTAAATTATGTTTTTCCGATATTTTTCCATTTCTGCTTCAGCATCTCTGCCGCATTTTCTCATTTCCGACTTAATGTGTCCAAGTGATTTATAATACAGGTATGAGGAATTCATCGTATCGCTGCCTAAGCGGACAACGCCGTTTTCTGAAAGATAAAAGTATCGTTCTTCCGAACTTGACAACGAATATTTTATTTCATCAAAGGAAAAGGGACGTTTGATATAAGAAGCATAGCGATTATACAGCCGATAATGCATTTCCCGCAATTCGTCACACTCGGAATCTGGATCGGCATACGGAAATCCTTTGGTAAGTTCCGAAAAGCAAGCCGTTGAATAGTCAATGTCTGCCATGATTTTAGCATCTACTTTTTCGGCAAAGCTTTTAGAGCGGACAGAAAATCGCGTTCAACGGAACTAAGCGTTTTGGCTTGGTATTTTTTATACTCGTTCGCCGCTTTTTCGACCGCCTGATGATGAGTAACGGAGCCGGCGTCTTGCAACAACTGTTCACCGCTCATTGTCAATATGCGATCCAAATGTGCCGCCCAGTCTTGCATCGTCATCGGCTGTTCGCGTTCCGCCTGCCGTTCGGCAAAATCCAAATACCCCGAAACGATTTGCCGCATCGCGCGTAATTCTTTTTCATTCAGGTAATTCTTAGCAATTAAAGCATCCGCCAAATGCGGTTGCTCGCCTTTAAAAGTTGTCAATCCCATAAATTCCTTTTCGGCGTTGGCGCGGGCATAAATGATTTCTGCCGCGGTTTGTCCTGAAACGGCAAAATGGATTTTATTTTGCACCTTTCTGAAAAACTCGATTGAAACATCTGCGTGCGGGTCATAATCGATACTGGTGGCGTAAATATCCAACACTTGACGGTAAAACACCTTTTCAGACGCGCGAATGTCGCGGATGCGCTCAATCAGTTCTTTCCAATATCCGCCGCCGCCCAGTTCTTTCAAGCGTTCATCGTCCAAAGCAAAACCTTTGATGATATATTCTTTCAGCCGCGCAGTCGCCCATTTTCGAAATTGCACACCGCGCCACGATTTGACACGGTATCCAACGGAAATAATCATATCCAGATTGTAATGCTCCGTCTGATAGGTTTTACCGTCTGCGGCAGTTGTCGCAAATTTTGCGACAGCTGAAGAATCCAATTCTTCTTTTAAAGCGTTATTGATGTGTTTCCCGATTGTTTTTATATCGCGTTCAAACAAAGCCGCCATTTGTGCGCGCGTCAGCCAGGCGGTTTCGCCGTCAAGCTTTACATCCAGTTTGATTTGTCCATCGTCTGTTTTGAAAAGAATCAAATTTTCTGTCATTTTTTATCAATCTGTAAGATGAAAATCCTTTATCAAGGTGTATCAAAAAACGTCCGAAGAGGAAAGGGGAAAACGAAAAGAGCCGCTCAAACGAGCGGCTCTTTGGTAAGTTGAGGTCGATTATTTCAGCAACATTTTGAAGTCCACGACGACCGCGCGGTCTTTGGTGACCAAAACGGGGTTGCCGTCGATGGATTTGATTTCGGGGATTTCCAAAACCAGCTCCTGAACTTTCTTCAGCGTTTCCGCCAAAGGTCCGACCGCTTTGGGTTCTTCGCCGCGGACGCCGTTCAAAATCGTGCCGACTTTGGTTTCTTTAATCATCGCGTCGAAATCGTTCGCGGGCAGAATGCGCATCGTGGTATCGCGCATAACTTCCGTATAAATGCCGCCCGTGCCGAAAATCATCACGCGTCCGAAGTTTTTGTCGGAGTTCACACCGATAATCGTTTCGGTCGCTTTGACAATCATTTCCTGAATCAGAACGCTGGCGTTCTTCAGCTGGAATTTGGCAATTGTCGCGGTCAATTCGTCAAACGCTGCATTGAACTTCGCTTCGTCGTCGATGTTCAGGTAAATGCCTTTCATTTCCGTTTTGTGCAAAGCGTCGGGCGCGGACAGTTTCAACACGACGGGTGCGGGGAACAGCTTTTTGCAGAATGCCAAAGCTTCCGCCTTGTCGGTGAAGTTGCCGCATTTCGGATAGTCGATGCCGTAGTGGTCCATGATTTTGTTCATCGTGGACTGGGGCAGGGAAGCCAGACCGTCGGCAACCGCTTTTTTGACGTCTTCGCGGATTTCGGCGGGGACTTCGCGCAATTCGGCTTTGACTTCGGGCATGCCCTTGAACGCCATCTGCGCTTTCATCAAGCCCAGCAGACGAATGCAGTCGGTCGGGTAGTCGTAAGCCAAAACGTTTGCGGCTTTCAACAGGTTGACTGCTTCACGGACGCGCTGACCGCCGATGAACGAACAGAAGATGTTGACGTTTTTGTATTCTTTCGCCAATTTGATGACGGCTTCGGCGGTTTCTTTGGGTTCGGTGGACATCTGCGGGGTCAGCAGAACAATAATGTTCTTGTATTCGCCGGATTCGCACAGAACGCGCAGGGCGTTTTCGTAACGGTCGGCCTTCGCATCGCCGACAACGTCAATCGGGTTGCCGACGGAGGCTTCCGCCGTCAGAACCGCGCGCAGTTTTTCAATCGTCGCTTCGGACGGGCGAGCCAAATCCAAGTGCGCTTCTTCGCACAGGTCGGACGACAGAACGCCGACGCCGCCCGCGTTCGTCAGAATGCCGACGGAACCCGAAAAGTCCGTGTGGTTGACGTGCTGCAGCAATTCCAAAGCGCCGAACAGTTCACGCGTGGTGTAAACCTGAATTGCGCCGCTGCGCTGCAAAGCGATTTCCAAAACGCGGTAGTTCGGAGCCAGCGAACCCGTGTGGGACAAGCTGGCGGCTTGCGCTTTGGACGATTTCCCCGGTTCCATGATGACGCAGGGTTTCGTTTTGCTGACTTCTTTCAAAACGCGCAGGAATTCCTGACCTTTTTTCAAACCTTCCAGATAGAAAACAAACGCTTTTGTGTGTTCGTCGTGCTGAATGGCTTCCAACAGTGACGCTTCGTTCAAATCGGCTTTGTTGCCGATGGAAATGAAGTGCGAAAAACCGATGCCTTTTTCTTCGGCCCAGTCCAAAATCGCCGAGCAGTACGCGCCCGACTGCGAAATGAACGCGACGTTGCCCTGCAGGGGGAAGCACGGCGCAAAGCTGGCGTTCAGTTTGTCAAACGTGGAAATGTGTCCCAAGCAGTTCGGTCCCAACAGGTTGATACCCGCGTCCAAGCATTTTTTTGCAATGCTCATTTCCAAATCTTTGTGTCCCGCTTCGCCGAAGCCCGCGGTGATGATGCTGACATTCTTCGCGCCGTTTGCAATCGCGTCGTCGACGGCGGCTTCGCAGAAACGCGCGGGAACCAGCAAAACGACCAAGTCGACGGGTTCGGGAATGTCGCGGACGGAAGCAAAGCATTTTTTGCCTTTCAATTCCTGTCCCGCCAATTTCGGGTTGACACCGTACAGCGTTCCTTCAAATCCGGCTTCAATCAAGTTTTTGAAAACGACCGCGCCCAATTTGGATTCATCGGCGGAAACGCCGACGACGGCGACGGAACGGGGATTAAAGAATGTGCTTAAAGACATTATTTTTCCTTTCTGAAAGCAGAGTAAACAACTGGGCGACAATATGAAGCATTTATAGATATAAAGTCAAGGCGAAATTGACGTTTCGGCGACGTTTTTTCGTTTAAAATCCTCGCTGAATTTGATATAAGAAAGCTATGAAAAACAGATTGCTTTTTACCGCTTTGATAGGTGCGGCTTTCAATGTCGAAGCCGCAACTTTTTCCGCCGCCGTCGTCGTGCCCGCGGACAAACCCGCTTTGGCCGACGAAATCGCGTCGGGATTGAGCAAAGCTTTTACCGAAAAAGGGCATTCGCTGAAAATTTCCTATTTTGAGGAACGTTGCGAACCGCGCAAAGACAGAGCTTTGTTCGGCAAAGTGTTGCGGATGTCGCCCGATTTCGCCCTTGGTTATTCGTGCGACGAACCGCAAACAGTGGAAAAAACGCCTGATTTTCCAGTGTTTTTGCTGGGGGGAACCGTTCCCGAAAATGCGGGCGGATTGGTCAAGCTGACCCCCGAACCCGCTGTGCTGTACGATGACTTTGTCGAAGCGCTGACAGAGCTTGAAGGCAAACGTTTCCTGTTGCTGAACGATATGTCGGGCAGGGCGGACGTGCTGTTGCAAAAGTTGCGAAACGAACTATCCAAGGATGCTTTTACGGAAGTTTTTCTTCCCGCGCAAGAGCTGAACAACAACATTAACAATTTGTCGCAATATGTTGATTCAAATTATAATTTTATAATTGTCCCATCCGCGGACATCGCCAATGCGGTGCGGCTGGTTTCGCTGGTTATGGATGCGGGACTGAAACAGCCGATTATCGGAACGGGCGTTTTGGGAACGGCGGGTTTCAGTACAAAAATCGGCAGCGTCAAACCCGAAATTCATTTCTACGCCGCTCAATGCCCGCGTTTTTCGCTGGATGCGGCGTCCGTCGTCGCCGATTTGCGTTTCGAAGACAAACCGGCGGGGGATGCCGCCGTTGCCGCTTTCGCCGCAGCCCAAATTTTTTTGAAACGGCCTAAACGCGTTGATTTCAAAGGGAAAAAGTTCAAAACCGTCTTGGGAACGCTGGAATTCGACGACAAAGGCGCGATGAAAAACGCTTTGCCGGGGCATTTCTTTAAATGGGTGAACAATCAGGTTAAGTTTGACCTTGAACCGCTTGAAAAATAAAATTTTTCTAAATTTGAAAAAGAAAAGCTTCCCTTTTCCGTCCGTTCGGTGTACAAACAGATAACTTTTATCTTTTATAGGGATATTCAATTATGGCAGGAAGTGTAAACAAAGTCATCCTTATCGGCAACGTCGGCAAAGACCCCGAAGTGCGCCAGTCCGCGGACGGTCGCAAAATCGTCAATTTGACGCTTGCCACCTCCGATACGTGGAAGGACAAAAACAGCGGCGCAAAGCAGGAAAAAACCGAATGGCACCGCGTTGTGATTTTCAACCAGGGCTTGGCGGATATTGCCGAACGCTATGTCAAAAAAGGTTCCAAGCTGTATGTCGAAGGGGCTTTGCAAACCCGCAAATGGACGGACAACGCGGGACAGGAACGCTATACGACCGAAGTCGTTCTGGGCGCTTTCCGCGGTGAAATGACTCTGTTGGACAGCCGCAATGCGGGCGGAGCTTCGGACGGCGGTTTTGCCCCGTCTTTTGACGCGCCCGCCGCCGCGGGCTGGGATTCCAAGCCTGCCGCCGCAGCCCCCGCCGCCGGCGGTTTCGACGACGAAATTCCGTTTTAAAGACGACCTCCGATTAACTGTTGAAGTGGTGTAAATCGTGGAAAATACCGTAAAAGAAAATTCAATATCGCCCATCGGTATTGAAGAAGAAATGAAGAGTTCCTATCTGGCTTACGCGATGAGCGTTATTGTTTCGCGCGCTTTGCCCGATGTGCGCGACGGCTTGAAACCCGTTCACCGCCGCATTCTGTACGCTATGCACGAAGGCGGATACGATTACGGCAAACCGTTCCGTAAATCCGCCCGTATCGTCGGGGATGTGATGGGTAAATACCACCCCCACGGCGACGCCGCCATTTACGAAGCCATGGTGCGTATGGCGCAGGATTTTTCCATGCGCGTTCCCTTGATTTCTTCACAGGGCAACTTCGGTTCAATCGACGGCGATTCCGCGGCGGCTATGCGTTATACGGAAGCCCGTTTGGGGCTTGCGGCGCACGTTTTGCTGGACGACATCGACAAGGAAACCGTCAACTTCATTCCGAACTATGACGAAACGGTCATGGAACCGTCCGTTCTGCCCGCGCGTTTCCCGAACATTTTGGTCAACGGGGCGGGCGGCATTGCGGTCGGTATGGCGACCAACATTCCGCCCCATAACTTGGGCGAAGTGATTGACGCCGCTATTGCTTATGTCGACAATCCGCAAATCACGGCGGAAGAACTGCTTGACATCGTTCCGGGTCCCGATTTTCCGACGGGCGGCTTGATTTTGGGACGTTCCGGCTCGCGTTCGACGGAGCTGACGGGGCGCGGCTCCATCATTATGCGCGCCAGAACGCAAATCGAAGAAATCCGCAAGGACCGCTGGGCGATTATCGTGACGGAAATTCCGTATCAGGTCAACAAAGCCGCGATGATTTCCCGCATCGCCGAGCTGGTGCGCGACAAAACAATCGAAGGCATTGCCGACATTCGCGATGAATCCGACAGACAGGGCATCCGCGTTGTGATTGAAATCAAGCGCGAACATCACGCGGAAATCGTTTTGAACCAGCTGTTCAAATATACGGCGCTTCAAACGAATTTCGGCGCGAACATGATTGCTTTGAACGGCGGTCGTCCGCAGCTGATGAATCTGCGCGACATGATTGCCGCTTTTGTCGAGTTCCGCGAAGAAGTCATTCGCCGCCGCACGATTTTCGACCTTGGCAAAGCGCGCGACCGCGCCCATTTGTTGGTCGGTTTGGCGATTGCGGTCGAAAACCTCGACCCCGTTATCGAACTGATTCGCAAAGCGCCGAACAGACCCGAAGCAAAAGCGGGATTGATGGGGCGGACATGGGATGCGCGCGACATTGTGCCGCTGATTGATTTGATTGACGACCCCGAATACGAAGCGGTTGACGGCATGTGCAAGCTGTCTGAAAAGCAAGCCGACGCCATTTTGGATTTGCGTCTGCACCGCTTGACGGGCTTGGAACGCGAAAAAATTCACAACGAATTGATTGAATTGGGCGGCGAAATCAAAGAATTGCTGTCGATTTTGGCTTCGCGCGAAAAGCTGTACGGCATTATGCGCGACGAATTCGTTGCCGTAAAAACGGAATTTGCGACGCCGCGCCGCACGACGATTGAAGACGCCGAATTCGAACACGACATCGAAGATTTGATTCAGCGCGAGGATATGGTTGTGACCGTGACCAACACGGGTTACATCAAACGCGTTCCGCTGTCGGCTTACCGCGCGCAAAAACGCGGCGGCAAAGGACGCACGGGCATGAACACGCACGAAGAGGACTATATTACCAACCTGTTCGTCGCCAGCACGCACGCGCCGATGCTGTTTTTCTCGAACGCGGGGTTGGTGTACAAGATGAAAGTCTACCGTCTGCCTGTGGGGTCGCCGCAGTCGACGGGCAAGGCTTTGATTAACTTGTTGCCGTTGAAGCCCGATGAACGCATTACGACGATTATGCGCTTGCCCGAAGACGAAAAGGAAGCCGAAAATCTGGACGTGATGTTTGCCACGCGTTCGGGCGGCGTGCGCCGCAACAAGCTTGCCGATTTTATCGACGTGAAAGCCAACGGCAAAATCGCGATGAAGCTGGACGAGGGCGACACTTTAATCGACGTGAAAATCTGCACGGACGATCAGGACATTTTCTTGGCTGCCAAAGGCGGCAAAGCCATTCGCTTCCCCGTTTCCGACGTGCGCGTGTTTTCGGGCAGAACGTCCACGGGCGTTCGCGGCATTCGCTTGGGCGCGGACGACGAAGTGATTTCAATGTCCGTTTTGCGCCACACGGACGCCGATATGGAAAAACGCTATGCCTACTTGAAAATGGCGCGCGCGCTGAACCGCGAGACGGACGAAGCCTCCGACGATGCCGAAGCGTCGACAACGATGGTTCTGTCCGACGAGGAATTCGCCAAAATGCAGGCGGATGAGGAATTCGTGCTGACGGTTACCGCCAACGGGTTCGGCAAACGGACATCCGCCTACGAATACCGCATTACGGGACGCGGCGGGCAGGGTGTCACAAGCATTGACACGACAAAACGCAAAGATTCCGTTGTTGCGTCATTCCCCGTAACCGATATGGCGCACGTTATGCTGGTCACCGACGCGGGCAAGCTTATCCGCATGCCTGTCAAAGATGTCCGCGTGGCGGGACGCAACACCATGGGTGTTATCATGTTCCGATTGAACGATGCAGAACATGTCGTGTCAGCAACGTGCATTGAAGACTATGACGACGAAACGGAAGAAACCGCCGAAGAAACGGCTGACGTTCCCGCTGTCGAAACCACGGAAACGGTCGAGGGCGAATAATGGAACGGATAGGCGTTTATCCGGGGACGTTTGACCCGATAACGTACGGGCATTTGAACTTGGTCGATCGGGCGGCGGGTTTGGTTGACCGCCTGATTATCGGCGTGGCGGTCAACGAACAGAAAAATTCGCTGTTTTCCGTGGACGACCGTATCGAAATGACCAAAGCCGAAGTGCAGAAATTCGCCCATAAAAGTTCAATCGAAGTCAAACCTTTGGTTGATACTTTGCTGGTGAATTTTGCCAAGGAAAACAACGCGCAGGTGATTTTCCGCGGACTGCGCGCCGTATCCGATTTCGAATACGAATTCAAAATGTGCGTGATGAACCGACGGTTGGAGGAAAACATCGAAACCGTGTTTTTGATGGCGTCCGAAAAACATCAGTTCGTTTCATCCGTCTTTGTCAAGGAAATCTGCAAGCTGGGCGGCGACATATCGACTTTTGTCACGCCCGCCGTTGCCGAAAAACTGATTGCACGCTTTAAAGAACTGGGGGAGATTAAATGAGCGATAAGGAAATTTTACTGTTGGAATTAAAGGACGGCACGGTCGAAATCGAACTGCGCCCCGATTTGGCGCCGAAACACGTTGCCCGCATCAAAGAACTGGTCAAACAGGGATTTTACGACGGATTGACGTTTCACCGCGTGATTGACGGCTTTATGGCGCAAACGGGCGATCCCGACGGTGACGGATGCGGCGGCAGCGGTATGCTGTTGCGCGCCGAATTTTCCAAAGAACCGCATGTTCGCGGTACTTGCTCGATGGCGCGCGCAATGGACATTCACAGCGCGGACAGTCAGTTTTTCATCTGCTTTGACGCTTGTCCATGGCTTGATGGTCAATACACCGTTTGGGGAAAGGTTGTCAAAGGCATGGAATTCGTCGACAAGATTAAAAAAGGATCGGGCAATAACGGCATGGTCAAAAATCCCGATAAGATTATTTCGATGAAATTGAAAGCGCAATAATGAAAAAGCCCCGAATTTCGGGGCTTTTTGCTTTTTACAAATATTCTCCGCTTCCCGTTTTGTATTTGCCGAAAACAAGCAGCACCAAATCCACGATTGCGCCTATTCCGAAAATTCCACCCGTCAGCAAATAAATCAGCCCCAAGACATAAGACCCCGTGTAAAAACGGTGAATTCCCAAAACGCCCAGAAAAATACACAGCAAAATCGTAATGAATTTGGATTTTTGCGGAACGATTGTTTGAACAACAACGGTTGGTTTGTCCGCTTCGTTCAACAATTTTTCCTTTGCCGCCGCAAATTCTTCGTCGGACAAAACGCCCTTGTCTTTCAAATCGGACAGTTGCTGTAATTTTTCGAGGTTCATTCTTCTTTTCCTTTTTTCTTTTTGGCTTTCTTTTCAAACACGGGTTCGGACAAATCGGGTTTGAAATCCAGCACTTTTTCCAAATGTTCGCACAGTTTGCGCATTGCGGTAATGCGCCCGTACTTTTTGTTGTTGTCCGCAATGACGAACCACGGCGCGTATTTGGTATTGGTTTTCGCCAGCATATCGTCGAACGCCGTTTCGTAAGCGTCCCATTTTTCGCGGTTGCGCCAATCCTCTTCGCCGATTTTCCATGTTTTGTAGGACACTTCTTCACGCGCTTTGAAACGGGCAAGCTGTTCATCCGACGAAATGTAAAGCAGGAACTTGACGACAATGTTGTCGCCTTTGGTCAGCTGCTTTTCAAAAGCGTTGATTTCGTCGTAAGCGCGTTCCCAATCCGCATCCGACGCGAAATGTTCGATGCGTTCGACCAAAACACGCCCGTACCAAGTGCGGTCGAAAACGGTCAAAAGGACTTGTTCTTTCAACCGTGTCCAGAATCGCCATAAATAATGGTGAGCGAGCTCTTCCTTGGTCGGCGCGGCAATCGGGAAAATGTTGCAGTCGCGCACATAAACCGACGATGCCAAGCGACTGATGACGCCGCCTTTGCCCGACGCGTCGGGACCTTCAAATGCCAAAACGACCTTTTTGTTGCGGCGTTTGGCTTCCATCAACAGGGCGTTCAGCCGCGCTTTCAAATACGGCAAATAAACGCGGTATTCGTCTTTTGAAATATTCGCGTCCAGCTTTAAATCCTTTAAAAACTCGGCTTTTTTGTCGGTTTTGATTTTCTTGTATTCGGACTTTTTGGCTTTCTGTTTCAAGAACAGGTCGACCTGCTTGTCAACGCGGGCGCAGATGTAGTGCAGGGCGGCGCGCATGCGGTCGGTCATCGTTCCGTCCTTGATTTCAAACCACGGCGCGTAGTCTTTGTCCGTGTAGCGGATGATTTTGCGGGTGGTTGCCTCAAATTTGTCGGACAGACAGCAGTTTTTCCAATCATCGGGGAACACGCGCCATTGTTCGTAAGGATTGTCGTCCATGGTGCGCAGGAAATCCTCTTGTTCCGCAGTCGATTTGTAAAACCAGATTTTGACGAAAATCGCGTTGCCGTCCGCCAGCATTTTTTCAAACAGGTTGCATTCGTCCAAACGGCTGTAAAGCTCGTCGTCGTTGATGCGCCCGTAAGCGTGTTCAACCAAAGGATCGGAATACCATGAACTGACGAACAGCCCCGTATGCCCCTCTATCGGCGTGTCGCACCAATAACGGCGGTATTCGATAGTATCTTGGCGGATGTTGCGGCGTTCGTAAGCGTGCAGGTCAAGGTGACGCTGGTCCAACCAGTCGCGCAACAAGCCCAAAGCCGCGTTTTTGCCCGATCCGTTCGCCCCGCACAGCAGCAAAACGACGGGAACTTTCGCTTCCTGCACTTTTTCCTGCAATTTAATCAGGGCGGTGCGGATTTCGGTTTCCTCTTTGTCGGAAAAATCAGGTTCGAATTCGGCAATGTCTGTCATGGTCAATTATCCTTTTTGGTTGTTTTTTCTTCGCGGCGGACGGCTTTTTTCTGGCGGGCGACAATGTCGCGCAGTTTCGCCGTTCCGCGTCCCGACAAACTGGGATGCGTCATAAAGAATTGGTGGCATGAAAAAGCTTGCGGGCTTTCCGACAAGCGGGTGTATGTCATATCGGGATGCAAAATCCAGCTGTTGGCTTCGTCTTTGATATTGCCCTGCATGATTTGCCCCAAGATTTGCTCGTGCACCGTCGGGTTGGAAATCGGAACCAGCGTTTCGACGCGGTGAATCGTGTTTCTTTGCATCAAATCCGCCGAGGAAATAAAGACTTTCGCTTTGGGCGAGGGGAGCTTGTTCCCGTTGCCGAAGCAGTAAATCCGCGCGTGTTCCAAAAAACGCCCGACAATGCTTTTGACTTTGATATTTTCGGACAATCCTTCGATTCCGGGACGCAAAGCGCAAATCCCGCGCACAACCAGATTGATTTTTACGCCCGCTTGGGACGCGCGGTAAAACGCATCGATGATTTTGTCGTCCAGCAACGAGTTCATTTTGCCCCAGATGTTGGCGGGTTTGCCCGCTTTGGCAAATTCGATTTCCTTGTCAATCAGCTTCAGCAGTTTGTCGCGCAGGTTAATCGGCGCAATGGCAAGCTTTTTCAGTCCTTCAGGCTGAGCGTATCCCGTCAGATAGTTAAAGACCAGCGCGGCGTCGTTGCACAAATCCTTGTCGCAGGTGAAAAACGACAAATCCGTGTACAGGTTCGCGGTGACTTCGTGGTAGTTGCCCGTGCCGAAATGCGCGTAACTGCGCAAACCGCCGTTTTCTTTGCGGGTCACAAGCGATATTTTGGCATGCGTTTTATAGTTCATCAGTCCGAAAACGACGTGAACGCCCGCTTTTTCCATATCGCGCGCCCATTTGATATTGGCTTCCTCGTCAAAACGGGCGCGGAGTTCGACAACCGCGGTCACGGCTTTTTTGTTTTTCGCCGCCGTTATCAAAGCCTTGACAATCGGTGAATCCTTGTTCGTGCGGTACAGCGTTTGCTTAATCGACACAACATCGGGGTCTTTCGCCGCTTGCTGAAGGAACTTGACGACGACTTCGAAAGATTCGTAGGGGTGGTGAATGACCATATCCTTTTTGCGAATGGCTGCAAAATGGTCGCCCTTGAAGTCGCGGACGCGTTCGGCATGCCGCGGTTTGTAAGGCTTGAACAGCAAATCCTTGAAATCGGGTGTAATCAACCCCGACAGCGCGCGCACGCGGATAATCCCCGACCGCCGCACGATGCCCCAGCGTTCGATGTCCAGCTTTTTGGTCAGAAAATCGACCAAAGCGTCGGGCATGTCATTTGATACGGTCAATGCGATGACCGCGCCGTGCCGCTGTTTGTCCAAAGCGGTTTCAAACTGCATCATCAAATCTTCGGCGCGTTCGTCCACATTCAGCAGACTGTTGCGGATAATCGCAAACAGCCCGTGTTCCTTGACTTTCGCATGGGGAAAAATGCGGTTGACGAACAGCAAAACAATGTCCTCCAGCGCGATATAGCGTGCGGGCTTTTTGCTGACGCGAATAAAGCGGGGCAGGGCGGACGGCAAAGGAATCAAAGCCTTTTCGCCGTTCGACAGTTCCAAAATCAGCGACAGGGACAAGTTCGGCAAAAACGGGAACGGATGCGCGGAATCCAATGCTATCGGCGTTAAAACGGGGAAAATGGTGTCTTCGAAAATCGGCAGCAGCTTTTCGACCTCTTTCTTGGAAAGCGCATCGCGGTCGATAATGAAAATCTTTTTCTTTTCAAGCTCTTTTCGTAAAATCTTAAAGTAATCGTTTTGCTTTTCACGCAGTAAATCGACCTGTTCGTTAATGGCGTCCAGCTGTTCCTGCGGGGTCAATCCGTCGTCGCTGCGGTTGGTGATGCCCGCGTAAATCTGTTCCAAAATGCCTGCGATGCGCACCATAAAAAACTCGTCCAGATTGGAACCGGAAATCGCCAGAAAGCGCAGACGTTCCAGCAAAGGATAGCGGGGATTGACGGCTTCCTCCAACACGCGGCGGTTAAACGCCAGCCACGACAGTTCGCGGTTGAAAAAACGTTTGGGCGTATTCAAATCGATGTCTTCCGTAACAACAGAGGAGTGCATTTCTTTATCCCTTTAGCCAAAATGATTCCCGATACGGCAAAAATAATCCGTTTTCGGTGTAAAGGAAAGCTAAAAAGATTGGCTATCTTTTTTTTCGAAACGATGTCGCATACTCTGAATGTAACGAAATTGTTGAAAAGGATTAATGCGATGACCAAACAGCCGAAAAAGACCAAGCCCGCCCCCGCCGTTGTCGAAGAACCGAAGCATTTGTATCTGATGCGCCACGGCAAAGCGTCCAAAAAGGACAAATATCCCGATGCGGACAGACCTTTGGCAAAGCGCGGCAAAAAAGACGTCAAACGGTTGAAAAAAATGCTGCGCGCCATGGAACTGCAGCCCGATTTGATTTTGTGTTCGCCCGCAATGCGCACGCGCGAAACGCTGGAACGCGTGATGGATGTTTTCGATGAAACGGAAGTCGTTTTCAGCGATGCGCTTTACAACGCGGAAGCCGCCGAAATCGTAGACATCCTGCATCGGTTGGCACCCGAAAAGAAAGAAGTGCTGATTGTCGGGCACAATCCGTCTTTGGCGGAACTGGTGGCTTTGAGCAAACAGCAAGCCCCCGAACGGTTTCCGACGGCGACGCTTGCCTGCATCGAAATCAGCGGTGGATGGGACAGTTTTTCAATGGAAACGTCGCACTTTATCGGTGCGGCGCGGCATTAAACCTTGTCGACAGGGCAAAAGCGGAGTAGGGTAAGTCTTGGTTTAAAGAGAGGACTTGCCATGAATGAAGTTGTTTTTGTGCTGTTGAACGAATTTGCGGATTGGGAACTGGCTCCTTTGGCTTCCATTGTCAACCAGTTTCCGAATTGGGCGACCAAAACAGCATCGCCGACAAAATCCGCCGTGCGTTCAATCGGCGGGATTTCCGTTGTTCCCGATTATGATTTCAGGGAAATTCCGTGGAACGACTGCAAAGGCTTGATTTTAATCGGCGGAAATTCTTGGCGTACTCCCGCCGCGGAGGCGGTAAAGCCTTTGGTTGAAAAAGCGTTGATGCAAAACATCGTCGTCGGAGCGATTTGCGATGCGACAACGTTTTTGGCTTCGACAAAAGCGTTGAACACCGTCAAACATACGGGCAACATCCTTGCCGATTTGCAGCTGTCGCCCGATTACAAAGGACAAGCGTTTTATCAAAGCATCCCCGCCGTTTGCGACAAGAACATTGTTACCGCCAACGGATGCGCTCCGCTGGAATTCGCGCGTGAAGCGGTGGAAGCTTTGGGGCTGTTGAACGCTCAAGAAGCGGAAAAGTGGTACAAAGTCTTCAAGCTGGGCTTTTATGAAGCGCCTCAGGAAGCGTTTTGGTGGTTCGGCAAAATGCGGGAATTGCAAAACGCGGGGTAACGGGCGTCGCTCCCGTTGGTCGCCGAACACGGCACGCTCCTTTGTTTTAAGGGCGGATAGGGTGAGGTTGTTCGCTTGCGCTCACCCCTCAAGGGGGACGCTCGGGCTGTCGCCCAGTGCGTCGTCAGCTACGCTGACCGAACTCACTTCGCGAGTTCTCATCTCACACTTCTTGTTCTTCATACGGAAACAGCCCCCGTTTTGGGGGCTGTTTCCGTATGGCGGATAGGGTGAGATTCGAACTCACGAACTCCGTAAAGAGTCGCCGGTTTTCAAGACCGGTGCATTCAACCGCTCTGCCACCTATCCGCAAAGCAAGCGTATTGTTGCCGATTTTCATCGGAATTGCAAGAAAAAACATAGCCGTTCTTTCTTGATGCAATTTCCTTTGAAATCGGGCATTATGTTATCGGTTTCAATTTTAACAAAGGGGACTGAAATGACTGACGAAATCAAAAACGCCGAAGACAAAGTGCAGGACGTCAGCAAAAAACTGACGGGATTTTTGGGCGGTTTGGCGGAAAAAGCCAAAAACATCGACGTCAAGGATTTGACCGAAAAAGCCAAACAAAAAGTCGGCGAAGTCAAAGACATGGCGTCCGAACTGAGCGCGGGCAAAACCGAAAACGCCGCCCAGCCGCGTGAAGAAATAACCGCGGAACTTGCCAAAGAACTGTTCCAAAAGGCGCAAACAGCCGACCAAACGCCGCCTGTCGTCAATGCGGAGCTTGCCGATTTGGCTGCGGGCGAAAGCGTCATTTGCAAAATCAAAACGGGTTTGGCAAACGACCCCGCTTATTTGGTTTTGACCAACAAAACGCTGCTGTTCTTTACGCGCGCTTCCGACCAGTTTTCCGCCGCCGTTTATCCGCTGTCAACCGTTTTGGCGTTTTCAATCAATCCGCCGCGCAACGATGCTGCCGGACGTTTTTCGATTGTAACGAAAGCGGGCGAAATCAAAACGGCTTTATCGGGTGTCGAAACCTATTTCAAAGCGATTTTACTGTATAAAAAACTGCGGGACATCCTGCGCTGATTTTGAAAAAGCACCGTCCGCGCGGTGCTTTTCTTTTGTCCTTAACGAAAAAATAAGGACTTTCCTTTACACAAAGACACAGGAAAGGCGGTCTGACGATGTTTCGGCTGGGCAAAGGATTTTTTTTGTTGGGAATGGCGTGTTCGCTGCCCGCTTACGGCGCGGAAAGCTTGAGCTTTGCGGAATGGTACGAGGAATTCCGCCGCGAAGCCGTCAACAACGGCGTTTCCGCCCAAACGCTTGATACGGCGTTTGCCGAACAGCGGCTGCTGCCGTCCGTCATTACGCGCGACCGCAAACAGCCCGAACTGCGCAAAGATTTCCAAACCTATATCGACAACGCCATCAATGTTTTGCGCATTCGCAAAGCCAAAAGAATGCTGAACGAAAACAAAACGTTGCTGGACGACATTTATAGAAAATACGGCGTTCCGCCCGCATATTTGATTGCTTTTTGGGGAATGGAAACGGATTTCGGCAACAGCAAAGGCGAATATCCGATTATCGGCGCGCTGTCAACGCTGGCATACGATACGCGCCGTCCGGATTTTTTCCGCTCCGAACTGATGCATGCCGTCAAAATGGTGCAGGCGGGCATTTCCCCCGAACAAATGAAAGGGTCTTGGGCGGGGGCGTTCGGAAATTTCCAATTCATGCCTTCGACCTATCATGCTTTTGCCGTCGACCGCGACGGCGACGGCGTCCCCGATTTGTGGAACAGTCTGCCCGACGCTTTGGCGTCCGCCGCAAACTATTTGTCGTCCGTAGGGTGGGACAAATCCATCGGTTGGGGCGTTGAAGCTTTCCTGCCTAAGCGGTTCGACTGGAATTTGATTGAACAAAAGCGGACTTTGCAGGAATGGCTGGATGCGGGGGTTGAATTCGTCAATGCTGGCAAAGTGCCGCTATCCACCCCCGCAAAGCTGTTTTTGCCCGCGGGAATTCAAGGTCCAGCGTTTTTGACATACTCCAATTTCGACGTTATTCTGCAATGGAACAACTCTGTTCTATACGCTGTCGCCGTCGGGCATCTGGCGGACAGAATTCAAGGATTGCCGCCGTTTAAAAAGAAATACGCCGCGGGAAAGACGTTTACATTGGAAAATTCGCTGGAAGTTCAGGAACTGCTGACAAAAATGAAACTTTACGAAGGCGAGGCGGACGGCATTTTGGGACGCAAAAGCCGCGAAGCCGTGCGCCAATTCCAAGCAATGTACGACTTGCCCGCCGACGGATACGCCAATCCGTCCCTGCTGCACTTTATGCGATTGGTTTTAAGCGGCGGCGCGGAACGCAAGGATTTGACTTTCGACGAAGTGCGCGAATTGCAAACCATCCTGTCCAAAGGCAGCTATTACAAAGGACCGATTGACGGCAAACTGGGCAAATCCACCAAAACAGCCGTTGATTTGTACAAAAAGGTTTACGGGCTGCAG
>CAVCSV010000031.1:17038-23079 GCA_963604715.1 Limosilactobacillus gorillae
GGTTGCCGAGTTTTGGCGGCAAGAAGCCGAAAAACAAAAAGCCAGACTGAAAAAACAACAGAAAATCAAAAAGTTGAATAAAAAACTTAAACCGAAAAAACGCAAACGGAAAAATGCGGCGTCCAAACCTGCAAAAAAAGTTGACAACCGCCTTGATTCCTAACCGTTAAGCCGTTATTCTTTTGGGCAAGAAAGGAAACACGATATGCGCTCTTTGATGAAAATCCTAATGGTTTCAACGGCATTGACTTTAACTGCCTGTTCCGACGGAATCGGTTCGTTTTCGTCGTCGCCGTCAAATGCGGCGGCTCAATCCGCGGGAAAATCGGGCGGATACTACAAAGTCGGCAATCCGTATCAGGTCGACGGCATTTGGTATTATCCAAAAGAGGATTATTCTTACAAAGAAGTCGGCGTTTCGTCGTGGTACGGCGCGGATTTTCACAACGGCATCACCGCAAACGGCGAACTGTACGACATGCACGATTTGACGGCGGCGCACAGAACTTTGCCTTTGCCCAGCATGGTGCGCGTTACAAACCTGCAAAACGGGAGGACTCTTGTCGTTCGCGTCAACGACCGCGGACCGTTCAAAAATGACCGCATCATCGATGTTTCCATGAAAGCGGCGCAGTTGCTGGGATTTAAAGACCAGGGCACAACGCAGGTTCAGGTCGAGGTTTTGCCCGAAGAAAGCAAAGCGCTGAAACGGGAACTGCTGGCAGAGCAGGGCGGAGCGTCATCCGTCGTCCCCGTTCCCGCCGTTCCGCAGGAAGCGAACAAACCCGCCCCTCCGAAGAATTTGAACTATCCCCGTTTGGCGAACAAGCCGCCTGTTCCCGTCGATGAAGCTCTGCTGGTTGCGGGTGCGGCGGCGCAGGCTTCCGATTCCGACCGCTACAACGATTGGGACGAGGATTTGAGCAAAGCGCAGGCTCAGCGTGAAACCGCTCCTCAACAGCCCGTTTCCGCTCCGAAACCCGCGCCCAAGCCCGCACCGAAAAAACAGCCCGCCGCGTCCCCCAAAAAGGCGTCCGTTCTGACGGCGGCGACTGTTTCCCCCGGATATTATGTACAGGTCGGCGCCTTCGGTAGCGAAGACAATGCCGAAAAAATGAAATCCAAAGTATCGAAATACGGTTCCGTCGTGATTATTCCCGTAACCGTCAACGGCAAGTCTTTGTACCGCGTGCGGCTGGGACCCGCCAACGCGAAGAAAGCTTTGGAGCTGATGGACAAAGTAACAAACGCGGGTTTCGGTGATGCCCGCTTGGTGGAAGAAAAAGCCTCCGATGTCGGGCGGCGTTTGGATAGGGCGTTCTAAGATGAAAAATTGGAAATTTTTATTATCGGCAACGACTTGTTTTGTTTTGGCGGCATCCTCTGCGGGGGCGATTGAAACCAAAGCCAAACACGCGGTTTTGATGGATTTCGAAACGGGCGAGTTTTTTTACGAAAAAAACGCCGACGAACCGATGCCGCCCGCGTCCATGAGCAAACTGATGACGGCTTACCTGATTTTCGAACGGCTGAAAGACGGGCGGCTGTCGCTTGACGATGTCTTTGTGGTCAGCGAAAACGCTTGGCGCAAAGGCGGCGCGAAAACGGGCAGCTCGACCATGTTTTTAAAAGACAGACAGCGCGTCAAAGTCAAAGATTTGCTGCGCGGCATTATTGTCCAGTCGGGCAACGACGCCTGCATCGTCGCCGCGGAAAACATTGCCGGTTCGGAAGCCGAATTCGCGGAGCTTGCCAACCAAAAAGCAAAAGAGCTGGGATTGAAAAATTCGCATTTTGCCAATTCGACGGGCTGGCCCAATCCCGGTCAAAAGATGTCCGCGAAAGATTTGGCAACGCTGGCGTACCGCATTATCCGCGATTTTCCCGAATACTACGGCATTTATTCGGAACAAAGCTTTACCTATAACGGCATTCGTCAGGAAAACAGAAATCCGCTGCTGATGCTGATGCCGGGCATTGCCGACGGCATTAAAACGGGGCACACCAGCGTTTCGGGTTTCGGGTTGACGGGGTCCGCCAAAAAGAACGGCCGCCGCTTGATTATGGTTGTCAACGGTTTGAAAACGATGAAAGAACGCGGTGAAGAATCCATGCGCTTGATGAACTGGGGCTTCCGCGAATTCGACAACTACGCCGTTTTAAAGGAAAACGTCAAAGTCGTATCCGTTCTCGTTTGGCTGGGCGAAGCGAAAAACGTTTCAGCCGTTCCCGCACAAAACCTGACGCTGACTTTGCCGAAAGGGCGTCAAAAGGAAGTCGTCGCCCATTTGAAATACACGACGCCGTTGAAGGCCCCTGTCAAAAAAGGGCAGGAAATCGCGGTTTTGACTTTGTCGGCACCCGAACATACGGACATTGTCGTTCCTTTGTACGCCGACCGCGATGTCAAGCGGCTGGGATATTTCGGACGGATGAAAGAAACAATCAAGCATGTTTTGTTCAATTTTGGCGCGGAAGCGGTTAAATGATGACTAAAGGCTTTTTCATCACGTTCGAAGGCGGCGAGGGAACGGGAAAGTCGACGCAAACGCGGCTGTTGGCTGATTTTTTGGAACAAAACGGGCAGTCCTGCGTTTTGACGCGCGAGCCGGGCGGTTCCGAGGGTGCGGAGGAAATCCGCAATCTGGTCGTCAAAGGCGCCGTCGGTCGCTGGGATGCCATGACCGAAGCTTTGCTAATGTTCGCCGCCCGCCGCGACCACTTGGTTCATACGATTTGGAAAGCGCTGGACGAGGGGAAAGCCGTCATCTGCGACCGCTTTGCCGATTCGACAATGGCGTATCAGGGCTTCGGCTACGCGGATAAAGGTTTGGGACAACAGGCTGTTCAAACGCTGTATGACACCGTTGTCGGCGACTTCAAACCCGACTTGACAATCATTATGGACATGCCCGTCGAAAAAGGACTGGAACGCGCTTTGAAACGCGATGCCAATTCCAACCGTTACGAACGCATGGGGCTGGATTTTCACCGCAATTTGCGGCAGGCTTTCCTGACGATTGCGAAACAAAATCCCGACCGTTGCGCCGTCGTCGATGCGACGGGCGATATTGAAACAATCCAAAGCGACATTCAAAATATTGTCAGAAAACGCTTGCTTGACAAAGGCGGCAAATGACGGACGCTTTGAAATCCCCCGAAGAACAAACGGAACTGTTCGGTCATGAAACCGCCGAACAGTTGTTTTTGCAAGCGATTGAAAACAATACGATTGACGGCTCTTGGTTGATTTGCGGACCGAAAGGGGTCGGCAAGGCGACTTTGGCGTTTCGGCTGGCGCGCTTTTTGCTGTCCGAAGAAAAACAAGACGGCGGATTGTTCGGCGATAAACCGACTTCGCTGTCAATCCCCAAAACGGACGCGATTTTCAAAGCCGTTGCGCAACGCAGCAGTCCCGCGCTGAAAGTCATTGAATGCGCGCTGAAGCCCGATGAACTGAAAGCCCGACAAAAGCTGTTGGAAAACGGGGACGCACTTGACCCCGAAGTGGAAAAAGCCCGCAAACGTTTTTCGGAAATCAGAATTGACGACATCCGCGAAGCCGAAGCGTTTATGCACTTGACGGCGGGGGCGGGGAAAAAGCGCGTTTTGATTATTGATTCAGCTGACGATATGAATGTTCACGCCGCCAACGCTTTATTGAAATCGTTGGAAGAACCGCCGCCCGAAACGGTGATTCTGTTGCTCAGCCACGCCCCCGGAAAGCTCTTGCCGACCATTCGTTCCCGCTGTCGGAAAATAGTCTTGAAACCTTTGCAAAACAATGTGTTGGAGGACTTTCTTAAATCATATTGTCCGAATTTGACGGATGCGGAACGACACGCTTTGGCTTTGTTGGCGGAGGGCAGCGCAGGCAAAGCGCTGACTTTGGCGGACAGCGGCGGCATTCGGCTGTTCGTCGGGCTGACGGATTTGTTTGCCGACTTTCCGCGAATTTCCGTTCCGAAGCTGTACGATACGGCGGATAAACTTTACAAAGACAAAGACCGCTTCCAGCTGTTGCAGGATTTGTTCGTACAATGGCTGACGCGTGTCTGCGTTTTGTCGCAAAGCGGTGGCGGCTTTGACGAAATCATTCCGGGGGAAGCTGATGCCGTTCGCAAAATCTGCCGGTTTGTGCCGACTTTGATGCTAATGGATATTTTAAGTGACATTACGGCGTCCTTTGCCGACATCGATTTGGACAGGAAGCAAGTCTTTGTCAACGCGGTTTTAAAACTGCAAAGGTGTACGAATGCTTGATTTGACGGACAGCCATTGCCATTTGAACCATTCGGATTTCGGCGATGAAACGGACGCCGTTGTCAAACGCGCGCTTGACGCGGGGGTGAACCGTCTTGTAACCGTCGGAACACGGTTGGAAAATACGGCTGAACTGGTTGCTTTGGCGCACAAATACCCGAATGTTTTCGCTACTGTCGGCGTTCACCCCGAATATGTCGCCGAACGCGAAGTTTCCGCCGACGAAATCGCCCAAGCGGCGGCTTCGGACGAAAAAATCATTGCTTTGGGCGAAGCGGGCTTTGATTATTTTTACGACCCGAACACCAAAGAAGCGCAAAGAAAACTCTTCAAAAACCATTTAATCGCGGCGCGGGAAACGGGATTGCCGCTGGTCATTCATACGCGCTGCGCCGAACAGGATACGATTGACGCTTTGTCCGAATTTCCCGATGTTACAGGCGTTTTACACTGTTTTTCCTCCAACGCCGAGCTGGCGAAATTCGGGTTGGAGCAGGGGTGGTATTTATCCGCGTCGGGCATATTGACTTTCAAAAAAGCGCAGGAAATCCGCGATATTTTTGCGGATGTTCCGCTTAATCGGCTGTTGGTCGAAACGGATGCGCCGTATTTGGCTCCCGTTCCGTATCGGGGCAAGCGCAACGAATCGTCTTTTGTTGTCAAAACGGCGGAAATGCTGGCGGAAATCAAAGGCGTTTCATTGGAAGAGCTGGCAAAAATCACAACCGAAAACTTCTTAACTTTGTTTACAAAGGCGTACTGAGATGAAAATCAGAATTTTAGGATGCGGAGCGGCGGGCGGCGTTCCCATGATTAGCCGCGGCTGGGGGGCTTGCGACCCGAACAACCCTAAAAACAGGCGGTTGAGGACTTCTTTGCTGCTTCGGCACAACAAAATGAACGTCTTGATTGACACGGGGCCCGATTTGCGCGAACAACTGCTGTCCGCCAACGTCACCGCTTTGGACGCCGTGCTGTATACGCACGAACACGCCGACCATACGCACGGCATTGACGAACTGCGCGAAATCAACCGCGTTATGCAATGCGGAATTCCCGTTTACGCCAACCAAACAACGCTGAACGCTTTGAAAGAACGCTTTGGATACGCTTTTCGTCCAGTCAAATCGGGCGAAGGCTTTTTTCATCCGTGGCTTGAACCGAACCTTATCATCCCTGGGGAAGCTTTTTATTTAAACGACCTGAAAGTCATTCCTTTCGCCCAAGATCACGAATACACAACCAGCATAGGCTTCAGGGTAGGGGATTTTGCCTATTCAACGGATGTTGTGCATTTGTACGATTCCGCTCTGTCCATTCTGAAAGGCGTCGAAACGTGGGTTGTCGGCTGTTTGTCGAACAAAGACCACCCCAGCCACGCTTCCGTTCAGCGCGTTTTGGAATGGCGTGAAATGCTGAAACCCAAAAGAATTATTTTGACGCACATGGCAACGGGGTTGGACTATGAAACGCTGAAAAACAGCTTGCCCGCCGATGTCGAACCGGGGTATGACGGCTTTGAAACGGATGTATAAGGGGCAAAATCCAATGAATAACTTTAAAACCATTTTAATGACTTCCGTATTGACGACCCTTGCGGCGGGAAATGTTTATGCGGCGGAAGAAATCAAACCGAGCTTTGACTGCGCCAAAGCCAAAACAAGGGTTGAAAAACTGATTTGTTCCGATGCCGAACTGGCAAAGCTGGACAGGGAAATGAGTAGCGAATGACGGCATTCAAACCGGCACAGTCGCCACCGCTTGTCAAAACACCAATT
>CAVCSV010000032.1:0-18066 GCA_963604715.1 Limosilactobacillus gorillae
GGCTGGGCGTATTCGATTCGCGCGGCGATTTTGTTTTTATGGATTCGCTGTTGCCCGTTTTCGCCGAACCGATTTTGGCGCGGCAAAAGGGCGCAAGCATTGTCGCCGATGTCAAATGCGGCAAAACTTTTGCCAGCGAAATCAAACGTTTGGGCGGCAATCCCGTTATCACCAAAACGGGACATTCCTTTATCAAGGAAAAAATGATTGAAACAAACGCGCCTTTAGGCGGCGAAAAAAGCGGCCACATCTGTTTTGCCGATTCGTATTACGGCTACGACGACGCCTTGTATGCGGCTTTGCGCCTGCTGTCGATTGCGGAACAAGGAAACTTTCAAGCGCGTTTGGACGCGATTCCCAAAACGTGCCTGTCGCCCGAAATCAAGTTTCCCTGCCCCGACGCGGTCAAATTCGCCAAAATGGAACGGGCGAAAGAATTGTTGAAACAAGACGGCGTTGCGTTCGACGACACGGACGGCGTCAAAGTGATTAAACCGTCGGGGGCGTGGTGGCTGTTGCGCGCGTCGAACACGGTTCCCGCTCTGCTGGGGGCATGCGAAGCGGATTCGGCGGACGAATTGAAAACTTTAACAAATGAATTATCGGATTTCGAACAACGGTTGGAGGGGTAACCGATGAAAAAATTTCTGTTTTTCGCTGTACTGACTTTTTGCTGTTCCGCACAGGCGGCGGAATTGATTTTCGATTACGCCAGCGACGAACCGACCGTCGTTGAAACGCAAACACCCGAAAAATGCGAAGGATACGGCTGTCCTTGCGAAACGACGCAGGATTGCCAGTTTGACGAATACTGCGACACGGCGTCGAAACGCTGTTCGACGGGATGCCGCACCGATGCGGACTGCGCCCCCGAACAATTTTGCAAAAACAACGCGTGTATCGGTTTGTGCACCGCTTCCGTCGCTTCGAACGGGGAACATTGCGGCGGCACGACGCCGACTTGCTTTGTCGAAGACAAAGGACATTCGTCCTATTGCGGCTGTTCGGATTCGTCGTGTTACGAAGGAAACAAATGCACCCTTGTCGGCGGAAAACGCGCCTGCAAAGCCTGCCGCAAAACGGAACGCTGCAACTGTCCGCCCGCTTACAAGCCCGACGGACTTGGGGGATGCCAGCCTTGCCTTGCCGGTGACAGATGCGGTTGCGGGGAAATGAAATCCAACGGCGACGGACAATGCGTCGTCTGCAACAATTCCGGCGATTGCCCCGACGGCATGGTTTGCATTGACAAAAAAACGGAAAATGCACATTGCGAAGCGTTGAGCTGCAAAATCGGCGAATTTGCGGACAAAAGCGCATGCACGCCGTGCGCGTCCGCCATACCGCACTGCACCGCCTGTTCGGACAAAAACAACTGCACGGTTTGCGAATACGGTTACGGCGTTTCCGGCGGCGCGTGCGACATTTGCGCTTTGACGACGCGGGACGAAAAATGCGCCGCCTGTACGGCTTCCGTTTGTGAAAAATGCCAAACAGGCTTTACCCTGAAAGACGGAAAATGCGCCCCGATAGTCTGCCAATCGGGAACGTATTTGAACGGAAACGACTGCCTGCCCTGCCCCAAAGGATGCGCCCAATGCACCTCCCCCGACGGCTGTCTGGCATGCGACATCGGATTTGAACCCGACGGCGCGCAATGCAAAGCGATTGTCTGCGAACCGCGTACCTACTTGAAAGACAACTTCTGCGTTTCCTGCCTGCCGCATTGCGACAAATGCGAAAACGGCGATGCCTGTCTGCAATGCGAAAAGGGATACTTTTTCGACGAAGCGGCGCGAGCGTGCGTGCTGCGCGTTTGCGAACGCGGCACATTCAAAGACAGTGAGACGGGCGAATGCCGCGCTTGTCTGACGGAACATTGTTCGGCTTGCGACGAAAAAAGCTGCTTCGGCTGTACGGCGGGCTATACGCTGATGAACGAAAAATGCGTTCCCGAAAAATGCCCCGAAGGGTGCAAAACCTGCTCCTCCCCCGATTCGTGCGATACATGCGAAACGGGATACGAGCTTTACGACGGAACCTGTTCCGCCATTGACTGCCCTGCCGGAAAATACCTGTCGGACAGTTCTTGCCGCGCCTGTCCGTTGGGATGCGCCGAATGTTCCGACGCGCGCACCTGTTCGGCGTGCTCCGGCAACGAATACTACCTGTCGGGCACGGTTTGCCGCAAATGCGCAGGGGCGTTGAGCGACTGTGCGACCTGTTCGGACGCCAAAACGTGCTTGAGCTGTCAAAACGGCAAAACGCTTCAAAACGGGCGATGCGTATAGCTCGCCTAAAGTCGCGATTTCAAAACGGCGGGAAAGCGTTATGATTGAAAAAGCTTCAAGGAGTTTTTTCAATGAACGGAATCCCGTCGAATTTTGATTCGGAATTGCAAAACGCCGCCGCTTGCGCCAAACGCAGCATTGCGCTTTGGCTGATTGCGGTTTCGGGAACAATAGCGCTTTTATGGCTGTGGGCGGGGGCAGTCGCGCTGTACGTTTCGGGGACGGCAGGAATTCTGTTTGCCGCGGCGCAAGCACGCGACATCGTCGACAGTTATACAGAAATCGTCAAAGACGGATTCGATTTCGACTACAGCGTCAAAACCAACTGATGCCGCCTTTGTCGCGTTTCAAAACGCCGAACCATTCGCCGACCTGCTTTCCCTGCAAATCGAACAAAACCAGCATGGTTCCCAGCGCTTTCTTTTCCGCCATATCGTCGTCTTTGATTTCGATTTCGCTCAGCTCCACGTCCAGCACATAATCGTAAGCCTGCGTTCCGTCCGTCACCCACAAAGCGCGGGTGTTCATCAATTCGTGTTCAACGGCTTCGTGAATAATCGCGGGGCGGACTTCCGCCGTCGGATTAAAGTTCAGCACGTCGCGCAAAGCGATTTTGACGCGTTCGGGCTTGTTTGCGAACAAATCGCTGCGCACCATGTCGCCGATTAAGCGATAGCTGAGCAGAATATAGTCTTGGTCAAGAGGACCCGCACCCTTTTTCAGTTTCAAGTACGTCAAATAATCGACGCTGCGGCGCAAAACGTCGTCTTCGTCTTCGATAATGCCGCCGCGGCGGGCGTCGATTTCATGCGCGGCGCACCCCGTCAGCAAAACAGCCGTCATTATCCAAGCTAACAGACGTTTCATCTTCGGCTTCCTTAAAACGTTGAACCGTTAAAGCCCCACATATTGCCGGGAACGGACGAAAATTCGATGTAAATGCGGTTGGCGGGAACTTTCAATTTGTCCTCGACCATTTGGGTTAAAACACGGGACAATTCGGGGATTTGCGACTGGGGCAGTCCGACGCTTTTCATTTCCATATAAACGCACGGCGTCGTTTTTGCGCCGAAAATCAAATGTTCGTCTCCGCATACGTTGACCATGACATAGCTTTCGGGTTTGCCGATTGTTTCCGCAACAACTTTGGACGCGTAATTCAGCAAAGCGTTCGCCGACGTTTTTTCAATGTCGATGTTTGTCTTAATCATTAAAAAAGGCATGCGATTATCCCTTTCCCCCAAACCGTAAAACCAGTAAACTGGTTCAGTTATAACGCCATCGAAAGTATTTGTAAATGCAATCGTTTTATGTTTTGCGTTTCTTGATAACGGATTTTTTCGCCGCCCAAGCGGACAGGCTGATTTTTTGGCTGCCCGTCGCGTTCGGGGCGGGCATCGGCGTTTATTTCGGATTGCAAAACGAACCGTTTTATCTGCATACCTGCTTTGCCCTGCTGTTCGCGGCGTTTTTTCAATGGGATTGCCGCAAAAGCCCCGAAGCGCGAACTTTTGCCTTGTTCGTGCTGATGTCCGTTTCGGGGTTCTTTGTTGCGCAAACCCGCACAATCGCGCTCAGCCGCGAAAACGTCAAAGCGCGCATGAAAACGACGCTTGTTTCGGGAACGGTCGACCAAGCCGTGCGCCTGCCCGATTTGAAAGCGCGGCTGGTGCTGAAAGATTTGGCTTTCGACGGCAAAACGGATTGGCGCACGCCCGAAAAGATACGACTGAACCTGCCCGCCGAATCCCCCGTTCCCGACACGGGCGACAAAATCGAGGTCAAAGCTTTGCTTTCCCCTCCCATGCCCAAAACGGACAAAAGCGGATACGATTCCGCCCGCGCGCTTTATTTTGAAAAAATCGGCGGCACGGGATTTGCACGCTCCCCCGTCAAAGTTGTTGAAAAAGCATCCGAAACAACCATGCGCCGCAAAATCGCCAAACGAATCGAAACCGTCCTGCCCCCGCGCGCCGCAAACATCGCCAAAGCACTGGTCACGGGCGAAAACAAAGAAATCGACCCCGCCCTTGCCGACGCGTACAGAAACGCGGGAATAGCGCACATTTTGGCGGTGTCGGGACTGCACATGACGCTGATTGCGGGGTTTGTGTTTTTTCTGGTGCGCAGTCTGCTTGCCCTGTCGGTTACGGTTTCTCTGCGCTTCAGCACCAAGAAAATCGCCGCTTTTTGCGCTTTGGCGGCAACGTTTGGCTATTTGCGGCTGGCAGGAACGCCGATTTCGGGCGTCCGCGCGTTCATTATGCTGTCGTTTGCTTTGGGCGCGGTGTTTTTCGACCGCCGCGCGCTGTCCGTCGCCAATGTCTGCTGGGCAGCGTTTCTGATTTTGCTGTTTATGCCCGAAGCCCTGCTGTCCGTCAGTTTTCAGCTGTCATTCGCCGCCGTCGCCGCCTTGATTTGCGCCTATGAAGCGGGCATTGACAAAGCCGTCCGCCGATTGGAACAGCGTGAAAGCGTTTTGCTGTATTTGCTGGCGTTCGTTTTGGGAATTTTATTGACGTCGCTGATAGCGGGAATTGCCACTGCGCCCTTTGCCGCCTATCATTTCAAGCGGATTGCGAACTACACGCTGCTGGGCAACCTGCTGACAACGACCGCCGCGGCGGCATGGGTGATGCCGTGCCTGTTCGCCGCGGTTGTGCTGATGCCATTCGGAACGGACGCGCCGCTTTGGAAACTGGCGGGCATCGGCATCGAAACCGTCAACCGCGCCGCCGAATTTACGGCAAACCTGCCGCACAGCGTTACACTCGTCCCCGCCATGCCGTTTTACGGGCTGATGAGTGCCGTGTTCGGCGGATTGTGGGTGTGCTTGTGGCGCGGCAAAGTCCGCTTGCTTGGCTTCATTCCGTTTTGTTTTGCTTTTTTCACGCCGTATCTGACCGCAAAACCCGATATGACGATGACGCAAAACCTTGCCGCGTTCCGTCAATCCGACGGCGTTTTAAGCTTTACCAAAGGCGACAAGTTCACGCGGTCAAGCTGGCTTTCGTCGGCGGGAACAACCGATTTCACAGAAACCGACTGCGCGCTTTGCCTGTATGAAAAAGACGGCGTTTTGCTTGCCTACGCCCGCACGAAAACGGCGGCGAAACAGGCGTGCGGCACGATTGACTTTCTGTTTGTCAAAAACGGCTGCGAACAGGCGTTTCAACTGCCCGAAACGGGCGCGCTGTTCGTGTATGTCGAAAACGGCAAAGTCCGCACGGAACACGTCGGCGGCGAACACCGCCCGTGGTCGCCGTCCTACCCGACGATACGGTTTAAAAGCCTGTTTTAGCGGGGGGCGCAGATATTGCGCGCCAGATATTCCCAAATGTCCCTGTTCGGGGCGGAAATCAAACTGTTTGATCCCATCAAAGGCACATACGCGCTTCCGTCCGTATAGGCGGTATAGCCGCCCGCTTCGCCGTGAAGCATAACGCCCGCGGCGTGATCCCACGGTTTGATGACTTTGGTGCGGTAAGCGGAATAGTCCGCCTCGCCCGTCGTAATCATCATATAGCCGAAACTTGCCGCGCCCCACCAAACGGGTTGAATCAGCTTCGGGTCGCGGAACGCCACGCGCCGTCCGACAACGCCGTGCATTTTTGTCAATTCCTGCGGATTGGACACGGACAGGCGTTTTTTGCCCTTCAGCCACGCGCCCGAACCTTTTTCGCCGTAAATCATCGCTTTCATCACGGGGTTGTAAAGCCAGCCCGCGACGGTTTCGCCTTTGTACACCAAAGCGACGACCATGCCGAATTCGCTTCTGCCGTAGGAAAAGTTCATCGTGCCGTCAACGGGGTCGATAACCCAAACGGGCTTGTCTTGTTTCAAGTATTCAATGACTTCGGGGTTTTGAAAGCAGGATTCCTCGCCCACCACCAGCGAATCGGGCAAAGCCGCCGTCAGCCGCGCCGTCAAAGCTTTTTCGGTTTCCGTGTCCGCCGTCGTCACCAAATCGTCCGCCGACGTTTTGGTCGCAATGTCGCTGACGGATAAGTTTTTGAAACGCGGCATAACCTCGGTTTCCGCCACGTCCGCGATAATGTCCGCGATTTCGTCAAGATTCGGATTTTTCATATTTCACCTGCGGATACGCTTTTTGCGCTTTGGAAAATTCAACGGCGCCCAACCGGACGCGAAGCACGGATTCGCTGTCGCCGTCCAAACGGCTGACGACTTCGCCCGCGCGGTACAAATACGCCAGCGCCGCCCCGTCGGATGCGGGAACATGCAGAACATACTCGGTTCTGTCGACCGCCAACGCTTCGTCAATCGCTTTCAGCAAAGCATCGATTCCGTCCCCCGTCAAAGCCGACACGGGAAACCGTTTCGCCTGTCGGGTGCTTGCCTGCGTCAGCGCCTGCCGTTCCTCGGCTTCCAGCAAATCGGTTTTGTTCAGCACCTCAAACAACCCCTTGTCCACCTGCTCCGCAACGCCCAAAGTCCGCAAAACGTTTTCGACGTCCTGCTTTTGCGCTTCGGTGTCGGGATGGGAAATGTCGCGGACATGGACAATCAAGTCGGCTTCCAGCACTTCCTCCAACGTCGCGCGGAAGGCGGCGACCAGCTCGGTCGGCAAATCGGAAATAAAGCCCACCGTGTCCGACAAAATCACCTGCCGCCCCGACGGCAGTTTGATTTGCCGCATGGTCGGGTCAAGGGTCGCAAACAGCATGTCTTTGGCGAACACGTCGGCGTGCGTCAGTTTGTTGAACAGCGTCGATTTGCCCGCGTTCGTATAGCCGACGAACGCCACAATCGGAAATGGCACGCGGCGGCGCGCGGCGCGGTGCAGCTGGCGGGTGCGCTTGACTTCGTCCAGTTCGCGTTTGAGCTTGACGATATTGTCGGTAATCACGCGGCGGTCAAGCTCTATTTGCGTTTCGCCGGGACCGCCCAGAAATCCGCGTCCGCCCCGCTGACGTTCCAAGTGCGTCCACCCGCGCACCAGCCGCGACCGCTGATAGCTCAAATGCGCCAGTTCAACCTGCAGCACGCCCTCTTTGGTGCGGGCGCGTTCGCCGAAGATTTCCAAAATCAGCGCCGTGCGGTCAATGACTTTGCAATTCCACAGCTTTTCAAGGTTTCTTTGCTGAATCGGCGACAGCTGCGTGTTGACGACCGCCAACACGATTTCGTTTTCCCGCACCAGAGCCTTAATCCGTTCCGCTGCCCCGCGCCCGATGTAAGTTGACGCGTTGATTCGCGGCAAAACGACCGTTTCGGCGGCTATAACATCCAAGTTTATCGCCGCCGTCAGATTTTTGATTTCCTCCAGCCCCGCTTCAACCGAACGCCCCGTTGCGGCGTCGTTTTTCAAAACGGTGTGCAGAACCAGCGCTTTTTCAAACAAAGCTTATTCCTTGTCGTCGGATTCGCCGTCGAACAGCTGAACGGGTTCGGACGGCATAATCGTCGAAACCGCGTGCTTGTAAACCAGCTGCGTGTGTCCGTCGCGGCGCAGCAGCATCGAAAAATTGTCAAACCAAGTGATAATTCCCTGCAATTTCACACCGCACATCAAATAAACGGTGACGGGCATTTTTTCTTTTTTGATTGTGTTCAAAAACATATCCTGAACGTTTTGCGTTTTATCCGTCATGGGGTTCATCTCCTTGTTATTGTTTGTTGATTGTTTATTCCGTTTCGGTCAAAGAGTAAAGCACCAAAAGCAGCTCGGAACAATTTTTCACCGTCAGAACCGCCTCGCCGTCCTTGTTTTCGTCCGCCATTCGCACGGGATAACAATCCGCGTTCGCGGCGCACAGCATATCCGCGTCGCCGTCGCCGACAAACCACACGGGGCGACCGTATTCCACCCCCGCTTGATGCATCGCCAGCAAAGCTGGTTCGGCGGCGGGTTTGTCCTTGGGCGCATCGCCCGCGCCGACAACGGCGGACAAGTATTTGCCCCATCCCAGCCAATCGATTTCGTCATGCAAAATCGCCGACGTTTTGTTGCTGACAATGCCCGCTTTTGAAATTTTCGCGGCATAAGCAACCGCTTTTTCGGCATCCGCAAACGGCGTCAGCAGCTCCAAATGATGCTTTTTGTAAGCATCCAGATAGACTTGCTTCGCTTCCTCCCAGCTGTCGCCGAACTGTTCGGGGAACGTTTCGCGCAGGGACAATCCCGTGCGGGCGCGGTATTCCTCCATCGAACATTTCGGAATGCCGTACTTTTCGCTTAAAACGCAAAACGCCTGATACAAAACGGGCGTCGTGTCCATCAGCGTATTGTCCCAATCGAACAAAATCAAATCGGGAAACGGATAGTTTGTTTTTTTCATCAAAAGAATTCCAACCCCACGGTAAACATTTTTTCGACCTGCTTGACGGAATCGGCATCGGCGAACAACAACAGGCGGTCGTTCTTTTCAATCACGGTGTCCCCGCGCAAAGGCAAAGACACGCCGTTTCGAACCAAAGCCCCGATAATCACGCCGACGGGCAGACGCACGTCGCGCAAAGCCGCCCCCAGATATTCAAAGGAATCAAACACGTCGGCTTCCAGCACTTCGCACAGTCCCGACCGCACGGAATAGGCGGCATAGATTTTTCCTCTGCGGATGTGCTGCAGAATGGACGACACCATAATATCCTTGGGGTCGATGACAACGTCGATGCCCAAATCGGTCACCATTTGCGAATACAGCGTTTTTTCAATCACGGCGACGGTTTGCTCCGCCCCGTATTTTTTGGCGGTCAAGCTTGCCAGAATGTTGTTTTCGTCGTTGCCGCTGACCGCAATGACCGTTTCGACGATGTCGATGTCGGCTTCCTCCAAAACAACGGTGTCCAAAAAGTCGCCTTGAATCACCGTCGTCTGGGACAATGTTTCGGCAAGGAATTTCGCCCGCTCTTCGTCGGGTTCAATCAAAGTAACGCGCATCCGTCCGCTGCGTTCCAAGTATTTCGCCAGCGACAGCCCCACGTCGTTGCCGCCCAAAATCAGCGCGCTTTTCGCCCTTTGCTGGTCGCGTCCGAACAGGGACAAAATCCGCTTGACGTTTTCGGCGGCAACAAAGATGTAAACGTCGTCGCCCGCATTAATGCGGGTGTCGCTGTCCGCGACAATCAGCTTGCCTTCGTGCATCACGCCCGTAATCACCGCGTTGATGTCGGGGAACAGTTCGGTCAGCTGACGCAAGGGCGTATTTATCAGGGGACACGTTTCGTCGCAATGCATGCCCAGCAAATACACCTTGTCCCCCGCCAAAGTCAGCACGTCGAACGCGCCGGGGAAGGAAATATTGCGGCGGATTGCGCGGGCGATTTCGACTTCGGGGGAAATGACAACATCAATCGGCAAAGCGTCGTGCGTGTATAAATCGCGCCACTTCGGATTGGTGTATTCTTTGGAACGCAGGCGGGCGATTTTCATCGGCACTTTGAACAAAGAATTCGCCGCTTGGCACGTCACCAAGTTCACTTCGTCGGAAGCGGTGACGGCGACCAGCATATCGGCGTCGGCAGCGTTCGCGCGTTCCAAAACGGACGGATAGGACGAAAAGCCCGTAATGGTTTGAATGTCCAGCGACGATTCCAAATCCGACAAACGGTCGGCGTCGGTGTCAATCACCACGACTTCGTTGTCGTCCTGCGCCAGATAGCGCGCAATCGTCGAACCGACGCGCCCCGCACCGCAAACAATGACTTTCATTTTTCGTCCCTTTTCGCGTCCAAACCGAAATCCCGCATCTTGCGCAGCAAAGTGTTGCGGTTGATACCCAAAATCTTGGCTGTTTTCAAGCGGTTGCCCTTGGCGTATTCCAGCGTCGCGGCAATCAGGCGGCGCTCAACCTCGCCCATAACAAAATCGTACACGCCGACGGGGCAAATTTCGTCATCGCAGTCCGCGTAAAAGCGGCGCATGTACTTTTCGACCACCGCGCCCAAACCTTCGTTTTTGTCAGGCATCCGCCCCTCCGAAAAAATCCCGTATCAGCGTTTTGACCGCCTCAATGTCCGTCGTTTGATTGACCGAAGCGCGGAAAGCCGCCCCGCCGTTCATCCCGACAGAATACCAAGCAATATGCTTTCGCGCGATAAAAATCGCCTTTGCGCCGTAATATTTCTGCATCAGCGCCAAATGCTCCAGCACCGTTTCGACCAAAGGCGGACGGACGACTTCGCGCCCCGCCGCCTCCGCCAGAATCCAAGGTCTGCCCAGCGCCTGCCGCCCTATCATCACCGCGTCCGCGCCGTACTCCGATTTGACGAAATCCGCGTCCGCTTTTGTTTTAATGTCGCCGTTCGCCACAACAGGAATGCCGACCGCGCGCTTCAGTTCGCCGAACGCGCTCCAGTCCGCTTTGCCGCTGTATTGCTGTTCGCGCGTGCGGGCATGCAAAATTACCGCGGAAGCCCCCGCGCCCTCCATGCGCTTGCCGAAGTCGACAAAGTTCTTCGATTCTTCGTCCCAGCCCAAGCGGAACTTGACCGTCACGGGAACTTTGACCGCATCAACGACGGCGCGCACGATTTTTTCCGCCAGCTCTTCATCCCGCATCAATCCCGAACCGCCGCCCGCTTTGGCAATTTTGTTGACGGGACAGCCCATATTCAAATCAATGAAAGCCGCATGTTTTTCGGCGATTTTCGCCGCTTCCGCCATTGTTTCGGGATGACGCCCCTCCAGCTGAATCGCTATTGGCGCGTCGGTTTCGTCGGGCATCGCCATTTCTGTCGTGCGTTTGTGCGCGCGGGCAAGTGAATCCGCCAAAATCATTTCGGAAAACAGCAGTTCGCCGCCGAATTTCCGCACCATCGCGCGGAAAGGCGCATCCGTAACGCCCGCCATCGGCGCCAGCATTACGTCTGAAAAACGGTGATTTTTTAAAACGAAAGCCATTTTCCGCCTTTTCTAAATTCCGATTCTGTTTTACCCTGTCTGAAACTTTTTACAAGGAGTCTTTATCATGGTCAAGTGTGCGGTTATCATCGTCGCGGCAGGCAGAGGACATCGCTTCGGCGGCGACATGCCCAAACAATACAGAACAATCGGCGGACGCATGATTTTGTCGCGCACCATGGGGGCGTTCTGCGCGCACCCCGCCGTGTCGACCGTCCGCGCCGTCATTCATCCCGACGATATGCCGCTGTACAAATGCGCCGCCGCGGAACTGCCCGTCACGGAACCCGTTTTCGGCGGCGAAACGCGGCAGGATTCCGTGCGCTTGGGGCTTGAAAGCCTGAAAGACGAAAATCCCGACATCGTTTTGATTCACGACGGCGCGCGTCCTTTCGTCGATTTCGGCGTCATCAACCGCGTAATCGCCGAAGTCAGGGAACACCAAGGCGCGATTCCCGCTCTGCCCGTCGTTGACACGATTAAAGCGGGTGAAACCACAGACGGCAAAACGCTGATAACGAAAACGGTCGACCGCGCGGGATTGTACCGCGTTCAAACGCCGCAGGGCTTCCCCTATGCGGAAATTCTGACGGCGCACGAAGCCGTCAAAGGACAGGAGCTGACCGACGACGCGTGCGTCGCCGAACTGGCGGGAATCTCCGTCGTTTTGACCAAAGGCAGCGAAGACAACTTCAAAATCACGACGCAAGCCGACCTTGACCGCGCCGAAACTCTGCTGAAAGGCAAAGGCGACGACATCCGCACGGCAACGGGCTTTGACGTGCATAAATTTTCGGACGGCAGTTTTGTGACGCTTTGCGGCGTGCAAGTCCCTCACGATTTTGGGCTGGAGGGACACTCCGACGCCGACGTCGGACTGCACGCCTTGACGGACGCTTTGCTGGGTGCCATCGGGTCGGGCGACATCGGACTGCACTTCCCGCCGTCGGATATGAAATGGAAAGGCGCCGACTCGACCCTGTTTTTGAAATACGCCGTTGATTTGGTGCATGGATTGGGCGGGCAAATTTTAAACGCGGATGTAACGTTTATCTGCGAACGCCCGAAAATCGGGGCGCATCGCTTGGCAATGGTCGAAAAATTGGCGGAATTACTAGGGATTTCGTCGTCCAAAGTCAGCATCAAAGCGACCACGACGGAAAAACTGGGCTTTACGGGACGCAAGGAAGGCATCGCCGCACAGGCCTGCGTTACCGTAAAATTGTAGGAAAATCCAAAAAACATTTGAATTTTTGGACAAACGCCCATATTATTTCGTCAAGCAATTACAGAGGGGAAGACCATGTCTTTGGCTTTGAGTTTAAAAAAAGGCGTTTTGTTTGAAGATATCCAAATGGCAACGAAAATCGCCGTTTACTTGGGTGATTTTTCCGAATTCCTCGGCGGCGTTTCCCGCAAGGAACAAAATGCCGCGGCAAACGCCTATATGAAAGTCAACCCGCTGAAAACAAACAATACTGCAAAAGCTTTGGAACTGGTCGGCAAATTGGAAACCGAATACAGGAACGAAGCCAAAACCGCTTCTTGGAAAACCAAATTGCGCCACAAAGTCGGCGAAGACAACGCCGCCAAAATCACCAAAGTCGCCGCTTTGGGCGCGGCGTCCGCCGTCGGTTGCGTATTGGCGGCGAACGGGATGACCGCCGTTTCCGTCCCCGTTTTGTTTGCGGGACTGGTCGCCGCCGCCGACGATCGGAAAATGTCGGACAAAGACAAAGCCGCCGTCGAAAAATACGCCGCCGCCAAACACGCCTTGTTCGCTTTGAAAAAAATGAAAAAGGCTTTGACGCCCGAATCGGCGAACGGCAAAGGGCGCGGTATGCTTGCCGCCCTCAAAGCGAAACGCGGAAGCGAACGCTGATTTTTCTTTGAACGCATCGGCGTTTTCTGGCACCTTTTGCCACAAGAAATCCTTGCGCGTGTATCGTTTTGGTTATACCTTGAACGAGATTTCATCAAGGAGTTCTGTTATGAAATTATCCCATTTGACTTTAACCGCCGCCGTTTTGTCGTTAAGCGCGTGCGGCACGCTGTTCAACGGTCCGTCGGACAAGCTGTTTTTCGACAGCAACGTCCAAGGCGTTACCATCTACGACAATGCCACCGCCCTTTGCACGACGCCGTGCAAAGCCCGAATCAGCCACCACGGCAGCACAACTTACCTGACTGCGAAAAAAGCGGGATATGAACCCGTAACCCTGATATTGCAGCCCGAAGTATCGGGTTGGTTCTGGATGAACATCCTGACGTTTTCCATGCCCACGGGATCGATAACGGACTTGGCTTCCGGCGGCATGTTCAAATACGACCATGACAGCTACTATGCCGATATGGTCAAAGTCGGCAGCGCGGAATCGTATTCCAAAAAACGCAAAGCCCGCAAATTCATTTTGCAGAACTACAATCAAATTCGCGCGGAAATCGCCGAAAACAACCCGTACGGCGAATACTTGGAAAGCCTGTCGCGGATTATCGGCATAGCCCCCGACGATTTGCTGACCTACGGTGCGAATATGTCGGCGACCGAATTTGCCGATTCCGTTCTGGATTCGTCCGAAGAAGACGAATCTCCCGCTTTGGATTCGCCCGAACCCGTTTCCAAAACGGACAAATTGCTGTCCGTGTTTTATCCCGATTGGGTCAAAATGTATGAATCGGACGGCTATATCGGTCAAAGCGACAAACGTTTTGTCAATTACATCGGATACGGTGAAGGCATCAATATCAAACAGGCGCGCGACATGGCGACAAAAGACGCTTACAACAAAGCGCTTGCCCCGATTACGGGATACGCCGACGGATCGCACGCCGTTCCTTTGCGCGGTTTGACGCTGTCGTCGGAATTCAAAGACTCCCGAAACCGTAAAATCAAAGTCTGGCAGCTGTACCGTTACCCCAAGGCTCAACTGGAACAGGACATCAAAAACCACACGCGGTAAGACGCGGGCTTTTTTAAACGAAAGTTCTTGAAAACCCCGTTCGACCCGTTCTATATTAACCTTTGCCGATAACCAATTTTAGGAGATTTGAAATGGCTTCTGTTATTAATGATTCTTGCGTAAAATGCTTGTCCTGCATCGACGTTTGCCCCGTCGGCGCGATTACCGAAGTGGATACGCAGTGCGTTGTCAACCCCGACACCTGCATTGAATGCGGCGTCTGCATTTCCGAATGCCCGCAGGGTGCCATCACGGCGGAAGACGAAGCTGACGAAAAATGGATTAAATTCAACGCGGACAACGCGAAATAATCCTAAGCCGGAAAATTCAAAAGCCCGCCGAACGGCGGGCTTTTTTATTGCATTTTCCCGTTCGTTTTTTCGTTTGCTTCTTTGTCCGTTGTTTTATAAACTGAAACCGTTCGCGCAAAATCGGTTTGTGCGGAAAGCGCCTTAGCGGGCGCGGAGCCGTGAGAAAGCTCTAATGTTGTTCGGCGTGGATATGCGTCGTAATTCGTGTTGTTTAAGTACGAACACGAAAAAATATCCCCGAATCTGTCTATGGTTCGGGGTGCTTTCGGCGTATGTTCAAAAGTCCCGATTTGAATCGGATAACTTTAAAGGTCGAAAGGGTCTTGTAACAACATTATGACTTTCTCAACTCCCCGCTATGTTTTTAAAGCGTTTCAGCTTTTTATCGGTGAGTTTTAACCGTTTGAATTTAAAACGGATTTCAGCGTTTTTTCTGCTTTGATTTTATCAAGCTCTGTTTTCAAGGTAACAACACGGTAACAAAAATTCCATGTTTGCCCGCCTTGGAAAACAACCTCAATTTGTCGCCGTTGATTGCTCAATGACGACGTAAATCAAGATACGCCTTTTCTCCGTTTCCGTCAAGCAACATACAAAAAGACTCAAAAGGCTCCGAAAAGCTCTGTTTTGAACGGTTCCTCTTTGATTTGTTTCATGCCACCGTAAAGGCGTTTGAAATCAACCAAAGGAGTTCATTATGGAAATCAGGAAAGAATATTTAACGCGCGGACAGGCAGCCGAATACTGCATCAAACAAGGCTTGCCCGTCAGTCCGAAGACGTTGGCGAAATACGCTTGCGTCGGCGGTGGACCGAAGTTCCGCAAGTTCGGCAGAATACGCATCGTCTATAAAATTGTCGACTTGGACGAATGGATTGAGCAACGCTTGTCCGACACTTTTGCGGCGACGGGCGTTCCTTGTGACAACACATCAAGTGAACAAAATAAGGATTAGCCGTATCCGCCCCGAAAAATCACTTGCCATTCATCAAACAAACGGAAAGGAAATCGAACGATGACGGTGTACGGATATTTGCGGGTATCGACGGACAAGCAGGATTGCAACAATCAGAAAATCGGTGTGGAGGATTTGGCGCGGACGCGGGGACTGCCGATTGAAAACTGGATTATCGACGACGGCGTGTCGGGGATAAAAGAACCGGAAAAGCGCAAACTCGGCAAGCTGCTGAAACGGATAAAATCGGGGGACGTGATCATCTGTTCGGAACTGTCGCGGCTGGGGCGGCGGCTGTTTATGGTCATTTCCATTCTGGAACATTGTATGAAAATCGGCGCGAAAGTCCTGACCGTGAAAGACGGCTACGAACTGGGCGACAACGTGCAAAGCAAGATTCTGGCGTTCGCTTTCGGGCTGGTCGCGGAACTGGAACGCGAGATGATCAGTAAACGCACCAAAGAAGCCCTGCAACGCCGAAAAATGAACGGGCAAGCGATCGGGCGGCAAAAAGGGGCAAAAAACAAACGGCACGTTCTGGATGGGAAAGAGGATAAGATCATCGCCCTGTTAAACGCGGGCGTGACAAAAACAAAAATTGCGAAAGACCTGAAAATCAGCAACGGCACATTGTATGATTTCATCAAAAAACAGAGTCTTTGAGGAAGCGTCCGCTAAATTTGAAGAGTATCTTACCGAATTATCGGCAGAAATCAAAGGCGAATTTTCACCGAATTTAGCGGACGCTATTTTCGGGGATTTTCATGATGGATTGCAGAATTGTTGACGGACAAAAGACGGACGACCGCGCCGCCGCTGTTGACGTTTTGGAACAGGACATCTGCGATCAAAGCCCGTTTTTGCTGGATTTGCTGTTGCAGGACAAAACGACGGGCAAAAACATTTTGTGGGCGTGCGGCGATTATGAAAGACTCGGTTCCGCCTACGCCGCCGAAAAGGAAATCCTGCCGGCACTGATCACCGGAAAAAACACGACGGTCATTCAGCCGCGCGTCGCCAAAGCCAAAGCCGAACAGCGTGAACGCACGCGCAAGTCGGCAGAAGTCTTTACGCCAAGTTGGATTTGCTGCCTGATGAACAATCTGTGCGACGCCGAATGGTTCGGACGCGAAAACGTGTTCAACACGATGGACGGACATGACTGGACGCCGACGAAACAGGCAATAGTGTTTGAACCGAACGGGCGTAAAACGCCGCCGTGGACGCGCTACGTCGATTCCAGACGGTTGGAAATCACCTGCGGCGAAGCGCCCTATCTGGCGTCGCGGTACGACGCGACGACGGGCGAACCGCTGCCGATTGAAAAAAGAATCGGTGTTTTGGACAGGAAGCTGCGGATCGTTTCGGAAAACACGGCGAACGAAACGGATTGGTTTTTCTGGGCGCGGCGCGCGTATGAAAGCACCTATGGTTTTGAATACCAAGGCGACAACCTGCTGCTGGCTCGCGAAAACCTGCTTTGCGCGTTTGCGGATTATCATTTCGCGAAATTCGGCAAGCCCGCGCCCCTGACGCAATTAAAGCAAATCGCCAATATTATCGCGTGGAACGTGTGGCAGATGGACGGGTTGAAAGACTGCGTCCCCTATGGCGATTCCGCCGATTTTTTTCAATTCGACCTGTTCGGGAACAACGATTTTTCCGCGACGCCACCGTGCAAAATCCGCGATTGGCGCGGACAAAAAACAATCAAATTCACAGATTTGAAAGGAACGAAAGCCATGAAGTTCGATTTCGTGATCGGCAACCCGCCGTACCAAGATGAAACAATCGGTGACAACAAAGGCTTTGCTCCTCCCGTCTATCATCATTTTTTAAAGGAATCTTATAAAATCGCCTATTCCGTTGAAATGATTCACCCTGCACGTTTTTTGTTCAACGCCGGAAGCACGCCCAAACAATGGAATGAGCAGATGCTAAACGACCCGCATTTAAAAATCGTTTTTTACGAACAAAAAAGCAGTAACGTTTTTCCGGATACGGACATTAAAGGCGGCGTCGTAGTGACATATCACGATACACGCAAAAATTTTGGAGCGATTGAAACCTTTACGTCATTTGAACAGTTAAATCACTTATTGAAAAAAATTTTAACACATAAAGACTTTAAAAGTCTGAGCGACATCGTCGTTACCAGAACGGCTTACAGGCTGACGGAAAAAATGCACCGCGACCACCCCGAAGCCGTTTCACAGCTCAGCAACGGGCACGCTTACGATATGTCCACCAACATATTTGAACGATTGCCGCAAATTTTCTTTGACCAAAAACCGGAAGACGGCTTTGATTATATTAAAATTTTAGGCAGGGAAAACAACGAAAGGACATATAAATACATTCGGCGGGATTATGTGAACAATGTAAAGAATCTTGACAAATACAAGATCATACTGCCGAAATCCAACGGTTCCGGCGCAATCGGAGAAGTTCTCTCAACCCCGTTGATCGGGAACCCGTTGATCGGGAACACCGAATCTTTTATCAGCATCGGCGCGTTTGATTGTCTTGAAGAGGCTAACGCCGCGTTTAAATATGTCAAATCAAAATTTGCCCGTTGCGCTTTGGGCATTTTAAAAACAACGCAAGACAACCCGCCGGAAAAATGGAAATACGTCCCCCTTCAAGATTTCTCGGATAAATCCGACATCGACTGGTCGAAATC
>CAVCSV010000032.1:18076-19672 GCA_963604715.1 Limosilactobacillus gorillae
GTCGAAATCCGTGCGTGAAATCGACCGGCAGCTTTACGCAAAATACGGTTTGTCCGACGATGAAATCGCCTTTATCGAAAAAAATGTGAAGGAGATGGCGTAATGAAAAAAATCACGCTTCGCGCCGCAAAGAAAATCGTTCCGATGTGTTACGCCTACACCACGCCGCAAATCCGCGAACACGACGGGTGGACGAAAATCGGATACACGGAACAAAAGGTCGAAGACCGCATCAACCAGCAAACAAAAACCGCCAACGTGCAATGGGTGTTGGGGTGGAAAGGAATGGCGGTTTATGACGACGGCTCGGGCGAAGCGTTCGGCGACCGCGATTTTCACGCCTATCTGCAAAAAAACGGCGTCGAACGGAAAGCCGGCACGGAATGGTTTCGCATCGAACCGAAACCGTCCCATGATTTATTTATGGACTTTAAACAAAACCGCGGCGTTTTGACGGCGCACCGCGCCGCCGCCTATACTTTGCGAAAGGAACAGGCGGACGCCGTCGCGCGAACGAAAGCCTATTTCGACAGCCGCGCGGACGGCGGCGACGCGCCCGAATTTTTGTGGAACGCGAAGCCCCGCTTCGGCAAAACGCTGGCGACCTACGATTTATGCAAAGCGCTAAACGCCAAAAAGGTTCTGATCGTCACCAACCGTCCCGCCATCGCCAATTCGTGGTACGACGATTACGTCAAATTCATGGGCGCGGAATCGGGATATTGTTTCATCAGCAACGTTTCCGCCCTGCGGGGCAAGCCCTATGTCGTCGCCCGCGAAAATCTGCCGTCCGACGCCAAAGGGTTCATCGAATTCGTTTCTTTGCAGGATTTAAAGGGATCGATCCATTTCGACGGCAATTTCGACAAGCTGGAACACATCGCCAAACTGACGTGGGATTTGCTGGTGATCGACGAAGCGCACGAAGGCGTCGACACCTATAAAACGGACGTGGCGTTCGACAACATCGACCGCAAACACACTTTGCACCTGTCCGGCACGCCGTTCAAAGCTTTGGCGAACGAAAAATTCGAAGAATCCGCCATTTTCAACTGGACTTACGCCGACGAGCAAGCCGCCAAGCGCGGCTGGGACGGCGACGGGGAAAATCCTTACGCCAACCTGCCGTGTTTAAACCTCTACACCTATCAAATGTCGGAAATCGTCCGCGGCAAAGCGGAACAGGGCGCGGATTTCAACGACGACGGGGAAAACGAAAACTTCGCCTTTGACTTAAACGAATTTTTCGCCGTCGAAAAGGGACGGTTCAAATACGACGACGCGGTCGACAAATTCCTCGACGCCCTGACGACGCAAGAAAAATTCCCGTTTTCCACGAACGAACTGCGCGGCGAATTAAAGCACACTTTCTGGCTGCTGAACCGCGTGGACAGCGCGAAAGCCTTGGCGGAAAAGCTGAAAGCGCATCCGGTTTTCGGGAATTACGAAATCGTTTTGGCGGCGGGCGACGGCAAACTGTCCGAAGACGAGGAAACGAAAAAATCCTTTGACAAAGTTGTCGAGGCGATTAAAAGCCACGAAAAAACAATCACGCTTTCAGTCGGTCAGCTGACGACCGGCGTGACGATCCCCGAA
>CAVCSV010000032.1:19682-22092 GCA_963604715.1 Limosilactobacillus gorillae
CGAATGGACGGCGGTCTTGATGCTCAGCAACGTCAAAAGCCCCGCGCTTTACATGCAGGCGGCGTTCCGCGCGCAAAACCCGTGCCTGTTCAATTTCGGCGGGCAATTTTACCGCAAGGAAAACGCCTACGTCTTCGATTTCGATCCCGCGCGGACTTTGGACATTTTCGAGCAATTCGCCAACGATCTTTCCGCCGACACGGCAAGCGGCGGCGGCGACGCGGACGCGCGGAAACGCCATGTCCGCGAACTGCTGAACTTCTTCCCCGTGTACGGCGAGGACGACGACGGCGAAATGATCGCTCTGGACGCCGAAAAAGTCCTGTCCATTCCCCGCAAAATCCACGCGAAAGAGGTCGTCCGCCGCGGCTTTATGAGCAATTTCCTGTTCCAAAACATCGGCAACATTTTCAGTGCGCCGAAAGCGGTCGTCGATATCATCAAACAGTTTGAACCGGTCAAAGAACCCGTCCCCGTCACCGACAAAACCAAGGGCGATCTGGCTTTGAACGAAGACGGCGAAATCGAATTGCCGCCCGCGCTGGCGATCGGGCGGGCGACGGAAATCTTCGGCGATAAAATTTACGGCGATGTCGCGGACAACTTGACCGCCGCCGTCGAAAACTTCAAAGCGCAAACGCCGAAGACCGAAGACGCCGCGCTGGAAAATTTAAAAAACGTTTTCAAATCCGACGTTGAAAAACAACTGGTTTCCGCCGCCAAGGAAAACTACGGCAAAGACATGACGAAATCGACGCAAAACAACGTCGTTCGCAAAATCACGGCGGAAACGAACAAAATCATCGACCGTCAATACGGCAATTACAAAATTAAGCGGAAAGAAATCGAGGCTGAACGGCAAAAGGCTCTGTCCGCCGCGCCCGCCGCCGAACGAACGGAAATCAACGCCGACTTTGATCAAAGACAGCGGGAAAACAAGGCGGCTCTGGTCGCCGCATGGCGGGACAAAGTGCCGGAAATCGTCGAAAAGGCGGGGCAAACCGTTGTTTCCGCCGTCGAAACCGACAAACGGCAAAAGGAAAAAGATAAAATCGAAGATTCCGTGCGCGACCACCTGCGCGGATTTTCGCGGACGATCCCGTCGTTTTTAATGGCTTACGGCGACGAAAACACAACGCTGGAAACTTTTGATAAAATCATTCCCGACGACGTGTTCAAGGAAGTTACAAGCATTTCCCTTGACAAATTTCGTTTCCTGCGCGACGGCGGCGACTATACCGACGAGCAAACGGGCGAACAGCGGCACTTTGACGGGCGTTTGTTCGACGCGGTCGTGTTCAACGACGCCGTCAGAGAATTTCTGGCGTTAAAGAAAAAACTCGCCAACTACTTTGACGACACGAACGCGGAAGACATCTTCGATTACATTCCGCCGCAGCGCAATAACCAAATCTTTACGCCGAAAAAGGTCGTTCGGGAAATGGTGGACGCGCTGGAAACCGAAAACGCGGGGTGTTTCGACAATCCCGACCACACGTTCATCGACCTTTATATGAAATCGGGAATGTACATCGCGGAAATCGTCAAACGGCTGTACAACAGCCCGAAACTGGCGGCGGTATATCCCGACCGGAACGATAGGCTGAACCACATTTTCGCAAAACAGGTGTTCGGATTGGCGCCGACCGAAATCATTTACAGAATCGCGACGGCGTACATTCTGGGCTTTGACGAAAACGCGGCGATCGCGCGCCACAACTTCCGTAAATACGACGCCCTGCCCGCCACCCAAAACGGCACGCTGGAACAGGAATTGGACACAGTGTTTAATTAGTCATCATATTCAAAAACATTAAACTCTGAACTTTCCATAATGTTGGAAAGTTCTTGCGTTTTTTTGTTGTCAATGATGCTTATATTAGCTAAAAAATCTCTTTCGCTTTGTGATAAAAAATCAAAATTCCATATAGATATTTGATCAGATGAGGTTCGCAAAATCTTACACAACTTTTCTGAATACTCCATTGTTGGATTAAATGGATATGTTATACGTTGAAGCCATATATCTAAATATCCTGTATTTGGCATTCTTTTAAATTTTTTAATTATCTTAGTTATGATAGTTTCTTTTTCGAGAACGCTCAAGTGCGCAATAAATTTGCTCAATAACGCACTTATGACAGGGTATGTCTGTGAATTATAAAATGCTATTTCAGTTGCTATGGCAATTAAAGGTTTTGATTGCTTTTCATCTATTTCTATATTATCAAAAAAGTCATTTAAAGCCCGCTTTAATGCTCCAGAATTGGGATATTTTCTTGAAAAATCATACAGCATTAATAAAAACTTTTGTGCATTAAACGGAATTTCTTGCTTTGCTTTATAAAACAATGAAAGCCATTGGTTTTGCAAAAATACTATTTTATCTTCTTTAATAGAACCTAAAATC
>CAVCSV010000033.1:0-21776 GCA_963604715.1 Limosilactobacillus gorillae
GGAATTTGTTCATGGACGTGTCGCCGCCGTGCACGTTGTACGTTTTTTCACCCGTCTGGGGCGTCATTTTGGCGGGATTTGACAGCTTGCTTGACGAACGGGCTTTTTTTGCCGCCGTTTACGCCGTGCTGGCGGCAGGCGGCGCCGTATTTTTGTTTTTGTTTTCAAAGCTGTTGAAAAAACTGGATTTGCCCCTGACCGACGGCGGACGATTTGCCGTTGCCGCGTTTGCTTTGGCGTTTTACATCAAAACCGCCGTTTCGGGAACGGATGCCGCTTTGGCGATGCCCGCCGTTTTGTTCGCCGCCCTCGTCTTGTTGCGCGCGCTTGAAAAACCAAGCGTTCCGACGGGCGTTTCGGCGGGATTGGCGATGTCGCTGATGATGTTGACCCGCTTTGACACATCGGGATTTGCGATAACGTTCGCTTTGGTGTTTTATTTTCAGTTCAACGGCAAAGAACCCGTTTCCTATAAACAGTTTTTCCTTTTGCTGGGCGGATTGGCGGTCGGGCTGCTGCCCGCCGCGGGATTTTGGCTGTGGGAAAAGCACGCGTTCGGCGCGATTGTCCCGATGACGGTGCAAAGCTGGACGCGGGCGCAAGGAAGCACGCCGTGGCGTATGGCGCAAGTCCTGCTTGTCACGCCCGTTCTGCGCATTGCGGGACAACCGTCCGCAATCGCTTTGCTGACGTTTCCCGTGTTGCTGATTGCGCTGACGGCATATCATTCCTTTCCATGGGTAAAGCGCGAACAAACGCCCCGCGACACGCTGTTTTACGGCTTGCTGTGGTTTCCCGTGTTTCAAATCGCCGCTTTGGCGCTGTTTACGTATATTCTTGTTCCCGATTACGCTTTTTATGCGCTGGGCATCGGCGCGCCCGCCGCTTTGGCGTATGCGGTCAATCGGATTTCCGCCAATGTAAAGACTTCCGAAGCCCGACTTGCCGAAAAAATTTGGCTGGCGCTCGGAACGTGCCTGATTGCGGTTTGTTTTTATACGGCGGCGACCAATTACGACGCGTCTTATCATCGAATGACCCGCGCTTTGAAACCGTTTGCTCAAACGCATTCGGGCACGTTCGGCATGGGAAAAGGCGCGGCAATCGCCGCCTTTGAAACGAACGCGCGCTTTGTCCGTCTGGACGGTCCCGCGGGCGACGCAAAGCTGCAGGATTTGTTGGAAAACCAAACGGACATCGGCGCCGTTTTAACCGATTACGGCATTGATTGGTACGTCGCCGTCAACCTTGTCAAACAAGACAGCGGCTGTTACAGCGTTCGCGAACCCAAGCAAAACAAATTCGGAACGAACAAAAGCCTGCAAGGCTGGCTGTGCCAAACGCCGACAGCCGAATTGGACGCCGCCCCCCGTTTGAAAGTGCAAATTTTCGACGTAAAACGCCCCTAAGGGGTACGGCAATCTCCGTCGCTCCGCTCCTCGTGATTATAAATAAAAAATCGAAATTGCGAACCCGCGTAAGCGGGTGAAGCAATCCCAGGATTTGTCGGCACGATAAAACGTAACAAGCATCGTCATTGCGAGTCCGCCTTGGCGGGCGAAGCAATCCCAAGATTTGTCGGCACGATAAAACGTAACAAGAATCGTCATTGCGAGTCCGCCTTGGCGGGCGAAGCAATCCACATTGACTCCGCGTTTGAGGGCAAACATTCTGCAAATGGATCGCCACAGCCCTAAAGGGCTTCGCGATGACGAATAGGGAGCGGTACGCTTTACCCGCCTTCGCCGCCGCCGTAGACGTCTTCCAGCGCCTTGCAAGTATCCAAAATGGCGGAACCCGCGGGAATGTTGGCATTGTGCTCCAGCCCCTGCATAATCGACAAAGCGACCAGATAGCGGGTGGATTTGACTTTGTCGCCCAGCACCTGTTCGGGCGAAGAGTTGGAACGCGGGGCTTTGCATACGGCGTAATCGGGGATGTAAGCCGACGTCGCGGGGGAATAACCGCTTGCCATAATGTAAAAATGCGAACCGAGAGGCTGGTTGCAAATCTTTTTTTCAGATTTGCAGAATTCACCCCGTTCGCTTTCCGCCCCCCCTTCCGCCAACGGGGTTTCCGTCAATTCAATCATGCCGACGTTGCGGGAATTTGTCGACGCTTTGGCGACCGCGCGCAAAGCCAGCATTTTATCCGCGCCCGCATAGCGCGGGGGAATTTCGCGGAACGTCATGATATAGCGCACGGCGTCGGGTTCGGTGCAGAAAGCCATATCCGTTTGACCGTGCGCGCTGACGCAAAACAGGTACGACCGCGTGTTGTTTTGCGGTTTGAACGCCACGGGCAGATAAGGCGTGATGTAATCAATCATCGGATTGTTGTCGTCGCCGCCTTTGGTGATTTCGCCGCCTTCGACGGTCGCCAAGGGGACGATGCCGTCGCTGTGGGAATAAAAGTAATTCGCCACAGGGTCGTTTCCCGTCGTCAAAAAGGTGTTATAGCCTTCCTGAACGGCGGCTTCGTACCCGTACACGACCGCGGAGTGGTATTGAAACAGGTTCAGCGCCAGCGATTCATACACGGGTTCGACAAAGAATTCCTGATCTTTGGTCTTTTCGGACAAATTCCCGAACAGGACAATGCCCATCAGCGAAGCCAGAACAACCCAGAAAAACATGGTTTATCCTCCTGTGCCAATGTCGTCCATTGACGAAATCACCGATTGACCGCCCGATTCGATGACGCGCATGTTCGGCATCGTGAAACGCGACGGGTTGAAATAGCAGTACGTCTGCGCATACGCTTTCATCGAATCGACCAAAACGTTGCCGCCGTAGTTCCACATATAATATGCCGTTCCCGCGTCCGACGCTTTGGCGCCGACATCGGGGAAGCCGTAGCCGATTGTGCCCATGGCGACTTTCCAGCCTTTCAGCATGCCGCCCTCGATAACGTCCGCCACAGCGACGCCGACCGCCGTTGCGGGCTGGAACACGCCGCCCGCGCGCGGGTGGCTCCAGTTCCACTGCATGTACGCGACGTATTCGCCCGTATCCGCGGACTGCGCGGGCTGATACGTTTCGACATAGTTGACTTTGCCGACTTCGAATTGATAGGGCGTGATGGTCATCGCCGCGACGTAACCGTCGGGGCAAACGCCTTCATCCATACCGCCCATCGTTTCGTTGCCGATGCTGACCTGCCGTCCGGGGGCGGGAACAACGCCCAGGAACGGATGCGCCAAGCAGGCTTTGTAGCTGCTGCACGAACCGTCCGAGTTGGGAGAGGAACAACCGCATTCCGTATAGTTGCCGCTGTACAGATTGACGATGTATTTGTCGGAACTGTTTGTAACGTTTCCGCCTTCCGTCGGCACATCGTTCAGCGGGTAGTATTTGAATCCCTTTTCCGCTTCTTTGGGCAAATCGTACTTGCAGCACAGCGAATCCGTGCTGGAATCGCTGCACGTGGAACTGCAGGGCCACGGACCCGTGGCGTAAGTGTTGTTCAGGTCGTAAATGCCTTTCAGAATATAGTTCGGCAACGCTTCGCTGAGCCGCGCGCCGCCGCGCGACGTGATTTTGATGTCGTTCATCACGGACGTGAACGCGGGATTGACGCGGAATTTGTTCATGGACGTGTCGCCGCCGTGCACGTTGTACGTTTTTTCACCCGTGACATCGGTTACAATCGTGCCGAACGTTTCGGAATCGGCAGTCGCCGGTGTTCCCGAAGTCAAAGCGCCGCTGCTGTTGAATCTGGCGTTCAATGTGTTGCGAACGGGGTTTCTCAGAGTTCCCCCCGCATCAACAACGTTATTCGGTTCAAAGATGCCCGCATGTACCGTACCCGTTTTGCCGACGATTTCGACGGAATGTCCGTTTTCATTGCTGCCCAAAGCGATAACTCCGCCGCGGTTGGGTGTTGCCGCAATCGTAACGTCGTTGCGCCCGAATGAGCTGCCCTGAATCATTCCCGCCGCTTTGTCCGTCGACGCATGAACCGTCAGTCCTTGCTGTTGTAAAATGGCAGTTGCTTTCGCATTATTACTGATAGTCAATGCTTTGTAGTTTGCCGCCGAATCCACCGTCAATCCGCCGACGATTTTGGAAAATGAATTCGGACGCACGTCGGGCGAACCGTTGGTTGGCGAACCTGCGTCATCCACGCCGTAGAATGCACTGCCCATAGTCAGTTTGGCGTAGTTTGTGTTTAATTGAATTTCAGGAGCGTTGATGTCGGCTTTGTTGCGCGCATTCAATATAAGTTCATTCGTATTTGTTACTATTTGGTTATTTGCGATCAACGCCATATCATACGTATTCAACTCCAAACGGTTGGCACGGTTCGTTCCTGTACTCAAAATCATATCTTGCGTAGCATAAACATCAACATCCGCTCCGCTCATATTCAACAGCTGAGCGGCTTCGATTGTAACGTCGTTCGTATCGGATTTCAGCTCCAGATTTCCGCCCGTCGCCGTTGCCGTAACGGTGGGGGATTTAATGTCCGCTTGCGCCGAATTCATGGCGATTTGCGATGTCGGATCCGTTGCGCCCGATGCGGCGTCGTACGCTTCCATCGCGATTGTGCCGTCCGCCCCCGCAAAGCGCAGGTTGCCGTCCTTGGTTTGCATTTCGACGGTTGCGCCCTGTGCCGAAAAATCGCCTTCGGCTTCCGCGGTGATATTGTTCGACCCCGCCAAAACGATGCTGCCGTCACCCGGAACGGATGCGGGCGTTGTTCCCGCCGAAATCACAACACCTTGTTCCACCTGCATTGATGCCGTATTCGTTCCCAATGCGATGCGCGCCAGCGTGTCGCCCGAGCCGTCTTCCTGATCTTTGCCGCTTTCGTTGTTTTGTTTGCGCACAATCAGCCGCCCGCCGATGACTTCCATGCCGCCCGCGTTGTTGATGCGGTTGCATTTTCCGTCGCCCGACGTGGACGTGCACGCGCCGTTGCCGCCCATGTCCAAATCCGTAAACATTGAATTCGCGTCGGGAATGCCGTTGACTTTTTTACGGTACAGATAATCCGCCGACAGCCCCGATGAAACCACCGTCGATACTGCAATGCGCCCGCCTTTGGCGGAGCCATCAAAAGAAATGGCGTAATCTTCAATGTTGCCGATTTCCCACATGCCTTGCGACCCCAGCACTTTTTTCATCGAAGCCGCCGCGCCTTCGGTCGTTGCGGATACGGCGTCGACAACCTCTTTGGTGCGCATGTAGCCGCCGTCCGCCCCCAGCATGGAGGCTACGCGCGCCGCGCGTTTGTCGGGAATTTCGCCGTCTTTCTGTCCCCCCAAAGCAAGACCGACAATGCGGTAGTTTGTGCATTTACATGACGGTCCCAATGCGGAACATTGTGTTCCGTCGTCTTTAGTTTGCTTTGCGGAGCATTTCGCATACACCCCCATTTTAAATTCGTCCATCAGTTTGTTGCCGCGAATTTCATTCGATTCTATATACGAAGCGGGCAGAAACGGCATCAAATCAGCAACGGTAATAGTTTTTTTGAAAGTTTCTTGCTGGTTGTCGCCTGAATTGTCATGAACGAGCGAGGAGTAATTCGTCTGAATGTAGTTTTCCAAAGCGTCCTTGATGGTTTTCATTTGTCCCGCGACGGCGACGTCCTCCATTTCCGTCGTGCGTTCCGCCGTTTGACGCACAATCATCGGCGAAATCATCGTCATCAGCCCCAGCAGAGCGATGGCTTCCACCATTAACGCGCCGCGCTGGTCGCTGGATTTGCTGAATATAGACATGGCTTTGTCCTCCGAATCGCAGGGAATCTTTTTCTATTACTTACATCTTAGCGGTTAATAAAGAAAGAATACAATGAAAAAATACTATATCCGACGGCATAAATTCAGGATTTCAGCGGTGTCCAAGGGGACGTTATGACAAAAGTCATAGGTGCTGAAAGACGGGAAATTGTGCGTTATGCCGCAGGTCTGCACAGGTGCCTGTGCCTGCACGGGACTGCTTCACTTCGTTCGCAGTTTCGATTCTTTATTGTTTTTCAGTAACATTCGAACTTGCGAGGAGCGATGCAGTCGCGATTGCGATTGAGTTTTTTTCCAAAATTATCCGTCTAAATTCTTGACAAAAAACCGACAAAGTTTCATTATAAACCATATTTGTTTTCAAGGAGATTCACTATGAGCTTGAAAGAAGCCGCCGAACAAACTTCGTCCAAAGAGGAAGTCGTCGCTTACAAAATCCACGGCGTAAACGTCAACGTCGCCCCGTCGGAAAAGAAATTCGCCGACGATTTGTTCGATTCTCTGGCGTCCATTCCCACGGGACAGAACGCCATCAAAGACATGAAAAAATACGGCGTGAACTTTTATCTGGAAACGGCTTTGGGCACGGCGGGCGGTTATTTCGACCCCGAAAACAACCAAATCGTAATGGCAAAGTCCTTGGGCATGGACTTTATGGAATTCGCTTTGGTGCACGAAGCGCGCCATTTGTGGCAGAACAATCAGGGACGCAACGAAGCCGAAGCCCAAAATCTGGATTACGCAACGCGGCTGATGATTAACCGCGCGACCGAAGCCGACGCGCAGACTCAAGCCATTCAAGCCTGCAAGGAATGGGAAGCGCAGGGACACGACGCGCCGATGAAACGCTTTGAAAAGCACTACAAACCGATTACCGACCGTTTTGCAAAAACGCCGACGTTGTCCGAAGCGTTCAAAGGGTGGTACGACGACGAACGCATTTCAGCCAGCTATGAACAGGGCTACGACGTCGAAGTTTATCTGGGCAGTCTGACGGCAAAACCCGACAAACGCCCGTTTGTGTCGATGAAACCCGCTGAAATCGCGAAATTCTGCGGCGGCGAACGCGTCGAAAATTTCGATGAATTTATGGACGGCAAACAGGCGCGCCAAGTTCACCTGCTGACCAAAACCGCCGTTGAATTGTACGACGAAGCATCCGTCGCAAAAGGGGCGCCGCGCGACCCGTCGCTGGCAACCGTTCCCGTGCGCGATTTGAAAGACAACGCGGGCGCGCAGATGTATTCGGACAAATATATCAAAGAAACGCGCGAACAATTCGCCCCTTCGACCGCAAAAAGCAAAAAAGCGCAAAACGCTTTGAGCGTTGTCGCTCAGGCGGTTGACGCGGTGGAAAAAATCAACGCCGCCGCCAAAAAAGGCGAAAAAGCCCCCGAAGCCGAAAAGGCTTTGCAGACCTCCAAAACCAAAATGGGCGTTTTGATGGGCAAAAAGAACGTTTCCGTCAAGGATTTGATGTCCGTCAAGGGCGCTCAGCGCGGATAATTTTTTACAAACCGGAAAAAGGGGGATTGCCGTTCGGCTTTCCCCCTTTTCTGTTATTTCAGATATTTTTTCAGGTATTGCCCCGTATAGCTTTCGGGACATTGCGCCACTTGTTCGGGCGTACCCTCGACGACGATTTGCCCGCCGCCGTTGCCGCCTTCAGGGCCCAAGTCAATAATTCTGTCCGCCGTTTTGATGACCTCAAGGTTATGCTCAATGACAACCACCGTGTTGCCTTGGTCAACCAGTTTGTGCAGAACTTCCAACAGCTTGGCAATATCCTCGAAGTGCAGGCCCGTCGTCGGCTCGTCCAAAATGTACAGCGTCCGCCCCGTTGCTTTTTTGGACAGTTCCTTGGACAGCTTGATGCGCTGCGCTTCGCCGCCTGAAAGGGTCGTTGCAGACTGCCCCAGCTGAATATAGCCCAAGCCGACCTGCTGCAACAGCTTCAGTTTGTTTTTAATCGGCGGCACGGCGTCAAAGAACGTTATCGCTTCGTCAACCGTCATTTCCAAAACGTCGGCGATGGATTTGCCTTTGTATTTGACTTCCAAAGTTTCGCGGTTGTAGCGTTTGCCCTTGCATTCGTCGCATTGGACGTACATGTCGGGCAAAAAGTGCATTTCGATTTTCAAAACGCCGTCGCCCTGACAGGCTTCGCACCGCCCGCCCTTGACGTTAAAGGAAAAACGCCCCGACTTGTAGCCGCGCATTTTGGCTTCGGGCAAAGCGGCGAACCAGTCGCGGATGTGTGAAAACAGCCCCGTGTACGTCGCGGGATTGCTGCGCGGAGTCCGCCCGATGGGGGATTGGTCAATGTCGATGACTTTGTCGATGTTTTCCAATCCGACGATTTTGTCGCACGCCCCCGCCACCAAGCGCGTGCCGTTCAACGCTTTCGCCAAGCCTTTGTACAGCGTTTCAATGACCAAGGATGACTTGCCGCCGCCCGACACGCCCGTTACGCAAGTAAACGTCCCCAAAGGAAACTTGACGCTGATGTTTTTCAAATTATGCACGCGCGCGCCGACAACCTCCAAAAACTTGCCGTTGCCCGCGCGGCGCTGTGTCGGAACGGGAATTTTCTTCGTCCCCGACAAATAGCGTCCCGTCAAACTGTTCAGGTTGTCGGCAACCTCTTGCGGCGTACCCGCGGCAATGACATTTCCGCCTTTCGACCCCGCCAAAGGTCCCATGTCAATCAGCATGTCGGCGGCGCGCATCGCGTCTTCGTCATGTTCGACCACAACCACCGTATTGCCCAAATCGCGCAAGCGGAACAAAGTCGACAGCAAGCGGTCGTTGTCGCGCTGATGCAGTCCGATGGACGGTTCGTCCAGCACGTACAGAACGCCCGTCAAGCCCGTGCCGATTTGCGACGCCAAGCGGATGCGCTGGCTTTCCCCGCCCGACAAAGTTCCCGACGACCGTCCCAAGGACAAATATCCCAAGCCGACGTTAATCAAAAATTCCAGCCGTTCATTGATTTCGCGCAGGATTCTGCTTGCGATTTCGCGGCTTTGAGGTTTCAGCTTTTCCCCGACGCATGAAAACCAGTCGCGCGCCTCGGCAATCGACAGGTTGGTAATCTCGGCAATGTCTTTGCCGTCGATTTTGACCGCCAAAGCTTCGGGACGCAGGCGTTTGCCGTGGCAAGCCTCGCATTCCACGTTGTTTTGGAATTTCTGGATTTCCTCGCGCATATATTCGGAATCGGTTTCGATAAAGCGGCGGCTGAGGTTCGGAATCACGCCCTCGAACGTCGGCGTGCCGTACAAAACCGCCTTTTGCGTTTCGGGGGACAAGTCGCACCACCGCGACGACAAATCCAAGTTGAACCGGCGGCTCAAGCCATACAAAGCTTCCCTGTGCCACGGATAGATTTCGCCGTTCGCGCCCGACCACGGGGCTATCGCGCCCTCGTCAAGGCGTTTTTCCTTGTCTGGAATGACCAAATCGGGGTCGATATAGAGCTTGACGCCCAAGCCCTCGCATTCGGGGCAATAGCCGTGCGGATTGTTAAACGAAAACAGGCGGGGTTCGATTTCTTCAATCGTAAAACCCGAAACGGGACACGAATAGCGCGACGAAAACATCGTTTCTTCGTGTGTATCGGCGTTTTCCGCCGCCGCCAAACCGTCCGACAGATCCAAAGCCGTTTCGAACGAATCCGCCAACCGGCTTTCGATGCCGTCCTTAACGACGACGCGGTCAACCACAACGGCTATGTCATGCTTGTTGTTTTTGTTCAAATCGGGCACGTCGTCAATGCCGTACACCGTGCCGTCGATTTTCAAACGCTGAAAGCCTTTTTTGCGGTAATCGGCGATTTCCTTTTTGTATTCGCCTTTTCTGCCGCGCACAACGGGGGCAAGCAGCAAAAGCTTCGTCCCCTGCGCCATCGCCATAACCTTGTCCACCATTTGGGAAACGGTCTGGCTTTCAATCGGCAATCCCGTCGCGGGCGAATACGGCACGCCGACGCGCGCCCACAACAGGCGCATATAGTCGTAAATCTCGGTCACCGTGCCGACAATGGAACGCGGGTTGTGAGACGTCGTTTTCTGTTCGATGGAAATCGCGGGGGACAAGCCCTCAATCGAATCGACGTCGGGCTTTTTCATCAAATCGACGAATTGGCGGGCGTAAGCGGACAGGCTTTCGACATAGCGGCGCTGTCCTTCGGCATACAGGGTGTCGAACGCCAAAGACGACTTGCCCGAACCCGACAGTCCCGTTACGACAATCAGTTTGTTTTTGGGAATGTCCAAATCGATGTTTTTCAGATTGTGTTCCCGCGCGCCGCGGATTTTAATCGTATCCATTTTCCGCCCTTTCCTAAACCTTACGGGCAGAATATAGGAGCGTTTCGATTCGATTTAAAGTCCTAATTTTGCGGTTTGTTGTACGTCGCGCAAATCGTCGAACGCGTTTGATTGATGTAATTCGTGCAGCGGGAAAATTCCTGATCCTGCAGCGATTGGATTGTGTCGGCGACCGCGGGAACGGAACGCACGGCGCGCTGAAACGTCAGCTGCGGATTTTGTTTGCAGAAGCGGTTGACGTATTCCAGCAAAGTCCATTCGTTGTCGTTCGGTCCCATGCCGACCAGATAGCCGCCGTAAACGTCCTGCATCGCGGACACATAGCCCATCATAATCGCCGCCAAAGAAACGACTTCGCGCTTGTCGGCTTCCGTCGCTTCCGCTTCGCCCAGAACGGCGCGGGAATACACGTCCGTAAAGTCCATGCATGTCGGCAAAGCTTTCACTTCACGCGCCGTTTGCGCCCCGACGGGACTTGCCGCAACAATCAGCCCCAAAACCAGCCCGAACATTTTTGCTTTTGTCATCGCTTGCCGTCCTTTGATAAAAACACCTTTTTTAAAAAATACCTTTTTTCTTTTTTAACGCAAGCCTTTATAATATGTAAAACAGTTTTGTGAGGATTGAATGAGCGTTGACGTTACTTTCCGCGGTGTGCGGGGCAGTACGCCTTGCTGTTCGGCGGATTACAATATTTACGGCGGAAACACGGCTTGCGTCGAGCTGAGCTTTGACGGGAAAATCGTCATTCTGGATGCGGGAACGGGGATTCGTCCGCTGGGGAACGACCTCATCCGCCGCAAAGTGCCGCATGCCGATTTGCTGATTTCGCACGCCCATTGGGACCACATCAGCGGATTTCCGTTTTTCCGCCCGCTGTACCGCACGGATTGCGAGCTGGATGTTTACGCCTGCCCTCTGTCCGACGGACGCAGTATCGAACACGCGTTGGAAACGCAAATGTCTTCGCCGTTTTTTCCCCTGCCGATGAGCAAAATTCCCTCTTCCCTGCACTTTCACGAAATCGAAAGCGGCGATTCGTTTACGCTGTGCGGCGGCGCGGTGCGGGTTAAAACCCTGCCGCTGAACCACCCGAACGGCGCAACGGGCTTTCGTCTGGAATACGGGGAAACCGTCATCGCCTACATTTCCGACACGGAACACTTCGCCGACCGTATCGACGACAACGTTTTGTCGCTGGCGCGCAGGGCGGACTTGCTGATTTACGACGCCATGTTTACCCAAGCCGAGTATCCGACTTTCCGCACTTGGGGTCATTCCACGGTCGAGGAAGCCGTCAACGTATCGCAAGCCGCCGCCGTCAAGCGCACGGCGTTGTTTCACCATTCGCCCGAACACACGGACACGGACATGCTGGCAATCGACCGCGGCGTGCAGGCTGAACACCCGAACATCTTTTGCGCCAAAGAAGGCATGCGTCTGTCACTTTAAATAAATCTGTCTGACGTAGTAAAACAGCAAATCGTAAAAGAATTTGACCCCGTTTTCCGTCCGTTCGGCAAAAGCGGCGATTGTTCCGAACGACAACAAAATCGCCGCGGGCAGAAAGAAAAACGAAAACCAGTATCCCGCCACCTTGAAATCGGTTTGTTGCGGATGAATCTGTTCGGCAAAAGCGCACGCGTCATACCCGAACGCCAGTCCCAGCCCGATAAGCATCCAGTCGGGCAACATTCCCGTCACCCGCCCGTACACCACGGTAAACAGCATCATCGCCGCCGATGCCAGCGGAAAGAAATACGGAGCCAGCGCAATCAGCCAGTTTCCTTTGCCGCGAAAAGACATATTGCCGCCGCCGTAATCGTTGACGTTCATGCTTTGGACGGGATGAAACGTCAGCAAAGCGAACAAAATATGCGTCAATTCGTGTTCAAACGTTTCGGCAACGCCCCGATGTATCCGCAACCCTATCCGAATCGCCGTCATGCCGACAGCCCCGCCCGCAAAATAAAGCAGATTGTAGTGATTTAACTTATCGAAAATCATGCCATAGTGCTTGAACGTTTTCCACAACGCGGGCAACAGCAACACGGCTGCAACCGCCGCGGGGATTTTCATCACGGCAAAAACGGAATCGATAAAGTTGCGAAGCTTGACAAAAAACACCGCGCGTTCCTTTACGAAAAAGGCGGTGAGTTTCCCCACCGCCTCGGCTTTATTTTACGACAATTCGGGAACGGGCGGCAGTTTCGCCAGCATATCGGGCGTTACCAGAACGACACCCTTTTCCGAAACGTAGAAGTATTTTGCATCCTCTTCGGGGTTTTCACCGATGACCAGTCCGCGGGGAATGACGCATCCTTCCGCCAAAACGGCTTTGCGGACGCGGGCGTGGCGGTTGATGACGCAATTCGGCAGAACGACCGAATCTTCAACCAAAGAAAACGAATGGACGCGCACCGCCGAAAACAGCAGCGAACGGCGCACCGTGCCGCCCGAAATGATGCAGCCCGCGGAAACCAAAGATTTGACCGCCATGCCCGTGCGCAAATCGCTTTCAAACACGAATTTCGCGGCGGGATGCTGTTCTTGGAACGTCCAAATCGGCCAGCGCGTGTCGTACAAATCCAAATCGGGAATGACGTTCGTCAAATCCAGATTGGCTTCCCAGTACGCGTCCACCGTGCCGACGTCGCGCCAATACGCTTCGTCCGTTTTGTTGTAAACGCAACTGTCTTGGAATCTGTGGGCAATCATTTTTTCCTTGCCGACCAGCGACGGCAACAAGTCTTTGCCGAAGTCGTGGGACGAATTTTTGTCCTGCGCGTCTTTTTCCAGCAAATCGATTAAGAAATCGGCGTTGAAGATGTAAATCCCCATGCTGGCGAACGAACGGTCAGGCTGTCCCGGAATGCAGGGCGGATTTTTGGGTTTTTCGACGAATTTGACGATGTTTCCTTGCGCGTCGGCGTCCAGAATGCCGAATTCGTGCGCTTTTTCAATCGGCACTTCGATACAGGAAACGGTCGCCACCGCGCCCGATTCGATGTGCTGTTTCAGCATTTGGGAATAGTCCTGCTTGTAAATATGGTCGCCCGCCAAAATCAGGATGTAGCGCGGATGATGCTGACGGATGGTTTCCAAGTTCTGGTAAACCGCGTCCGCCGTGCCCTGATACCACACTTCGTCCGACGTTTGCTGCTGAGCGGGCCAGATTTCCACAAATTCGTTCAGTTCGGGCTGCAAAAAGCTCCACCCCTGCTGAATATGCTTAATCAAGCTGTGCGCTTTGTACTGCGTCAGAACGCAAATGCGGCGCATGCCCGAATTGATGCAGTTCGACAGCGGAAAGTCGATAATTCTGAATTTTCCGCCGAACGGAACGGCGGGCTTAGCCTGCGTTCCCGTCAAGTTTTTCAAACGCGACCCTTTGCCGCCCGCCAACACCAAAGCCAGCGTTTCTTTGCGTGCCAAATTCAAATCGACTTCGTCCATGCCCAAGCTCCATAAAAATCAAAAATATGCTTTCAAACGAAAACAATCCGTTTGAGTTATCTTAACGGCTTCTTTTTAAAAAGAAAAGCGGAAAAAGCGGTCAGATTAAATAACGCACTTTCAGCGTGCCGTCGATTTGTTCCAGCTTGTTGCGGATTTCCGCCGCGTTTGCCAGCCGTCCGTCGACGTCAACCACGACATAAGCATATTCGCCGTCCGTACGCAAATACTGCCCGCTGACGTTCAGCCCCGCATCCGAAAATACATGGTTGATTGCGCTCAGCACGCCCGGAACGTTGCGGTGAATGTGCATAAAGCGCGTCACTTTCCCCGGTTCCTGAACGGGCAAGGACACTTCGACGCAGTTGACCGCGCCCAAAGTCGATCCGTTGTCCGAGTATTTGACCAGACGTTCGGCGACTTCCAATCCGATGTTGGCTTGGGCTTCCAGAGTCGAACCGCCGATATGCGGGGTCAGAATGACGTTCGGCATGCCGCGCAAAGGCGACACGAATTCTTCGTCTTTTGTGGCGGGTTCTTTGGGAAACACGTCGATTGCCGCACCCGCGATTTGCCCTTCGTCCAAAGCCTGCTTCAGCGCGTTGATGTCAACGACGCTGCCGCGCGCCGCGTTGATGAAGAACGCGCCCTTTTTCATCGCGAAAAATTCGGCGTGCGAAATCATATTGTTTGTTTGCGCCGTCTGCGGAACGTGCAGGCTGACCACATCGGACACGCTCAGCAGTTCGGACAGCGAAGAACACGCTTCGGCGTTGCCCATGGCAAGCTTGTCGACGATATCGAAATAGCGGACTTTCATCCCCATGGCTTCCGCCATGACGGAAACCTGCGTTCCGATATGACCGTAGCCGACAATGCCCAGCACTTTGCCGCGCAGTTCCATCGATCCCTTGGCGTTTTTCAGCCATTGTCCCGCATGGGCGGCGGCGTTGCGCTGCGGAATGCCGCGCATCAGCATCACGATTTCGCCGATGACCAGTTCCGCCACCGAACGCGTGTTGGAATACGGCGCGTTGAACACGGGAACGCCGTGCTTTTTGGCGGCTTCCAAGTCGACCTGGTTCGTTCCGATGCAAAAACAGCCGACGGCAATCAGTTTTTCGGCGGCGGCGAAAACATCCGCCGTCAGTTTGGTGCGCGAACGGATGCCGATGATGTGAACGTCCTTGATTTTGTCAATCAATTCCTGCCCGCTCAGCGCGCCTTTCAAGCTTTCGATATTGTTGTAGCCGTGTTTTCTGAAATAGTTTTCGGCGTTGGCGTGCAAGTCCTCCAGCAGCAGAATTTTGATTTTGTCTTTGGCAAGCGAAGTCGTCAGCATCATACTTTCCTTTGAAAAATTGAAAACCTGCCCCCTCTATACACCAACTCGGCGCCAGAGGAAAGGATTGTTTTTGTGTTTGCACCGCGCGAAAAAATCGGCTAAAAGTAAACAATTCGTTTACAACGCAGGTTTCGGGGTTATGGCAAAAAACTTTTTATTCTGTTTTGCTCTGTCTTTGGCGCTTGTCGGGGCGATTTCCCCGACGGCGGCGCAGGACGATTCTCTGAGCGCGGATTTGAACAGAATTTTGGATTCTTTCGACACCAAAAAGCCGCGATTCGACCCGAACGCGCCCCCGCCGTTGAAAAACGTGTTCGACGCGCGCGGCGGAACGCTGGTGTTTTTCGACAATACGCAGTCTTCGGGTATCACCGCCGACATCGAGGGCGTAAAAACAAACAAAAACAGCGGCATCATCCAGAATATTCTGGACAAAGCCAAAGCCCGCCTGCTGGGCAGACAAAACCGCCCCGCCCCGAAACAGGAAGTTTTTTCGCGGATGAAGCCCGCGCAGACACCTGCGGAAACCGCCCCCGCCGCCCCTGCGGGTCCGCGTTTGATGACGCTTGATTACGACGGACCGAAAACCCTTGCCGCGATTCCGCCCGACACCTATATCGAAGTGCCGTTCGTCCCGCACATTCCCTATTTTTTCAGCCGCGTCGAAGTTTTGGCGAACGATACGATTTCGGTCACGGAAACCGTCCAGCGCGTCGTCGCCCCCGACGAAACGGACATTACGGGATTTGACCGCTATTTCGGGAAATACCACACCGACCGCGCGGGCAACAAACACCGCACGGACATCACCGTTTTGGAATCGGCGATTGACGGCGTCCCCGTTCCCGCCGTTTTGAAACCCGTCGCAAACGGCGTCCGCCTGTCTTTGCATCAAGATGAACCGCTGACCGCGGGCGTTCATGTTTTCACCGTCACTTATCTGTTTGCGGACAAAATCGCCGAATTCGAAAACGAAAAATCGGATGCCCGCGCTTTCAAGGAATTGATTTGGAACGTAACGGGACAGCATTGGGACATCCCCGTCACCCGCGCGGGCGCAACCGTCATTTATCCCCGCGGCGCAAAAGTGTTTTCCCGAACGGCGCTGACGGGCGATATGAACAGACCGCAGCATGACGTCCGAATCCGCCGCGATTCCGAAAACGACACCGCGTTTGTTCTGACTTTCCCGCTTGCCCCGTTCGAAGGAATGATTATCGTCACGAATTGGGAGGAAAGCGACGCCGCCCCCGTTTACAATGCCAAGTTCGATCGTTTTCTGCGCGAACACGGCACGGCGCTGATGAGCTTTCTGGCGTTTTTGTTCGTCTGCTCGTACTATTGGGCGACTTGGATAAGCCTGAAAAAGAACCAAATCCCCGCTTCGACGCAGGCGCTGCCCGTCAAAAAAGACGATTTGACCCCTGCCGTCGTTTATTACGCCCTGCACAAACAAACCGTCCCCAAAACGCTGTTCGTCATGCTGCTGAATATGGCGGGCAAAGGATTTCTGTCGTTCGAAGAGGAAAACGGAAAACTGTTGCTGGTCAAACGGACGGATTCGCTCAAAACGCTTTCGACTTTGGAAAAAGCGCTGGCGAAAAAACTGTTTTCGGGGGATTCCACGGTTTTCAAGCTGACCTCCGCCAACGGGCTGAAACTGCGGCGGCTGACGGACATTGTCGACAAAAAGACGCGGCGCGAATACAAATCGAAATTCATCACGTTCCATCAGACTTATTTCTGGTTCGGAATTTTGATGACCGTTTTGTCCGTCGCGGCGGTCGCGTCGCTGTCCCCGTTCGTTCAAACGACGGGATTGACGGCTTTGTTCTGCATCATCTGCTTCGTTCCGCTTTACTTCGCGGGAAAAGCCTTGTTCTCGCGCTTGAAAAAAGGTTGCTGGTCGCACAACCGCCGCGCTTTGATTGTGCCGTTTTTGACGGCGGGCGTGTTTGTAACGGCGCTGGCTCAGGGATTGTACTGGTACGGCGTGGAAACGACGTGGACGACCGCCGTTTGGTTCACGGCAACTTTAATCTGCATTGCCGTCTTTTATTCCCTGCTGCAGCTGCCGTCCGTTTTGGGCAAATCGCTGCTGGACAATATGGAAGGCTATAAAATCTACCTGTCGTCGCAGGACGACACGCTGTTGTCCACGATGCGCAGCGCCGACCGCAAAATCCGCGCGCTGTACGCCAAACACCTGCCGTTCGCGGTCGCTTTGGGTGTCGACCGCCCGTGGACGAAGCGTTTTGCCGCGTTTGCAAACGGCGATTCAAAGCTGGCGCCCGATTGGTACACGGGCAAACTGCCGTTCGACGAAAACTTTGCGGACGCGCTGTTCACCGCTTTTTCCACCGTGTTTCCCGCGCCGAAACAAACTTTGAAACGCAAAAGAATTCATAACTCTGACTGAAGTGTAACATAATGGCTGAAGATTTATTTAACGAACAAACGCTTTCGACGACGTCCGACTATTCGGCGAAAGACATTGAAATTCTGGAAGGCTTGGAACCCGTCCGCCGCCGCCCCGGCATGTACATCGGCGGCACGGACGAAACGTCGTACCACCACTTGGCGGCGGAAATTCTGGACAACGCCATGGACGAAGCCGTCGCGGGCTACGCTTCCGTTATCGAAATGGAGCTGTACGCCGACGGTTCCGTGCGCGTCAAGGACAACGGGCGCGGCATCCCCGTCGACCCGCATCCGAAATATCCCGACAAATCAGCGTTGGAAGTCATCATGACTTCGCTACATTCGGGCGGCAAGTTCGGCGGCAAAGCGTATGCGGTTTCGGGCGGCTTGCATGGGGTCGGCGCGGCGGTCGTGAACGCGCTTTCGTCCGAAATGACCATCGAAGTCGCCCGCGACAAAACCCTGTGGGTGCAAAAGTATTCGCGCGGCGTTCCCGTTACGCCTTTGCAGAACATGGGCGCGGTGTCGAACAGACGCGGCACGACGGTCATCTTCAAACCCGACACGGAAATTTTCGGCGAACGCCAAACGTTCAAGCCGGGAATCCTGTTTCGCATGGCGCGTTCCAAAGCGTTTTTGTTCAAGGGCGTCGAAGTCCGCTGGAAATGCGACCCGTCCCTGCTGACGGGCGACGACAAAACGCCCGCCGAGGAAACGCTGAAGTTCCCCAACGGGCTGGAAGACTTTTTGAAATACCAGCTGCGCGACGAACCCGTCGTTACGCCGAAACCGTTTGCGGGGCGTTCCGAACTGCCCGACGGCAAAGGCTTCGTCGAATGGGCGATGACTTGGCTGGAGGACGGCGAAGCGGGCTTTATCAGTTCGTTCTGCAACACGATTCGCACGCCGCAGGGCGGCACGCACGAAGCGGGCTTGCGTTCCGCCCTAACCCGCAGCTTGCGCGGCTACGCCGAAATGCTGGGAAACAAGAAAACCGCCGAAATCACGACCGAAGACGTCATCGGTTCGGCGGGCATCGTCCTGTCCCTGTTTATGAAAGACCCGCAATTCCAAGGACAAACCAAGGAGAAGCTCGGTTCGCCCGAGGCGACGCGATTGGTCGACACGGCTATCAAAGACCAGTTCGACCACTGGCTGTCGGGCGACACCAAAACGGCGACGGCTTTGCTGACCCACGTTTTGGAACGTTCCGCCGAACGCCAGCGCAAGAAAAAGCAAAACGAAACCGCGCGCGCATCGGCGACAAAACGCTTGAGACTCCCTGGAAAACTGTCGGACTGTTCGCGCTCGTCGGCAATCGGCACGGAAATCTTCATCGTCGAAGGCGATTCGGCGGGCGGTTCGGCAAAACAGGCGCGCAACCGCGAAATCCAAGCGATTCTGCCTTTGCGCGGCAAGATTTTGAACGTCGCCAGCGCGTCGAACGACAAAATCCACGCCAACGAAGAAATCAACAACATCACCGAAGCTTTGGGCTGCGGGCGGCGCGAACATTACGACGAATCGGCGTTGAGATACGAAAAAATCATCATCATGACCGATGCGGACGTTGACGGCGCGCACATCGCGTCCCTGCTGATGACTTTCTTCTACCGCGAAATGCCGAAACTGATACAAAAAGGACACCTTTATCTGGCAGTCCCGCCGCTGTACCGCTTGGCGTATGCCAACAAAGTGTTTTACGCCGTGGACGACGCGGACAAGGACAGAATCATCAAAAAAGAGCTGAAAAACGCCAAAAAAGTGGAAATCAGCCGCTTTAAAGGGTTGGGCGAAATGCCCCCCGCGCAGCTGAAGGAAACAACCATGGCGCCCGACAAGCGTTTGCTGATTCGCGTTTGCGTTCCCGACCCCCGCAAAGAAGAAGATTCGCACGAAGTCGCGGCGACAAACGACCTTGTCGAACAGCTGATGGGCACGCATCCCGAACTGAGATTCCAATATATTCAAGAACATGCAAAATTTGTTGAGGATTTGGATATTTAATTGTTGACATCCCCGTAAAAGGATGTATATTCATTTTTGTTTTGAGAGCCCCTGTGGCGGAACTGGTAGACGCGGCAGACTCAAAATCTGTTGATCTTACGATCGTGCTGGTTCGATTCCGGCCAGGGGCACCATAAAGCAAAAATTAAACGCCGAGCAATCGGCGTTTTTTTGTAAACAATAAAAGCTTTATTCTCGACAATGACTTTCTTGGTGTTGCATCGAATCCCGTCATTCCCGTCCGCGATTTGGACAAAGACGTTTTATCCGAAATTCTGTCGCGATATACGGGATAGAACAGTCAAACGCCGATTGAGTTTTTAACTCAGGCGTTTCCTTTCGCGCGGTTATGCGTTTTGCACAGCATTTCGCAGTTTTCGATACTTGTCGCACCGTCCTTGCTCCATGCTTTGACATGATCGGCATCCATTTCGGACAATTTCCAGATTTTCGTTCTGTTTGCATTGTCGCCAACGGCGCAAAGGGGACAGTTGGAAACTCCTTTTTGTTTGGCGTTTTCCGTTTGGCGGGCATAAACGGTTCGTTTGATTGCTTCGTTGAAAACACGGATATGCAAAAGTTTTGTATCCGTTTCCTTGCTCAAAATATATTCGAACACTCCTCTTTTATTCGTTACGAACGGATCGGAAAACAAAGCGTTCACCCGTTCGGAAACCTTTTGCGGACTATAGGGCGTTGCGTGATACCGTTCGTACAGCCGCCCCCATTCCAAACCGCGCATTTCGTTTTCAACATCAATAAAAACGGTGGACACCCAATCTATGACGCTGTTGAAATATGTCTTCAGTTCCGTAATATTCAAATCTTGCCGATGCGCCGACATATAGCTTGAAATATTGCCGCGGCTGACCCAATCCAAAGCGCATTCCAGGTAATCCTGTCTGTTGACCGTCCCGTTGATATAGGCACTCCACTTTTGGACATTGGAGTTTTGGGAATTGCTGAACTCCTGTTTTGCCGATGTAACAAACGGTCCCGAATAAACGGCATTCAGCAATTCTTGATTATTCAGCGGAACGCCCGCGATATTGATTGTTTTAAACCATTCTTTAATTTCCGCTTCTGTCCCCGAACACACATACACCAACAGCGCCGTATCCAAAATTCTCTTTTGCGTTTCAAGATTCAGTCCGTCAAAGTATTGTTCCATACCGTTATGGTCTTTGACGGCGAAGCGGTTTGTCAAAAAACGTCCGATGGTTGTAATTCTCTGCTGTCCGTCAAGGACTTCATAAGTATCATCTCCTGTTTTGTTGAAATAAATCAATCCCAAAGGATAGCCTTTCAGCATTGAATCAATCACAGCGACATCTTTTTTGCCGTCGGCGTAAATGTAATTGCGCTGATATTCGGGCTGAATCGTCAACCGCCCGTCCAAACCGAACAAGCCCTTGCCCTCCAATTCGTTATAGACAAAGCCTTTGCATAAATCGGATACGGCTATTTGTTTCAAAGTCGTTTTCATTTCATCCTCTTTTTCTGATAAAAATTCTTTTGTATTTTTTAACGCCGTTCACCAAAGGCTGCGCGACACGGCTTTCCGCTTTCCACAATCCGTTTGAAAAGCCGACGCCCTCGCTTTCGGTTGCGCCGATGATTTCGAATTGTTCAGGATTGTATTTATCCAAAAAACTGATTGGAACTCCCATTGCGCCATTATAATCGGACGGAATGGAATCGGTAAACGGCACCTCGATTGCGTCGTAGTTGTCATATCTTTGATAACCCGTTTCCCGAATTTCCTTGTGTTTGCTGTATTTCAGATTATCCGCCGTTGTCATCAGCGTTAAAGGCTGGTGTCGTCTGCCATGATCAAGATTGGTCAGCCAAATAATACCCGACACGCGAATCATTCCGTCTTTGTGATCGCTTGCCGTCGCATAATCTTGATAATTGCTGATAAAATGCGAGGCACCGCCCGTAAAACCTTTTCCAAGCCAAATTTTATTGTTTTTAATCAACGGAAAAACTTCTTTATATGTAACGGAATTTTGATTGGCGATAATAGCAAAACTTTTCCGTGCCTCCATAATCCATTCCAAAAACCGCCTAAACAAAGAAAACGGCGGATTGGTGACGATTATATCCGCTTCATCGCGCAACTCGGTCACTTCCGCGCTGCGAAAATCGCCGTCATCGTCCAAATACCGCCATTTCAAAGCGTTAATGTCCGTTTTTGCGCTTTCACCGCGCGTCAAAGTAAAAATTTTACCCTTAATTCTTGTTTTATCGACATCAAAAGCAGGATTTTGACGTTCAAACAAAGTCGGCTGCCAATCTGTTTTGTACGATTTGCTTTCGGCGGCGAAGCTTGTACTGATAAGCTTTTTTAATCCGAACGCTTCGAAATTTTGGGCAAAAAACTTTGTAAAATTGCTCCATTCCGGATCGTCGCAGGGCAACAGAACCGTTTTGTCTCGAAAAACATTCGGATTAAAGTCCAGAT
>CAVCSV010000034.1:0-20683 GCA_963604715.1 Limosilactobacillus gorillae
CAATTTCATTTCACGGAAAACGCCTTCGCGCTGCATTTTCTTTTTCAAAGCTTTCAAAGCCTGATCAACGTTGTTGTCACGAACTACGACTTGTACCATTTGATATCATTCCTTTTCATAAAGAGGAGGGCAAAGCCCCCGTTAAAAACATATCGCTTGGGCGGCATTCTAACCGACCCGAAACGAAAACTCAACGATAAAATCCCTTTCACCCTTGGAAAGAGAAAAACATACCCCCTTTACGGAAAAAGTGTTTCTTTAAAGGACACTATACAATTTCCGCCCCCGCCTTGCAATAAAAATTTTTAGACAAAAATCTTGACAGGAAAAGTTTTTCACGCTAAAAATCAAGACAATCGATTTATCAAGGATGTTCCGCCATGACCGAACAAATTTTAAACACCGTTTTCCCCAAGAAAAACAAGCCCAAAAAGCCCCAAAAACAATATTCCGACCAAAAACCGCTGGTTGAACTGGGGCTTTTGGCGGTCAGCAACAATGCGGAACGCCGTTTAATCAGCTTTATCAACACGATTGCGGAAAATTCCCCGTTCGGCAAAGCCGTTTTGCAGGATGCGGCGGATGCGGGCTACACGCTGGCGTTTGAAAACCAAAAAGATTCGCTGGGCTTTTGCGATCCTGAAACGAAAATGCTGGTTTTGAATCCCAAAATGAACGACAACACTTTGATTGCGACTTTGGCGCATGAAGCCCGTCACGCACAGCAGTTCATCCATGGGGCGGAGGGCAATTTCGGTTCATACAATTTGAAGTGCGACGTGATGTACAACCGCGCTTTGGAAGCCGATGCCGAAACCGCCGCGGCGGCGACGTGCCACCAAATCAAAGTGTTCGGCAACAATTCTAAGCCGTGGGACAAATTCGAAGAAGACGCGCCCGTTATGGCGGAAAATTTCGCAAACGCCATGCCCGATGCCAAAGCGCCGATTTCCGACAAGGTGTTGCAGAAAACCTTTAACGGTTGGTATCAGGACGAAATCGTCGTTGAAGGATACGAAGAAGGCTACATTCAAGACGTGATGAACGACGCGATGAAAGACAAGGCGGAAGCGGATTTGCCTTACCAGGGCGCGATTTCATCCAAGGAAATCGTCAGCAAAATCTGTCTGAACGCCAAGGGCGAATGTTATTGGGCGGACAATTTCGGCGTGTTGGAAGACCCCGAAAAACTGTCGCTGTGCGCCGCGTCGGTCAACACGGCGGACAAGTTTTTCAAAGTGCGCGAAGTCCGAACGGGAATGAAGCCCGACGCCAGCTATAAATCCATGCCCGTTCGCGACCCCGAAAACCTGAAAGGCGCGAAAAACAAAACGCTCGCGTCCAAAAAGAGCAAGACAGCCGCGGATTCCCTGCGTCAGGTGAAAATCGCCGCCCAAATCGCGGGCAGACGGCGGGCGGACAGGGCTTGAGAAGAGTTTTCTCCCGAAAAAGGGGCTTTGGTTTCAAAGCCTCTTTTTTTATGGCAAAACGATGCTTTTTATTGACAAAAAAAGTGTACGGAAATACAATCCTTTTCAGAAATAACCAAAAGGACGTTTACAATGTTGAAAGAAGCTTTTGAACTCCCCTTGTCCGATTCAAGATATGACCCTGCGGAAAAGCCCGTCGTCGATATCGACATGACGGAATGCAAGGAAACGGACAAGCCGCGCATGGTTGCTTTGGTCAATCGTTTGGCGAAAAGCCCGTGCGGTTTGGAAACGCTGCAAATCGCGGCGGACAACGGGTTCAAATTCAGCTTTTTCGACGACGGCGTCCGTTGTTGCGGTGCGTGCGACGAAGCGGGACATTGGGTTCGCTTGAACCCCAAGGAATCCGACGAAAAACTGGTCGGGACTTTGTGCCACGAATGCCGTCACGCGGGGCAGTTCGTCCGCGGCGCGCACGAAGCGTTCGGCGTCATGGACGTGCGTTCGGAACTGATGTGCTTCCGCGCGATGGAAGCCGACGCGCAGACTTACGCGATTACGGCGTGCAAGGAATTGTCGTTGCAGGGCGACCGTTCGCCGTACAACATCTTTGCGTCCCGCTATCCCGAAATCGAGGAAGCGTTCCGCGCGTCTTACGACAAGCACGGCAAAGTCAACCATGAAGTTATGACGGAAACAAACGAATCGTGGTACGACCAAATCCGCACCAAAACGGTTTACGAAGAAGCCTATCAAATCGAACCGATGACCAAGGAAATCTATGATTTGAAACAGGGCAAGGAACCGACTCTGTTCTACGACAAGCAAAAAATGACGGCGGAGGAAGTCGTCGCTTTGGCGTGCTGGACAAAGGACGGCAACTATTACACCAAAGACCCGAAACAGCTGGAAAGCGGCAAGTTTATGGATGTCGCCCAACAGGCGATGGGCGATATGCAGGATTTCTTCAAATTGCGCAAGGAATTGACGGGTATGGAACCCGATCCGTCTTTGGCGACGATTCCGACGCGTCCCGACTATATGCACCGCGAACGTCCCAAAATGGGTGAAAAACCGCTGGCGGGCATGTTCGAAAAGAAAACCGCGAAAGCTTTGAGTCCCGCCGTGTTGTCCGCTTTGTCGGCGCGCCGTTCCCGTTGAAGGAGTTTGAGCTATGGAAATAATGACGTCTTCGATGCTGCAAAAAGTTCTGGAAGAACCCAAGCAGAAAGTTTCTTACGACCCGAACGAACAACTGACGGTCGATGTCGATTTGTCGCTGTGCACCGACGAAGAAATGCCGCGCATGATTCACATCGTCAACCGCTTGGCAAAATCCGAAGCGGGACGCGAAACGCTTGAAATCGCCAACAAAGCGGGCGTGAAGTTCGGCTTTTTGGATGCGAAAACAAACTGCTTCGGCTGTTATTTCGGCGGCGATATGAAGTATATCGGCTTGGGGCCCATGGCGTCGGACGACAAACTGGTTTCGACTTTGTGCCACGAATCGCGTCACGCGGGGCAAGCGGAACGCATGAAAGGCATGCCCGACCGCGACGAACTGAACGTCGCGTCGATTGTCCGCTATTCCCGCGCCAAGGAAGCCGACGCGCAGGCGTATGCCGTCAAAGCGTGCAAAGAATTGGAAATGCAGGGCGACAAAGGACCTTTGGCGACTTTTGCCAAATTTTATCCGCCTATTTACAATTCCTATGAACAGGCTTTTGCCAAAGAGGGCGTTTTGAACGACAAAGTCGTGTCCGAGGTCTTCAAAGGCTGGTACGACCAGACGCGCACCAAGCAGAATTACGAGGAAGGCTATATCATCGAACCGATGCACGACGCGATTAAAGGGAACTTTACGCGCATGTACACGTTCGCCGAAAACGTCGATTCCAAAACCGTTGTGGAAAAGGTCGGTTGGACGAAAAACGGCAACTATCTGTCGGCGGAAAACCCGAATTTCTTGGACGAACCGCGTTTTGCCTCTGTCGGCGAACGCACGAAATCCGACGCGCAGGCGTTCTTTGAAATCCGGTACAGATGCGCGGGTATCGATCCCGACAAATCCGTTGACGCTTTGCCGACGAACAAAGACGCTTTTGAACGCCGCCTGCCCGAAATGGGACAGCCGCGCGGCAACGTCGGCGAAACGATGAGCATGGGCAACACGATTGAACGCTGGAGAAATATTCTGGCTCAGCGCAAGCTTGCGGGAACGCTGAAAAAAGCTTTCGCTCCGTACAAAAAAGCCGAATATCCCGACGAAAAACCCGCCGTTGACGTTGATTTGCGCTATTGCGCGAAAAAGGACCGCCCGCGCATGATTGCTTTGATTAACCGCTTGGCGCGCAGCAAGGTCGGTTTGGAAACGCTGCAAATCGCGGCGGACAACGGATACCATTTCAATTTTATCAAAGGTGAAAACCGCGCTTTCGGCTTTGCCGATCCCGAAAAGAAACGCATTGCGCTGAATCCGAAGTTTACCGATGCAAAGCTGGTGGGAACGATGTGCCACGAATGCCGCCATGCGGGGCAGTTCGCGCGTGCCTCCAATCTGGAAGAAAACAGATGGGACGTCAAAACGAACTTGATTTACATGCGCGCGATGGAAGCAGACGCGCAGGCGTATGCGGCAACGGCGTGCGAAGAAATGTTCCGTTTGGGCGACGAAGCGCCGAAGCAGGAATTTTACAAATATTATCCGCCGATTGCCAAAGGCTTTACGCAGGCGTTGATTAAAAACGACGCGCAGCTGGGCGATCAGCTGCTGACCGACACGTTCAAATCGTGGTACGACCAGCAGGGGACGAAGACGGTTTACGAAGCCAACTATTTGCTGGAACCGATGCAGCAGGATTTGCGCGACATTGCGAACGGCAAAGACAAAGAACATCAGATGAGCTTTGATATGTCGATTTCCGCGCAGAAAACGATTTCGGAAATCGCGTGGACGAAGCACGGCAATTACTTCAAGGACAACCCCGAAATTCTGAACGGCGGCAAATATCTGGACGTGTGCGATTACACGATGCAGCAGATGCAGAAATACTTTGAAATCCGCAAGGAAATGACGGGCAAGGACGATGCCAAAGCTTTGAACGGCATTCCGACACGCGCCGACACCATTCCCGCGCGCACGAAAGGCATGAAAAAGCCCGCGGCAAAGAAAGCCAAACAACAAACCGCCGTAGCGCAAATGCTTCGTGCGCGGAATGGAGCGGGCAGGTAACCGCTTGTTCAATACCACAAAACAGAAACCGCCGCGCCGGCAACCCGCAAGCGCGGCGGTTTTTGTGTGGACCAAGGCGGGGATTGCCGCGTCGCGACTTCGTTGCTCCTCGCAAGTTCGATTTTATGTTTTTAATCAATATATTATTCGAAATCACGAGGAGGGCGACAGCCCGACGTGGTGATCCCGTGCAAGTAATGACATCCATGCCGGCCAATCACGGGATTGCTTCGCCCGCCAAGGCGGACTCGCAAGTTCGATAAATGTATGAAAATAAATACAGATTCGAAACCGCGAGGGCGTAGCCCGTGGCGGTCTTGGGACGTGTGGCGCTACCGTGATTTTCTGTCTGACAAAGCCTTTAAAACCGCCGCTTTTTTGACATCGTAGGGCATATCGAAATAAGCGTATTTCGGCGTGAACGTCAGCGAACCGCGGGACGGCAATTCCTGATAGGAGCTGTCTTTCGGCTGTCCCGTCAGGCGTTCGCGGCGTGCAAAGAAAATATCCGCCGCTTCTTTTGTTTCAAACGCGATGCCGCACATTTTCGGGCGGTCCAAAGCGTGGCGGTCGGTGCCCATATAGCATTTTCCGTCTTCCGTTTGGCAAACCTGTTCCAGAATTTGCACCGAGCTTAAATGCCCGCGGAACGGACGCTCTGCAAAAATATGCAACAGCTCCGTTTCGTTTTTGCCGACGACGGATTCCAAATGCGCTTTTAAATATCCCTCTTCGTAAGCGGATACGATGCCTTGCTGATCAAACCAGCTGTTGAACGCGACGGTCATATTTTTGTTGCGGTCGGCAACAACGTTTTCAAGCGGTTTTTCTTTGGTGAACAAAGGCAAATCGGCAACGATTTCGGGATAGGCTTTTTTGAATTCGCGAAAAGCCGAACCGTCATGCGTCGCCGAGCGGATTTCCAATGCGGTTTGCAAAGCGACGGCTTGGGCGTCGGCTTCTTTGGCGCGGCGCAGTTTCAGTTCCGTTGCAACGTCGTAAGTGCAGAAATGCGAATTGATGTTGCGCATATCCTGCTGGGCATGGCGCGATTCGTGGGCGAACGTCGTTGTCAGTTTGGCGTCGTTCATGCACGGATTCAGGGATATTTTCTTGGTTTCCCTGTCGCAACAGCCGCAACTTTCCGCCAGCAGTTCGAAACCGACGGAATATCCCGCTTTAGCCGCGTCTTCCAAAACTTTTCTGCCCGTCGGCGAATTTTTGGCAATCGTATTGACCAGATGCGCCAAACGCTTTTTTTCCGTTTTTGTGCCGATTAAGCCGATTTCGATTTCGGGCTTTTCATCCTTGTACGTTCCGCGCACAATCGGCGACGAAAACAAACGGGATAAAAACGAATGTTCGGCATTTTTCGGGTTGAAAGCATCGGCTAAAACGGACATAGCAAAGCTCCTTTGATAAACCGGACGAAATTATAATGCTTTTTTCGATAAAATGAAACAGAAAAAAGCCCCGTAAAAACGATTTTACGGGACTTTAATCACTTTTGAAAACTCAGGCGGCGAACAATTTCGTCCGAATTTCCTGACGCAAGGTGTCAATGACTTCCAAATCGTGGTGGCGTTTTTCAAAATGCCAGAACGTCCAGCCGTTGCAGCTGGGCAATCCTTGCAGTTGCGCGCCGACTTTGTGAATCGACCCCGAAATATTGTCCGCGGTCAGCGATCCGTCAGCGTGAACTTTGGCGGCAAAACGCTGTTTTGCGTCAAACAGCCAATCGCCCGCCTGCAATAAACCGTATTCCAGCACTGTTCCGAACGGAATGCGCGGTTCTTTGCGTTTGCAGGACAGCTGAAGGGCGGACATGTCGTTGACGGGCATAATGCCGTCGATGCGGGCTTGCGCGCCTTTGATATAACGCTGTTCGCGTTCAATGCCGATAAAGCGGCGTCCCAGCATTTTCGCGACCGCACCCGTCGTTCCCGTGCCGAAAAACGGGTCAAGCACGATATCGCCGGGGTTGGTGCACATGGTCAAAATACGGTACAGCAAAGCTTCGGGTTTTTGCGTCGAATGCAGTTTTTCGCCGTTTTCATCCTTCAAGCGTTCGTTGCCGCTGCAAATCGGAAGCTCCCAATCGCTGCGCAGCTGCTTGTCGTCGTTAAAGATTTTCATCGCTTCGTAATTGAACGTGAATTTCGCTTTGGGCGACTTGGAACACCAAATCAGCGTTTCGTGCGCGTTGCACAAACGGGTGCCTTTGAAGTTCGGCATGGGGTTGGCTTTGACCCAAACAACGTCGTTCAAAATCCAATAGCCCAAATTTTGCAACATGTTGCCGACGCGGAAAATGTTGTGATACGATCCGATGACCCACAGCGTTCCGTCGTCTTTCAGAACGCGTTTGGCGGCTTTCAGCCAATCGACCGTGAATTTGTCGTAAGCCTGAAAGTCGGCGAACTGATCCCATTCGTCGGTAACGCCGTCCACCTGCGAATTGTCGGGACGGAACAAATCCCCGCCCAACTGCATGTTGTAAGGAGGATCGGCAAACACCATGTCGACGGATTTTTCGGGCAGGCTGTTCATCATTTCGATACTGTCGCCCGACAGAATAACGTTTGTTTTTAAAGAGGTCATACTTGCACCCATTCGGTAATCTTTTCTGTCAACCAGAATAGGCGTCAGAGGTAATTAAATTGTTAAAATCGAAAAATAATTTTGATAAAAAACATATTGATTCATTTAGACTTTTTTAACGTTTTGGGGCGTTACAGAAACTTTTTAATCGGGGCGTAGGATTTGCGGTGATGGATGCAAATGCCGTGCGTTTTCAGTCCGTCTTGATGCGCTTTCGTGCCGTAGCCCGCATTGTTTTCCCAGCCGTAATACGGAAATTCTTTCGCCAGTTCGGTCATCAGCCGGTCACGGGTGACTTTTGCGACAATCGAAGCGGCGGCGACGGACAGACTTAATGCGTCGCCTTTGATGACGGCTTGGGCGGGGCAGGGCATGTTCGGCGGCACTTTGTTGCCGTCAATCAGCGCGTATTCGGGCTTGACGGGCAGGGCGCCGATTGCGCGCCGCATCGCCAGAAAAGTCGCCTGCAATATATTAAGCGTGTCGATTTCTTCAACGCTTGCACTGCCGCAGCCGATAAGCGCGTTCGATTGATGCAGTTCGTCGAACAAAGTTGCGCGTTTCGCGGCTGTCAGCTTTTTGGAATCGTTCAGGGTTGCGCGCAAGTGTTCCGAAATTTCAAGGTTCGGAAAAATCACCGCGCCCGCGACGACGGGACCCGCCCACGGACCGCGTCCCGCTTCGTCGACGCCTGCGACCAATCCGTTGACGGGGGCAAACAAATCGGGGATGTTTTGTTCAAACGAAAAATCGGGCATGGGCGTTTCCTTTCGTCAAAAAGATTATGCCAAATCGTTCAAGATTTCATTAAAAAAGTATTGAAGACGTTTCCTTTGTGGGTTAAAGTAGCCGGCATGCGGTCGGGAAAAGCTGTCGAAGCGCCTGATTGGCAGGCGTTTTCGCGGATTTTTCCCGAAACACATTGTTTTTTCTAATTTCTTGGAGAGTAAATCCATGGCGGATAAAAACCAAAAAATGAAGATGATGGACGCAAACGAAGCCGCGGCGGGTGTTGCGCATCGTCTGAACGAAGTCGCCGTTATCTACCCGATTACCCCGTCGTCCCCGATGGGCGAATGGGCTGACGCGTGGGCGGCTCAGGGCGTCAAGAACATTTGGGGCAAAGTTCCCGAAATCTATGAAATGCAGTCCGAAGCCGGCGCTATCGGCGCTGTTCACGGTTCTTTGCAGGCTGGCGCTTTGACGACGACCTTTACGGCGTCGCAGGGCTTGTTGCTGATGATTCCGAACCTGTACAAAATCGCGGGCGAATTGACCCCGTTCGTTATGCACGTCGCCGCGCGCGCCGTTGCGACGCACGCTTTGTCGATTTTCGGCGATCACTCCGACGTGATGGCTTGCCGTCAGACGGGCTTTGCGATGCTGTGCTCGAACAACGTTCAGGAAGCGCAGGATATGGCGGCGATTGCTCAGTACGCCACGATGAAATCCCGCGTTTCGTTCATGCACTTCTTTGACGGTTTCCGCACGTCGCACGAAATCAACAAAATCGAAGTCATCTCCGACGACCAGCTGCGCGAATTCGTCAAAGGTCTGCCGATGGACTTCAACCGCGAACACGCCTTGACGCCGGATCACCCCGTCTTGCGCGGTACGGCTCAGAACCCCGACGTGTTCTTCCAGATTCGCGAAGCCGCCAACCCGTATTATGAAAAATGCGGCGCAGTCGTTCAGGAAGCGATGGACAAATACGCCAAAATCACGGGTCGCCAGTACCACTTGGTCGACTATGTCGGTGCGAAAGACGCCGAACAGGTCGTCGTTATCATGGGGTCGGGCGCCGATACGACCGAAGCCACGGTTGCCCATTTGAAAGACAAAAAATACGGTGTCGTCAAGATTCACCTGTATCGTCCGTTCCCCGCGGAAGAACTGATTAAAGCTCTGCCCGCCACGGTCAAAACGATTGCCGTCATGGACCGCACGAAAGAAGCGGGCGCGCAAGGCGAACCGTTGTTCCTGGATGTCGTTTCCGCCGTTGCCGACGCTTTTGCGGCTGGCAAGCTGAAATCCATGCCGCGCGTCATCGGCGGTCGCTACGGTCTGTCTTCCAAAGAATACACCCCCGCCATGGCGAAAGCCGTGTTTGAAAACGCCGAAAAAGCCGAACCCAAGACCCGCTTTACGGTCGGTCTGACGGACGACGTGACGCACTTGTCCTTGGACGTCGACAATTCGTTCGACATCGAAGACGAAGACGTCAAGCGCGCCATCTTCTTCGGTTTGGGTGCTGACGGTACGGTCGGCGCGAACAAAAACTCGATTAAGATTATCGCGGGCGAAGACGGCGTTTACGGTCAGGCGTACTTTGTGTACGACTCGAAAAAATCGGGCGCGATGACCACGTCGCACCTGCGTTTCGCGAACCACGTCATCAATGCGCCGTATTTGATTAACAAAGCGGACTTTGTCGCGTGCCACCACTTCCCGTTCTTGGAAAAAATCGACATGCTGGCGCAGGCGAAAGACGGCGCCGTGTTCCTGTTGAACGCTCCGTTCAAAGCGGAAGAAGTTTGGGATCACCTGCCGGTCGAAGTTCAGGAAGAAATCATCAAAAAACACCTGAAACTGTATTCGATTGACGCTGTCGAAGTCGCGAAACAGACGGGCATGGGCCGCCGCATCAACACGATTATGCAGACCTGCTACTTCGCTCTGTCGGGCGTTCTGCCCCGCGACGAAGCCATCAAGGCGATTAAGAAATCCATTGAAAAGACCTATATGAAAAAAGGTCAGGCGCTGGTTGACAAAAACTTCGCCGCTGTGGATGCGTCTTTGGCTCACCTGCATGAAATCAAAATCACCGACAAACCGACGTCCAAATTCAAACGTCTGCCGGGCGTTCCCGAAACGGCTCCCGAAGTCGTGAAGAAAGTCGCCGGCAAGATTTTGGAAGGCAAGGGCGAAGAACTGAAAGTGTCCGATTTCGATTGGACGGCTGACGGCACTTGGCCGACGGCGACGACGCAGTACGAAAAACGCTGCATCGCGTCCGACATCCCCGTTTGGGATCCCGAAACCTGTATCCAATGCGGCAAGTGCGCCATGGTTTGCCCGCACGCGGCAATCCGCGCCAAAGTCGCCACGAACGAAGATCTGAAGAAAGCTCCCGCGGGCTTCAAATCCGCCGCTTTCAAAGGTAAAGAGTTCACGGATTCCGCTTTCATCATTCAGGTCGCGCCGGAAGACTGCACGGGCTGCTCGCTGTGTACGCACGCTTGCCCCGCCAAGAACAAAGCCGATCCCGAAAAGAAAGCCATCAACATGCAGCCGATTGCGGCTCATCTGGAACAGGAAAAGACGAACTTCGACTTCTTCTTGTCTTTGCCGGATGTCGATCGCACCAAGATTGAAAAGAAACTGGTCAAAAACGTCCAGTTGCTGCGTCCGTTGTTTGAATTCTCGGGTTCTTGCGCAGGCTGCGGCGAAACGCCGTATGTCAAGTTGCTGACCCAGTTGTTCGGCGATCGTTTGATGATTGCGAACGCGACGGGCTGCTCGTCCATTTACGGCGGCAACCTGCCGACCACTCCGTACGCGAAAGACGCGAACGGTCGCGGTCCGGCTTGGTCGAACTCGCTGTTCGAAGACGCCGCGGAATTCGGTTTGGGCATGCGTTTGTCCATCGACTTCCAGAAAAACTACGCTCACCAGCTGATTAAAGAAATGGAAAGCGAAGTCGGCGGCGATTTGACAAACGCGATTTTGACCGCGTCCCAGACGAACGATGCCGAAATTCAGGAACAGCGCGCCCGCGTCGAAGCGTTGAAAGCCAAATTGGCTTCGATGAATACGGAAGCGGCGAAAACGCTGAACGGTTTGGCGGATTACTTTGTTGAAAAATCCGTTTGGACGCTGGGCGGCGACGGCTGGGCTTACGATATCGGCTACGGCGGTTTGGACCACGTTCTGTATTCCGGCAAGAATGTCAACATTCTGGTCATGGATACCGGCGTTTACTCCAACACGGGCGGTCAGCAGTCCAAAGCGACCCCGATTGGCGCGTCCGCCAAATTCGCGGTTGCGGGCAAGGCTCTGCCCCGCAAAGACTTGGGCATGATTGCCATGTCGTCCGAAAACGTCTATGTCGCTCAGGTTGCTTTGGGCGCGAACGACGCGCAGGTCATCAAAGCGATGGTTGAAGCCGAATCCTTCAACGGTCCGTCCTTGATTATCGCGTACTCGCATTGTATCGCCCAGGGCTTTGAAATCGGCGAACAGGGCTTGGATCACCAGAAAGCGGCTGTTGAAGCGGGCTTCTGGCCTCTGTACCGTTTTGACCCGCGCCGCGTGCGTGAAGGCAAACCGGGCTTGCAGTTGGACTCCAAAGCTCCGTCGAAAGCCATGGCCGACTATATGGCGAACGAAACGCGCTTCCAGATTGTCAAAAAGACCAATCCGGAACGCTACGAAAACTTGGTCAAATTCGCGCAGGAACAGGTGGAAGAACGCCGCAAACTGTACGAACACTTGGCTGAAGAAAAATAAGCCTGTGTGCTATAACGGAAAAGCCCGCGGAAACGCGGGCTTTTTTGCGTGGCGGAAAGAATGTTTTGATTACCCGTCCGAATTTGCTATAAAATAAGCAAAGACAGGAGGCAAGCCCATGAACGAACAGGATTTGATTGCAGAGCGTAAAAAAGCGGCGGAACACGGCGACGCGGCGCGGCTGTCGGCGTTGGAAACGGCGGCATTGAAGCGGCTGGACGAGTTTTTAACCGATGAAAATCCCGTTGATTCGGATGACGCGCCTTTTTTCTTTGCGTTTATTCGCGCTTTTGCCGATACGGAAAACGTCGATTTGAAACTTTGCGCCAAAAAAGCGGAAGCAAAGTTGTTGCCGGTGCTTAAAGAATTTGATAAAGAAGTCGGCTTTGATTTCCATGAACCCGTGCCCTCCGACATTTTGGAACGCAATCTGAACGATTTGGATTCCTATGAAAAACAGGATGTTTCCAAAAATCCGATGTTTGGACAAATTTATAATCTTATGGGTAAAATCGAACAAATCGACGATGACGGAACCCCTGTTGATTCCGCGGATTTGGCGGAATCAATCACCGATGCGGGAAAATTAAAAACGTACTTGCGTTTATGTCTAAATTTGGATAAAATAACCGAAGAAACGTATTTCGCAACGTTGCTGGAGGAAATGGAACGCCTGCTGATTACTCTGTTTGTCATGGATAAAGCGGGGGAGCCTTTGGACGAAAACGAAATGCGTGCGGAATATGAAAAACTTTTAAATGCGATAGACTGACAATGAAACTGAATGTTCATAAACGGAATGTTGATCTTTTAATGGTTTTAACGGCGCGGAAAATGACCGCGGCGGCCGAGCGAATCGGGCAGAAAACGGACAAGGTGATTGCCTCTGTTCCGCTGTTGAAGCGCATCAGCGACAAAGCCAAGGCTTTTGATGCGAAAATGACCGAAAAGCACGGATATGTTTACACAAAAATCCGCGATTCGATTAAAAATACAGCACGTACGGTTCTGGCATTCCAGCTGTTCGGAATTCCGGGGCTGGTCGGAATGTGCGCCTATAAAACAGGCGAAAAAGTTTATTCGTTGCTGAAGCCTGCTTATGAAGCCAAAAAACGCGGCGAAACCAAAAGCATTTTGGGATATTTCAAGAAAAACAAGGCTGAAAGCGCGTTTACGCTGACATCCGCTTCATTGAGCATTGCGTCGGCGTCCTGCACGGCGGCGGGCGTTCCCGCGGCGGTTGACGCCATTCGTGTGGGCAAGGCGTCTTTGCTGGCGTATCCCGAAATGAGACACGTCTTCAAATCGTTCAACAGATGGATGAAGGGCAAGGAAAACTTTACGGAAGTCAAACGTGACGCCGCTATTTTGGGCGTTACGATTGCAACGTACTTTGCGGGTCCCGAAGGCGTTCCCATGACGCGCGGCAAGGGCAAGCCGCTGGTCGAACAAAAGAAGGCAAAACCCGCCGAACCGGAAAAAACGGCAAAGCCCGAAATTCCGGCGGAAAACAAACAAAAAATCGGCGCGATTGTTGCGGCATTGAAACAAAAAGCAAAATAATTCAAAAGCGGATGAAAAACTCCGCTTTTTTACTTTACGTCCTTGAACATGGCGATTGCGTTTTTCTTTTGCAGCGGGTCGGAAACGACGATGCCGCCCATGTTAAATCCCGCGCTGTTCGTATAGCGGTGCTGCAATTCGCGCAGGCGGTGACCGTAGCGTTCCCTTAAATCCAGCGCGGCGGGCTGGACGTGAACGTTATGCACGACGTCCGAACAATAAACATAGCTGGCAATCGGGAACAAAAACGCAGAACACAGAATGTCGCACAGCTGCAGTCCCGCCAGATTGTTGCTGTGTCCGAAACACGGCATTTCCACGATGTTTTGATACAAAGGGCGCAAGGCGCGGAATTTTTGCGTAAAAACGGAATGGGATACGTTGATGTTTTTCATATAGTCCCGACTGTCCGCGACGCAAAATCCGAAATCGTTTTTTTCTTTCAAATAGTTGTCGAAGTAAGTGTAAATGCTTTGAATCGACGACGTGTAAACCGCTTTGCCGTTGAACGGTTCGCCGGGGACTTTGACCCAGATGCGTCCGACGATGCGGATGTCGTACTTAAAGAACAAATCGACAATCCTGTCCAAAAAGCCGATGGCGTGCCGCTGGACGCGGTGTCCGCCGCGCATGGCGTTGCGGCGTAAATCGGCCCCTTTGATTTCGGGAATGATGCGGTCAAGGTATTTGTCCGTCTGGTAATTCAAGTGCGGGTAGTAGCGGTACTTCAGCCCGATGAAATCGTGCGTCAGTTCGTACAAACAGTCGTGGTCGATAAAAATGCCTGCAATCGCCAAAACGGGCTGATGATTGCCGTCGGGGTTTTCCACAACGGGCAAAGTTCCCAAATCCCCCGATTCGTCGATGTAGCAGATTTTAACCACACTTCCTCCGATACAACTAAGACCACCCGAAGGTGGTCTTTAGGATTTGCAAGCCGATAAAGGACTTGCCGAAAAATTACTTTTACAGGATAGGAAAAAAGCCCCAATCCGTCAAGAAAAAAAATCAAAAATTAACTTAAAAGCCGTATAAAATAAGCCGTACAGGTGAAAAATGAAAGAAAACGGACTGAAATCTTTTTATTCGACAATGGTTGCGCCGTGTCCTTACGTTGCGGGACGCGAAGAAGCAAAACTGGCGGTCGACATATCGGGGGCAGGGGCACAGGACCGGAACAATGTGCTGAGCCGCGCGGGCTTTCGGCGGTCGCACGGAGTTTGCTATATTCCCGCCTGTCCCGACTGCGACGAATGCGTGTCCGTGCGCATTCCCGTAGCCGATTTTCAGCCGTCGAAAAAAATGCGCAAAGTTTTGCGACTGAATAAAGCCGCTGAAATCTTTTTTGTGCCGAACATCGCCACGGTCGAACAATTCGATTTGTTTTCGGCTTATTTGCTCAATCGCCACGCGGAAAGCGATATGACGGAAATGTATTACGAGGAATACCGCGCGATGATAGAGGACGCCTGCGTCGATTCCTCCATTATGGAAGTGCGAGAAGGCGCAAAACTGCAAGCCGCCATGCTGGTCGACGTGCTGGATGACGGATTGTCGGCGGTGTACAGCTTTTTCAATCCGGAGCAGGGCAGGCGAAGCTTAGGGACTTTTATGATTTTAAAGCTGATTGAGGAAGCGCGGAAAATCGGCCTGCCATACGTTTATTTGGGGTACTGGATAAAATCCGTGTCGAATATGGCGTACAAAGTGAAATTTCAGCCGTTGGAATACTTTGTCGGCGGCGTGTGGACGCGCTCATTCCCCGATTAAGTGCAGAACGATGTTGCGGATGTGCGCTTCGGCGCGGTGTTCGCAAACATACAAAGCCTGCCACCGTCCGAAAGCGGGCAAGCCTTTGACGACGGGGATGTTCAGCGACACGTCGGTCAAGGACGTGCGGATGTGGGCGGGCATATCGTCTTTGCCCTCGTAAGTATGGCGATACAGGCGGTTGTCCTGCGGGACGGCGCGGTCGAAAAAGTCTTTCAAATCCAGCATCACATCGGGATCGGCGTTTTCCTGAACGGTCAGACTGGCGGACGTGTGTGTCATAAACACGGTCAGCAACCCCGTTTGAATCCCGCTTTGCCGTACAAAGTCGCAGACGGCGTTTGTGATGTTGACAAAGCTTTCGGGCTTTGTCTGCACGGAAAAGACGGTTTGCTTTTGAATCATTTGTATAAATTCCGTTCGTCGGTCTGTTCCGCCTGTTCGCGGTCAAGCAGCGGTTTGACGGACGCCCCGTCCAGCGGCAGGCTTTTGACATGGCGGCATTTCGCCGTGTATTCGCGCACGACTTTGTAATCGGCGGCTTCGGCAATCAAAACGCTGTCGGTTCGCGCCAGATAAGGGCGGGCATCGGGATGGATGAAGTCCAGCAAAACAGACTGTTCGGGCGTGCGGTACAGCAAAGCATGCGCCCCGCCGTCGTACAGCAAAACGGGCGATTTCGGCGTGCCGTCCTTGGCATGAATGGAAATCATCACTTCGTCGTTTTTGTTCAAGTGAAGCTCGTAAAACGATTCTTGCTGCGGTTTTTTAGCCAAAACGCCACCTCGTTGATTTTTTTGAAAGTATAGACGCAATCCCCCTTTTTTTCAATCGCTTTTATGGTATACTGAACGCAACTTAACTTTTAAGAACAGGAGTTTTTTATGCATCCTTGGCATGACGTAGAGTTGGTCGGAACCAAAGTTCCGCAGTTCGTTCCCGCGGTTATCGAAGTTCCCAAAGGCTCGAAATACAAATACGAACTGGACAAGCCCAGCGGCTTAATCCGCGTTGACCGCGTGCTGTATTCCAGCGTCCACTATCCCGCGAACTACGGGCTGATTCCCCGTACTTACTGCGAAGACCACGACCCGTTGGACATTCTGGTTTTGGGACAGGAACCCGTTTTCCCGCTGACGATTATGTCCGCGCGACCCATCGGCGTTATGAAGATGATTGACCAGGGCGAAGCGGACGACAAAATCATCGCCGTTCACGCCGACGACCCCGAATACGCGCATTATTCGTCCATTGACGAACTGCCGCCGCACCGCATGATTGAAGTCCAGCGTTTCTTCGAAGACTATAAAAAGCTGGAAAACAAAACCGTTGTGGTCGAGGGCTTCCTTGACCAAAACGAAGCGTTCAAAGTCATTCTGAAAGCGATTGACGAATACGAACGCGTCAAAGAAACTCTGGTCGGCTATAAAAAGCACGACTGATAAAAAATACCTGCGGCGGGTCTCTGCTCCGTCGCGGGCTTTGGCTGCTGTCTGTCGAAAATTTCAAGCAATAACGCTAAAAACAGCAAATAAGATGCAGAGAGTAAACATTGACCGCGGCTTCACTACCCGCGGTCATTTTTTTGCCCTTAAAAAAAGGCGGGGGAAAATCCTCCGCCTGTTGCGTTACAAATTGATTTTCGCGTTGAGCACAACGGAATGGCTTTGCAGTTTTCCTTGCAGCATGCCGTCGTACAGAACGGACAGGCTGCCCGATTTTCCGAAGCCCAATGAAAAGCCCGCGCCGATTTCCGCGCCGACGCGTTTGTCTGCTTCCGTTTTGACGACATAGCTTGCGCCGTTGGGCAGCAATGCGGTTCTGTCTTCGCCGCTGCGGACGAAATCGTATGTTGCGAAAGCTTTCAGTTCCGGCGTGAAAGAAACGGCGGTGTTTGTTTTTAAACGGTAGCGTTTCGACAGTTTGAAGCCTCCGACGGCGGTTGCGGTGGAGGTGTTTTGGGATTTCAATTCAACGCCCAAAGCATCGGTATACGCTTTTTGATGCGTGTTGATAAAGCGCAGGGCGATTTCGGGGGACAACATCACGGGGGCGGCGTATCCCGCCGCAATTTGCGCGCTGATTGTGTTGGTTTGGTATTCGCTTTCCAATTTTGCGACTTTGGTCGTATCGGTGTAGGTCGAACGTCCGAAGCCCGCAAAGAAGTTTGTGTAGAACCGTTCGGGCTGATACTGGGCGTACACAAAACCCGTGTGCGTATCGACATCGACGTCGGATCTGTCCGCATCAATGGACGTTGACGCATACGAATAGCCCAGTCCTGCTTTGAAATCGTCCGAAACAAAAGCTTCAAAGCCCGCCGCAAAGCCTGCGGAATCGGATGAAAAGCCCTCCGATCCGCGCTGTTCGGCGTGGTTGTACAGCCCTTGTGCCCAAAGCGCGCCGTTCCCTGTTTCGTAATCGCCGCCCGAACGTCCGTACATCCGCCGAAGATAAGGACGCGTTTTTGAAAAAGACGCAATCGGCATATTAAAGCGTGTGGAAACGACATTGATAACGTTTTTGGCATGGGTTTCGTCGATAAGAATGCCCAGTTTCGACAAATCGGGGGCGATTTCGCGCATAATCTGATATTTCTTTTTGGCGTCGTTGTCGAACTCTGTCAGCAAATCGTCGATTTTATTCAAAGCGTTTTGCTGTTCGTCCGTCAGCTTGTCCAAATCTTTGGCATTCAAATCCAGAATTTGCAAAGCGTCTTTGATAACGGGATGAATTGTCATGCCGCCGCCGATTGACGAACCGCTCAGGCGCAAAATATACAAATCCCCGCCGTCCCAGCCGTCTGTCAACGCCCCGATTTTCGAAGCGTCCGCGGGGTCGAAATAGGTTGTCGAAACCGCATAACGGCTTGTCAAATAGCGTCCCAGTTTAAAGCCCGATCCTTTTGTGATGTGATACAGCGTCGTTTCGGTTTCGGACGCCGTGCTCATTTCCAGTTTGATTGTGACGTTTTGGGCGTCGGCGGTGATGATGGGCGTTGTTTTCGCGGCATCGGTCAATATGGCGGAAATCGTCCCGCCCGAAATCGACGAAGCGGTCAGACCGTTGCTTCCGATGTCCAGCGTCTTGCCGTTTCCGATAACGATGTCGCGGAATGAAAAGCCGTAAGCGCGGTGCAAGTCGCTTAACGCGTAATCGGCGTTAAAGTTCACATCGGCGGAACCCGACAAAGTGCCGTTCAGCCGCGCGGACGATGTTTGAAAAGTAATCGTCGCATTGTCTGCGGCGACATCGCCGATTATCGTTCCCCGCAAATCCAGCGTCGAACCGCCGTCCATGTGAAGCGCGCCGTCCGCGGACGAAAAAGTCAAAACGGCGTTTTCCGCAACCGCCAAAGTCGAATCGAAAAACGCAACGCTGCCTGATTTTGCGGACAGTTCGTTATTGCCGTTGACAATGATTGTCGATTGGCGAACGTCTATGTTGCCTGCTTCGAAAACAGAGGTGAAGCTGGATAAGGAAGCCACTTGCGGCTGCATTCTGTTCGATAAGCTGTCGTTTATCAACTTCGCATTGTCGTTCAGCACAACCGTTGAATCGGAAATGGTTACATTCGCCCCGTACCAATCCAGTCCGTCGTTGAATCGGGCATACCTGTCTCTCAATTCCGATTCGAGATCTTCTTTTTCCGTCGATTGCAGATCGGTTTTGCTTGCATCGCCAAAAACAGCTTTCGAAAAATCGGAAAGTTCCGCGGAACCTCCGTAAACGTCGTCCAAAAGGGCCGCTACGGCGGCATCGATTTCCGCATCCGTCAGGTTTCCGCGCAACAGGGGAAAAGGATTGGCGGAATCTTGCCCGCCCGCCGTTCCTGTTGCCGAGTGTGGCGTTTGCGGCGGAGTGAAAAGGTCGGACGACATGGAATAATATCCGCTGCCGATAGAGGAATTGCCGTTTAAAGTGATTGTCGAATTCGAAAATTCGACGTCGTGTTTGTAATCGGATAAATAACTGTTGGAGGAAGCGCTGTGCAGAGTGTCTTCACCGTTTTGAAAAACAAAGTCCTCTGTGTTTACAAAATTGCCCAGCAAAGAATTGCCGTTTACCGTGATGTTTCCGGAAAAGGAAGCGGTGTCAATCACCGTATTCGAAACGGAAACGCCGCTGTTTCCCATGATGTTCAAAGTATAGGCATCAATGAAAGAAGGAGCTGTTATATTAAAAACCGTATTGTCGGAATCGATGGAAAGTGTGCTTGCGTCAAAAAATACAGCATCGTTAAACATTCCGCCCGTGATTGTTATGTCGAGTGCATCAAAACTTGTATCGGTAAAAGTCCCGCCCTCAATCAATAAAGAATCGCTGTCGGAAATGCTTTCGTTTTCATGCGTTCCGTCCGAAATTGTCGTTGCCGCTTTGGCGGACAAAGGAAACAGCATTAAATTCGCCAAAAAACATTTGATTAAAACGGAACGGTAACGGGCGGACAATGCACCTTGTGCGGATTTGGTCAACTTCATAACAATTCCCCCTATTGTCGATATGTGCCAATACGCTTAAATAACAGGATAACATACCATTCATTGTTTTGACTATAAATTTATTTATCTTTTATATTTACAGAATTTACCGCAACGGGGGAGGGGAAAACAAATCCGAAATTGTGCGGAGCACCTGTGGCGCGATGCGGCAATCCCGGTATTGGTTCTCACATCATCGTCGTTGCAGGCACCCTATCAAATCAAACGGACGTTTGATTTGATGAAAATTCAAGAATGTATTTGCAAACAAAACCGCGGGACGATAGACAGATAGTCTGACGTCCATTTGTTTTTGAGGGGGGGGGGGAAACAATGAAACTGTCCAAAACCGCTTTGCGTGAACTGTCCGCGAAATACCGCGCCGTTTTAATGAAATGCGCGTTGATGAATATGATGATTTTTGCAGGCGCGCTGATGCCGCACACGGCGGAGGCTTTAGAAGTAGAGGGAAATCGTGTCCTCTCTAAAGAGTTCTATGATGGAACCGGTGAAATTAAATTTATAGGAACAGATGCTGTTTTAAGTGCATATGCTGGCTGTTTCTTTTATAGTGGCAATGAAGATGGAAGGCGAATCCCCCTTAATATCATCGGAACTGGTACGCTGAAAGATATTAGGTTGTTCACTTCTGATGTTACCGGAGATAAGTTAAATACTGTATATATTGATGGAACGGTCTCTTTTGCAACCAGCTATCCTGTATCAAACATAAACTTTTCAATCAATGCTTCTGCGCAACTGATAGCCGAGAGAATAAAGGATGGCACACTCAGCATAACAGGCAATGCCGCTTTCCGCGGGGCTTTGGAAAACTCCACAATCCGAATAAGCGGCGATTATGTCTGGTCAAAGGACAGCATGCAGCTGGACTATGCCCTTGGCAACACGCTGGAGCTGGACAGTTCAAAAAATTCCGTAACTTTGACCATGGAGGACGATATCGCCATTGATACGGTTATACAATCCGACAAACCTTCGACGATTCCCCAATCCGTAACGATTTTGGGAAACGGCAACACGTTGTCCGTCAAAGAATTGAAAGCCGCTTATACGAATAATTTTCATTTTGACAACGT
>CAVCSV010000034.1:20693-21737 GCA_963604715.1 Limosilactobacillus gorillae
ATGCATACCTAATCGGTGACGGAACGGCGAAAATTCATTTCGAAAACGATGATATGTCGGTATCGGCACAATACGGAAGATTTCAAAATATTTCCCTCTTTGCAAAAAACAAACTGACAATAACATCAACATTTATCGGCGCAAACATAACGGCAAAAACCGTCGATATTTCTTCTTCCTCTTTTGGGGGCGGCGATAACATCATCGTTTCCGACGAAATATCGGCAAAAGACAGTCTGAGGATTGGATACTATGACGCTCAAGCTTCTCTGACGTTGAAAAAAAGGGACGGAACGCGGGGCGTCTTGAAAATGGATGATGCGGTACAGCTGAAGTTGTACGGAAAATTCACAGGCGATGTAACAGGCGGAAACATCACTATTTGGAAAAGCGGCGCCGAATTTTACGGAAAAATGAATGTCGCCGAATTGGTAATGAATAATTCTGCATTCAGCGTATCTCCGCTTAAAGGATCGCATGTCGGAACATTAAAAATATACACTACCAACAGTAATTCAGGAGTAGTCTCCAGTATACGGATTGATTCGGATCTGTCGGCGGACACATTGAATTTTATAAATGCTATAGAAAACTATTCGTCAAATGCTCTCGAAAAAATTGCCGGTAAAATTTCAGGAAACGGAACTTTGAAAATCGATAACGCTTCCGTACAGATATCTTCCGCCGAACAGCTTTCCCCCGATAAAACCGCGTATTTCGACGGGATTAACATTGCCGCACTGAACAACGATCTGACTTTTAGCGGCGACAGAGAAGCCAAATATGACTTTACGAACAATGCAATATCCGCGGCAGGAAAAATCGAGTTTAATACGGCAACAACCTTTCACGGGGCGTCGTTTTTGACGGCGCAAAACATTAAGGCGAAAGATATTGCGCTGGACGGGACGCTGACGGTCAGCGGGACTTTGGAAGCGCAGAAAATCACGGGCGGGACATTGAATATCGTTTTGCCCGAAACGGCGGGAACTTCGCCGATTATCACCGCGAATGCGAAAGATGTCACCTTGACGCTTGATTTGA
>CAVCSV010000035.1:0-6917 GCA_963604715.1 Limosilactobacillus gorillae
GTATGGTCATGGCGGATTGGGGTGATGCTTCGTCCGGTCTGGTCGGTTTGATTGTAAGCGGCAAGGCTCAGGATGACGGTGTGGGAGATAATGCCACTCCGACTTTTGCAACGGCAAAAGCAGGAACGGATGACGGTTTTCCGACAACGTTGACATTGGCGGTTGCCGCTTGTCAGAAAGATTCTGGAAATGTCGACAACATTGCATCCGTTTCGTGGATTTACCGCTAATCCGTTTTCAAAATTGGGAAAAAGGGGCTGGATAGCCCCTTTTTTCATTGGGCGAAATTCGCCGCCGCAAAATCCCAGTTCAACAGGTTGTCAATCACGGCTTGGGCGTAATCGGCGCGCTTGTTTTGATAATCCAAATAATACGCGTGTTCCCAAACGTCGATTGTCAACAGCGGTTTTTGTCCGCGGATTATCGGTGTGTCCGCATTTGACGTTTTGACGATTTTCAGCGTGCCGTTTTCCGAAATTAGCCACGCCCAGCCGCTGCCGAATTGGGACAGGGCGGCGGCTTTCAGTTCGGCTTTCAGACTTTCCAAGCCGCCGAACGTTTTTGAAACGGCGGTTTTAAACGCGCCGTCTGGAAGCTTTCCGTTGCCGTTCGTGGACAGACTTTTCCAGTAAAACGCATGGTTGAAACTTTGTGCCGCATTGTTGAATATCGCCGACTTTTCGTTTTTTTCCGCCGTTTCAAGAACGATTTGCTCCAGCGTTTTGCTTGCCAAAGCCGTGTTGCGAATCAGGTTGTTCAAGTTTGTGATATAAGTTTGATGATGCTTGCCGTAATGAAATTCCAAAGTTTTTTCGGATATGAACGGTTCAAGCGCGTTTGCCGCATAAGGCAGAACGGGTAATTCAAAAGCCATGGTTTCCTCCTTTTTTCAAAGAAGGTACAGGTTTTCAAACAGTCGGTAAAGATAGCAATCAGAGCAGGTTTGCCGCCGTTTTGCCCGAACGCACCGCGCCTTCTATCGTGCAGGGCAATCCCGTTTTCGTACCGTCGCCCGCCAAAATCATGGTGAATTCGTCGTTCGCGGCGGGGCGTTTTGTTTTGTGTGTTTGCAGCAAAGTGGCGCGGCGGTCGATAATAACGCGGTTCGGCGGCGTGCTGTCCAACGAATGAAGCAACGGGCATAAATCGTCCCAGACGCGTTCCGCAATATCGGTTGTGTTTAAGTTATTCGCCGCGCTGATTGTAACGGATACGATGCCGTTTTTGCAAAACACCCAATGGGGCAACATATCGACCAAGCCGACAACTGGCAATCCGTCGGGCAAAGTCGCGTCCGTTTTGTAATGGATGTTGACGATTGTTCCGAATTCGGCGTTTTTGGGCGGAACGGTCGAAATGATTTTGTCGCCGGGGGAAAGCAGAAAATCCGCCGAATCCGACAAAATGCGGTCGATTTCAAATCCGCGGGCGGGATGATTGAAGTAAAATTCGACTTTGTCTTTCAGATATTCGTAAATCGGGTCGACGACCGACTGCATCAGCGACGGATGAGCCAGATAGATTTGCCTGTCGTTCGCCGTAAAGCACAGCTTCGCCGTTTTGAACAAAAGGGCTTTGTCCGCTGATTTCGCGGGGGTGTTCAGCACGGATTCCGCCAACAGTTTATACAGTTCGGGCAGATGAAACAGCGCTTTGACGGGATGATTCAAATCAATCGTAAAACAGCTGAGGTTGCGGCGGTAAAACGTCAAGCTTGACCCAATCGGCTGTACAGGCGTTTTTGTCGGGCATTGGCGCAGAATTTCCAACAGGGCGGTGTTCGCCCCCGTCATCAGGTGCGTGCCGTTGTCCAGCATGCGGTTCCATTCCTTGTCCAAATAGGAATAGCACCGTCCGCCCGCATGGTTGGCGGATTCCAGCACGACGACGCGATGCCCCGCTTTTTGAGCATGAAAAGCCGCGCTCAACCCCGCCATGCCCGCGCCGATGACGTAAACGGTCATGCTTACCTGCCCGTCAGCCAAATGCGCAACGCCGTCAGCAACAGCGTCGATTTCGGCGTTTTGATGCGCGGACGCACAACATCCCAGCCGCGTTTTTGCATCGCGTCAAAAATTTTGCGGTAGGCTGTCTGCATAATCACGGCGGGCTTCATTTGCTTGGCGTTCAGGTTCGCCAAAGCGGCGTCGGCTTCCGCATACCTCAGCAAGGCTTGTTCCGCCAAAGCCGCGCGTGCGACGCCCAAATTCGGGTGGTTCAGAATTTCGCTCAAATGCGTGTCGTCGGTGACGGCGATTCCCGCTTTGTCCAAGCATTCTTTGGGCATATACAGGCGCCCCAGCTCCATATCCTCGTCCATATCGCGCAGGATGTTCGTCAGCTGCAAAGCTTCGCCCAAAGTGATGGCAAACCGTTGCGCCGTTTCCGAAAAATCGCCGAACACGCACACGGACAGCATGCCGACCGCCCCCGCGACGCGGCGGCAGTACAGCTGAAGTTCGGTCATCGTCGGCGCGCGCATGCCGTCGGGAATGTCCATTTCCATGCCGTCAATCAAGGCGACAAATTCGTCTTTGGGCAGATTAAACGTCTTTATCGGGGAAATCAGCGCTTCGGCGATTCTTTGCGTCGGCTGTCCGCCCGCGTAAATTTTATCCAAGTCGTCGCGCCAGACCTGCAAAGCCCGCTGTTTTTGTTCCAACAAAGCGGGTTCGTCGGCGATGTCGTCGATTTCGCGGCAAAACGCGTAAATCGCAAACATGGCGTCGCGCTTTTGCTTGCCCAGCAACCGCATCGCCCAGTAAAACGAACTGCCCGACCGTTTGACGACGGATTCTACTTCGGCGGCAAGAGGTCTTGTTTCTTGATGCATTTGATTTTCTTTCGTGTCAATCCGTCCCAGATGCCGCGCGTTCCCGCCAGCATCCAGTCCGTTTTTTCCAAGGCGACCTTGCGTTTCAAAATGTCGCGCTTTTTCAGTTTTTTCAGCAGTCTTTGCGCCAAACGGTAAATGACGCAGACTTCCATTCTCAGCCCCCGATGCTGAATGACAAGGGGCAGGGGCGATCCTTCGACCAGCAGGCTGTCAATCGCCGCCGCCATGCGGTCGAACACGCGGCGCAAAGCTTCGCAAGTCGTGTGGTCGCTCAACGCTTCGTATTTGATTTTTTCGTCGCTGAACCAGTCGCGCGGAATATAGACGCGCTGGCGGTTCTGATAGTCGTCTTGGCAATCCTGCAAGTGGTTGTTTAACTGCAAAGCGGCGCACAAAGCGTCCGACGGCCAGTAAGCCGACGGGTTTTCACCGTGCAAATCCAGCATATAGCGTCCGACGCTGCCCGCCGAATTGCGGCAGTACGCCATGACGTCCTCCCACGTTTTGTAAGTGAAGCCGATGGCGTCCTGACGGAACGCTTTCAGCAAATCCAAAGCGTGCTGATTGGTAACGCCCGTTTCTTCCAAGCTTTTGCGCAGGGTTTCGGCGCACATCGTGTCTTCGTCCGCGTCGCGCATGCCGCGCAGAACCGCTTCCAAAGCGTCAAGGCGTTTCAGTTTTTCCATGCGCGGCAAATCGGAATCGGCAATGTCGTCCGCCGTTCTGGCGTAGTCGTAAAACGCCATGACGTGCGGGCGCAGTTTCGCCGGAATTAAGCGGGAACCGACGGGGAAGTTTTCGCCGTTCGCGTCTTTGGTGCGTTTGATGTCGTGCGTCATTTCAAACCTGCCTGTTCAAGCCATTGCGTCAGCGCGGCGGTCGCCCGTTCGCTTTGCGCGCGTTTGCGGTCAAGCCCTTTGATTTTGCGTTTGCCTGCGGGGACGGGCGGGGGCGGCATCAGCCCGAAGTTGATGTTCATCGGCTGGAACAATTCGCTTTCCGCCGATACGGTGATATGGTTCAGCATTGCACCCAAAGCGGTTTCGGGCGGCGGCAGAACGATTTCCCTGCCTTGCATTTCCCACGCGGCGAACAGTCCCGCCATCAGCCCGACGGACGCGCTTTCGACATAGCCTTCGCATCCCGTGACTTGTCCCGCAAAGCGCAGATTCGGGCGCGCTTTCAGGCGCAAAGTCCTGTCCAAAACGGTCGGCGAGTGGATGAACGTGTTGCGGTGAATCCCGCCCAAACGCACGAATTCGGCGTTTTCCAATCCGGGAATCATCTTGAAAATGCGCTTTTGTTCACCGTACACCAGCTTTGTTTGAAAACCGACAAGGTTCAGCAAAGTGCCCTGTTTGTTTTCCTTGCGCAGCTGAACGACGGCGTAGGGGCGTTTGCCCGTGTGCGGGTCAAGCAAGCCGACGGGCTTCATCGGACCGAACGCCAGCGTTTCCCGTCCGCGTTCCGCCATGACTTCAATCGGCAAGCAACCCTCGAAGTAGGGGGTGTTTTTCTCCCAGTCTTTGAACGCGACCTTTTCCCCCGACAGCAGGTTGTCGATAAAGGTGTTGTACTGTTCTTCGTCCATCGGGCAGTTGATATAGTCGTCGCCGTCGCCCTTGTCGTAGCGGGACTGCTTCCACGCTTTGGTCATATCGACCGAATCGGCTGTCACAATCGGCGCGATGGCGTCGAAAAAGTGCAGGATGTCCCCGCCCGCGACGGCTTGGATTTGTTCCGCCAAAGCGGCGGACGTCAAGGGACCCGTCGCGATAATGTACATTCCCGAATCGGCGGCGGGCAGTTCGGTCATTTCCGCGCGTTCGATTGTGACAAGCGGGTGCGCGTTCAGAGCTTCCTCAATCGTTTTCGAAAAAGCGGCGCGGTCGACCGCCAAAGCCCCGCCCGCGGGAACTTTGTTCAAATCGGCGGCGCGCATAATCAGCGAATCGCAACGGCGCATTTCCTCGTGCAGCAGACCGACGGCGTTATGTATCGCGTCGTCGGAACGCAAAGAGTTCGAACACACCAGCTCCGCCAGTCCGTCCGTGCGGTGCGCGGGCGTTTGTTTGAGAGGGCGCATTTCCTTTAAAACGACGGGAATCCCCGCTTTCGCTATCTGCCAAGCGGCTTCGCTGCCCGCCAATCCGCCCCCGACGACGGTAATCGCCTCCTGTGCCATAAAAAGCTCCTTTAAAAAATCTTTGCAATAGAATATCCTTATATCCTACAAAGGCAATGATATACCACTAAATCTTTTTTTGTAAGGGGCGTTGTAATGAATAAGTTTGCCATCGTGTTGCTGTCCGTCGTGTTCGTTTATTATGCGACAGTGTACTTGATTCCGGCCTTGCGGCGCAAAATCCGCGGGAAAAACGCCGCGTTTGTCGCCCCCGCCGATTTGGAAAAGAAAATCAAAAGCGATGATTTGCTGGTCATCGACATTCGCGACAAAAACGAATTCTATAACTTGTACGGGCATATCGACCGCGCGGTCAACCTGCCGTGCGACGAACTGAAGCTGAAATTGGCGGAAACCGCCGACAGGCTGGCGGGATTCAAGGAAACGCCCGTCGTTGTCGTCGGTCTGCGCGACGAAAAAGCCGTGTATGACGCTTACGACGCTTTGAAGCAGAGCGGATTCGCCGATGTCGCCATTTTGGAAAAGGGGCTGGCGGGATGGCTGCGCGCCGGTTTGCCGACGGTGGAGCGCAATGTCAAAAAAGTCTAAACGGTTTTTGCTGTCAATCGGCGGAGTGTTGCTGACTTCCGTCGTTATCGCCGCCGCCGTGCCGAAAAACGTCGTGGTGTTCTTTTTGCCCGTTTCCGATTTGGCGCATACGGATTCGATTCACGAATCCAAAACAACGCCGACGCGTCCGGGGGCACTGAAAAGCACGGTGACAAACACTTTGCCGTCCGATTCCGCCGTCAAGCCCAATCCGCGCGGCATTGATGCGAAAGTCGGCGTTTCCTTGTACGACAAACCCGCCGAATGGACGAACAATCAAGCCGCCGACGCGGTTTTGAGTCCCGCCAAAGTGATGATTCTGCCCCCCGAAAATCTGAAAACGAAACGCAAATCGTCCGTGTTTTCCAAACCTGCCGAGGTCAATCCCGTGCAGGTGCGGATTTATCCTTTGAAAAATCCCGTCAAGGCAATCAAAGCCGAAGCAAAATCGCGTCCTTTACCCGTCAAGGCGGCGGTCGAGCGCGTTCCGCCCGCTGTGAAAAGCGGTCGCCCCGAAGACAAAAAGGAATGGTACGGCTGGGTGCTTGCGGAACTGAAAAAATGCGACGGCGACATAACGGCGGCTTTGGAAACGGCGCAATGGCTGATGCAAAACGATTTGAAAAAAACGTTCGATTCCTGCACTTTGCGGGAAGAAGTGGCGTCCTATCTGCGGCAATGCCACCCGTGGCCGACCGTTTACTACACGCCGTTCAACAACGACGTTCCCCCGAACGCGGCGGTGCAGAAAAGCGTTGCTTTTTTGGAATCCGTATCCGACGACAATTATCTGAAAAACTGTCCCGTTCTGGATTTGTCGCATGTAAACTTTGAAAAAATCGAATTCATTCGCGGAACTATGGCGGGGCACAATTTTTCGGCGTCGTATTTCAAGGAAGCGTACTTTTTAAGCTCCGATTTTTCGGAAACGGTGTTTCAGGACGCCGTTTTGGAAAATGTGCTGTTCAAAGACGTCGAATTGACGAAAGCCGTTTTCAGAAACGCCAAAATGCCTTTTTCGCACTTGCATGAAACGCAGGCTACAATGACGGATTTCGGCGGCGCGGAATTGGCAAACACTCAGTTTCGGGATGTGGTGCTGTCCTTTTCGTCGTTTAAAAACGCCGATATTGCAAACACCGCTTGGCAGGACGTGCTGGCGTACCGTGTGGGTATGGATGGGGTTCAGGCAAGGCAAGCCGTTTTCGACAATGTCGTTTTTGACGGCTTTACGGCTGAAAGAAGCGATTTTGACGAAATAAAGTGCAAAAACTGTTATATGAACAATGCGAAACTGTTTTTGACGAATTTTTCGCATGCGGCGTTTGACAATGTGTTCTTTTCGCA
>CAVCSV010000035.1:6927-10602 GCA_963604715.1 Limosilactobacillus gorillae
GTTTAACGGCGCCGTTTTCAAAAATACGGCGGTGTTTGCCAACGCCGACGTGTCTTTTGCGGATTTCGGCGGGGCGGACATCGCCGTCGTTTCCGATTTGCCGCTGTCCGACGTCAGGTATACTTATATCGATAAAAAAACTCAGCCGCCCGCCAATTTCCCCGATTTCGATTCCGCCGATTACGACGAACGGCTGTACCGGCAGAAGACGGCGGGCGAAAACTTCGTTTGTTCGCGCGACAAATGCACAGATGTCGTGCTGGGCAAATCAAGCGGACAGAATATGGCGGCGCGCGCTATGACGATTTTGGCGTATCCGCCCGAAAATATGAACGACAGTTTGTGGGCGATTTGCACGCTGGGCTGTTTGGCTCAACATGACAAGCATTTGGAAAACGCGGCGGTCGACATTTTGGCGGCGTATGTCAAAAACAAGCGTTCATGGTCGGCGCAGACCGATTTGTTCAAACCGATTGAACCGATGACGGCGGATATCGATTTGGCGTTGAAAACGCTGACAAATCCCGCATTCAAGCGCGATTTCGGACACCAAATCGATTTGTCGGAAACGGATTTGCGGCTGGCGGATTTGAAAAACGCCGATTTGCGCAATGTCAATTTCGCGGGCTCTTATTTGGGCGGCGTCAATATGAAAAACGCCAAAACGGATGCCGAATACGACAATTTCGACCAAGCCGTCATCGACGAATTTACGCGGCTGCCTGCGGGCATGGCGGAATTTCAGCCGTTCAGCCTGCCCGAATCCGAATATCCCGACTGGTGGAAACCCGCTTCGGTGCGCGTGCTGGTTCACGGATCTCATCCGTGGAATCAAATTACGGAAAAAGTGCCTTTTGTGGACGAGTATATTGCGAAAGTTCGGGAAAACAAGCAATGAAAACAATGCTGTTGCTTCTGCTTTTGCTGTTGCCGCACGGGGCGCTTGCCCTGTCGCCCGCCGAAGCGTTTGAGCAGGCGCAGGCGTTGGAACGCGCGGGAAAACCCGCGGCGGACTTTGTTCCTTTGCTGAAACGGGCGGCGCAGGGCGGCGAAGTGGACGCTCAGCTGAAACTGGGCAGAATCTATCGGTTCGGACGCAAAGGGATTGCCAAAAACTTTTCCGAAGCGAAGCGGTGGTACGATATGGCGGCGGCGCGCGGTTCGCAGGAAGCGATGACTCAGCTGCAAATGATTTACATCAAGTCGGGGCATGAACATTTCAATTCGCTTCAGGCGGATGAAAACGTGCAATTCCTTGCCGTTCAGGCGCGGCAGGGCGATGCCGAAGCGGCTTTGAAGCTGGGAATGCTGACGGAAAGGGGAGCGGGCGGGGCACCCGATTTCGCACGGGCGGTGGAACTGTACGCTTTTGCGGCAAATGCGGGATTGCCGCAAGCGCAAACGCGGCTGGGACTGCTGTACGAAGACGGCAAAGGGGTGCCGCAAAGCGATGACAAAGCCGTTAAGTGGCTGACGAAAGCCGCCGAGCAGGGATATGCGGACGCGGGCAGAAAATTGGCGGAGTTTTACGCATATAACAAGGGGATGCCGTCCGAAGCGTATGCTTGGCTGGTTTTGAGCTTGTCGGCGCTGTTTCCGAACGTATCGAATTTGGTGGAGGTGTCCCCTGATTTGGAACGCCTGCTGAATACGATGACGCCGCAGCAGGTCGAAGAAGGGCAAAAACTGGCGGCGCGCTATGCGGAAATCATCCGTGCCAACAAAAAAACGCAAAACCGTAAAAAAATCCCTTGACTTTTTGTTAAGAAATCCATATATAAGAGCTTGTGCCGTTCAGCGGTGCAAGTCCTTATCGCGGGATGGAGCAGTCCGGTAGCTCGTCAGGCTCATAACCTGAAGGTCGTGAGGTTCAAATCCCACTCCCGCACCCAATTAAAAAGCCACTCTTTCGGGTGGCTTTTTTGATTCCAAACAGTTCAGCGGGTATTGGCGTCTGTGCCGACAAATCCCGAACCCGCCGCGGGCTAAAGCCCACGCGGTTGCGATTTTTATTATTTTATTGAAAATAAACCAAGAATCGCAACTGCGAACGAAGTTTAATCCAGCTGATAAACCAGACACTTCAAATACGCCGTTTCGGGCAGGTGAGGGTGGACGGGATGGTCGGGACCCGCGCCCGCCTGCAAAATCAAGCGTCCCGATTTGCCCGCTTCGGTAATGCCGCGCGAACATTCCGTCAGAAATTCGTCGGGTTTGACGTGGTGAGAGCATGAACCCAATGCCAGAATTCCGTCCCGTTCAACCAGCCCCGCCGCCAGACGCGCCATTTTGCGATACCCGCGCAATCCCGCTTGAATATCCTTTTTGACTTTGGCGAAAGCGGGGGGATCGCAGACGACGATTCCGAATTTTTCCTTGTCCTTGTTCATATTTTCCAGCACGTCGAACGCGTTGTCGCGTATCCACGAAGATTTGTCGGTCAAGCCGTTGGTTTCGGCGGCTTTTTTCGCAAGGTCAAGCGCCTGTTCCGAACGGTCGACGCCGATGATTTCCTTGGCGTGACCGATGCCCATGTGAAGCGCGAATCCGCCCGCGTAAGTGTAAAAGTCAATGCACCGCTTGTTCGGGGCAAGCCGTCCGACAAACGCGCGGTTTTCACGCTGGTCGTAGAACCAGCCCGTTTTTTGCCCCTCTTTCAAATCAGCGTAAAAGTAAATGCCGTTTTCGCGCACGGGAACAATGTCGGGCAAGGTGCCTTTGGCGACTTCGTACAGCGGTTCCAATCCTTCCAAAGAACGGGCGGCGGATTCGGCGCGCAAAACGATGCACGACGGGTGCAGGACTTCGTCAATCGCGGCGACGATGCTTTCTTTCATTAAATCCATGCCCGCCGTGTTGATTTGGCACGCGACGATGTCGTCAAAGCGGTCGATAATCAGTCCCGGCAGACCGTCGCCTTCCGAATGAACCAAGCGATAAAACGGCGAATTGACCAAAGCATCGCGCAGGGCGACGCAGCGGCGCAGTTTCTTGGCGATGAAAGCGGTGTTGATTTCCGTTTGAACGTCCGACGCGATTTTGCGAAAAGCAATCAAAGAATGGGCGTTGAACGTCCCCAATCCCAAAAAAGTCCCCGTGTTGTCGGTCAGTTTGACAATCGAGCCGTTTTGGATTTGTTTGGCTTCGGCGGTCATATCGATTTCGTTGGAAAACACCCACGGCGACCCCGCTTTGATTCGGCGGGTGCAGCCTTGTTTCAATTTTATTTCGGGCAAAGTACTGTTTTTCATGGCGTTTCCTTTCGGGGTCTTTTAAACTGTATTGAAAATCGTTTTACCACGTCAGAGGCGGTTATGGCAAAAAAAGAAAAAATTTTTTCGGCGGGCGAGCTTTTGTTTCAGCAGGGCGAACCGTGCAAAAACGTTTATACGATTTTGGACGGGCAAGCCGAACTGTTTGTTGAAACGAACGGCAGAAAGCGCGTCGCGGGACGCAAGCGCGCCGACGACGTTCTGGGCGCGGACGACGTGCTGAACGGGGTTTATTCGACTTCCGCCCGCGCGGTCGGCGAATTGACCGTGCAGGTTGCGACCGCCGACGAATACATCGCCAAACGCCAAAGAGCGGGGGCTTTGTCGCCCAAGGAAAGCGACGCTTTCGATTTCGACGACGATGACGGATTCGATTTCGGTTCGGACGATGACGACGATTTCG
>CAVCSV010000035.1:10612-21591 GCA_963604715.1 Limosilactobacillus gorillae
GCTTCCCGCGCCGTGACTTCAGCGGACGAAGAAGAACCGCCCAAAAAACAGGCTTTGGTCAAGGTGGAAAAGCCGCGCGTCCCCGTGCCTGTCGACAGACCCGTTGTTTTGCACGCCGAACCGAAACATTCGCCGATTTTCGATTGGCTGAAAGAGGGAACAATCGGGGAAGTGGCGTTTGGTCCCGCTTTGGTGCTGGCTTCGATTGACGGGGACGACGGCGGGGCGATTCGCGAATCTTTGTATCAAATTTTGCGCCAAATTCCGAACGTGCGGGTCAAGGTTGTAGACGGCATAATCAACGACACAAACGGGGCGCGCGCCGCGATGCAGATGCGGGCGTGGATAGAGGCGCACGAAGCCGATTTCGGGCTTTACGCGCGATTGGACAACGCGGGGCGGGTGCTGGAGTTTCATGCCGTCCGCGGCGGGGCGGTCGAAAACAATCCGTTCAATGTCGGAACGCGGTTCTTTTTGCCCGTGCAAATGGACGACCTGCACAAAACGCTGCTGAAAGCGTTTACGGTCGGCGTTTTGATGCCGACAAGGCTTGAGCACGAACAGCTGCTGCATTTGTTTTTGCCGACTTTGCTGAACGAAGCGGGCGCGTACGCCGCCGAGCCGATGACGGGTTTGACGGAGGAGGAGCAGGGCGCGAATTTGACATGCTTTGCAAACGCGCTGTCTTTGGTCAGTCTGTTCAAATTTGCGGAAAACAAAACGGCTTTGGCGTCCGAAGTGTACGAAAAGGCGTTGAACCTGCTGCCGCCTTATGCCCCCGAATATGTGTTTGTGACGCGGCAGGTCGGCTTGATTCATCAGTTGGACGGCGAACAAAAGGAAAATGTCGACGATTTCAAACTGGCGGAACAGACTTTTCAAAAAGCCGCCGATGCCGTGTCCAAAAAATACCAGCCCGAAGTGTACGGCGATTTGAAACTGCGCATTGGCAACGTGCGTCAAAAGATTGCTTTCCAGTCGGGAAACGGCGAGGATTTCGTTTCCGCCATGACGGCGTACCGCGATTCTTTATCCGTTCTGAAACCCGCCAAAGACGCCGACAAATGGGCGGACGCGGTCAACGGACTGGCGCGCACGATGCAGCTGTTTTCGTCCTACAGCGCGAAAACGACTTTGCTGAAAAAAGCGGTCGAGCTGTACGAAAAGGAATTGTCCGTTTTGAACAGGGACGAAAAGCCGCTGTTGTGGGCGAGGGCGTGCAACAACTTGGCTTCCGCGCTGTTTTTGCTGTCGGAACGCGAGGGCGACAATCCCGATTTGCTGCATCGCGCGGTCAACGTGTTTTCGGACGCTTTGGCGGTGTATGACAAGCTGGGGGCGGAAAAAATGGCGAACGTCGCGCACAGCAACCTTAAACGCGCGGAAAAAGCGCTGGCGGAAACGGAGCGGGAACTGGAATCCAAGCAAAACTGGCTGGACGATTTGCTGGGCGACGACGAACCGCTGAAGTTTGAAAAAATCGAACTTGCCGACGATTTAAAAGACGAATAACCCGTGAAAAACGGGCAGGGCTTGCAGTACCAAAAACACGATGACGCCCAAAAACAGCGACAGACCGTAGGGTCCCTCTTTCGTTTTATGGCTTAAAACGATGACGGTGAAAAAGAAAAACGACGCCAGAATCGACACCGCCAATCCCGCCGCGCCAATCCATGCGCCCGTGGCGGACAGCATTTTAACGTCGCCGCCGCCCAAACTTTGCGGACGGAAGGGCGTCATCAGCGCGCTTGCAATCATCGGCATCAGATAGCCGAACAGCGCGCCGACGGCGGATTCAAGCGGGCTTAATCCCGACAAGCCCAAGGTCGCCGTGAAAAATCCCAAAATCAGCATGGGAACGGTCAGCACGTCGGGCAACAGGTGCAACCGTTCGTCCACGCCCGCCATCAGCGCGGACAAGGCGAAGAAAACAAACAAAAACGGCGAATATCCGAAATAAAGCAGTCCGTACAGCAAAATTCCGCCGATTAACCCCCACTTAAAACACGCACGCAACAGCTTGAACCACAAGCGGCGGCGGAGTGTTTTTCGGGCGGTATCGGACGGTTTGGCAAAGCGGGGAATGTGGAAACTGCGCACCAATGCCGTTCCCGCATCGGCGGGCATGAACTTGCCGAAACGGCGCACAAACAGCGGCAGGGGAAAGAATAAAACAAAGCCGATGCCGAAAAACAACAGGATTCCCATATTTTTGCCTTTTCACCAAAGAATATTTCCCTCTATAATACCCGAAAAAACGCAGGAGTCGAGATGGCAAATCTTTTTCATACGGCGGCGGTTGTCGGGGTCGGGCTTATCGGGTCGTCTTTGGCGCGCGTGTTGCGGCGCGACGGGCTGGCGGACAAAATCGTCGGTGCGGGGCATACGCAAAAAACGCTGGACGCCGCGCTTGAACTGGGCGTAATCGACGAAGCGTTTACGGACGTCAAGACCGCCGTCAAGGACGCGGACATCGTATTCGTCTGCACGCCCGTCGGGGCAATCGGCGACATTGTGAATGCTTGCGCGCCCGCGATGAAAAAAGGCGCGATTTTAACCGATGTCGGGTCGGTCAAATCGGTGATAGCGGCGCTGGATGTTCCCGATTTCGTGCGTTTTGTGCCTGCTCATCCCGTTGCGGGGACGGAAAAATCGGGACCCGAAAACGGTTTTGCCGAATTGTTCAAAGACCGCTGGTGCATTTTGACCCCGACGGAAAAAACGGACAAAGCCGCGCTGGACACCGTGCGCGCGGTTTGGGAATCCGCGGGAATGAGGGTCGAGGAAATGTCCCCCGAACGCCACGACAAAGTCATGGCTTTGATGTCGCACCTGCCGCATCTGATAGCCTATACAATCGTCGGCACGGCGGCGGATTTGGAGGAAAGCGAACAGCACGACGTGCTGAAATACGCGGCGGGCGGTTTCCGCGATTTTACGCGCATAGCGGGGTCTTCGCCCGTGATGTGGCGCGACATCTTTTTGAACAACGCCGATGCGGTGCTGGACGGACTGCAAAGATTTACCGAGGATTTGACCGTCTTGCAGCGCGCCATCAGACACCGCGACGGACAGACTTTGCAGGACTGGTTCACCCGCACGCGCGCAATTCGCCAAAGCATTGTGGACGCGAAGCAGGCACAGCCCGAAAACGAAAAATTGCTGTTGAAAGGATTGAAATGAAAGTAACTTATCAAGGCGTTATCGGTTGTTTTTCCTCTATGGTTTGCGAACGGTGCTTTCCCGACGCGGTGCACCGCAGCTGCTTGACATTCGGCGACGCGATGCAGTCCGTTGTCAACGGCGAAGCGGACGTTGCCGTGATTCCCGTCGAAAATTCGACGGCGGGACGTGTGACCGAGGTTTACGGCATTTTGCCCGAATCGTCGCTGTACATTACGGGCGAAGCTTTTCTGCCCGTGCATTACTGTTTAATGGTGCCGACGAAGTTCGTGCGCGGACTGCCGCCGCAAAACCTGTCGGATGACGAGCTTTTGGCGTGGAAGCGTTCCGCCCCGACGGCGGACGAATTGAAAGCCGCCGTTTCCCGCATTGCCGAAGTGCGTTCGCATCCGCAAGGATTGGCGCAATGTCAGAAATTTTTGCAGCGCGTTTTGCCGAACGCCCGTTTGCGCGACGCGTGGGACACGGCGGGGGCGGCGCGCGATTTGGCGCAGGAAATGACGCCGAACGTCGCCGTGCTGGCGCCTGCGGGGGCTTTGACGCGCTACAAAATGACGGCTTTGATGGAAAACGTCGAAGACCAGAGCGGCAACACGACGCGGTTTCTGTTTTTGCGCAAAGCGCCCTTGAAGCCCGAAGAACTGCACAAAAAATCCCTGATAACGACCCTTGTTTTCCGCACGAAGCATCAATCGGGCGCGCTGGTTGAAGCGCTGAAAGTGTTTCAAAAGCACAACGTCAATATGACCAAGCTTGAAACCTATATGACGGGGATTCACCATTCCGAACCCGTGTTTTACGTTGATGTGGCGATGAACCAGTTTGACGAAAACGGGCAGAACACAATGAACGAACTGAAAGCCGCAACGCTTGGCGTGCAGAGCCTCGGCACTTACGAAGCATCTGACGCGCGTTCCGAAACGGCGGGCTTTTTACCTGTGGAGTAACTTTAATGACCGAAAAATTCGATTTGCACGACTGCGTTCCGACCTTTCCCGACTTTCCCAAAAAAGGCGTGAACTTTTATGATATTACGGGATTGTTCAAAGAACCCGAAATTTTCGCGCTGACTGTTCAAAAAATGACGGCGCTGATTAAAAAGTTTTCCCCCGACCGCTTGTTTGCGATTGATTCCAAAGGCTTTATTTTCGCCGCGCCCGTCGCCGCGAATTTGGGCATCGGATTGTCCCTGCTGCGCAAAGCGTCGAAACTGCCGGGGACGGTCGTGCGCTATTCATACGCTTTGGAATACGGCACGGACGAAATGGAATGCCGCGTCGAGGACTTCGACCCGTCGGAACGGCTGGTTGTGGTGGACGACGTGCTGGCGACGGGCGGCACTTTGGCGGCGGGCGTGTCCTTGCTGCAACAGGTCGGCGGAAACGTCGTCGGCGCGGCGGCGGCTTTGGAAATCGGCGATTTGCGCGGGCGCGAAAAAATCAGCGTTCCCGTTGAAACGATGCTTTATTTTCCGCACTGAACCCATAAAAAGCGCACGCGGGCGAACACCGTTCCGTCCGCCGCGCGTTTGATGACGTGTTTTGTTTCAAGCCCGCTGATTTCCGTTTCAACAATAATATCATCGGCGAAAACGGCGGGCTTTTTAAACGCGATGTCCGCCTCGGCAACCGTATGGGCGGTGCGGAAGTCGCGGGGGACGGCTTCGCTTGCCCACAGGGGATAGTTCGTGTTGTTGACGTGTTTGTTCAAATCGATTTCGCTCCATCGCACGGGAAAAGCCGCCGAAAAGTCCGTCCGTTCGGGCAGGGCGGGGTTGGCGAACGCCGTTTCAATCATGCGTTCGGGCAAAGTGTCGTAAGCGGGCAGGTTGCCGTCGACTTTGACGGGGCGTTTTGTGGCAAGGTTTATCAGCGCCCATTGCGACGACGCGTAAAACAGCGGCTTGCCCTGTTCGTCGACGGCGGAAAATTCGCGAATCCCCGTGACGAGGGTTTTCGCCGACGGCCATGTCGCCAGCGTGAAGCTTTCGTTCAAGGCGGGCAGGCGTTCGATTTTGACGGCGTAATTCGCGCCGACCCAGCCGATTCCATGCTCGATGCCGTATTCGTATCCCAGCCCCATTTTCGCGGCGTGCGTGTCCGCCAAATCTTGGAACAAATCGAAAATCAAATCGAACCGCAAAACGCCGTTTGCATCACATTCGTGAATTTTGACCGTGTGGGACAGGGTGAATTTTTCCATGGAACAGCTCCTTTTTTCTTTATTTAGAGGACAAAAAGCTGTTTTAATCAAGCTTAAAAGACAAAACAAAAGGGGCGAAAAATGGAAAATCAAGCATTTTGGAACAAAAACTGGGCGGTGTGGAAAGACGCGCCGAAGCCGTCGAAATTCGCCGAAAAAGCCCTTAAGATAATGAAAGTAAAAGATTTTCATTCCGTTTTGGATGTCGGGTGCGGCAAGGGGGAAAACAGTCTGCTGTTCGCCAAAAACGGGCTTAATACAACCGCTTTGGACATTTCGGACACGGCGTTGTCGGCGGTCGAGAGCTTGCGCCACGAGCGGATAAAAACGCTGTGCGCGGATATCGTTTCGGCGGATTTGGGCAAAGAAAGATATGACGCCGTGTTTGCGTGCCTGTCCCTGCATTATTTCGACGATTATACGACGCGCAAAATCATCGGAAAACTGTATGATGCTCTGACGCCTGACGGCGCGCTGTTCGTGCGGTGCAAATCGACGGACGACCCTCTTTATGGCAAGGGCGAACAGGTCGGCAAAGACATGTTCCGCCTGCAGTATGTCAGACACTTCTTTTCCCCCGAATACATGCGCGATGTTTTAAACGCTTTTCCGGTCGTCCATATTGCCGAAACGCGCGAAGACTATTTCGGCGCCTGCGCCTTTGTCGACGCTGTGGCAATGAAACAGAAATCTTGACTTTCGGCGTGAGGGTTATTATAAAATCCGCAAAAGCCCGTATAATTCCGTTGCGTATAAACGGAAGTTTCTACCGAACTAAAATCGCTGTTCTGCTATGGGTGCGACTTTTGACAAGCAGAGGCTGAAATGGCGATTCAAATTTTAAAGGGCAATATTGTCCATACTCCCGCGGCGGGCGAACTGAAAATTCTGGAAAACGGCTTTATTGTTTCGGACGGCGGAAAAATCGCCGGTCTGTTCGACGTTTTGCCCGACATGTATGCGGGTGCGCCCGTCGTCGATTACGGCGACGCGCTGATACTGCCGTCGTTCGCCGACATGCACATGCACGCTCCGCAATACCCGATGCTGGGCATGGGCATGGATTTGCCTTTGCTGGACTGGCTGAACACTTATACTTTCAATACGGAAGCCGCGTTCAAGGACGAAGATTTCGCCCGCGAAACCTACCGCGCTTTAGCCGCCGAAATGATTGCCAACGGCACGACGCGCGTTTGCGCCTTTTCGTCCCTGCACCGCAAAGCCACGCTGATTTTGATGGAAGAGTTTGAAAAGGCGGGCATGACGGGCTTTGTCGGTAAAGTCAACATGGACAGAAATTCGGGCGACGTTTTGACCGAAACGACCGAAGAATCCATGCGCGAAACGCTAACTTGGCTGGACGAGGCGCGTTTCGACCATATCAAACCCGTTTTAACCCCGCGCTTCACGCCGACCTGCACGAACGAACTGATGGCTTTTCTGGGCAAACTGGCGGCGGAGCGGGATTTGCCCGTGCAATCGCATTTGTCCGAAAACACGTCGGAAATCGCGTGGGTGCGCGAACTGCATCCCGATTGCGCCCAATACTGGGAAAGCTATGCGAAGTACGGCTTGTTCAACGACAAAACCGTCATGGCGCATTGCGTCCATTCCGACGCGCGCGAACGCAAAGCGATGAAAGACAACGGCGTGTGGGTCGCGCATTGTCCCGATTCCAACGTGAACCTTATCAGCGGAACGGCGCCCGTGCGCAAAATGATGAACGAGGGGGTGCGCGTCGTTTTGGGTTCCGACATCGCGGGCGGAGCGCAACTGGCGATGTATCGGGTCGTTGCTGCGGCGATTCGCGCGTCCAAAGTCAAACGCATCGAAACGAACTGGACGGACGAGTTTTTGACGGTCGCCGAAGCGTTCTATCTGGGAACGACGGCTGCGGGCGCGTTTTTCGGCGCAAAGGGCGGCTTTGCCGAGGGCGACAAGCTGCACGCGATTGTTGTCGACGACGCGCGCTTTCCGAAGCCCGTGCGCAAACTGACGGTCAAAGAACGCTTTGAGCGCGCGGTTTATCTGATGACCGCCGCCGACATCACCGCCGTTTACAGCGACGGACGGAAAGTGAAAGGCTGAAGCATGGACTTTAACACGGATGTTTTGAAAAAATCGCTGCAAACTTTGCGTGAAAGCTGGACGGCATATCAACAAAACACGGACGAAAAACTGACTTCGATTATCGCGGATTCGTGCGTTCAGCGGTACGAGTATACGCTGGAAACGGCTTGGAAGCTGATGAAACGTTACTTAAAGCTGGTTTACGGCAAATCGGATGCCGACTTGACAATCAATAACATTTTTCGGTTGATGAATGGTTACGGCATGATAGGCGATTGGGAAAATTGGCGGGAATACTATGCCAAACGCAATGAAACCGCGCATGAGTACAATTTGGAAAAATCGCGCGACGTTTTAACGGTCATTCCCCGATTTTTGGACGATGTGCAAGCCTTGTCCGATGCTTTCGACGGAAAAAGCGAATGAAAGGCGTGACGGAAAAAGAGTTTGAAATTTTGCGGGATATTCTAATGCCGTACCAACGTGAATACCGTTTTGAGTGTTACGGCTCCCGTGTCAAAGGCGGATTTGAAAAAACGTCGGATTTGGATGTCTTGATAACGGGAAAAGGCATTGTGCCGTATGATGTTTTGGAAAAATTGAAACAGCGTTGCGACAACAGCGATTTGCCCTATATCGTCAATTTCTGCGACCGAGCGAAAATCGATGAGAAATTTTACGACGGCATTGAAAAAGATTTGACGCAAATTTTGTAAGCGCAAATATGAACGGCGGCTTTTCCCAAGCCGCCGCTGTGTTATTGAACCGTCCGCAGGTTTTCGGCGGACATTCTGCCGTCTTTGCCCGCCATTAGGTCGTATTCCAGCAGCTGACCGTCGGTCAATCCGCGGATGCCCGCTTTGTGTACGGCGGAAATGTGGACGAATACGTCCTTTGAACCGTCCTGCGGACAAATAAAACCGAATCCTTTGGTGTTGTTGAACCACTTTACTGTACCGATGCTCATTTCAATGTCTTTCAATAGTTAATCTTGCCTAAACACGGGACAGCATATCAGGTCTTGCGCGCAAACGACAGACGGATAAAAGCTTATAAACCTAACGGCTGTTTCACTTTTTTCTTTCAAATTTTGTCAAAACGCGTATAAATAACGTAACCGAACAGTTTTTATGGAGAAACCGCCATGATGGAATTTTTTGAAAACGTCGATTTGAAACAGCGCATTGCTTTTTTGGGAACGATTGCCCATTTGGCGCGCGTCGACGGCGATTTTGACGGCAACGAAAAGCAATTCTTTGTGGATTTGGCAAAGCTTTACAACCTGTCCAAAGACGATGCAAAGGAAGCTATCCGCCCCAGAACGGAAGAAGAGGCTCTGGCTTTGGTGAAAACCATCACCGATCCGGGGTTTGCTTTGGTTTTAATCCGTGAAATGTTCTATTTGGGATACGAGGACGGCGATTTGTCCGATTCCGAAATCCTGTTTATTTCCAAAGTCGGCATGGCTTTGAATATTCCGTTGGAAAAAATGGAAAGAATCAGCAACTGGGTCATCCGCGGCATCGAATGGGAAGAAGAGGGCGCCGACATCTTTTCGGATTATCAGCATGACGATATGTCCGAAGAGGAATTGGACTCGTATGATTTTTAATTGCTTACAGTGAGGATTGTTGATGGCTAAAGAAGAATTGTTGGAATTCAGCGGTGTCGTCGTTGAAAAGTTGCCGAACGCCATGTTCCGCGTCAAGTTGGAAAACGGACACGAAATTTTAGCGCATACCGCGGGTAAAATGCGTAAATTCCGCATCCGCGTCATGGTCGGCGACAAAGTGGATATTGAAATGACGCCTTATGATTTGACAAAAGGCCGCATCACTTTCCGCCACAAAACACCGACCGCGCCCGCACCGCAGGCGTGATGCGGGACAAAACAAAATCCCCTTTGCGGTTGCAGAGGGGATTGTTTTTTATTGTTCGTCCTTGTCCAACGGGACGATGCAGACTTCTACGCCCGCTTCGGTCAAAATCGTTTTGGCAAGGGTGAAGTTTTCCAGCCAGCGGTCGGGAATGGGGCGGTCTTCGACGACAACGCGCTTGATGCCCGACTGGATAATCGCGCCCGCGCATCGGGAACAGGGCAGGTACGGGTAAACGTAAATCGTGCAGCCGCTGACCGATTTCGGGGCTGTCAAAATGGCGTTGGCTTCCGCATGGACAATCAATTCATATTTCAGTTCGCGCGTGTTCAGCCGTTCCGCGGTGTCTTCGACCCCCATGGGCAATCCGTTGAAGCCGACGGACACGATGCGCTTTTTGTCGTCGACGATAACCGCGCCGACCTGCGAAGACGGGTCTTTCGACCATGTTGCGACCAGCCGCGCCAAATCGAAAAATCTGCGTTGCCATTTATTCATAGCTTTTCCCCTGTAAAAATAACTTTTGTTGTATTTTTAACACAAAAAGTGTAAACAAGACAAGCCGCACTTTTAACCGCAAAGAGGTTGCTATGAAAAAAATCGTTGCCGTATTGTGTCCCATGCCCATGGAATTCGAAGCCGTCGAAAGGGCTTTGGAACGATTGGGCGAACCGTTGGATTACGGGTTCGAGGAAAAACGTTTTTCCATGGACAACTGCGATTTGATTTTGGCGCGCTGCGGCGTGGGCAAAACGTTTGCCGCGGCGAAAACGCAGAAAGTCATTATGACTTACGCCCCCGAACATCTGTTCGTTTGCGGCGTCGCGGGCGCGGTTTCGCGGGAACTGAACGTTTTTGACGTGGTTGTTCCCGACAAAGTGGTGCATGGCGACGTGTGTTTCGGGGCGGCTTGGTGTCCGACGGATGTCGTCGATTCGGCAAAGCCTTTGTTTGAGGGTAATCCCGCTTTCCGCGCCGACGGATTCCGTCCCGAACGGCTGGACGCGCCGTTTGAACGCGGGACTTTGGCGACGCTTGACCGCTTCGCGGAGGAAGCCGACAAAGACTTTTTGGAGGAAAAATTCAACGCCGTCTGCATCGATATGGAAAGCGCGCCCGTGATGCAAATCGCAACGATGAACGAAGTGCCCGTTACAATCGTGCGCGCGATTTCGGACAACCGCGAACACAGCTTCGGCGATTTCGAAACCAACGCGCCCAAAGCATGCGACGCGGCGGCTCGCGCGCTGATGACTTTACTGGAAAAGCTGGATTGACGCGTTTTAACGGTTGGATTTGATGCCGTTGTCGCGGCGGCACAGGCTCAATGTTCTTTACTGCCCGTCCAGCATTCGAAAGTGCCGTCGGCGTTTTTCGGTCAGTACATTACGTTCAGCGGAAAACCTTTGAAAACCGTTTTCGATGACGGTGTTTCGTTTTTTGTCGTCATAGACGAATTCGCGCGGATTTGGCGGACGAATGTTCAGCTTTCCGTCGTATCCGACAACGCCATTTTCGATTTTTTCAAAATTTTGTTCATCGTCGGGTAAAATCAGCCACATGTTTTTGTTGATGTTGCGGTATCCCAGCCACAGGCGGGTTTCTTTGATAAGCTTGAAAATTTCCTTGTAAGTAATAGAGTTTTTG
>CAVCSV010000036.1:0-548 GCA_963604715.1 Limosilactobacillus gorillae
GTCTTGAGGAATATTCCAGTCACGATTTTTAAGTTTGCCGGTTTGATAAAACTCTGTTATCAGATTGATAAATTCTCTAAAGTCCGAATTTTCTTTAGCCATTCGGTCTATCATATCCCAATCCAAAACTTGCTTTTCCGGAGCTGGTATTAAAATTTGACTTTCAATCGGATTGTTCTTTTCAAGCTTTATAAGCCCTATTTTATGTCTGCCGCATAAAATGCGGAGTTCATCCATAGCTTTATCATCAATTTCCTGTGCAACCAAGTAAGAGTAATTAGCCCAGCTGGAATTGGAAACGGTCTGGAAAAAATATTCCCGAACATTTGACAGATTTATTTTGATTTTAACTTCGAATGACCACAAGGAAGTTTTATTGAAAGCATGGTTGTTGGCACAATCTATCACATCCGCAGACCAGTTTTGTGATAAATTTTTCAGACCGACAATGTCGGGATGTAGCCAGATATTGCCGTTTTTCCCTTTTGAATTTGAAGATTTTTTCTCATCAATTCTTTTGGGAAAAATGTTCAATTCATTGTATAAAT
>CAVCSV010000036.1:558-20002 GCA_963604715.1 Limosilactobacillus gorillae
TAGTAAGGCTTCCCTGTTGTTAAGGAGAACAACGGTAGCTTTGCTTCTGTTCATTTTTTCAGAACATTCTGCAGGTTTAAGTTTTAATATTTTTTCAGCCAAATCTCTGGCTGTAAAATATTGTTCGGGATGCGATTGTAAAATGTCAACGACTGTTTGGTTCAAATTTAAAGGCATAAAGTGCATCCTTACTAAAATTTTTTGTAACTATATAACATTAATACACAAAATTGAATAAAAAACATATTGGACTATGAATGCAAGATACAAAAAAACCCGCCGATTGGCGGGTTTTTCGATTTACTTCGGCGCAAGCACCATTGTAATCTGCTTGCCTTCCAGTTTGGCGGGCTGTTCCACTTTGGCGAACAAATCGCTGTCTTCGACAACGTGCGCCATAATTTCCTGCCCCTGTTCGATATAAGCCATTTCACGTCCGCGGAAACGCAACGAGAATTTCACTTTGTTGCCGTCCGTGATAAAGCGCTGGGCGCTTTTCATTTTGACTTCGTAATCGTGCGTGTCGATATTCGGACTCAGTTTGATTTCCTTGATTTCGACGACTTTTTGGTTCTTTTTGGCTTCAGCCTTGCGTTTTTGCTGTTCGTAACGGAACTTGCCCAAATCCAAGATTTTGCATACGGGCGGTTCGGCGTTCGGCGAAATTTCGATTAAATCCAAATCCGCTTCGTCCGCCAGCCGCAACGCTTCGCGAATAGAAACAACTCCAATGTTTTCACCTGCGGCACCAATCAGTCGAACTTGTTTGGCTGTGATGTCTTCGTTGGCACGCGGCCCCTCACGGGTGGGCGTGGCATGTGTCGTATCGGTAGTAATAAAAAGCCTCCATTAGTTAAGGTGTTAAACTTCAGTCTTCGATATGCGGCCAAACCGCTTCAGCCGTCAGTTTGGCAATCGCTTCGGACAAAGGCAGGACTTCCTGCTTGTCTTCGCCCAAGCGGCGGATGGCAACGGTGCGTTTCGCCGCTTCGCGTTTGCCGATGGCGATAATGACCGGAACTTTCTTCATCGAATGTTCGCGGACCTTATAGCTGATTTTTTCGTTGCGCACATCCAATTCGACGCGCAATCCCGCCTTTTTCATCGCTTTTTGGACTTCTTTGGCGTATTCGTCTCCGTCGTCTGTAATGGTTGCGACAACCGCTTGAACAGGGGCGAGCCAGAACGGGAATTTGCCCGCATAATGCTCAATCATAATGCCCGTAAAGCGTTCCAAGGAACCGAACAAAGCGCGGTGCAACATAATCGGGCGATGTTTTTCGCCGTCTTCGCCGACATACGAAACGTCAAAGCGTTCGGGCAGATTCATATCAACCTGCAAAGTTCCCAGCTGCCATTCGCGGCCGATGGCGTCTTTGACTTTGAAGTCCAGCTTCGGACCATAGAACGCGCCGTCGCCGGGGTTCAGGGTGTATTTGTATCCCATATCGGTCAACGCCTGCGCCAAAGCGGTTTCGGTTTTGTCCCACAATTCGTCCGCGCCGATGCGTTCGGCGGGGCGGGTGGACAGTTTGATGTTGACGTCTTTCAGTCCGAACGCGTCGTAAATGTCCAGCATCAAACGAACGACTTTCTGACATTCGTCTTCCAGCTGTTCGGGCGTGCAGAAAATGTGCGCGTCGTCCTGCGTGAACGCGCGGACGCGGAACAATCCGTGCAGAGCGCCCGACGCTTCGTAGCGGTGAACGCGACCGAATTCGGCGATGTACTGCGGCAAATCGCGGTAGGATTTCAAGCCCTGCTTGAATACCAGAATGCCGCCGGGGCAGTTCATCGGTTTGACGCAGAAAACGCGGTCTTCAATGGTCGTGGTGAACATGTTTTCACGATACCAGTCCCAGTGTCCCGACGTTTCCCACAAAACGCGATCCATGATTTGCGGCGTGTTGATTTCGACATAACCGACATCGTCCTGCCGTTTGCGCAAATAGCTGATGAGCGTCTGGAACAAAGTCCAGCCGTGCGGATGCCAGAAAATATCGCCGGGGGCGACTTCTTCGAAGTGGAACAAATCCATTTCGCGTCCCAGTTTGCGGTGGTCGCGTTTTTCGGCTTCCTCCAGCTGAGTCAGGTAAGCTTCCAAAGCCTTTTTGTCCGCCCAAGCCGTGCCGTAAATGCGCTGCAGCTGTTCGCGGTTGGAATCGCCGCGCCAGTAAGCCCCCGCGACTTTCATCAATTTGAACGCTTTGCCGACTTTGCCCGTGGACGGCAAGTGCGGTCCGCGGCACAGGTCGATAAAGTCGCCCTGCTGATAAAAGCTGATTGTTTCGCCCGCGGGCAGGTCCTCAATCAGTTCGACTTTGTATTTTTCGCCTTTGTTTTTGAAAAATTCGATGGCGTCTTCGCGCTTCTTTTCAATGCGGACGATTTTTTCGTCGCGGTCGACGATTTCCGCCATGCGTTTTTCAATCGCTTCCAAATCCGCCAACGTAAACGGAGTGGGGCGCGCAAAGTCGTAATAAAACCCGTTTTCGATTGCGGGACCGATGGTGACCTGCGTTTCGGGATACAGCTCCTGAACCGCCTGCGCCATAACGTGCGAACAGGTGTGGCGGATGATAGTCAATCCTTCGGGCGATTTGGCGGTGACGATGTCGATGTCCGCGTCGGACGCAATCGGCGTTGCCAAGTCTTGCAGTTTGCCGTTGACTTTGATTGCCAGAGCCGCCTTTGCCAGACCCGCGCCGATTTTGGCGGCGATGTCCGCGCCGCTGACGGGAGCGTCGAACGACAAGACGGTGTTGTCGGGAAGTTTTATCGAAAGCATGGTTTTTAAATCTTTCAAAATTAAAGTTTCAAATTGCGCGCATTGTATAACCGCTTTGTTTCGGATTCAAGCGTTTAATGCTGTAAAATTTCCCGATAAACGGCAAGGGTTTTGTCACACATTTTCGATTTGGAAAATTCGGAACGCACGCTGTCGACGGCGCGTTTCGTCATAGCGTCGCGTTCGGCGGCGGGCATATCCAGAATTTTATCCAGAATTTCAGCCAAAGCGGTCGAATCGCCCGACGGGAACAAAAATCCCGTTTCGCCGTCGCGCACGGTTTCCGTCGCGCCGCCGTGGTTGGAAGCGACGACGATTCGTCCCATGGCTTGGGCTTCGGGAACGACGCGTCCGAACGCTTCGGGGTCGGTTGAGGCGGATACGACAATGTCCGACAGCAAATAAGCCACATCCATTTCGGAACAATGGTCAACCACCTGCACGATCGATTCCAATCCCAGCTTTTTGGCTTTTTTATCCATTTCCTTGCGGTAGGCGACGCGTCCCTGATCGGAACCGACAAACAGACAGCGCAAGTCTTTGTGCCGCATCTTCGCCAAAGCGTCCAGCAAAACCAGCTGCCCTTTCCAACGGGTTAAACGACCGGGGAGCATAATGACGGGGCGGTCTTCGGGCAAGTTCCATTTTTTCGCCAAAGCAATCATGCGTTCGGGCGAAACTTTCGCCGTGTCGAAGCGGTCGATGTCGACTCCGCGGTGAATGACGCGGATTTTGCTTTCGTCAATACCGTAGTTGTCCATAATGTGCTTTTTGATAAAGTTCGATACGGCGATGATGACTTTGCCTTCGGTCATGATGCGGTTGTAGGCTTTTTTCAGCTTAATCGGACCGATGTTGTACGCGCCGTGAAACGTCGTCATAAACGGGATGCCCGTCATTTCAGCCGCCCATTTGGCGCTCCAAGCGGGGGCGCGGGAGCGGGCGTGAATGATGTCGACGTGCTTGTCTTTAATGATTTGCGCCAACAGCTTGGCGTTTTTGCGCATGGTAAAGTAGTTTTTGGAATAAACGGGCAGAGTAATGTGTTCTGCGCCGATTCGTTCCAATTCGTGCACCAGACGCCCGCCGCCCGATACGACAATCGGAGTCCAGCCCGCGTCGCGAATCGCCGAAGCGACTTCAATCGTGCCGCGTTCGACGCCGCCTTGTTCCAAGCGGGGCAAAATCTGCAAAATAACGGGTTTGTTGTCAATCATATTCAAAAATCCTCATTTATTCCAAAGGACCGCCGAACGGACGGCGCTCCGTATATCCCGCTTTTTTCATGCAGGACGAATACCAGCGGTAAATCAAAGTTTCGGACGGGTTGGCGTTGTTGACGAAAATCGGCATGGCGCCTTGATAAGGGGAAAAGTTTCCCCAGATGCCGCCTTCTTTCAAATTCAAAGTCAGATTGCGCGTTTCAGGCGACAGGGAAAAGACGTTGAATGTTTCGAACGGCCACCAGTCGGCTTCGCGCAGACATCGGTTGTGGTCGCGCACAAAGTGGTCCGCACCCGTGTTCGGGCGCTCCCAATAATAGATTCGCGTCGGCGACGAACAAGCCGTCGAAACGGCAATCAGTCCCAAGACAAAAGCTTTTTTCAGTCGCGTCATGGAAACTCCTTTTAAAAATCCAAATCCGTATAATGCTTGACGGGAATCAAATTGGCAAGCTTGTCCGCCAGCAGCGGCTTGAACGACGGGCGGGACTTGATGCGGGCGTACCAGTTTTTGGTTTCTTCGAACAGGGGGGCGCCGTCTTTGTCTTTTTTGTCCCAAGGGATTTCGCCGATGTAGTCCAATACGGAAAACTGCGCCGCGGCGGAAATGTCCGCCATGGAAAAGTTTTCGCTTGCCAGCCATTTGCGGCGACGAAGCAGCCATTCGACATAGTTCATGTGTTCCGTGACGTTCTGTTTTCCGGCGCGCAGGTAAACCGAATCGGGCGTGCCGCCGTTCCACAGCCGTTTGAAAATCTTTTCACCCGCCAGATACAGCGTGCATTCTTTATAGAATTTTTCGTCAAACCAGTCGCACAAGCGGCGGACTTCCGCGCGTTCGAAAGCGTCATAGCCCATTAAAGGGCGCGACGTGATTTCTGCGATGTATTCGCATACGGGGCGGTGTCCGCATAAAACGCGTCCGCTGGGTTCCGTCAAAACTGGAATTTCCCCAGCGGGGTTCAGCGCCAGAAAATCGGGCGAACGCTTCCACGGTTCAGCTTCTTGCAAAACAAAATCCAATCCGTTTTCCGCCAAAACGATGCGCGCTTTGCGGGAAAACGGATTTGCGGGATGATGATACAACGTAAACATTCAGCACCTGTCAAACAAAGATTTTCTTTTATAGCTTGGAATTGGTTTATAGCGTGTAAATTTTTGAAAAAATCTTCGAAACGAAAAAAAATGCGGGCGGAATGATTTTTTTTGTTGACGAACGTTTCGGAAAGCTGTATTCAAGTTCCTGTCTTGTTAAGCCCAAATGGCGGAATTGGTAGACGCGCTAGCTTCAGGTGCTAGTACTCGTTCGGGTGTGGAGGTTCGAGTCCTCTTTTGGGCACCAACAAGGACAAAGTTTCAAGGGGCGGTTCAGCCCCTTTCTTTTTGGCTGAAAAGGGGAAGTTATGGGGCGGGTTTTCTTTCACGAGGGCGATTTGCCCGATTCCGTCAAATTTACGGATTCCGTCGCCGTCGACACGGAAACGATGGGGCTTGAAATCAATCGCGACCGTTTGTGTCTGGTGCAGCTGAGCGCAGGCGACGGCGACTGCCACATCGTCCGTTTCAAAAAGGGGCAATACGATGCGCCGAATCTGAAAGCCCTGCTGACCGATTCGAAAGTTTTAAAAATTTTTCAGTACGCGCGTTTCGACGTGGCGGCGATGTATCGGTATCTCGGCATTGTTTGCGCCCCTGTGTACTGCACGAAAATCGCGTCCAAGCTTGCCCGCACGAACGCCCCCAGCCACAGCTTGAAAGCGTTGTGCGAATCCTTGTTGGGCGTTGAGCTGGAAAAAGAACAGCAATGTTCGGATTGGGGCGCGGACGAATTGTCCCCCGAACAGCTGAAATATGCCGCAAACGATGTGCTTTACCTGCATCGTTTAAAAGAAAAACTGGATGTTTTGCTCGAACGCGAGGGGCGAACGGAATTGGCTCAAGCCTGCTTTGATTTCCTGCCGAATGTCGGCAAAATGGATGTCGCGGGCTTTGCGTGCGAATATGTGTTTGTTCATTAAAGTATAAGGATTGAAGCCATGACGCCGACGGAACTTTTGCAAACAGCGCACGATGTGTTGGACAAGGAAAGCAAGGCTTTGGAACTGTTGGCGAATTCGCAGGACGATTCGTTCGTTCAAGCCGTCAACGTCATCAACCAAACCAAAGGGCGCGTGATTGTAACGGGCATGGGGAAAAGCGGACACGTCGGGCGCAAAATCGCCGCGTCGCTGTCGTCTTTGGGGACGACGGCGTACTTTGTCCACCCCGGCGAAGCAAGCCATGGCGATTTGGGCATGATTGAACCCGCCGATGTCGTTCTGGCTTTGTCGAATTCGGGCGAAGCCCCGGAATTGAGCGACATTATCGCCTTTTGCCGCCGATTCGACATTAAATTGATTGGAATGACCGCGCGCCGCGACAGCACTTTGGCGCGCCAGTCCGATGTGGTTTTGTGTTTGCCGCCCGTCGAGGAAGCCTGTCCGTTCGGCATGGCTCCGACAACGTCGACGACGCTGATGATGGCGTGGGGCGACGCTTTGGCAATCGCGCTGTTGAAAATGCATCATTTTTCCAAAGACCAGTACAAACTGCGTCACCCCGGCGGCAAGCTGGGCAAAATGATGCTGACGGTCGCCGATTTGATGCATTCGGGCGACGAATTGCCGCTGGTTTCCCCCGAAATCAAAATGAGCGACGCGTTGTCCGAAATGAGCGAAAAGGGCTTCGGCTGTCTGGGCGTCGTCGCGGAAAACGGCGATTTAATCGGGATATTCACCGACGGCGACCTGCGCCGCAATATAACGCCCGATTTGCTGAACAAAAGAATCGACGAAGTGATGACGCGTCATCCCAAAACCGTTACGGCGGATATGGGGGCGTTGGATGCTTTGCGCATTATGAACACGACGGGCAAAGGGATTACGGGACTGTTTGTCGTATCGGGAACAAAACCCGTCGGACTGTTGCATTTGCATGATTGCTTGCGGGCGGGGATTGCCTGATGGCGGACAAAGTTGTCGATTTAAGTCTGGCTAAATGGGGCAAAACCCGCACGGACGGGTCGGCTGACTGGCGACGCAAGCAAAACAAGCGCATGCGGCATCACAGCCGAGTGGTTGTGTCCTTAAAGGTATTGTTGCCCAGTTTGGCGGCTTTGCTGGTCGGATTGGTGATTTTGTGGCCGCAGCTGCAAGCGCGGCAGGACGAAGCGATTTCAATCGTATCCGAAACGGACGCCGCTCCGCAGGACCAAGTGATGATAAATCCGCGCTTTTTCACCGTGGACGGCAAGGGCGAACCGCTGAACTTGACGGCTGAAAACGCTTACGAGTTGCCCGGCGACACGCGGCGAATCCGCCTGAACAATGTCAAAGCCGACATTGTTCTGAAAGACAACCGCTTTCTGGCGCTGGATGCCGCTGCCGCCGTTTATCTGCAATCGCAGGATGTCGTCGAGTTGTCCGAATCCGTCAATCTGTATTCCGAAGACGGCTTCGAACTCAATACGACGCAGGCGCAAATCCGATTGAAAAACCAAAGCTTGAAAGGGACGGCGGAAACGTTTGCCCGTACCCCCATGGGAACGGCGGTTTCCGACGGATTCGAGGTTACAGACGGCGGAACGGTCGTTCGCTTGACGGGAAAAACAAAGGTTGTGTTCTATCCGGACCGAAAGGATGAAAAATGAAGCTTGCCACGTTGATTTTGTGCGGGATGCTGACGGTTTTCGCCAATGCGGCGCAGGCGGCTGACAGCCAAGAGGTTGTTTTGACCAGCGAGGGCGGGCTGGAATGGGACAGCAACAAAAAAACGCTGACGGCGGATACCAAGGCGCTGGTCGTGCGCGGGGATACGGCTTTGGGGGCGGATAAAATCGTCGCTTATTACAACGACGACAGCGGCAAACAGGATATTTACCGCGTCAAAGCGTTCGGAAACGTCGTGATTACGACGGACAAACAGGTCGTTTACGCCGATACGGCAACTTATGAAATAGCCGATTCGGTTGTCGTGCTGAAAGGCAATCCCGTCAAATTGGTTGCGGGCGACGAAAAAATGACCGCAAAAGTCGTCGAATTGTGGCAGGAAAAAGGCGTGGCGATTGCCAAAAACAATGTCGTCGCCCAAAAAGACACTCGCAAGCTGGAAGCCGACACCGTTCGCGCCTATTTTGTCCGCAATGCCAAAAACGCGACGGAAATCGAACGTTTTGAAGCGCAGGACAATGTCGTTATTTCCAACGACCGCGAAAAAGTCGAAGGCGGTTACGGCGTTTATTGGGTGAAAAAAGAAACCGCGACGCTGGAGGGCGGTGTTAAAATTTCGCAGGGAAACAACTTCATTACGGGCGAAGTTGCGGATATAAATATGAAAACGGGCGTAAGCCGCTTGCAAACGCCGTCGGAAAAGGGTAAATCTAAAAGGCAGGTGCACGGCGTCTTTGTTCCCGACAGCGCGAAAACAAAAAAAGCGCGGGACAAAGGTTTCGAAAAACCGCACAAACCCGATGTGTTAAAGGAAGAAAAGCGTGAAAACGGAAGCGAAAGAACAGAAAAGCTCCTCAGCTCCTCAGACGAAAAAGGAGAATGACGCTCCGCGTTTGGCGGCTTCGACCGACTTGGGACTGCGTGCCGTCGGGCTGTCCAAAGCGTATAAAAAACGCCCTGTTTTGCGCAATGTGTCGTTCAGCGTCAATCGCGGCGAAGCGGTCGGTTTGCTGGGGCCGAACGGGGCGGGCAAAACGACTTCTTTCTATTGCATTACGGGATTGATTACGCCCGATTCGGGAACGGTTACGGTTGACGGTATCGACGTAACGGGCTTGCCGATGTATCGCCGCGCCCGTTTGGGCATCGGTTATCTGCCGCAGGAAGCTTCCATTTTCAGAAGCTTGAGCGTCGAAAACAATATTCGCGCCATTTTGGAAATTGTCGAACCGAACTGGGACAGACGCGAAGAAAAATTGGAAAATCTGCTGAACGAATTTTCGGTTTCGCACTTGCGCCGCGCGCCCGCAATGGCTTTGTCGGGCGGTGAACGCAGACGTGTCGAAATCGCGCGCGCTTTGGCGTCGAATCCGTCCTTTATTCTGCTGGATGAACCGCTGGCGGGGATTGACCCGATTTCCGTCGGGGAAATCCGCGATTTGGTGTCGCACCTGAAACACCGCGGCATCGGCGTTTTGATTACGGATCACAATGTCCGCGAAACGCTGGACATTATCGACCGCGCGTATATTTTGCATGACGGAGTCGTGCTGATGGAAGGCAATCCGCAGGATGTCGTTCGGCACGAAGATGTTCGCCGCGTTTATTTGGGCGAAAAATTCGCATTGTAACATCGGCGGCGGAGGGATAAAACCATGACCCTGACGCCCCGTTTGGATTTAAGGCCCGCCCAAAGTCTGACGATGACGCAGCGGTTGCGCCAAGCGATTGACTTGTTGCAAATGTCGGCGCTGGATTTGGAAGTTGCCGTATCGCAGGAACTGGAAAAGAATCCTTTTTTGGAACGTGAGGGCGCCGATTCGCCCGCCGAACCCGATTCTTTGGAGGATTCCGATTTCATCGGGCGCGAAGAAATGCCGTCTTTGCTGGAGGGCGGAGAAGAAACTCCTCTCGACACCAACGACGAACCGACCGAAGACAGCTTTTACGAACAGGCGAGGGATGACGAACCGCAATCTTTCGATTTTATGGATTCGTGGAGCGGGGCGGGGGCAAAAGGCGCTCGTGACGACGATTTCGATGCGCTGGATTTGTGCGCCGCCCGCAACGTTTCTTTGGAACAATGGCTGAATGACAAAATTTCGGCAAATTTCGACGATAAAACAGAGTGCCAAACCGCCTTTGCGATGTTGGAAAAACTGGATGAAAACGGCTGGCTGTCCGATGCTCTGTCCGCGGAAGAGGAAAAGCTGTTGCCCCGTCTGCAGTCTTTGGCTCCGACGGGGGTGTTCGCGCGCAATCTGGCGGAGTGTCTGGCATTGCAGCTTAAAGAGCGCGACCGTTTCGACCCCGCGATGGAAACATTGGTGAACCATCTGGATTTGGTCGCTTTGCGTGAATACAAAAAGCTGTCCAAACTGTGCGGCGTGGATGAAGCCGACATTGCCGACATGGTGGCGGAAATCCGCCGTTTGAATCCGAAGCCCGCCGCCGATTTTGCGGACAGTCCCGCGGCGGCTGTCATTCCCGATGTTCTGCTACGCCGCGGCAAGGCGGGTAATTTCATTGTAGAGTTGAATCAGGCGGTTTTGCCGCGTGTGTTGATAAACCGCACTTATGCGGCGGAAATCGCGGAGGTTGCGGGACGCGACAAACACGCCAAAAAGTTTTTGAACGAACAGCTGTCGAATGCGGGATTTTTGCTCAAAGCTTTGAATCAGCGGGCGGAAACGATTTTAAAAGTCGCGTCGGAAATAGTCGAACGCCAGCGGGATTTCTTTACGCAGGGGGCGGAGGGACTGAAGCCTATGGTGCTGAAAGACGTCGCCGAAGCCGTCGAACTGCACGAAAGCACCGTCAGCCGCGCGACACAGCAAAAATATATCGCGACGCCCGTCGGCACGTTCGAATTGAAATACTTTTTTTCACAGGGCGTCGGCGCGGACGGCGACTTTTCGGGGCAAGCGGTGAAAAGCAAAATCAAGGCTTTGATTGACAACGAAAAGCCCGACGGCATTCTGTCCGACGAAGCACTGGTCGCTTTGCTGAAACGCGACGGCGTCGACATCGCGCGGCGCACGGTCGCAAAATACCGCGAATCGCTGGGAATACCGACTTCGGCGCGCAGAAAGCGGGATAAAAGGCTTATTTTGAACCGCAAATGAAACATTTACTTGACTTGCGGCGTTCGGGGTCGTACCTTTGCAAGCCAAGTGGGGCTGTTTCCCCACGGAAGTTTCAACTTTTCTAACAACGAGAACGGCACTATGAAAATTGCTATTACAGGTAAACAAATCGACATCGGAACCAGCTTGCGTTCGTATGTCGAGGAACACATTGAAAATACCGTCAAAAAGTATTTCGAAAATCCGCTGAACGCCACGGTTTCCTTTTCCAAAGAAGGCTCGATGATTCGCGCGGATATTTCCGTCCACCCGATCAGCAGCGTTTTGGTTCAGGGCAGTGCAAGCACGGGCGATGCCTATGCCGCTTTCGATTCCGCCAACGATCGCATCGGCAAACAGCTACAACGCTACAAAAAACGTTTGACGAATCACAAATTCGATGCCGAAACCGTGAACTTCGCCGTTATCGAACCGGAAAAAGAAGCCGAAGACGATTCTTTGCCGCAGGATGAATCCGCGCCCGTCGTCGTTGCGGAAATGCAGTCCGAACTGCCGCTCTGCACGGTCAGCGGCGCTGTTATGCGTATGGATTTGGCGGATGTTCCCGCGTTGATGTTCCGCAATGTCGCCCATGGCGGACTGAACATGGTTTACCGCCGCGCCGACGGAAATATCGGCTGGGTCGACCCGCAGGCGTAATTTCGGATACGGATTATGCTTTTATCGGAATTGTTGACGCCTCAGCGAATCATTCCCGATTTGAAAGCCACAAGCAAGAAGCAAGTTCTGACGGAACTTGCTTCTTTTGCGGCGGGGGATTTGGGAATCGAGGACAGAGCAATCGCGGACGTTTTAATCGAACGGGAACGGCTGGGGTCGACGGGCGTCGGACACGGTGTTGCAATCCCGCACGGGAAATTGCCGCAAATCAACGGATTGTATGTTGCGTTTGCGCGCTTGACCAAGCCTGTGGCTTTCGATTCTGCGGACGGACAGCCCGTTGATCTGGTGTTTTTGCTGTTGACGTCGGAAAACGCGGGTAGCGACCATTTGACCGCGCTGGCAAAGGTGTCGCGGCTGATGCGCGACGAACGGTTCTGCACGATTTTGCGCGGAATGGACAGCGCGGAAGCCATGTATTCCGCCTTTTTGGAAAGCGAACAAAAATAAAATCGTTTTTTTGATTTTTTTTGTTGACAAAGGAAAACAACAGGGGCATATTAGCCCTGTTTTCGGGGGTGTAGCTCAGCTGGGAGAGCGACGCGTTCGCAATGCGTAGGTCAGGAGTTCGATCCTCCTCATCTCCACCATAAAAAAACCACGGCTTAAACCGTGGTTTTTTTTCGTTTGCGAATGAAAAAAGCTTGACGCGGCAAACTGAATAACTGTATACAAGGGGTGTTGCGGGCGATTAGCTCAGCTGGTTAGAGCATCTCGTTTACACCGAGAGGGTCTGCGGTTCGAATCCGTAATCGCCTACCAATAAAGAAAAAGCATCCTGAAAAGGGTGCTTTTTTGTATGGGAACAATGAGGTTCGACACCCTCTCAGGGGGCGACCGAAACACATTGAAGTTGAATAAAATCGGCTGAGGGATAAACAAAACTGACGTTTTGTTTTCGGCTCCGCCCCGCTTCGCTGAAAACAGGCGTTACAGCCTGTTTTCCAAGACGCTCAGCGCCCTCTTAGGGTTCAAATCCCACTTAGAATTGATACCATAAAAAATTCCCCGCAGAGGGGGAATTTTTTATGGTGCCGGCTGAGGGATTTGAACCCCCGACCTGATGATTACAAATCAACTGCGCTACCAACTGTGCCAAGCCGGCATGATAACCGATTTTTTGTATAAAGAGATTTCGGACGTTTTTCAAGTCCTTTTTTAACCGCGGTTGCTTTTTTCGTTCTTTCGGCGGGGGCGGACAAGAATTCGTTTGCAGTTTTCCCTTTTTATGTTATAGAAATCTGTTGAATCGTTTCCGCGAAGTTAAACGCGGGTGTGGTGGAATTGGTAGACACGTCGGATTTAGGTTCCGATGGCTGACGCCTTGGGGGTTCGAGTCCCTTCACCCGCACCAGTTTGTTTCCGCCTTTGCGGCTGACGAAACGTGTTTTATTTGTATAGGATTTATCATGCAGGTTACTGAAACAAAAGTTGACGGCTTGAAACATGCTTTTAAGGTCGTCGTCCCCGCCGACGTTATCGCTTCCAAAGTCACGGATAAAATCAAATCCATCGGCGAAACGGCGACTATTCCCGGTTTCCGCAAAGGCAAAGCGCCCGAAAGCTTTCTGCGTCAGCGTTATGAAAAAGCCGTTATGGGCGAAGTGTTGGACGAACTGATTCAGGAACAGTCCTCCAAAACGCTGAGCGACCGCTCCTTGCGTCCCGCCATGCGTCCCAAAATCGAAATCGTTTCCTTTGACGACGGCAAAGATTTGGAATTCACTTTGGACGTTGAAGTCGTTCCCGAAATCACGCCCGTCGATTTCGCCACCATTTCCTTGGACAAACTGATTGCCGACATTCCCGACGACGAAGTACAGAAAGCGTTGGAACGCTTGGCTTCCGCCCGCAGCTCGTCCGAACCCGTCAAAGAAGACCGCGCCGCGGTCAAAGGCGACATCGCCGTAATCGACTTTGTCGGCTCCATCGACGGCGTCGAATTCCCCGGCGGCAAAGGTGAAAACTATTCGCTGGAACTGGGTTCCAATTCGTTCATTCCGGGCTTTGAAGACCAGTTAATCGGTCACAAAGCGGGCGAAGACGTTTCCGTCAAAGTTCCGTTCCCCGCCGATTACCATGCCAAAGACTTGGCGGGCAAAGACGCCGTGTTCGCCGTGAAAATCAAAGAATTGCGCACCAAAAAGCCCGCCGAACTGGACGACGCTTTCGCGAAATTCTTCGGCAAGGAAACGCTGGACGAACTGCGCGAAATGATTCGCGGCGAATTGGCGCGCGAATACGAAGCCGTTTCCATGAACAACCTGAAAAAATTGTTGTTGGACGCTTTGGCTGACGCGCACGACTTCCCCGTTCCGCAGGGCATGCTGGATTTGGAATTCGACGCGATTTGGAAACAGGTCGAAGCCGCGAAAAAAGCCGGCCGTTTGGATGAAGACGACGCAAACAAAACCGAAGAAGAACTCAAAGACGCCTACCGCGCGATTGCGGAGCGCCGCGTTCGCTTGGGCTTGTTGCTGGCCGAAATCGGCATGAAGAACAAAATCGCCGTCACCGACGCCGATTTGAACCGCGCCATTATGATGGAAGCCCGCCAGTTCCCCGGTCAGGAAAAGGCTGTTTTCGATTTCTATGCGAAACACCCCGAAATGCTGGATCGTTTGCGCGCTCCGCTGTTCGAAGAAAAAGTCATCGACTTTATTCTGAAGGGCGTGAAGCTGAACGAAAAGAAAGTAACGCCGGAAGAACTGTACAAGGCTGACGCCGAAGACGCGAAGCCCGCGGCGAAAAAAGCCAAAAAATCGACGGCTAAAAAAGCCGCCGACAAGGAAGCCGAAAAGGAAGACAAACCCAAAAAGGCTCCCGCCAAAAAGAAAACCGCCAAAACCGAAGAATAATTCGGTTTAAGGCTTGAAAAATCGAAGGAACCCGCGGATTTTTCCGCAGGTTCCTTTTGGTCGAATTATAAAGCGAGGATAAAATGCACGAACGCGATCCGATGGACGTTTATATGAATACTCTGGTGCCGATGGTCATTGAACAGACCGGTCGGGGGGAACGGTCTTTTGACATTTATTCCCGCTTGCTCAAAGAACGCATTGTGTTTTTGACGGGCGAAGTGCAGGACGAAGTGGCGAGCTTGATTTGCGCGCAGTTGCTGTTTTTGGAATCCGAAAACCCGAACAAAGACATCGCTTTTTACATCAATTCGCCGGGCGGCGTTGTAACGTCGGGTATGGCGATTTTCGACACGATGAACTATATCCGTTGTGACGTGTCGACGCTGTGCATCGGGCAGGCGGCTTCTATGGGGTCGCTGCTGCTGGCGGCGGGACAGAAAGGCAAACGTTTCTGCCTGCCCAACGCGCGCGTGATGATTCATCAGCCGTCGGGCGGTTTCCGCGGACAGGCGAGCGATATTGAAATTCACGCCCGCGAAATTCTGGCTTTGCGCGCGCGGCTGAACAACATCTATGTCGAACGCACGGGGCAGGATTTGGAAACGATTGAAAAGGCCATGGAACGCGACAACTTTATGAGCGCCGAGGAAGCGCAGGCGTTCGGTCTGGTCGACGAAGTGGTCAAAGCCCGCCCGAAAACGGAAGCGTAACCATAATACTTATTGCCTTTGTTTGGCGCAGCGTGTAACATCAAACCAAGACAAAAACCAAGGATAACTGCGATGACGAAAACACCGTCCAAAGAAGAAAAAAAAGGAACTCTGTACTGTTCTTTTTGCGGCAAAAGCCAGCATGAAGTCAAAAAACTGATTGCGGGACCGAATGTCTATATCTGCGACGAATGCATCGGACTTTGCACCGACATCATCGCTGACGAAGCCAAGGAAAAAGGCGCGGCGGTGTCCGACAAAATCCCGACGCCGCAGAAAATCAAAGAAGTGCTGGACGATTACGTCATCGGACAGGAACATGCCAAAAAAGTTTTGGCGGTCAGCGTTTACAACCACTACAAACGTTTGCAGACGCAAGAAGCCAAGACATCCGATGTCGAAATTTCAAAATCCAATATTTTGCTGGTCGGACCGACGGGATCGGGCAAAACGTTGCTTGCCAGCACTTTGGCGCGCATTCTGGACGTGCCGTTCTGCATGGCTGACGCAACGACTTTGACCGAAGCGGGCTATGTCGGCGAAGACGTCGAAAACATCATTTTGAAACTGTTGCAAGCCGCCGATTACAACATCGAAAAGGCTCAGCGCGGCATCATTTACATTGATGAAATCGACAAGATTTCCAAAAAATCCGAAAACCCGTCGATTACCCGCGACGTGTCGGGCGAGGGCGTTCAGCAGGCTTTGCTGAAAATCATGGAAGGCACGGTCGCTTCCGTTCCTCCGCAGGGCGGGCGCAAGCATCCGCAACAGGAATTCTTGCAGGTCGACACGACGAACATCCTGTTCATTTGCGGCGGGGCGTTTGCGGGACTGGAAAAAATCATCCAGCAGCGCACGAACAAATCTTCCATCGGCTTCGGGGCGAAAGTTACCGCCGAGGACGACCGCAAAACGGGCGAAATCCTGCATGACATCGAACCCGAAGATTTGCTGAAATTCGGCTTGATTCCCGAATTTATCGGGCGCGTCCCCGTTTTGACGACTTTGGACGATTTGGACGAAGCGGCTTTGGTTGAAATTCTGGTTCAGCCGAAAAACGCTTTGGTCAAACAGTACCAGACGCTGTTCGCGATGGAAAACGTCAAGCTGACCTTTACGGACGCGGCACTGAAGGAAATTGCCAAGAAAGCCGTCGAACGCAAGACGGGCGCCCGCGGTTTGCGCGCGATTATCGAAGGGCTGTTGCTGGAAACGATGTTCGAGCTGCCGGGGCTGGAAAACGTGACGGAAGTCGTCGTTGACGAAAAAGCCGTCGCGGGCGAAACCAAACCGCTGATTATCTACGCCCAGAAATCCAAGAAAAAAACGGAAGCCGCATCGTAATTTTTTTTTCGCGGCGGCTTCTTGCTTTCCCGATTTCCGTCCCTTATCTATAAGGAAAAATCATAACCTTAAAGCAAGGAGAAAGGTGACTATGGATACACCTATTCAAGAACAAACCTATCCCGTGTTGCTGTTGCGCGACATCGTTATCTTTCCGCATATGATTGTACCTTTGTTTGTCGGGCGCGAAAAGTCCGTCAAAGCGTTGGACAAAGCCATGGGCGGCGACAAAAAAATCGTTTTGCTGACGCAGAAAGACCCGTCGCTGGATTCCCCCATGCCCGAAGAATTGTACACAACGGGAACCATCGGTAACGTGGTTCAGCTGTTGCGTTTGCCCGACGGAACGGTCAAAGCTTTGGTCGAGGGTGTCGAACGCGTCAAAATCAAACGCTTTTTGGATAACGAAGCCTTTTACGAAGCGGAAACCGAAACCGTACAGGACAAAATCAACGAAAAGGAAGACGTGCAGGCTTTCGTGCGTTCGCTGATTTCCCAATTCGAGGAATACGTCCGTTTGAACAAAAAAATTCCGCCCGAAATCATGCTGTCGATTGCGCAGATTGACGACGCGTCGAAACTGGCGGACGTGATTGCGTCGCATTTGTCGCTGAAAATCTCGGAACGGCAGGATTTGCTGGAAACGGCGGACGTTCTGGCGCGCGTCGAAAAGCTGTACGGCTTGATGGAAGCCGAAAAAGACGTCCTGCAGGTTGAAAAGAAAATCCGCCGCCGCGTTAAAAAGCAAATGGAAAAATCCCAGCGCGACTATTATCTGAACGAACAGATGAAAGCCATTCAAAAAGAGCTGGGCGACGACGACGGTTCCGCCGAATACGACGAATTGGAAACCAAAATCAAAAAGGCGAAAATGTCCGCCGAAGCCAATGCAAAGGCTTTGTCCGAACTGAAAAAACTGCGCCACATGAGCCCCATGTCGTCCGAAGCGACGGTCATCCGCAACTACTTGGATTGGCTGATTGATTTGCCGTGGGGCAAAAAGGCGAAAATCCAAACGGATTTGGCGGCTGCCGAAAAAATCCTCGACCAAGACCACTACGGTTTGGAAAAGGTCAAAGAGCGCATTTTGGAATACTTGGCGGTGCAAAAGAAAACAAAATCCGTCAAAGGTCCGATTTTGTGCTTGGTCGGACCTCCCGGGGTAGGGAAAACGTCTTTGGGTGAATCCATCGCGCGGGCGACGGGGCGCAAATTCGTGCGCGCCAGCTTGGGCGGTATGCGCGACGAAGCCGAGATTCGCGGTCACCGCCGCACTTACGTCGGGGCTTTGCCGGGGAAAATCATCCAAAGCATGAAAAAGGTCAAAACCCGCAACCCGCTGTTTTTGCTGGATGAAATCGACAAGCTGGGCGCGGATTGGCGCGGCGACCCGTCTTCGGCGTTGCTGGAAGTCCTTGACCCCGCGCAGAACAGCACGTTCAACGACCATTATTTGGAAGTCGACTACGACCTGTCCGACGTGATGTTTATCACGACGGCAAATTCGCTGAAAATGCCGCGTCCTTTGCTGGACCGTATGGAAATCATCCGCATTGCGGGTTATACCGAGGATGAAAAGGTCGAAATCGCCAAACGCCACTTGATTAAAAAGCAACGTGAAGCCGCGGGATTGAAAGAAAACGAATGGTCGATTACCGACGGGGCTTTGCGCCAGCTGATTCGGCTGTACACGCGCGAAGCGGGCGTTCGCAGTCTTGACCGCGCTTTGGCCGGTTTGGCGCGCAAAGCGACAAAGGAACTGATGACGTCGGACAAGAAAAAGTCCGTCACCGTTACCGAAAAGAACCTGAAAAAATACGCGGGTGTTCCCGTTTTCACGTTCGGCGTTGCGGAAAAACAGGACTTGGTAGGCGTGACAACGGGCTTGGCGTGGACGGAAGTCGGCGGCGAAATCCTGTCGATTGAAGCGGTAACCATGCCGGGACACGGGCGAGTGATTCAAACGGGACAGCTGGGCGATGTGATGAAAGAATCCATTTCCGCCGCGCGGTCGTTTGTGCGGTCTCACGCGGTGCAGTTTGGCATCCGCCCCGATTTGTTTGACAAACGCGACATTCATATTCACGTTCCCGAGGGCGCAACCCCCAAAGACGGACCGTCGGCGGGAATTGCGATGTGCACGTCGCTTGTGTCGGCTTTGACGGGAATTCCCGTGTCCAAAGATATTGCGATGACGGGTGAAATTACGCTGTTGGGGCGCGTTTTGCCGATTGGCGGGCTGAAAGAAAAACTGCTGGCGGCTTTGCGCGCGGGGATTAAAACCGTTCTGATTCCTTTCGACAATCAAAAGGATTTGGAGGAAATTCCCGACAACGTGAAGCACGGATTGAACCTGATTCCCGTTTCGACGGCGGAGGAAGTGTTGAAACACGCTTTGATTCAGCCGTTGGTTCCGATTGAATGGAACGAGGATGAGGAATTGCACTCCGTCCCGTCCGACGACGACAAAGAACCCGAAGAAACGGTTTCCTGCCATTAAACGGGAATAAAAATCATAACAGCGCGCTCCGACACAAGCGCGCTGTTTTGCATAAGTAGTAATCGAAACAGCAATACACCTTAATAAGTGAAAAACAATAATAGAGTCGAAACTGCGAGCCCCGACAGGGGCGCGGCAGTCCCATGCAGGCATTGGCACCCGTGCCGCCTCCTCACTCGTCATTGCGACGCCGACAGGCGGAAGCAATCCATTTGCAGAATGCCAACCGCAGACACGGAGTCAAAGGATTGCTTTGTCGCTTCGCTCCGCGCAATGACGATTTTGTTATGTTTCGTGCCGACCAAGGCTAAGATTGCCGCGGCGGATTGCATCCGCCTCGCAAGTTCGATAAGTAAAAAAACAATAAAGAGTCGAAACTGCGAGCAAAGCGAAGCAGTCCCGTGCAGGCATTGGCACCCGTGCCGCCTCCTCACTCGTCATTGCGACGCCGACAGGCGGAAGCAATCCATTTGCAGAATGCCAACCGCAGACACGGAGTCAA
>CAVCSV010000037.1:0-1167 GCA_963604715.1 Limosilactobacillus gorillae
AAATGAGTTTTTTCTCAATTCATATGGAGTTACCGAAGACATAAATGTCAAATTTCCTTTTCCTGCATCCATTTTAGGACAGGGGAGAACAATCTGGAAAGTATTATTTCCAAAACAAGTTAGGTATGTCATATATGGAACAGGGCAACTGTCATCTTTACGTTTAAAAAAGCAACTATGAACGCCTTTATATGGAATAGGCCCTGGCGTAAAAGTTCTCATAACGCGAAAGAGCTCTTTGGGGCAGTTTACTGGAGCACAAATATCCTGCTGAAGCCATGCAATAGTATCTGAAAAAAGTTCAAGTTCACTTTCATCCAATAACGAGAGCCCCATTTTAACAAGGCATTTAAACGCAGAAAGAGGTATAAATGGCTCCGTATTTACAGTAAATTCGGCATCATTTTCTTTCAAATTAAGCACCGTACTGTTTTGTGGCATCGTTATTTCAAGTGCATCTTTCCCCAATTCAACCCTAAATTCGCCTCCTTCCACATTGTTTTTAATAGTAGGAACACCTTTTTTCCCACGTATTTGTCCAAAAGAATGAAAATTCTTTGTGTACTTTGCTAAATTATCTCCAATCCCTTCAGAAAATTTATGGTTACAAGAATCACATTCTTCGTATGAAAAAAGTGTTTTATTCCCTGTAAATTCTGGGAAGGCATGAGCCCTTTCTTTGAAAGAAACTTCTGGTTCTGTTTTGCCACAAAAGCGACATTTTCGTTTTAATTTATTTCCAATAAACCTTTTTTTATCGTCTGTTATAATAAGTTTGTGTACATAGTTTTTTTCATAAAATTCTATGGATTTTTGAATATCATCATTAGAACGCATCATAACAAAATACCTTTCTTGTTTATGTTATGCTATTATTAATATCATAAAAAGGGGCGGAGAGTCAACCGCCCCTTTTTGCGTCAGTTAGAGATAATCAGCTCTTTGGTATGTTTCGTCCCGCTGTTGTTGATGCTGTAAGTCACCGGGACGGATTCGAGGGTGAAGACTTTGAACAGATCGCGGATTGGTTGGACGTCGTTCAAGGACAGGATAAACCGCCCTTTAATGCCCGTTAAACAATCGCGCAAACGCTCAAAGTCGGCGCGGGTGAACACGCCTTTGCCGTAGTCGGTTTCGTTGCCCCAATACGGCGGGTCAATGTAGAAC
>CAVCSV010000037.1:1177-19208 GCA_963604715.1 Limosilactobacillus gorillae
CAGCGTGCCTTTGCTGTCGTAGTGTTTGATGAACGTTTCAAAGTCTTGCCGCTCAATCGTCACGCTCGCCAGCCGTCCGCCGACAAATTCGCCGCCGTTCTGCTGATGTAGCCGGAACAAACGGTCTGATTTTCCAGCTTCAAAACAGCCGAAGCACCGGGGTAAATCATAATGTCGCCCGACTGTTCGGCGGAAACGGCGAATTCGCCCGCAATCGCGTCAATCGCGCCGACGGCTTGAAGTGCCGTCCAGCCTTTGTAAATCATACCGTCCACGGTCAGCGACGCGCCGATCATACCAACACCTCCAACTTTGTTTTCGCGGGAACGAACAACGGGTTTTTGATTTTGTTGCGAACGACGATTTCGTCGGCTTTGGCGTAATCGCCGTACAGTTCGTAAGCGATGACGCAGGCAGGCAGAACGCCGTCCGTTTCGTAATGCGACACCTTTTTCAAATCCGCCGATTGTTCCGTGACAGCCTCGACGACCGTCTTTTGCAAATTCAACAAGGTCTGCGACAACGCGACGTTTTTGGTGGACACGATTTCCGTTTCCAAAACGTCCGCAAGTTCGTCGCGCAGAGAAACGGCTTCGTCATAACTGTCGAACTCGACATTCGGAACGGTCTGAACGGCGGCGACGACAGCCGTCTGGCGAATGACGGCGGACAACGCCGTTTCGTTTTGGTCTATCTGCCGTTTCAATTTCGCGGCGACGTTTTTCTTGGTTTTCGACGACCCGAAGTCGTAGAAAAAGCGGCGTTGGGCAATCAATTTCGATTTGTCGGACAGGTTGGGGAATTTGAACAAATCCAGCAGATTTTGCTGAAACCCCGCGCCGCCCGCCAACGCTTTCAGCGGATTGTCCGAAAACGCTTCAATCACGGCGTTCCATTCGGCGACGGAATTATACAGCTCCGCCGTTCCTTCCTGAAACTCTTTGACTCCGGCGGCGACATCGGAAACGGGTTCAAGAACCGTTTTCATCAGCGCGTTCAATTTTGTGGTGCTCAGCTCCGCCAAAGACGCTGGCAGTCCCGCCAAATCGAATTTGTCCGCAAACTCCGCCGCCGACAAAATCGACGCTTTGTTCGCCGCTTCGGAAAGCTTACCCAAAAAATCCGTCGTGATGAAAAGCCCATCTTCAAATTCGGCGCGAATGAATCGCATGGTGATCTGCGCGTACCCGCCGTCGTCTTTGACGCGGACAACGGTATAGCCGTCCGGAACGACCGTGGAAGTTTTATGCCGATACGGGTGAACCAGCGCGCCCGAACCGCTTTCGTTCAGCGCGTCTTCCAGCTGTTCCAGATTTTTGGCGTAATCCCCCAGCAAAAAGCCCGTCACCGTATAGATTTCGTCCTTTTTGCCCAAATCCTGAACCGTGCCGATGTCGCGGCCGGGAAATTCGTTATGCACGATTCTGCGCCCGAATTCGTCTTCGATTTTTTCGACAAAGAACGGCACGCCTTTGAACGACGCTTCGCTTAAATCGTCTTTCCATCCCATGTCACACCCCCGCCAAAGTTCTGGTCAGCCCGATTTCCGTTCTGTCGGCATCGGAATTGACCACGTTCAGCCGCGTTCCGGACGGCAGATTTTCACCGCGAATGACAACCTCCGTCCGCAAAGTTTTATCCTCCCGTCTGACCGGAGCTTGCGGCGCGGGCGAAACAACGACGGAATCGTCGAATAAGACGGGACGGCGCATCGGCGTTTCGGAAACGGTCCACGGCATCGTCCGGCGCATCGTTTTCGCTCTTTTCTCGTTTGCCGAAGATTTTTTCCAGCAGCCACCCCGTGCCGCTTTCGATAATCGAAGCGATTTTCAGCGACCAGTCGGCGATTTTCTTCAACGCCACACCCGCCGCGAACAGAATGACGACGAACTGTCCGATCGGGTTGGTCAGCAAAACCAGCCCGAACGCCGCCAAAGCCTTGACCAGCACGCCCAAAGAAACCAGCAACGCGCCGGACATAACCCCCGCCAGCATCAGCAGGGCGTTTTTAAACCCGCCGACAAAACCGACCGCGGTTTGCACAAAGCCCGTGAAACCTTTCAACGCGTCCCACGCGTCGGCGACCGCCGATTTCGCGGTGTTGAATCCGTCTATAAACGCTTGGCCCGTTTTTTGCGCCCATTGCTGCAAAGTGCCGTCGTCCGCCATCGCGTCCACTTTGTCCAGCAAAGCGGAAAGTTCCGTTTTCAGCCAAGAAAACACGCCGCTTTCCATGACCATTTTCGCGAACCGCGTCCATTGGTCGGACAGATTGGACACCATGCCCGACCACGTTTGCGACAGCCCGTCCATCGCGCCCGTATAGCCTTTGCGGTTGAAAACCTCGTACACCATTTTTTCCATGGCTTCCATGTTGCGGACATCGGCGTAAAGCGTGACTTTCTGTTTGTCCTTGTCAAAAAAGGTGTAGGTCATTTTGCGCCCGATCAGTTTGTAAATGCCGCCGATTGCCGTCCGCAGCTGTTCAAACTGCCCCGACTTGGCTTTTCCGACGGCATCGACCAGCTGCATCAGCGGCTTGCCGGAAGCCGCCGCCGCGTCGCCTATGGACAGCAGACTGCCGTTCATCGGATCAATCCCCGACGAAACCAGATTTTTATAGGCCTCCGTGACTTCGCTCAGCTCGTAGGGTGTTTTGACGGCGAAATCGGAAATCCAGTCCATGGCTTTTTTGGCGCGTTCCGATGACCCTTCCAGCGTCGTCAAAACCGTTTCCATATCCTCGAACGTCGCCGCCACGTCCAAAAAGTTCCGTTTGAACCCCCAAGCCAGCCCCGTGCCGACAACCGCCGTTTTCACCGCCAAGCCGCTTAACGCCGACAGCGCGGTTGAAAACGACGCTTTCAAGTCCTTGAAAGAAGAAGACAAGCCCGAAAAACCGTCTTTGAAGCCCGCGACCATTCGGCGCAAAGCCGACGACAGCCTTGACAGACCGCCGCTCATCGCGTCAAACAGCTTGACTTTTAAACTGAGTTCCTCTTTTGCCATTGTTCTTCTTCTTTCAATCGCTCTTGCGCCATTTTCACCCAATACGCCAAATCGTCGGCGTCCATCGCCATCACTCGGTCGATGTTGATGTAAAAGGGGTATCCGGCAAGCAGTCTGACGGCGCGTTCCCAGTCTGCGGGGAAGGACTGATAAAATTTGAAATAATCTTATAGACCTCCGTCATATCGGCGACGTCCATGCGTTCCAGCTTCGCCTTTTCCGTTCCCGTCGTCCTGCTTGCCAATGTCAGCATATCGTCGAACGACACTTCGACGTTGCGTTTCAGTTCAATCCCGCGGAAATCGCCCGCCGTCGGACGACGCACGGTCAATTCCGTGACGGTTTCATGTTCTCCCCACGCAATCGGGGTTTTAAGGGTGTATTTAACGACCATTAAACAATCTCCTCCGCATCTGTTCCCGTGAATTTGACGGGGACGGTTCCCTCTTCGCAGGCGACCGTTCCTTCCCCGCTGTAAAAGGCGTTTTTAAGGGAAATCGTCTTGCCGTTTTTCAACGACAGCGTGACGGTTTTGTTTTTCATCTGAACCAAAGCGGCGATGTCCAGCTCTTCGCTGTCCTGAATTTCGCCCTCGATATAGGGTTCCTGCGCCGTTTCCTTGTACCCGATGACTTTCAGGTTCGCCCCGAAAATCGGTTCGCGCTTCGGGTGCCCCAAGTTGTACGACCATTGCCCTTTGGCTTCCATCAACCCGCCGTCGGTTTTGACCTCGATGGCTCCGGCTACTCTTAACGTCATGTTTCCTCCTTATCGTACAAAAGCGATTTGCGTGGCGACCACGTCCAGCTTGTTCATCAAATCGGGCGGCAACAGAACGTCCAGACGGTTGCGGTTGGACGCGTTGCGCTCGACTTTCAAATTCTTTTTGAAATCCTCGAAGTTTTCGACCAGTCCGTTTTCGGCGTGGGTTTTGAACCACACGACGGCTTCGGCTTTCATGGTCGCGGGGGTCATCACTTTCACCCCCGTCGCGCCGTCGTCGCCCAGCTTCCAGTTCTGGTATTTGCGGGCGATGTAGTTGCGCCAGTCGTAGCGCAAATACCCCAGCAACAGCGGAACGTTCACGTCCTGATACGCGGTATCCGCCGCACCCGCCGAGTTTGTCTTGTAGGTCGTAATCGCCTGTTCGATGACCGCCGTTCCGTCAACGGATCGTGTGAAAGTGGAAATGCCGTCGTGCAACAGCAGATTTCTTTCCTCGTCCGTGAACTGTTCTTCCGCCGATCCTGTCATGATGCCGTTCAAGGCATAGCGGAACGGCGCGGCGGGGTCGTTTGACGCATACAGCGCGACCGTCGCCATGTAAGAGGCCGCAACGGCGTACAGCGGACTTTTCAACCCGTGCGCGTTCAGGAGCGTAAGGTGCTTGTCGTTCAAAGCGGCGCCCTTTTCCCCCAGCGCAGACAATTCCCCGCCGAGTGCGCCAAATGCCACTCCCTCAATCGCGCGCAAGGCTGACCAGCGACTTTCCAGCTCCGTTTTCAAAGCGGAAAGATTCGCCGCGTCCGTGTACGGCGTTGCGATAAAGTTGTAATGCGCGTCCCCGATGGCGGCGATAACGTCGCCGATGTCGGGATTGGTCGCGCCGCCCGTCAAATCCGTGACCGCAACGGTCAAACCCGCGGGCAGGGTTTCCCCGTCGTAATGGTTCAGGTGAACGGGCATATTGCCGCATTCGCCCTTGTGCTTGGCGGTCAAAGTGACGACGCCCGATTCACAAGCCGCCGTGACGGGCAGTTCCCCATCGGCGGAAACAGCCGCCGCCAAAGCCTGCGCGATGTCCGCCGCCGCGTTGGATTTCGACACGCCGATGGGAATGCGATAATCTCCGACATACAGGCAAAGCGTTCCGCTTTCGCCCGCTGTTCCGGTAATCGTGACCGTCGCCGTCGCGGCAGCACCCGATGCGGCGTCGTCAACGGCTATGGCGTACAAATCCGTCACCTTGTTGGCGTTTTTAACGTCGCTGATCATGCGCGCCAGCATGGAGCCTTTGCCGAACAAAGCCCGTCCCTGTTCAACCGAAGTAACGCGCTTTACCGTCAAAGCGGGCGCGGAACCGTCGGACAGTTTCTGACCGACAACCAGCATTTTCATCGGCTGGACGCTTGCCCCCGAAACCGCGTTGTCCGAATTGAATTCGCACCAGACAAACGGCACCAGCCAGTTGTTCGGGATTTGAGCAAAAGAAATGTCGCCCATTTATTTTCCTTTCTTTTCCGTAATGATTTCGACTTCGCCGGACGCGGCTCTGCGCCGCCAGTAAGTCGTCAGTTCAACCGAAACGCCGTTTTCGGGAATCGGTGTTTTCGTAGCCGGATCAAGCACGCGCTTTTTCCCGACAGGTTTAATCTTCACCCGCATCTGTTCCTCCCAATTCAATCAAATCTTCGGCGGTCAATCCCGCTTCGTAATCCGTTTTGCACACCAGCCAATCCGTCAAATCAAAGTCCGGATCGGCTTCAATATCGGCGTAAGACACCGTCTGCATCGTCAATTCCGCCGCGTGGCACAAAATCCCGCAAAACATGACGGGCTGGCTGGACACAACTTGAACAAACCCTGTGTCGTCCGCCGATTTCAGCGGCGACGTTCTGAACGTCCGTCTGATCGCGTCGATTTTCGCGTCGAACAGGATTTCCGATGCCGCCGCGTCGGTCAGCCCCATAAATCCCGTGATTTTCCAATCCTGCCAAACTTTGGTCTTTTGCGCCGACAAGGCCTCTTCACGCACGGCGGCGCGATGCACGAACCAGCCGCACAGTTCTTTGCCTTTCATATAGAAATCCCGCAAAGCGTCGGGGGCTTTGGCATAGCGTTCAAACGGCTGCACCTTTCCGATGTCGGGGATTTCCGATATTTTTCTGACGATTTCGTTCCTGATTTCCTGCGTATTCATTGTTTTGCCGCCTTTTTGATTTCACGCGCCACCTGTTCCGGAACGACGCTTAAAATACGTTCGACCTGCGTTTTGTTCGCCGCGAAAGCTTTGGCGAACATTCGTGCCCCTTTCGTGCCGCGCGCCTTGATTTTCCAAGCAATGGCGCGGGCGACGGGTTCGACGGAAACTATCGGCAGCCCCAGTTTTTTCAAAACCCACCGCTTAATCGGTTCCAGCGGCGGATAGTGAGGCTTTGTTCCCAATTCGACGCAAACGGCGTAATCCAGCGGCGACGACACGACACCCACCAGCCCGTCAAAGCTTGAACGGTACGGCTGTTGCGCCGTAATGCTGTCGCGCAGCAGTCCCGTCACCCCGAACGGCGTGCGTTCCTTGACTTCGCGTTCCAGCAAAGCCGTCGCTTTCGTCAAAGCGCGAATGCCGACCTTTTCGACGATTTCCGGCACGGATTTGAACGCTTCGGTCAGTTCGACCGCTCCGTCGATTTCATAAACGGGTTCAGTCATCGTTTCGCCTCCGGTTGACAATACCCATGCGGCCGCTGGTTCCCGAACGCTTCACGACGACCGTCGTTCCCGCCGCCGCGTTTCTTTTGTCGTCCAGTCCCATGTGGTCACGGTAGAATTTGCGGCAAGCCGCCGCCTGCGCGTGGTAGTTGTTCGCTTTGGAACCGTGTTCCACGCTGTCCGACGAAATCGTCGAATTGACGGAACCCGCGTATCCCGCCGCCATGCCGTCCAGCAGAAACGCCGCCGCCCAGTTCGCAACGGCTTCGCGGTCGGCGGGCGGAACGGTGTCCTCCGTTTCGGTCGCGACGTGCCGCTGCGTGAACCAAACCGTCAAAACGTCGCCCATGCGCACATCGCCGCTCAAAAGAATCTTTTCCCCCGAAAGCGACGGCACTGTTTCAAAAGGAACCCTTTTGCCGCATTCCGTTTTGATTTCCAAAACGCGGGAAAAATCCTTTTGCCAGCCGTCGGGCATTGAAAGAAAAGCCGAGCCGTCAAACACAACCGTTTCGCACGCCGCGCGCGGTCTGTCGGACGAATAGCGGAACAGGGCAAGCTCTATGGCGGCGGCGCGGTCTTCCGGTGAAAACCGACCGTCGGCGTCAATCGCCAAAATATCCGTCAATTTCTGAATATCAGCCAACATAAGCTTGCCCTTTCACCGTTTTAGCCGCCCGTGCCATCACCCTGCGACGGGTTTTGCGCCGGCGTGACAATCGAACCCTGAAACGCGCGGTAATCGATAATCGCGCCGCCGTAGATGTGTCGGATTTTGTAGGTGATCTGGTCGTTCGTGAACACGCTGCCCGCCGTCGGATTGTCCTGAATGAACAGTTCCGGTTCTTCGTTGCCGTCCAAAAATCCGATTTCCAATCCCGTGATGTCGGCGGGGTCGGCTGCCAGATACCAATCGTCGGCATCGGTCGCAAACCAGATCGGAACGATTTCGGGTTTGACCGTCTGGACGTACTGCGGGTCGTTGTTCGTGTTTCTGACGAACAGGTTGTAAGCCGATTCCTCCAATTCCGGCGGCACCAGCAAAAACGCGGGCGGAATGGACAGTACTTCGTTCGATCCCGCTTCCGTCTGTTTCATCATCGCCAGACGGCGCGCCGTAAAGCTGGCGGCGGTCAACGCTTCCGTTTCCAAGTTGCCGTGGTCGGCGTGGAACAGCGTTTTCGTGTCCCCCAGCGTCGGGTTGGAAACAATCAGGTTGAACGCGAACTTCGACAGCGTTCTTTTCGCCGCGCGCGCCAGTTTGACCGGAATCTGACGGATAGCCCCGACATCGTCGTTTTTAATCATTTCCAGCGTAATCTTTTCCAATCCGCCGCGCTTTGCCGCAGAATACTTCGCGACATCGTCGGTCGGGCTGGTGACCGCCGTGTAAGCCGCCGCTTCGTTCACCGTCGGCAAATCGCCGTAGCCGCCCATGCGGACGCGTTTCTGTTCGCGGAAATCAGCCACGGGAACGATGTTCGCGAACTTGCGCCACGCGTCCAAAGCCGTCCGGCTGTTGTATTCTTTGACCATTCGGCGGGTGATCGCGTCGCCCAGCACGTTGCCGAACGATGTCGAAGTCAACGCTTCGGTGAAGTTTTCGACGCGTCCCGACACTTTGCCGTCGCCCGTCAGTTCAATGTAGGCTTCTTTGAACGACAAGGCCTGTTTATGGTCTTTGTGCGTTTCGTCAAAGAAAGCGTCCAAGCGTTCGGCGGCTTTTTCCCCGTGGTCTTTGGTCACGGCGGCGCGTCCCGTCCCCAAGTCCGAAACCGTGGCTTCGGTGAATTTCGCCAGATAGTCCAGTTCGTCCTTGATGGCGTTTTCAACGTCGGATTCCTTGAAATCCGCCAAAGCTTCAAACTGCTTTTTCAGCCGCGTTTTCGCCATTTCCGGCAAAGAGCTGGCGGCAATCGCCGCTCTGGCGTTCGCGCGCGCTTCAACCATTCTGATTTTATTGTCGATGTCCGCCGCCGAAACCGTCGGCGCGGGCGTGGAAACAGACGCGGTCTGTTCTGCCGTTTTTTCCTTGTCACTCATTGTTTGTCCTTCGTTGTTGATGGCTTCGATAAAGTCGATGATGCCGCCGTTCGCCCCCGGTTCGACGATTAAATCGACCGATTTGACGGCTGAAATTTTGCAGGCTTCGCGCACCGTTTGACCGTTGACCCGCGTTGTTTTCGCCGTCGCCGACGCGTCAATCGAAAAACCGAACAGGTCGGTCATTTTGTTGTCGAACGCTTCACGCAGTTTGACGGCAATCGCGCCGTTCGGCTCAATCAGTTCAAAATCGGCTTGAATTTCCTCCGCCCCTTCGACAAAGCGAGGATTGCTCAGCCGCCCGATCAGGTTGCGGAAATCTTTGCCTTTGCCCTGAATGTGCTCCTCGTCGGAACGCACCAGAACCCGCGCCCCGTCAAACAGCGGAGCGGCTTCGCGCAAAGCCGCGGGGGAATAGTAGTTGCCGTTTTTGGACACGCCTGCGGAAATAACGCGGATTTTAAAGCGTCTTGCGCCTTTTTCCGTCACGTCCGCCGCTTCCAAAAAATGGGATTTGTTCATGACGCGCCCCTTATTTGTTCAAGGTGTGCTTGCGGCCGTCGCCGGTCACGACGACGACGCGGTCGCCCAAGTCCGCGAAAGACAGAACGTCCCGTTCGGAAACGCCCTTGCGTCCGACGATTTCGATTTTTCTGTCCCGCAGCAGTTTCAGAACGCCCGCCTTGTCAACGCCGACAGGCTTTTCTTCGGTTTTCGGATATTCGTTTTTCTTGTCCGCCATGATGGTCTCCTTAAAAGTTCTTGCATTTCGCAATCAATAAGGACACCATAAGGCATTCGGGAATCGTTCAGAATTGTGTCATTTGTCAGGGGGAAAGCCCCTGTTTCGTTTATTTCAGGCATTAAAAAAGCCGCTAAACGCGGCTTTTTTAATTTTGTTGACCTATTTATCCGAGAAAAAGTATTGCAAGGCTATTTTCCATAGCCCGAACACTTCAGCCAAAGATCCGACAATAAATGTAATTACGGAATAATCTCCGAATTTCAAAATTCCAGATCCGATCAAAACAATAACTGTTCCAGAAAACAGCAACCACACAATGGAGGTTATTAAAACGAACCAAGACAGTTGATTACGTTTGCCTCTTCGCTGTTGTTTTATAAGCAAATCCTCAATTTTAATTGCTAAATCGCAACAGGCATTTTCATCCGCATAATCTCTTTTAACAATTTCTTTATAACGACCTTCGTCCGATTGAATAGTGTTGGCTGATTCGTCAAGAAGCGATATCAAGTTCTGCAAAGAGGGAACGCTCGGTTTATTCGTTGTTTTTTTTCCAAACATTCCTAAACTCCTCCTGCATATCCTGTTTTGTTATTTGCGCGCCGCTACCATTCGAATGAAATACTTTATCCCATGCTGTACCGTTTCTATGAGTTAAACCAACAAGTTGCCAATCATGCAGAGACTTAGTAGCTTCTGCTATTGATTCAACAAATTGAGTATCCTCCTCAGAACAAGAATGTTCAGCCAAGCCATCAAACATAACGGGAGGAATGGGATCTGATGCACAAAACTTAAAACGATGATACACGTCTGGAATTACAGGCCCATACTTCCAAGCCTCAATATCATTGTTAAAGAGAGATTTATCCCGCAATCCCAACGAAAAGACCTGCGCGATGTAAAGCAATTTTTGAATTTCAAGGTTTGTTGCGCGCCACTCTCTCTTTTCGCAAAAAACCTTTGCTACTTTGAAAACGTCACACATATCAGCATCTCCTACCCGATGATTTCCTTATATTGTATCATCTTTTTTTGAAATGGGAAACCCCGCAGGCTTTTTCAAGGCGGTTCGTAACCTTGTATAGGAAAATGAAACTTATTTAAAGAAAAAAGTTATAACAAAAGTTCACTTAGTTAAAAAACATCGCCGTTAAACGGGGGTTAAACGGGTCTGTGCGCGTTTTGGCGGCAAAAAGCAAACCTCGTCCGTCCTTAAACCCTGCCGCGCACACACGGGCTTTAAAATCGGTTTTTCATTTCGCAATGAAGCTCAGCACCAAAAACAACGCCGCCACGGCGGGCATATAGGCGTTTTTCCAAACCAGCAACAGCGGAACGCTTAACGCCAGAATGGCAATCCAGTCGTGCGTCATTACGGTTTCCTTTTCAGCAAATCGTACAGGCAATAACCAAGCGTCCCCAAAACGGCAACCGGCAGGAACAAAAGCCCGATAACGAACGGCACGCACAAACACGCCAATATCATGCCGAGCGCGATCAGCGTTTCCAGCAAATTTTTCATTTTTTCCCCCTTTTCGTTCAAAGCCTTGCGAGCCCACGTTCCAAATTCCTGTTCGTCCACGCCATAGCCGTTGTCGAATACTTCCCAAACTTTGCCGTCCACAACGGAAAAATGATGTTCAGGGGCGGCGTATTTTTCCAATGCTTTACGCAAACGGGCGTTTTCTTCCGAAAGGCGATATGCTCTCGCGCACAGTTTTGCCGACGCTCTCAAATTTCGTTTGAACCGCCTAAATTTTTCTTCGGTTCCGATCATTTATCCCCCTTGATCACCGACCATAAACGAATGCCGACGGGACGTTTTTTATCGTCTTCAATACCGAAAATCCGCCAGTCGCTCCGCATGATGTTGCAGGTGTTCATACTGTCCAGCGGTTCAAAACCGTTGTGCGTCAGTTCGCAAATTTGGTCGTCAATCATGCACAAAGGATCTGAACGACCGTCGAATATGACGGCTTCGCCGGAACGCATCGCCGCCAGAGCCTCTTCAAAAAACATCTTGCGCCCCTTTGGTCAAAGAACAGATTTCCCGTTCCAACCGGAGCGAGTGAATCATCTTGCCCGACCGTTCGCAAACGCTGTCGCCCGTTTGCGTCAGAATGATTCTGCATTCGCATTCGGCGCACGTTTGCGGCTGTTTTCCCGCGCGCCGCAGTTCATCAATGTTTTGAATGTATTTAACCATCTTATTTTTTCCCGTCGAAAATAGGCTTGAAAGCAAAATAGCCGATAAGCATGACGACATAACTTTCCAAAGAGATTACCAGCCGAAAAGCCCTTATTCCCCAGTTTTCCAAGGCATACAGCTCCCAACGGTACGATAAAAAGAAAATGGTGTATGCGACCATAGACCAGAATAAAACACACAACATATCTTTCATTTTGTATCCTCCGTATCTTTGCGATGTTCCAACGCCTGATCGCATTGAAACACGATTTCGTCCCAGTCCGCGCAAAAGCCGTGTTCATTCACTTCCTGACGGATTGCCCGCAAAGCGGCGGAACACCTGTCTATTTTTTCACGGTAAAAGTTCACCGTTTCGACGGGCAGGATTTCGTAGCGTTTCTTGGGCGAAGCGATGACAAGGCAACGGTTAAACGGCAGTTTGATTTTCATAACCATTCTCTTCTTTCTTGATTTTCACGAGTTATTCCCCTATAATTAAGAATAGACGCTACAGAGAGTTACAAAGTCGGCTGTAACCTGGGACATCTGAAAAAGATGGGTCTGTAAGCACAAGCCTTAGGGTCGTTGGTTTAGCAGGGGTTGCGTCCTGCCTGTAGCGGTTAAAAATCTCCCTTTAAAAGCTCATACGTTTTATCCTGCAAATTTTCAGCAGTGACTTTTCCCGCTGTAATAACCCAATTTCGATTTTTGGCGTTTTTGGCGTTGTCTTCCTTGCGCTGCAGGTTCACGGCGATTTTGTCATACAGCCCGTCGGGGCGTTTAAACGCGTAAATCAGCTCGTTTTTGTTTTTGGAACGCAGCACAACGTCGGCATTGGCCAATCGGTCGGGTAGGTATTTGATTGTGTTCAAATCGACCTGTTGCCCGCGCGCCTGTTTGACGGCGCGGGACAGGTGGATCAACTGCTTGTCCGTGATGGAAATGTCCGCGCTGAACGGTTCAATCCCGCGCACTTTCAACGCCTGCATGATTCCCGCGTCAATAACGCCGACGGTTTTCGACGTGCCGTCGGGATAGGTTCCTTCCGCGCGGTTTAAAATCTTTTCCGCCCAATTGACGTAATCTTCGCGCCGGACATCTTGCGCAATGCGTTTTTCGTTGCTTTTGTTCAGTTCGTCGGCGGTAAAGGGAACGTCGGCGGGGTGTTCGACCTCCCAATCGTCCATATAGGGCAAACAAACGCACCCGCAGTTGATTGTTTCCGCGGCGGGGGCGGTCGGGTCGCGTGGATACATCATTTTGACCCCGCCGACCGTAAAGGGTTCGTCCGCATCGACCACTTGCCCGTCCGCCATGTCGTGCGTCAGCCGGCTGTGAATCTTGCCTGACCGCCGCCATTGCTTTTTCATTTTCAATCCGGCTTCCCGCGCCTGCATCAGGCGTTCCTGCGTGGCAACAGAAAAGGCGCGCCCCAGTTCCGTGTTGACAATGCGGTACGCGCGCGCCCGCCCGTTGGTGTCCAAGTGCGCCGCGATTTCCCGCGCCGCCTGAAACGGATTTTGCGCCCCGATCAGGCAAAGCCCCATTTGTTCGCTGATTTTCTTTTTCGCCTGTTCCCCGACGTCCGCCAAACGGTCGGTCATAAAGGAGCGCATCGCTTTGATTTGTTCCGTGTCCGCCCTCTGCACACGCGCGTTTAAATCAAATTTAAACATCGCTTTAACGGGTTCGTCAACCAAAGCCGCGCCCGTTTCAACCGCCTTGTCAAACCCGACGGTTCCGACGGAACGCAAGTCCGATTTCAATTCTTCGGCGACGCGTTCAATGTCCTTTTGCACGTTGGTCAACGCCCACACCTGATAATCGGACGGCGCAATCGCCAGACGGCTGCGGATTTCCTCTTTGGCTTTTTTCAAAAAAACGTCAATGTCCGCGCGGGTTTGCCGCACGTCGGCGACAAAGCGTTTAAACTGCGCTTTCTTTTCCTGTTCAAACGGATTGTTCGTCATACAAGTCTTCTCCGCTTTGTTCTTTGGCGATTTTGCGGGCGCGTTCCAATTCGTCCGCCGGATCGATTTCTATGCCGATGCGGTTCAGCATGGCGGCAACGGCCGCAATCGCCGTTTCTTCGGTCATCATGCCTTTTTCAACGGCGATGCCGACGGCGACGACGGTTTGCTGCAACGCCGCCGCATAAACGGACGTGTCGCGGTGCGTCAGTTCGGGGAACTGGGCAGCGGGACGGTAATCCCGCAAATCCGGCGGAATCGCGCCGATTTTTTCCAGACGGCTGTAAATCGCGTAAAAGCAAACAGTTTCAAGGATATGTTTCCACGTCGTCTGGCGGAACTTAAACGTTTTGAACGTCGGTTCGCCCATTTCGCCCGCCGTTGAACGGTTGACGTCGCCGCCCCCGCCGTACCAATGTTCGGGCAGAGTCGCCCCGCCCATGATGTGGTTGCGGACGGTTCTGGCGTTTTCCGCGCCGTTCGCCGCCTGCAAATCCGGCGTGACCGCGTTCCACGTTTCCCCGTCGTTATGCACCCGAACGCCGCCGGAATCGGGGACTTCGATTTCCGCGGCGCGTTTGCGGACGGTTTCTTCGGTCGCGCCGTGCAGCGTCACGTCCCAAATGAACGCCCGCAAAGCGTCCCAGCGTTCCACTTCGCCGAACAACGCCTTGTCATACAAATCCAGCCAGTCCATAGTCGGCAGCAAGTCCGACAACCCGCGCGAAGACGAGGACAAGGCGTTGACGTTGAAATAAAAGCAATCGCCGTCCGTATAGCTTTCGCGCAGTTTTTGCGCTTCCTCGCCGAAAAAGCTTTCGTCGCCCGGAACGATGATGCGGTATTTTTTGGCCTTGCGCTTTTTGCCCAAAGCTTTGGTCACCACGCCGATCGGCTGTTCCGTGTTGTCCGGATCGGTCACGACCTCTTTAATCAGTCCCGGATCGAGATACCCCAGACGCACCGCCCCGTTTGTCGGATTTTTGAACACGGGCCAGCATTGTTCCCCGAACAGGGAAAGCTCCCGCACCTTCTTGGGCAGTTTGATGTCCATCTGGTTAATCGGGTCGTTCCAAAATTCGTCCAGCCATTGTTTGGCATCTTCGTTTTGAACGGTCATCGTCACGCCCTCCGCCAGCAGATAAACCAGCGGCAGTTCGATGATGCGGTTCGCCAGCGGATTGCTTTTCCACAGGAAAACCGCCAGTTCCTGCATTCTTTCCTGTGTCAGCGAAGACAGCGAACGGTCTTTGTCGCCCGTCAGTTTGGTAAAACCCTCTTCTTCGACGGAAACGGTCGCCCCCGCCGATTCAACGAACTTTTCGGGCTGTTTCTTTTTAAATCCAAACACGTTTGAAACTCCTTTCAGGCTTGTTCAAGCTCGCACCAGCTGGGGGTTCGCCCTCCGTCCTCGCCGCAGCCCAAGCCAGCACGCCCGCGACCGCGCTGTCGCCGTGACGGTATTTGCCGTCGGAACCTTTGACGCGCTTGTCGCTCATGGACGGAACGCCTTTGTTCAAAACGACCAAGCGGTGGTCGGCGATGATGTCCTCGCTGACGGGAACCGCGATGGTACGGTCTTCGTAGGCGCGTTTGTATTTCGGGAACCATTCCCCGTACCATTTCGGCGAAGCCATGACGCATTCGACGCGGGCGGAACCGTACTTTTGCAACGCCGCTTCGGCATGGCTTTGCCCGTTGCCGCGCGCGTCGAATTTCGCATGATGGAACAGTGGCAGGGAATCTATGACGGAAAACAAAATCTGCTGCTGAACGTCAAACGGAATTGACCGCAATTCCAAAACAAACGCCGTTTTCCACAGGGTCGGATTGTCCTCTTGCAGCACCCAGATCACGGACAAGTCGCCGTCGCGCCCGAAGTCCTGTCCCAGCACCGTGCGTTTGGTCGTCGGCAGGGAATCAATCACGGGACGCAAATTTTCCGCCAGCCAGTTGTTTGTTTTTTCCGACCGCCGTTCGTCCAAAACAAAATCGGCAGGCTGTTTGTAGCGCAGAACGGGCGCGGACTTGTCCTGACAGTTTTCAATGATGATGCGCGAAAAATACCCGCCGGAACCCCGCGACGGCACGCAGTCCAGTTCTTCGGCGGCGGAATCGCCGTAAAAGGCGCGGATCCCGTCAACCCACGCAATTTCCTTTTCCGCCGTCCATTCTTCGCCCTTGGTAAAGCAAATCCGCTTGAACAGTCCGTCGCGCACGGCTTCGTCAAACGAACAATGCAGCAGTTTATAAGGCAGATTTCCCTTTTTGATGTCCTCGCACAGCGTGTTGAACGGGTTTTCCGCCCCGTCGTGGGTCGAGATGATCACGACCTTGCCGCCCCAGATCAGCAGAGCGAAAGCGGCTTTCATCACTTCGGGCAAATCGTCGTGGAACGCCGCCTCGTCAATAACGACCAGCCCCTGCATACCGCGCAGGGAACGCGGAACGGACGGCAAAGCCAGCACTTTAAACCCGCTGGCGAACTCGATTCTGAAAGCCTTGATGCTCTTTTCGGGGCGGGTGTCGTCCTCAAACACCGTGTCCTGAACATTGGCGGCGACCTTTAAAATCTGTTTTGAAAAGTCGGCGACGTAGTCAATGAACTCCCGCGCCATTTCCAAGTTGTAACCCAGATAAAGCACGTCCTGACCGCCCGCAGACCGTTCGGCGGACGCAATCAGCGACGCGATGCCGCCCATCGCCCACGAATACCCCGTTCGCCGCGATTTTTCGACCACGGTCACGGGGTTGTCGTAAACGCTTTGCATCAGCTGTTTTTGATACGGCAAAAATACGGGAGGCGTTTCGGGCATTTATTCCTCCAATCCGAAAACGCCGCGCTTCATCGCGTCCAGCACTTCTTTGGACAATCCGTTCTTTTTGCCCGTCGCGACCACGGCTTTGACCGCGTCCTGCTTGGCTTGTTCCGCGGCTTCCTTGCGAATGCGCAATTCCATGTCCGCCGACATTTTGTTCGCGCTGGACAGTTCCTTGATCGCTTTCGCCATAAACATCAAATCGGCGGGTTCGACGGTCGGTTCTTCGTCGGACACGCGCGGCAACAAGACGTTGAAAATCACCGTCCGCAGCATTTCGGTAATCTGCCGTCCGACCTCGTCGTTTTTGAAATCCCCCAGCTCTTTGGCAAAAGCCGTCGAGATTTCGCGCGCCTCACGCATTTTGCGGGACACGTCCTCAAACCGCTGCGAATAACGCCCGACGGCGGAACGCGACACGGTCACGCCCAGTTTTTGCAAGTGCGCCACAATCTCGTCAATCGTTGTCCGACCGTCGGACAGCAGGCGGTCGATTTCCGTTTTAATCGGCGGCGGCAACTGTTTAATGCTGGATTTACGCGGCATTGAAGCCTCCTTAAACGGGACGCGGACGCTTGACGCCCGGCACGCGGGCGCGCCCTTCCGCCACGTCCAAACCGCGGCCTGTCAATTTGACGACCGTAACCGTGCGGTAATGTTCGATTTCGACCAATCCCTGTTCGGCAAGCCAGCTGACTTCCGTTTCCAGTTTGTCCCGTGAAATGTCCAATCCGATAGCCGTCAGTCCGTCCTGCAAAATTGACGTGTTTTGCGTGTAATCGTTGTCGTCCCTTAAAAATTTCAAAACAGCCAAACGCTGATTTTCCGTAATCAACTGCTGATATTCCATTACTTGCGCCCTCCGTTCAGCAGATATTCCTCTTGCCGCTGCAAAATGGCTTCCGTGCGCGTCAAAACGCTGTCAATGCGCTTCATTTCGCCCGTCAGCCGCTCCACCTGAATACTGATTTTGTGAATGTCCTCTTTGCTGGCGACGCTTTTGTAGCCCTGTTCCAAAATGTCCAGCCGCTTTTCGATTTTGTTCAGATCGTCTTTCAGCGCGTAAGTCTTCGCCGCCGTGAACTTCACCCAGCCGAAGAAAAATCCCGCCACGCCGACGATGACGCCCCAGTATTCCGTGATTAAACCGATAAAACCCGCCATCAGACACGCTCCCGTTCCGACTGGCATTCGACGCACAGACGGCACCCCGGAACCGCCTGACGGCGGGCGAGAGGAATCGGCGCACCGCATTCGGCGCAAAATTTCAATGATGTATCAACACGAACCGATTTCAGACGCTCCGTCGCTTCGGCGTTCAACGATTCCTGTTCGGCTTGCGCCATGTCCGCAAAGTCAGCCATTCTTCCTCCTGTTCAAACAACATAAAAAAAGAATGGCAGAATCTGCCATTCTTCAAAATCGTGCCATTTGTCAGGGGGGATAAGCCTTTAATTTGTTCGATGTCCACAGAGTACGATAAATTTTTTCCAATGACAAGAAGCTAAAAATCCACTTTTGTACGATGTTTAAAAAACTTGCCAAAAGCTGTTTTTTTATGGAGAATACAGAGAGTTTTTCCTTAGAGGTTGTGTTATGAACAATGATGTTATCCCGTATTGCGCCATATCGTTCGATACTTGCTATTTAGAAAGCCAAAAGTACAATTTTGATGGAGCTACATTATCAACATTAAAACAATTTACAAAAGAGAATACCCCACGAATCGTTTTAACGAACATTGTTGTTCAAGAAATAAAAAAACACATTAAAGATGGATATGAAAAATTATGTAAAGCAATGTTTTTATTTAAAAGAGATTTTT
>CAVCSV010000038.1:0-18374 GCA_963604715.1 Limosilactobacillus gorillae
GTTGACGCGTCTTCCATATGCAAATTTGCCGATACCGTTTCCGTCAAATTCATTTTTCAAAACCTTTCAAAACTGTAGCTTTTCAGCTCGTAATTCGACGACCTCGCGTAACTTTTGAAGCCGTTTCCCGACAGCGTTTTGCGGTATGACCACATGTCCGCCGCCCGTTCCCGGCGCTCCAGCTTGTCAAGCTGTCGTTCCTTGTAAGCCAGATACCGCTCCGAATACGCCCGTTTGCGCGCTTGATACGCTTCCCGTTCCGCCCGCGCTTTCTTTTTCGCCGCTTTGTCCCTCGCCTTTTTGTCCGCGTCAAACAAAGCCATTATCCCGACAAACCCGAACAGCAGTATTTGCACAAACGACAGCTGTTTCGCCGTTTCCAGCAACGCCGAAATCACATCCGGCACCATTTGCGCGATTATGTCCGATAAGCTCATCATGCTACCGCCTCGCCTACAAACTTATACCGTTCCGCCGCCGCATCGCATTTGTCCGCGTGCTGTTTGTCGCTTTTGATTTGTCGGTAAACCTTGCCGAAAATAACTTCGACCTGCCTTTCATCGTAAAGCCCGTAGTTCACCAGAACCGACAAAGACCTTACATCCCCGGCAATCCGCTTGATTGCCTGTGCCGCCAAAACCTGCCGTTGTCCTGTCACATATCGTCCGATTGCAAGCCCGTAATTGCCGCAGAAAAACTGCCGCCGAACAAACGTATAAAGCGGATGATATGCCCAACGGCTTCGGTTTTTGTCTGAACTCGGCACGGTCAAGCGGCGGATGTTCAACGCTTCGCTGATGAGTTCGTTGCGGAATTCCTCGAATTGCTCAAACGTCAATATCCCGCGATTGCGCAAAAATTCGCTGAAAAACCTCACTTCAAACCGCCAAATGTTCGCTTTTGCGACCATGCCCCAAAGTTTATAAAAGTATGTTTTGCCCGAAGCTTGTTCGATTTCTTTTGCTTTGTCGTAAACTTGAAGCTGCAAGCTTTTCTTTGTCCCGATTGTCAGCGTGTCCAATCGCCCCGATTGGATGTACATGCTCAACAGTTCATCATTCCGCGCCTTGCATTTCGCAGGCAAAACAAGCCCGTCCAATATCGACGGCTTCAAGCATTCCGCGAATTTTTCGCTGTAAAAGTCGGTTGCAACGTCGATACGGCTTAACCGCGCGTAATCCGCCGAACGCGGCACGCTGATTTGATTCAACAGGCAGAAAACTTGGTCGCGTAAAGCTTCTATGCCCCACTCTATCAGTCCCGCCGACAAATAACGCACCGAAACCGCCCAATCGTTTGCCGGATTGCTGATTAACAGCATCACGTCGTCCGTTTGCAGCATATAGGTAAATCCTTTTGCCCCGCGCGGGCTGATTTGAAATTCCGACGCACCGAATTTCAAACTCGGAATCGTGATGTCGTGCCCGACATATTGCGCCTGTTCTTGATACTGTTTCAGCTGTTCGACATAACATTCTTTGATTGATACGTTGAAACATTCCTGTATGGAATCGTACCCCGTCCACAACGGTTTGAAAAAATCTTCTTCCGGTTCTGTATCCCGCACGTCCCTTAGGTTTTTCGTTTGCGGCTTGTATTTGATGCACCCCCTGTTAGACAACGGGGGTGCAAAGTTCGACCCCGGCAAATTTTTTTTGCAGTACAGGTTCAGTTCGGGCAAAATCCGCGCCACTCGGTCAAAATTAGAACCGTTCAAATATCTTGCCCGCTTTATCGCAAATTCGCCCCGTTCGCTTAAATGCGCAAATTCGTATGTCGTATATGCCGCGATTTCTTCGTCTGTGAAAAAGTTTGCCAGAAATTCCGGTTTGTCTTCCTGCAGGTTTATCAGTCCCGCCTTAAACAGTCGGTCAAGCTCCTTACTCAACCCCTGCCCGAATTCCTCGCTCTGCCGCGCCCTCTCAAGCGCTTTCTTCATTACTATCTGTATCCGTTCGCTCATATCGGTAATCCGTCATAGTTCATATTACAAAATACGGTAATATAGAATATGACGGTTGTCAACGTGAAATCCATCACGGATAATAGAAAGAGCGAATCCGTTTCTATCGTAGGGAGTTTACAATATGAGTTTACAAGCTTTTAATAATGCGATGTTGTGGTTTTATATAATTTTGGTAGGGGCGTTTATGTTCATTGCCATTCCATTGCTTGAAAAAAAGATGAATAAAAAAAATGAGCAAATCAATCAAAAAGATAACGAATTGCACGAAAAAGAAAGCGAAATCAAGCAGTTAAAGGACGAACTAAACAAACGCAAATTTTATCAAACATCTTTTTTAACAGACCGCGAAAGCGCATTTTTGCGGATGTTCACAAGTGCGCCGATTTTACGGGAAGAGTTTAATATTCATCCCCAAGTTGCTATGAGTGCGTTTCTTGAAACATACAGCGATGAAGACCGCAAAGACTTTAATTTCCGCCGCGTCGATTTCTTAATTTGCAACAAACGTTCCCAAAAAATCTATTGCGTTATTGAACTTGACGGCAAGGAACACGCAAATAAACAAATGGATGATTTGGAACGCGACAAAATGCTTGAAGCGGCTGGAATTAAAACAATCCGAATTAAAAACGATGCGTTTCCTACACCCGAACAACTTAAACAGCGAATTGTCAGCTTACAGCGTTAGGAGGTTAAGCCATGCGTACTTTTCAAGATTACGTTTCAGAGGCTCAGCAGAAGAACGATATACATAGCCTCAGCAAACTTGCCCAAATGATAGGCATATCCAAAAACTCAATGTCTGTTATGTATAAAAAACAGACTCTTCCGGGTGAAACAACCATTCTCAAACTGGCGGAGCTTGCGGGCATTCCGCCCGAAGAAGCTTTGATTGATTTGCAGATTTGGAAAGCCAAATCACCCGAAGCCAAGTCCGTTTGGGAAAAACTCCGCAACATGGTCATCAGTTTGACCTTGATGTTTGCCGTTCTGGCTGTTCCGTGGCATTCCCCTGCCACGGACGGCGGACACCGCTAACTTATTCCAAGCTCTCGGATCAAAATTGAGCAAACGGCTGTTTGATTGCCGATTCTAAAATCAAACAAACACGGGTTGAAGTCCCGTCCAAATACACCACCCTATAATGTATATTATGTGAGAATGATGGCGAGGAGGAGGCTCTATAACGGGCAGTAATCCTTGATTTTTTAAAGTGACTGCTCATTTTTGTTGAACGGTTTTAACTCGATTATGAAAGGATGTTTTTATGTTCATACACGCAAGCGATCCCGACAGGATTAAGAAAGAACTTGATTTGCTGGCGTCCCAGCTTTACGAACTGACGCGCCAAGTTCATTTGTTATCAAACAATCTTGTGACGACTACGCCCAAAGGCAAACAGACTTTGCCCGCTATGTTTATTCGTGAAGTCGATCGCCAAATGGCTTTGGGCGTTCCCGAAGTCGATGCCGTTGAAGATGCGCGCGATGCTTTGGAAATGACTAACGAAGCCGCGACGTTCTGCTGGTCGCGCGCTAAATCTCATCGGCGCGGCTTAGACCGATACGCTAAAATTTACTGTTGTCAGCTTCTGCGGGATAAGGGTTTTACACGTTCAAACATCTGTAAAATCGTAGATATTTCAACAGGAAGTCTTCAAGAGTATTTGCATAAGGATTTAAGAAAATGATTAGGCTGTTTTGCATGTTTATCTATATCGGCGACATGTTGCCGTTTTTCGGTGATACGTCGATGATTATTGTTTGACGATGTAAGAGCCCCGCGGGGCTCTTATATTTTATCCGTTTGTTTTTGTTTGATTTTTCGGGCATCGATGTAACGGATTTTCGTTGTAAAAAGCTGTCGCTTTTTGCTTTTCAAAGCTTGCGCTTTACGGCTTCGCCGTGTTTGTCCCCCGAAACGCCCCAAAGGGGCTTGTCTTGGTTTGCTCAAGGGTAAATGAACAAAAAGAGGTTTCCCCAATCTTCGGGCTTCGCCCTGCAGACCGGGTGATTCCCCTCCTCTTTTTGCCCTTGACAAACCGCTTTTCTCATTCGCCGAAGGGCTTGCCTTCAAAAAAGAACGCTGACGCTTCTTTTTTAAAGTCATTGCCCTTTTTGAATGAGAGCAATCGCCACCTTATCAAAAAGCGTTGCGTTCCGACCGTTCTTGTTATAGAACTGTCGTCGGTGTCGGGCGATATAAGCCCGCAACCCGGGCTTTTTGCCTGATGCTTTTTTCCACTTTTTAAAAAGGAGGAAATATGTCATCTAAGCAAAAAGCGTTAGCACTTTTGGTGCTAACTCTCACTTTCTTGCTTAGCTTCATAAAAGAAGCTATGTAACGAAAAAGCCCCCCTTGGTGTTAGCGCACCTTGGGGGGATTATTTTTAGCCATCTAAGCACTTATTATAATGCCATTTCTTGTTACGGATTGCAAGCAAAAAAAGCCATGCCGAAGCAGGACTTTCGTTTTAAAATTCAAATCTAACCCAAGTAAACAAAACATTGAACATATTGTACGGTCCGGGGATATAAGTTGCCTGAACGGATAATTTCCCGTATTGCAACCCGAAAATCGGCAAGGGCGCCGGAATTGGCAGGTAATTGTAATCGTCACGAAAAGTTACGCCTAATGTGTACCCTGCCCCTACGGAAAAATTTTTGTTACGGTCTAAATAATAATTCCATTGGCGCAGATATCCGACAATCGGCTCAACCTTGCTATGGGAATCACTGAACGCCATGACATACAATCCGCGCATAACGTCGTCTTGATAAAAATGTTTCCCGATACCCAATCCCCACGGCATTTCATTGTAGGAGTCCGTTTTTTCTTTGTCGTACATCTCCCGATTGTGCCAAGTATTGACGGGAACATACAAATCCCAGTTGTCGTTTTTCAAAATATTGTCGACATCCTGCTGCAGTTCCGCAATGTATTCGTCCAGAGCCGCTTTTGCCGAAAAAGGAAAACAAAACAACAGCATGCAACACAATGCCGCACCTTTTTTGGACATCGTCTCACCTGGCGTTAAAATCTGTTGCTTTTCGGGAAACCGACGGGCGGCATTTTTCCGACTTGGGCGCGATGCCCCATCCAACCGACCAGATTTGTTTCAATCCGCGTTCCGCCGCCGCAAGGATACGCCAAGCCGTCGGCTTTGTTGAACAATTTGATGTCGGAAACAGAAACGCCTTCGGGATATTTCTGCATAAAGACGCCCTGCCCGCGCGTCATTTCGGGGATTTCCTGCGCATCGAAAATCAACAGCTTTCTGTTGTCGCCGACAACGGCTACCGTGTCGCCTTCGAACGGCAAGCAGAATTTCGCCGTATCTCCCTGCGCCAAATTCAAAATGATTCTGCCGTTGCGGGTTTGCGCGACCAAGTCGTCTTCCTTGACTGCAAAGCCCTTGCCGCGCTTGGAAACAATCAAGCGTTTCCGTCCCGTTTGATAAACAAACATGCAGACAATATCGTCTTCTTCGGGCAAGTCAATGGACAGGCGCAACGGTTCGCCGAACCCGCGACCGCGCGGCAACTTGTCCGCCAAAAGCGTGTAAAAACGGCCGTTTGTCGCGAACAGCAAAACCTTGTCCGTCGTTTGAACATGCAGTCCGAATTTCAAGCGGTCGCCGTCTTTGAATTTGATGTCGTCGTCCAAAGCGATATGCCCTTTGACGGAACGTATCCAACCTTTTTCGGACAGAATGACGGTAATCGGTTCTTTTTCAATCATCGCTTCGACAGGGACTTCGATTTCCTCGACCGCGCCGGAAATCAAAGTGCGGCGCTTGCCCAAAGCCGTCGTTTGCCCGAATTTCTTTTTCATCACGGCAACTTCTGCGGAAACGGCTTTCCAACGTAAAGCTTCGTCAACCAATAAAGCTTCCAATCCCGCCTTTTCCTGCGCCAAAGCGGTGTGTTCGTCCTTGATTTGCATTTCTTCCAGTTTGCGCAAAGAACGCAGACGCATATTCAAAATGGAATCCGCCTGAATTTCCGTCAAGTTAAACGTTTTCATCAAGCAGGCTTTTGCATCGTCCTCTTCGCGAATAATGCGGATGACCTCATCCAAGTTCAAATAGGCGATAAGGAAGCCTTCCAAAATTTCCATGCGATGATTGATTTTATCCAAACGATGCGTCGAACGGCGGATAAGCACGTCTTGGCGGTGGTCCAAGAATGCCTGCAACACTTCTTTCAGATTGCGCACGCCGGGGACATGGTCTTTGTCCAGCACGTTCATGTTCAGATTGAAGTTAATCTGTAAATCGGTTTGTTTGAACAGATGTCCCATCAAATGTTCGGGTTCGATGTTGCGGTTGCGCGGTTCCAAAACGATGCGCACGTTTTCGGCGGATTCATCGCGAATGTCAGCCAGATACGGCAGTTTCTTTTCCAGCAGAAGTTTGGCGATTTTGGCAATCAGTTCGGATTTTTTGATGCCGTAAGGAATTTCCGTCACAACGATTTGATAAAGCCCGTGCGACAGTTCTTCCTTTTCCCATCTGGCGCGGATTTTCAGCGCGCCGCGTCCCGTTTCGTATACTTTTTGAATGTTTTCGGGGGCTTCGACCAATTCGCCGCCCGTAGGGAAGTCGGGACCTTTGATAAACTGCAACAAATCCGCTACCGTACAATCGGGCTTTTTAATCAGCAACTGCAAAGCATCCGCGATTTCGCCGACATTGTGGGGCGGAATGTTGGTTGCCATACCGACCGCAATGCCCGAAGAACCGTTCGCCAGCAAATTCGGAAAAGCGCACGGCATAACGGCGGGTTCCTGATTGTCGCCGTCATACGTCGGGTTGAATATGACCGTCCCGTCGTCCAAGTTTTCCATAATCGCCATGGCGACATCGGTCAGGCGCGCTTCGGTGTAACGCATAGCGGCGGCATTGTCCCCGTCGACGTTGCCGAAGTTCCCCTGCCCGTCAACCAGCGGATAGCGGACGGCAAAGTCCTGCGCCAAACGCACCATAGCGTCATAAACGGCGGTGTCGCCGTGCGGGTGGTACTTGCCGATGACGTCGCCGACGACGCGAGCGCATTTTTTAAAGCCGGAAGCGGGATTCAGCTGCAATTCGTTCATCGCGTACAAAATGCGGCGGTGTACGGGCTTCAGTCCGTCGCGAACGTCGGGCAGCGCGCGGTCGGCGATAACGCTCAGCGAGTAAGACAAATACCCCTGCGACAAAATATCCTTAAAGGATTTGTCGCTGATTCTTTCCGTAACTTCCATTTTTACACCTTTTCGATTAAGCGATTCCTGGCAACAGGAACACGGTAGTCTACCGTTTTTGCCCCATAATTTTCAAGGAAAAAACCAGTCAATTTTAATGCTTTTTTAATTTCTTCGCGGTTTTCCGCCGATTTTTCCCCGTCCGTCAAAAAAGCGGGCAAAGCCAACAGCCTGTCCGCCCACGGCGTTCCCGCTTCACGGCAAACGGCGCGCCCGCTTTTGGGCGAAACATAGCACAAATCAGCCGTTCTTCCCGTCAAGGCGCATGACGACAAATCCAACCCGAAGCCCAAAGCGGACAGTAAATCGACCTCCCAACGGGCATACGCTTCCAAAAATCCGTCAAAGGGCAAAACAGCCAGCAATTTGACCGTTTTTTCAAAAAAATCGGGATTTGGCTCGCGTTCGGGTAGCAGTGCCAGCAGCGCGCAAGCCGACGCCAGGGCGCATAGCCGTTCGGCATCCGCCAAAACGGCGGCGGCGTAAGGCGTCAACAGTTCGACTTTCGCCGTGCCGAGGTGTTCTTCCAATCTGGCGTTCCAAGCGATTTGAACCAAATTGCCGACTTGGAAAGTTCCGCTGCTGCGTTTTGAAAACGCATTGGAACACAACGCGTTGTGCCGACCGTGTTCTTGGGTGAAGAAAGTAACGACCGCGCCCGTCTCGGCATATTTGCGGACATTGACGATAACGCCGCAGTCCGACCACTCAGGCATTGAAATCCAGCCCCCACGGACGGTAAAGTTCGGGATTGTCGCCCCATTTTTCGCGGACTTTGACGAACAAAAACAGATGAACGCGGCATTCGAACAGCTCTTCCAGTTCTTTGCGCGCCTGCATACCGATTTTTTTAATCATCGCCCCGTTTTTGCCCAAAACAATCTGCCGCTGTTTTTCGCGTTCGACAAAGATTGTCTGGTCAAGCCGTATCGCGCCGTTGTCCAAATCTTTCCAAGAATCCGTCAGCACCGTCGTAACGTAAGGCAATTCCTGATTCAGGTTCATATACAGCTTTTCGCGCGTGATTTCCGCCGCCAGCAAACGGTTCGGCAAATCGGACACCTGATCTTCGGGAAACATAAACGGACTTTCGGGCATTTGCTCGGTCAATCGGCTTTCAAATTCCTTGACGCCCTCGCCTGTGGATGCGGACAGCATAAACGTTTCCGTGAAATTATGCAAAGCGTTCAACTGAGCAGACAATTCCAACAGCTTTTCGGGTTTGACCAAGTCGATTTTATTCAAAACCAAAGCGGCTTTCAGCTTGTTTTTTTGCAGAGATTCCACAATCGCGCGCGTATCGTCGTCCAAACCGCGGCGCGCATCCACCACCAAAACACGCAAATCGGTGTATTCGGCTTCCTGCCAAGCGGCGGCAACCATCGCCCTGTCCAAACGGCGCTTGGGCTTGAAAATCCCCGGCGTGTCCACCAACACGATTTCGCAGTCGTCCTTGACCACAATACCGCGCACTCTGGCGCGCGTCGTCTGCACTTTGGGCGACACAATCGACACTTTCGCCCCGACCATGGTATTGACCAAAGTCGATTTGCCCGCATTCGGCGCGCCCAGTAAAGTCACAAAACCGCACCGCGTCATTTTTTCATCTTTCGCAACAATTCTGCGGCGGCTTTTTGGGACGCTTCACGCTTGGAAGCGCCCTCGGCAGAGCACGGTTCAAACCCCTGCACTTCCACCTGCATTACAAAAACGGGACTGTGGTCGGGACCCGTCCGTTCCAATTCCGTATAAACGGGCAAAGGCAGTTTGCGGGCTTGCGCGGCTTCCTGCAATCTGGTTTTCGCGTCGACGGGCGGCAAAGCCAATTCATACATCAGCTTTTCCCAATGTTTGCGCACAAAAGCCGCCGCCGTTTCGAAATCGCTGTCGCGGTAAATAGCGGCTATCACGGCTTCGCAAATGTCGGACAGCACCGAAGCGGTAACATCGTTTTTCGACCCTGAATGCAAACAGGTCAAGTAATTCCTGAACCCCAGTTTTTCCGCCACAATCGCCAACGTTTCCGCACGGGTCAGCTGAGCGAACCGCCGCGCCAAATCACCCTCCGGTTCGTTCGGAAAGCTTTCGAACAGCATTGTCGCAACCGTCAGCCCCAAAACGCGGTCGCCCAAGAACTCCAGACGTTCATAGCCGTTGAAGTGGTCGCCGAACCCCAAAGTCAGCGCGCGTTTCAGCAAAGATTCGTCTTTGAATTCATATTCCAAAACGCCGTAGAGTTCCGTTACGCTTTTTTTCATTATTCGATTCCGTTAAACAGACGCGACCAGCGCACCGCCATCGGCCATTTCCACACCTGCCACCATGCGGCGGAATCGTCGTGCGAGAAAAACAGAAACTTCGCTTTGCCGACCAGATTGTTTTTCGGAACAAAGCCGACCTTGACCGAACGGCTGTCCAGCGAATTGTCGCGGTTGTCGCCCATCATAAAGAAATGGTCTTCGGGAACGGTGAATTCCTCGGTATTGTCGAAAGGACCTTCGTCCGTCGCTTCCAAAATCGGATGCTGCATGCCGTTCGGCAAAGTTTCCGTATATTTTTCAAAGCGCATCGCTTTGCCCGATTCATCGCGCAGGACGTACTCGCCTTCGCTTTTGCGGTCAATCATTTCGCCGTTGATGTACAGTCTGCCGTCTTTCATCTGGATTTTATCCCCCGGAAGCCCGATAAGACGTTTGATGTAATCCGTTTTGTTGTCGGAGGGCATTTTGAAAACAATCACGTCGCCGCGTTCGGGTTGCGTGTAAAAAATCCGCCCTTTAATCAAAGGCATGCTCAGCGGCAGGGAATGTTTGCTGTAGCCGTAGGACATTTTGGACACAAACAGATAGTCGCCGACCAGCAAAGTCGGAATCATCGAACCCGACGGGATGCGGAACGGTTCCGCGAAAACCGTGCGAATAAACAAAGCGATTAAAACGGCATACACGACCGTTTTTGTCGTTTCCCAAAAACCGCCCTGATTGTTTTTTTCTTCCATAACGATTCCTCCTGTTTTCAAGCATCCGTGCTCAAGATAACGGTAGCCATAGCATACGGCTCTTCATCCGTCAAAGAAACATTTAAAAAACCTTTTTTTCCGTCCGTCAGCGACAGCATCCGTTTTAACGCCCCGCCCGTCAGAACAAGCTCGGGCTTGCCGTTCGGCTGTGCCGCAATTTCCATTTCCGTCCATGAAATCCCGCGCATTCCCGTTCCCAAAGCTTTGGAGCACGCTTCTTTGGCGGCAAAGCGGGCGGCATAAGCGCTCATCCGTTTTCGTGCGGGCTTGGCATTGCAGTACGCCTGTTCCCGTTTTGTGAAAATGCGGTTGACGAAAGCATCGCCGAAACGGCTGAAAGCTTTTTCGATACGGCGGATGTCCGTTAAATCCGTCCCCAGTCCGACAATCATCGTCAATCCTGCGAACGGCGCACCGAACTGATGCCGGGGCTGGCGCGCAAAGCCGCCATAATGTCGTTCAAATGGCTGACATCGTGGACTTCGACATCCACGGTCAGTTCGAAAAATCCGACGGAACGTTCCAAAATATTCAAGTTCGCAATGTTGCCGTGGTTTTTGGCAATCACGTTTGACAAAGTCCCCAGACTGCCGGGCTGGTTTGCCAAAACAATGCGCAAACGGGCGACATGGCTTTGCCCCTCCAGAGAATCCTCGTTCCACGACACATCCAGCCAGCGTTCCGGTTCGGCGGAAAACCGTTCCAGAGTCGGACAGTCGATGGTGTGAATGGTAACCCCTTTGCCCGTCGTAACAATGCCGACGATTCTGTCCCCGGGCAACGGGTGGCAGCATTTGGCAAAGTTAATCGCCATCCCCGGAATCAAGCCGTTAATCGGACTTTGTTTTTTGTGGTCCGTTTTGTCGCTGATTTTCTTTGCGCCGCGTTTAATCGCATCGACCGCGCGGGCAAAGCGGGATTTGTGCCCCGGAAAAACGGCATCCACGACGTCGGAAGCCTGAATGACTCCTTCGCCGACCGCCGCCGCCAAATCTTCGGCGCTTGCCTGCTTGAAGTTCGTCAAAACGTTTTCAAGGCTTTTGTCGGCGTATTCGTATCCCTCGGCTTTGTAAGCGCGCTGCAGCATTTGCCGCCCGACTTCCAAGTATTGTTCGCGTTTTTGCGCGCGAACAAAACGGCGGATAGCGGCGCGCGCCTTGCCCGTTACGGCAAAGCGTTCCCATTCGGGCGACGGCGTTTGCGTTTTCGATGTCAAAATTTCGACTTGGTCGCCGTTGACCAAAACGGTGCGCAACGGACGGATTTTGCCGTTGATTTTCACACCGACGCAACGATTGCCCAATCCCGAATGAACGGCATACGCGAAATCGACCGCCGTTGCGCCCTTGGGCAGGGAAATCAGGTCGCCTTTCGGTGAAAAGCAGAACACCTGGTCTTGGAACATTTCCATTTTGGTATGTTCCAAAAACTCCTCGGGATTGTCGGACTGCTCCATAATGTCCAGCAATTCGCGCAGCCAAGCAAACTGCCGTCCGTCGGTTTTGTAATCGCCCTGCTTGTAACGCCAGTGCGCCGCCAGACCGATTTCCGCGACTTCGTGCATTTCACGCGTTCTGATTTGAATTTCGATGCGGTGCTTTTCGGGACCGATGACCCCCGTGTGAAGCGAACGGTAGCCGTTCGGTTTCGGGGTTGAAATATAGTCTTTGTACCGCCCCGGAATCATCGGGTATTTGGTGTGAATGACGCCCAAAACGTGATAACAGTCCGCAACCGTCGGCACAATGACGCGGAACGCCATGATGTCGCACAGCTGTTCGAACGTTGCGTTTTGCCGCTGCATTTTGCGCCAAATCGAATACGGGGATTTTTCACGTCCCGTAACTTCGATGTCCAATCCCGTGTCTTTCAGGTCGTCTTTCAGCTGCGCGATGATGCGCCCGACCAAATCGCCGCCTTCCTGCCGCAGGAAAGCCAAACGCGCCGTGATGGATTCGTACGCTTCGGGATACAGTTCCTTGAAAGACAAGTCTTCCAGCTCGTTTTTCATTTCCTGCATGCCGATGCGTTCCGCCAAAGGCGCGTAGATTTCCATCGTTTCGCGGGCGATGCGCTTGCGTTTTTCGGGATTTTTGTGGAACTGGAGCGTGCGCATGTTGTGCACGCGGTCGGCAAGCTTGACCAGCAAAACGCGGATGTCGTCCGACATTGCCAGCAACAGCTTGCGGAAGTTTTCCGCCTGCTTGGTCTGATCGGACTGCAACTGAAGTTTGCTGAGCTTTGTCACGCCCTCAACCAGTTTGGCGACTTCCTCGCCGAACATTTCCTTGATGTCGTTGTAGGACGCGGCAGTGTCTTCAATCGTGTCGTGCAACAGCGCGGTGATAATCGACGCGCTGTCCAGCTTGTATTCGGTTAAAATGCCCGCGACTTCGACGGGATGGGAAAAATACGGATCCCCGGACGCACGTTTCTGCGACCCGTGCATTTTCACGGCAAAGACATACGCCCTGTCCAAAGCCTCTTCATCGACGTTCGGATCGTAGGAACGGACGCGTTCAACCAGTTCAAACTGACGCAACATAAGGGCTGTACCCCCCGTTTCGGCGCGAAAATTATTCTTCGGACGTTTCCGCCGCGACTTCGGAAAATCCCGCTTCGGCGGCAGCCTGTTCATTGTCGTTCAAGTGCGAAAATTCGTCGGTCAAAGCCGCCAATTCGGCGTCGGCCGCCTGAATTTCGGTTTCGGACGCGATGTCTTCCTCTTTGTAATTTTTCTGCATTCCGGTGACAAGCGTATTTCTCAAATCGTCCAGATTGATTTTGTCTTCGGCGATTTCGCGCAAGGCGACGACAGGATTTTTGTCGTTGTCGCGGTCAACCGTCAGCGCCGCGCCCGCGGCAATGTTTTTGGCGCGCTGAGCCGCCATCAAAACCAATTCAAAGCGATTGGGAACTTTTAAAACGCAATCTTCTACAGTAACGCGAGCCATTTTGTATCTTCCAAGTTTATAAGTGTGCACAAAAAACCTTTAGGAAACTGTTATATCGTCTTTTTATTCCGAATTGCAAGCGTATTTTAAACATTTTTCGGATTGTCCGAAAATCAGCTTGGCAGAATCTTTTTTTCGTTCTAAACTATGTCCGTTATCGATAATTTTTAATGAAAGGATGTATTTTATGCGTTGTTATGCAGGTGAAAAAATAGCTTTGTTCATTGACGGGTCGAATTTGTACGCCGCCGCGCGCGCATTGGGATTCGATATTGATTACAGAAAGCTTTTGGATTTCTTTTCCACCAAAGGGCGCTTGATTCGCGCTTTTTACTATACCGCATTGGTCGAAGATCAGGAATATTCGCCGATTCGTCCGCTGGTTGACTGGCTGGACTACAACGGCTACACCATGGTGACCAAACCGACCAAGGAATTCACCGATGCCCAAGGACGCCGCAAAATCAAAGGCAATATGGACATTGAACTTGCCGTCGATTTGATGGAAATGGCGGAAAGCATCGACCACGCCATTCTGTTTTCGGGCGACGGGGATTTCCGTTCCCTGGTCGAAGCCGTCCAGCGCAAAGGCGTTCGCGTTACTGTTGTCAGCACCGTTCAGTCCCAGCCGCCCATGGTCGCGGACGAACTGCGCCGCCAAGCCGACCACTTCACGGATTTAAGCGATTTGGCGCCGAACATTTCCCGCACGCCGCAAAGCGCGAAGCTTGACCCCGCTTTGGTCGAAGCGCAAAAGGCAATGTTTGCGGAAACGTCCGATTATGTGCCGTGATTTTGCCTGTCCCGACAGGGATTGCGCGCTGTGTCCGCGCCTGAAAGCGTTTATTGACAACAACCGTCGGCTTTATCCCGACTTTTTCAACGCGCCCGTTCCGTCTTTCGGCGATTTGAACGGCGAACTGCTGATAGTCGGGCTTGCCCCCGGATTAAAGGGTGCCAACAAAACGGGACGCCCCTTTACGGGCGACTTTGCGGGGGATTTATTGTACGGCAACCTGCTTGATTTCGGCTTTGCCGCGGGCGAATACAAAGCACGTCCCGACGACGGTTTGACGCTGGTCAACGCGCGGCTGACAAACGCCGTGCGATGCGTTCCGCCCGAAAACAAACCGACGGGCGCGGAAGTCAAAGCGTGCTCCGCCTTTTTGGTGCGCGAAATCAACGCCATGCCGAATTTAAAAGTCGTCTTGACTTTGGGCAGTCTGGCGCACAATGCGGTTTTGTCGGCTTTGAACGCAAAAAAAGCCGCGTACAAATTCGCGCACAACGCTTTGCACTCCGTTCCGTTCAACGGACGTGAAATCAAGTTGTTGGACACTTATCATTCGTCGCGTTACAACGTGAACACGGGTAAATTGACGCCCGAAATGTTCAGAAACGTTTTTGAAACGTTGGCAACGTTAATGCCACGGCGTTGAATCGTCGTCAACGCTTGCGAACAAGCCGCCTGTTTTTCGGGCGGCTTTTTTCGTACCGCCTTTTGTTCCGCCAAGGGCTTTGATGCGGTCGTCAAGGCTGGGATGCGTCGCAAACAACTCCGCAAACGACGGCAAATCGACCACGCCGAACGCCCGCATTTCCGCCGGCAAAGGCTTGACTTCGCCCTGCCCCAGCGCCTTCAATGCAGAAACCATATCCGCGGCATCCGTCAATTCCGCCGCGCCCGCGTCCGCCCGATATTCGCGGTGCCGCGAAAAAGCGCACGCCACAATCGACGCCAAAATCCCGAAAAGCATTTCAAAAATCCGAACCATAAAGTACGAACCGACACCGCCGCGTCTGCGTCCGTCCTCGTCCCTTTGATTGGCAAGAAAGATGGTCAAAACACGCGCCAAAAAGAAAATAAACGTGTTTAAAACGCCCTGAAGCAATGTCATCGTCACCATATCGCCGTTTTTGACGTGCGACATTTCATGCGCCAAAACTGCCCGAACCTGCGGCGGAGTCATGGATTGCAGCAATCCCGTCGACACGGCGACCAAAGCGTCGTTTTTGAACGCGCCCGTCGCAAATGCGTTGGGCGAACCTTTGTAAATCGCGACTTCGGGCATAGCCACACCCGCTTTGTCCGCCAATTCGCGCACCGTTTCAACCAGCCAAGCCTCGGTTTTGTTGGCGGGCGAGCGAATGACATGCGCGCCGACCGACATTTTGGCAACGGATTTGGACATCAGCAGGGAAATCACCGACCCGCCAAAGCCCCAAAGCGCACAAAACGCCAGCATGCTTTGATAATCAATGCCCTCCGCCGTCATCCAGCGGTCAACGCCGAACAGCTGCACCAAAAATCCGATTGTCAGCAAAACAACGAAATTGATTATCAAAAACAAAGCGACACGTTTCAGCATTCTTCCCCCCTTTTCGCGCGAACGGCGATTATCAGCCAGAACAAGCATAACACGGCGAACAGCGCGCCGATATATAAACTGACGTGGTATGCCCCCAGAAAAGCGTTTTTCATGTCCGCCCCCTGCGCCAGCAAGTCCGCCTTGTAATGTTCAAACATCATTACGGAAAAAACGCTGCCCGTCGCAATACCCGTATTGCGGAACAAAGACATAATCCCGCTTGCCATGCCGATATTCTGCTTCGGGGCGCATCCCAGTATCGCGGCATTGGCGGACGGCTGGAACAAAGCGTTGCTGACGCCGATAAGAATTTGCATTAAAATCAAGATGATATTCGATGTTGTTAAAGTGGTTTGTGCAAACAAAGCCAGCGCGATACCCATCAGGCAAATACCGCAAACCATCCTTTTGTACGGCGGCAAAGTTCCCGTATTGATGGAAGTAATCAAATAGAACAACGAAAACGGCAAAATCAGTTCGCCCGTCAGCTGCGCCGAATTTTCCAGCACGCCCTGCGAATAAAAAGGAAACAGAACCGTGTTCGGATACATCGCCCAATAGGACGTCATCAGTGCCAAACAGCCGAACAGAAACGCTTTGTTTTTAAACAGTCTGAAATCGACCAGCGGCGCGGCAACCGTTTTTTCGCGATACAAAAACAGCCCCGCCGACACAATCAAAGCGGCGGCGATTTGCCACGACGCGCCCTCTGCCAGCATATACAGCAGCAAAGACACGCTTGCGGCAAGCAAAAACGTTCCGACGGTATCGACGTCGGCTTTTTGGTGATGAAACGACGCGGGAACGAACCGCCAAGACAGAAAAACGGCGGCGGATGCAATGAACACCCCCGGCAAAAAGATGCAGCGCCAAGCGAAATGTTCGATGATGAAGCCGCTGACGACGGGCGCGCTCATCCCCGCCAAGTGCGTAACCGCCCCCATGAATCCCAACGCTTTGCCGCGCTGTTTGCCTTTAAAAATCAAGGAAACAATACTGAACGAATTGGCGATAAGAATTGAACCGCCGACGCCCTGCACCGTCCTTGCCGCCAGCAAAACGGGGAAAGCCTGCGCAAAATACGCCCCCGCAGCCCCTGCCCCGAACAGCAGAAATCCCGCCGTATAAAGCTTTTTGCGGTTGGTCAAATCGCCCAGCCGTCCGAAAAATATCAGCAAAGACGTCAACACGATTTGATAGGACAGCATCACCCATTGCACGGTGGAAACGGGCAAAGCGAACGAATTTGAAATTTGATACAGGGCGATGTTGACGGACGAAAAATCCAGCATCGAGGAAAAATTCCCCAGCGTGGTTACCGCAAAAATCGACCATTTCACACTTTGTCTTGTCATAGTCCCGTTTTAATAAAATATTTTCCGAAAATCAATAAACGATTAAGAGTTTTTGCCTATCCTGACAGCAGTTGTTTTTCAAAATAAGGACAAACTTTATGAAGAAATCTTTCCTGCTCTGCACCGCTTTAAGCCTGACGTCGACAACGGCATTCGCGGATATGACCAATCCGTTTTACATTCCCGAACGCGCGTTTTTGACGGATACGAAAATCGAATTCGGCAGAAAGAATCTGGATGCCAGCGTCAAAGCTCCGCACGGCAAGTATTTGCAGGACGGCAAGTTTGTCAAAGTGTCCGAAAAGGTAACTTACGGCATTACGGGAACTTGGGCTGTCTATGCGGGGGCAAGCTACGATTGGATGCGCAAAAACCATGACGGTTCTTTCGACATCGGCGATTGGACGGTCGGCACGAAAATCAACACGATTGACGAAGCGTGGCGCGTTCAAATCGGCGGCGAAGTCACCCGCACGAACTACGAAAAATGGCGCGGTGTGTCGAACGACGACCGCAAAGACACCAATCTGTATGTTATGGCTGGTACGGAAACGGGCGCAAACGTCTTTTTCTACACCAAATTCCTGTATCAGGATACCGATTACAATTACGGGCGCGGCTATGACAATTACGCTTTGACGGGCGCGGTGCATCTGACATCGGGCAAAGGCGCGACGGGCGACGTCGGCATGACGTTCAACTTCGACAACATTTCGCACGTCCGCGACCGCGATTTCACGCTGTTCGGCGCGGGATACATCAGCGTTCAAAACAATATGGCTGTGGGGTTGGAAGCAGACTACGTCCTGTCCAGCACAAACAGCATCAAAACCGCCTACGCCCCCGACAATCAGGGCAGTTATTCGCTGGGCGTCAAGCTGAAATACGAATTTTAACCCGACCCGTTCGGCAAAAGCGGAGGATGAACCCTCCGCTTTTTTATTGCGCTAAAAAAGACTTGTCACCCATAACGCAAGGTTGTATCCTTAATTTAAGCATGTGGGCGACTGTCCGCACGCCAAGTGCCTGAAAAAGAGGCGCGGAGCCGTCGAAAGCTCTCTATGTGGAGGCGAAAAACACGCCTTTAAACCGTTTTACGCATTGTAAAGCGGAATATTTTCCCCGATTTCCTTAATGGAACGGGGAGGTTTTGACGTATGTTCAGATTCCGCCCGTTTCGGTTGGAATTAAAGGTCTTAACGATCATTCCACATAGTGATTTTCGAACTCCCCGTGCCGCCTTTTTAGGGCGGTCATTTTTTTACTGCAAGGGGAGTTTTTTTATGAAGTTATCCAAATCCGCATCGGGCATCCTGTCCGCGCGTTATCGTGTTGTTTTAATCAAATGTTTTCTGGCAAATTTAACATTGCTTCCCCTGCCCGCTGAGGCGGAAGACATCACCATTAACGATGGCGTTCATATTGGTGAAAGCTTTCGAGGTGAAAATATCACAATCACGGGCG
>CAVCSV010000039.1:0-8934 GCA_963604715.1 Limosilactobacillus gorillae
GTTTTTAAGTGACACTGATATTTCAATGCCATTAGAAAATGAATTAAACAAAAAAATTTCTGATTTTGAAATAAATGACTATAATTTTTTCAACTATATTTATTTCACAAACATAACCGCAGAGCGATATAATATACAATATGACACATTAGAAGTATTGTTAAACCAAGGAAATTTTAAAATAATATGTTTTAACATCGAAGTTGACGCAAAAGCTTTTTATATTGTTCAATCGCATCAATATAATCCACTTGATGATGATTTTTCATACTCAAATGAATCTGATGGAGACAAAAACATACAAATTGATGCAAAATGTATTATAGCATTAGAAGAAAAAGCACAGGAAGTTGATTTTAATATAATTTCAGTTGAACTATCTGAAATTGAAATCACAAACAACATAGATATTAGTGACATAGAAGAACTTTTTAAAATTACTTATTAAAACAATTCGCCTTGTTCCGTAATGCTTTTGTTTCCGGCGGTTTCGCCCGATTTGTGGCGGCGGACGGTGCGTATCGTAACTCCCGCCAGACGGGCGGCTTTGGCGGCGGAATGACCGTCTTTGATGGCTTGGCGGATAATTCGCCAGACGCGCCCGCGATTGCCGCCGAACGGGCCCAAAGGAATCTCGATTTCGTTGCCGCCGAACTGTTTGGCGATTTTAACGGCATCGTCCATGCCGACGGCGGCGCACAACCAATGTTCGGGTTTCAAGTTGCGCGGCTGGGGGATATAAGCGACCGAACCGCCTTTGACCGCCGCGATTTTCACGGCGGCGGCAAAGCCCGCGATTTCTTCAAATTCCCCCAGAACTCCGGTCAACTGCGTCATCTCAGCCCTCGATTCTTTTGAGCCATTGTTTCAAGATTTCGATGATTTTGATTTGCTGGTCGAGCAAGAGCCATTCGGTCGCGTCCACGCCCGTGTATTTCTTGCAAAAAGCGTCCAAGGCGGTTTTGTCGGCGGACTGCACCGCGCCCGCCGCCTGCAATTCGCCCCACAGGGCGTAGATTTTCTTGACCGCGCTTTGCTTGGTCTGCCGGAACGCCTTTTTGCGCGGGGATTTGAAGCCCAACGCCTTAAATTCGTTCAGCAGAGCGACCAGTTGCGCTGACCGGCATTTCGCCGCGCTGTCCTTGCCCGTTACGCGCCGAACGATGTCGCGGTACATATCGTCGTCCAAGCCCAGTTGCGCTTTGGCGATGTGGATTTTGGCAAGCAAAGGATTCTTGTTTTCAGCCATAAAAACCTCCTTTTTCATACAAAAACGCCCCTGCCGCGGGCATCGCGGCAGAGGTGTTCGGATACAGTTTGAAAATACCGTTATTGTTCCATTTTTTCGGCAAGCTGACGCGCAAAATCGCCGCATAAAGACAGCAGACGCGCGTATCCCGCAGTTGCTTCGACGGTAAGGCAAGGCTCTTGCGTCCCCGAAAACGGGACGGACAAGGCTTCCAGCATATCGGACAGCATAAACAAGTCGTCAGCGGGCTTTTCGTCGCTTTCAAATCGCACAGCCATAGCTTTACGCTCCGAACGGCAGGGAAAGCTGTTTGCGCTGACCGCCCTTTGCGGGAATTTGAATCGGAAAGCCGCACGCTTTTATTCTGGCGCGTTCTTTGCGGATCGTATCCTTGCAACGTCCCATGATTCTGCCGATTTCCCGCGCGGACAGTCCGACCGCGGAATAATACATAATCCGTTGCCATTCCGGTTTTAACCGCAGGATTTCCATGCGAATGGCGTTCATTTGCTCGGCTTGGGCTTTGGTCGATTGTTTGCCTTCCAAAACGTCCAAGATAAAGGCACGAAACTGCGCCGCGACGGGGGTTTGCGCGTACATCGCAATCAGAGCCGCTCCGCGCGCCGAAAACACGTTCGTCAACTGCTTGCCCCCGTTCGTCAACATCTCGACCGACAACATCATGTCGGGAGTAAATTCTTTGCGATGACGACGGTACAACTGCTGTACCATTTTGCGCTTCAAACCCAAGGCGGCTTCGATTTGAAGCCCCCTTAAATACGGGGTGTCGTTGATGTTGATGATTTCCAGTTCGTTGCCCTGAAATTTGATTAAATTTGTCATAAAGACCTCCAAGATTAAAAATTTGAACAAAGCCGCCCAAACCGTTTTTGAGGACGATCAAGGCGGGAGGCTGCTCAAAACCTGTAATCTTGGAAACAGGCGCACTTATTCGCGGCGAAAAGCCCTTATTTCGTGACCAACCTCCCAACAAATCGGGAAGTTCACGCACAAAAATAGCGTCGCAAACGGACGCTGTGCGTCCAAGATTAAACAAAAGAGGTTTTGAGTCCCCATCAGCGTTTTTTGCGCTGACGGAAATCAGATTACCCGTTTTGCCCGACGTTGTCAACATTGTGTTTCTTCCCTGTCATTTTCCTTGTGTCCGGGGCGGCGGAAAACCGCCCCGCCCATAAAGAAAATTCAGTCCAACCCCGCTTTGGCGCGCAGTTCTTCGGTGGTCTGAACGACCTTGTCAACCGCCGCTTTGTGGGCATGATCAACATAGACCGAATACCCCATCACGCCGAACCACCCGCAAATCGCGAGAAGCGTCAATGCATCAATCGCTTTTTTCATTTCTTTCCTTTCTTGATTTTATGGACATTCATTTCCTTAATGGCTTGCTGACATGTCACAATTTCACCGTTGCTAACCGCGACCAGATAACGACCACGGGCGGCTTCCACATCCCGACACAGCTCGTTGAAGTCAATGTCAATGTTTTCAGCGCACGGGTGGTTGGAAACCCCCAGAACCGCATCAATGCCCCATGCGTTTTTTAAAGCTTTTCCTTTTTCATCAATCATTACCGGATACGGCATTCGACCGTTAATGCTACTGAATTGAACTTTAAACACGTCCATTTTATCCCCCTTACGCTTTCGCCAAATCGACCGTGACCGCCTGCCATTGCTGTTCCGGCGTGTCGCGTTTGTAAAAGCGGTAGTACAGTTTGGAACCGTCCACGCGAATGCTGTCCGTAATCGCCCGCATCGCGGTCTGCCACTTTTCCTCTTGAATGTCCAAGCGGCGCAGTCCCAACAAAGCCGAACGGTTGATTTTTCCTTCCTTATCGACTTGAAACGCGTTGTTGACAAGGACGCGGATCTTGTCGTTCGCGCCGTCCGACCATTCGTTGATGCACTCGTCAATCAAGCCCTTTGCCGTCTGCAATTCCGCGCCGAAGACAATGTTTTCGGAAATCGCGACCTTGACCATTTTCGTGCCGGCATAGTTCTGAAACGTCATGTTGCCTTTGTTGCCGCCGCGTTTCAGTCCGTACTTTTCATCAATCAATGACAAAAACGAAGAAACGTCGTCGCCCGTGTGTCCTTTGAAACGCCCGATTTGCGCGTTCAACGCTTCGGCGTACCCGATGATTTTTTCGACCAGCTGGTCTTCCAGTTTTTCTTCGGGGCGCACCAGATTGTCGGGGACAAGGTAGCCTTTCGCATTCTTGTAATACCCCGCGGGGATTGCCGTGTTGTTTTCCGTATCCATGTTTATTTCCTTTCTCTTTCAGGTTGTTTGTGGGTCAGTAAAAAAAGCCAATATCTAAGCTGCTGTCGGATCATCGTCATTGTCGTTGTCCTGTTTGATTGCCGTCCCCGGCACAACGCCCAGATGGCGCAAGCGAACGGCAATGGCGACCGTTTCTTTGGAAACGCCTGTCTTTTGCGCCAAAGCGTCCTCCAAAACGGCGACTTCGTTTTTGATGCGGATCAGTTTTTTGATTTCCCGATCCATAATCGACGGCGGGATTTGACCGACGGGTTCCTGTCCGTATTCGCGGGTCAAAGCCGAAACCACGCCAAAAATCTGTTGGGATAAAGCGGTGTTCAACTGCATTTCAATCTCCTGTTTTACGGTTCGGACAGCCGTTGCGGCAGGCTTTGTAAAGCGCAATGCGCTGCGGATTGACGGCTGAAAATTTCATGCGCCGATAGCAGACGCATTTATCGACGGACATTTCGCCCATAACGGGACAAATCAGGGACGCGTTTAAAAAACAGCCTTTAAACTTGCGTTCAACGGTCTTTAAATCGCCCGCGTATTTGCCTTTTAAAACCAAGCTGATCGTCGCGGCGGAATAGCCCAGTTCTTTGGCGACCTTGGCTTGCGACGACTTGGCGCATTCGGCTTTCAAAGCATCAATCCAATCAGTCATCTTTCGCCTCCTGCTGCCAGACGATGCGCTGCAAGTTCGGGTCGAAGACGGTTTTCAGCCGTTGAATCATCGGCGCGCGCGGCCCCGTAAAGCGGGCGGCGATAAACGCGTAGCGTCCTTTGTCCACCCGCCGCAAATACCCCGCGTGGCACAGCGCGATCACATAGGTTTTGACCGTCCACACAGACAGCGGAGTTTCTTCCGTCGATGCCGCCGCCACCAAATCCAGATAGCTGAAATCCCGCAGCATACGCATCGTCCGCCACATCTGCTGCGTTCCGTTTCCCGACGTTGACAGCTCCCCTTTGGGATTGACGTTCGGAGCGTTCACGCCGACATCTTTGGACAATTTGAAAACCGTCGGCGTTTGGGTGTTGCCTTCCGACGCTTTGATGACGTATCCGCCTTTGACGAGGGCGCGGAGGTATGTTCTGAGCGTTTCCCGCTTCAAATCGCAGAAACTGTTCGCCAGACCCGTCAATGTAAATCCGTCCTTATGGGCGCGAATAGCCTCCCACATCGCTTGGCGACCGCTGGGATTTTTGGCTTTCATACGCAGGTGTATCGGTTTGTTCGCCATCACAGTCCCGCTTTCCGCGCCATCGGCGGCACGCCCGTGAAAAATTCGCGCTGATAATCGCCCGCGCAAACCGATTTCAAACCCTTGGTCACCGCAAATTCGCGCACACGGTCAAGGTTGACGCAGACGCGGCGCACGGAACCCGCGCTTTCTTTCAGGATTTTTTCGCACAAGTCCTGTTCGACGGCGATGCCGTTCGCATAAAGCTTCGTCAAATGCTTGACGTCGTCAATCGAAGCGGGCTGCGCCGCCACCCAGTCCAGCATACGCCCGTGGACGCGCTCCCATTTTTGAAGCTTGGCGGGCATGGCTTCTTCGCCGATTAAAATGATTGTGGCCTGCGAACTTTCATAGATGTCGCGCACGACCTCAACCATGCGTTTTTGAACCAGATAATCGGCTTCGTCAATGATCAGCGGACGCTGGGACAGCGACAGCTCTTCGCCGATCTGATCCATCATGTCGGGAATCGTATAGGCGGGCTGAATGCCCATTTCGCCCAAAATGGACGTGCAAAGCTTTTTCGGCGTCCACACGCTTTTGACTTGGACGTGATAAGCTTTGTGCTTGTTCGCCGCGTAAATCGCCGCGAACGTCTTGCCGTATCCGGAAAAACCGTAAAAAGTCGCCATGCCGGGCAGACCGTAATCGCGGTTTTTGACCCGATACACCAGTTCGTTCAACAACGCGACGTTGCGCAGCGGAGCGATTGTGTTCTTGACAGTATCATTCATTCGTGTCATTCTCCTTTTGCTTTGTTATGGGCGGTTTCCTTTGACGGAAGCCGCTTTTTTCATGCCGTCATGGCGGCTTCCATTCCGAAATCCTGCGCGAAATCCATTCGTTGAATGTATTCGGGGGATTCGGAGTATTGAGCGAACCAGCGGCGGTCTTCGGCGGAAATGCTTTCCCCTTTTTCGATTTTGTCGCGAATATCGACAGCCTTGCGGAACCTTGCCGCAGGCGTGTCAATATCGGCGGCGGGCGCAGCGTTCTGCTCCGCCTCGAACTCTTTTAAAAACGCTTCGTTTTTGGACGCTTCCTCTTCGGTCATGGGCGCGGCGGACGGTGCGGGCAAATAACGCCGTCCCATTTCTTCCAGCACTTCCTGCTGCTGTTCGCCCAATCGGGCAAGCCGTCCCTGCGCCCGTTGCAGACGTTTCTTTTCGTCATAGGCGACGGGCATAAAGGCGCGCTTGTTTTCTTCAAATCTGGCGACGCAAATCAAACGTCCCGGCAAAGTGCCGTCCCATTCGCGCACCCAAACCTTTGACGCGTCGTGAATGTCAAACCCTACGGAAACCTCTTCGTCGTGATAGTGCGCCAGCAAAGGCGAGCCGTACACGTTGTTGAACAGGCTGACCAAGCAGCGGGAGCATTTGCGAACCACATACGGCCGCGACAAATCGTTCACCTCCGCAGGCGTCAGAACGTCGGGACGGTAGTCGGGGAAATCTGGATTTCCGGCTTCCCACGCTTCGTTCGGCGTCATGTGCCGCTTCTTTCCCGTTTCCGCATCGACAATGACGGGCAGAAAAGAATGCGGGTGGTCGTTGTAGGCGGCGAAACACCGTTCGCAATACGCGACAAAGCCTTGCCAATCGGGCAATAAGCGGCTTCGCCCGTCCTGTTTGACCTCGCGCCGATTGATGTGAAAAACCTTTTGCTTGGCTTCCGGATCCATCGGCTTGCCCATGTAGGTCGGCAGCATTTTCGCCGCCTTGACCCAAATCGTCTGGTGCAAACGTTCAATCACGCCGCGCGCTTGGGAATTGTAGGCGATGCTGTTCTTTTTCGTGATGCCCAAGCGGGCGCAAAACATATCGACCGTCGTGTTGTTAAAGCCGTTCCCGTTGTCAACGTAGAAAACATCGGGAACGCCGTTGGTCGTCACCGCGTGTATCAAGCTGTCCATAACGGACGCGGTCGATTCGACGATGTTCAGACTGAACCCGACGGCTTTGCGGGTATATACGTCAATAATTGTCGTAACTTCGGGGCGAAAAGGCTTGCCGTGGATCGGGTGCGCGATTTCGGCGTCGAACGTGTGTCCGTCGGCGCAATAAATCGCTCCGGGCCACAAATGCGACACGTCGCGGGAAACGTAAGCGCGGAAAGCCTTTCCCTCGCGCGCCCCGACACGTCCCTTGTTCGCCAGCAGTTTGCCGATTTTTTCAAGGTAAAATTTCGCCTGTCTGTAACTGGGGGCAAGCGCGGGCATATTTTCCTGCATCATTTCGACGCAAGAGCTTAAAGACGGTTTTTGCGGGCGGAAATACAATCGGGCGAAAGCGTCAAACCATGCCGGAGCAACGACCTGTTCGTCCTTGGCGGGGACGGGCGTCAGCCCTTTCAATCCCGCCGTGTCGCGCATTTTGTACCAGTTGAACAGGCTGGCGCGGGACAGTTTTACGGCTCCGCCCGTCTTGGCGTTCGCCTTGCGAATCAATTCCGCAAAAGACGGTTCCAGCGTTCCATTTTTCAAACCGTTTAAAACGGCTTTAATCGCGTTGTTTTTCCCGCACGTCGCCGCCAGATTGTCAATCGCCGCCAAAACCGCGGCTCTGGCTTCCGCCGTTTCCCGCTGCCATGACTTGGCTTCGGACAAATCGGCGTCGTCGGGACGCTCAATCACTTCTTTCGACCGCCGTTCCGGCACGTTTGACAAAGAACGGCGCGCCAGCTCTTCTTTCGCTCGGACAGGCAAAGAAGCGATATTGTATTCCTTGCCGCCGCCGCGTCCCGAACGGGGACGCGATTGCCAGTTTTCTTTAATGGATTTTTTCAAAATCCCCATTTTAGTGCTTGGAAGTGCAGGCAGCTTCATTTCTGCCAATTCTTGTGCCGAAAGCCATTCTTTCATAACCGCCTCCTGATTTTGACAGGTGCGGATTTTTCCAGTTCTTTTTGGTATTTTCGCAATTCTTCAATTTGCTGTTGCACGCGTCCACGTTCTGCCAAAAGGGCTTCTTCGCCGAACAAAACGGTATAACCGTCATCTTTCAGCAATTCGTCCCAAGCCCACCCAGCTTGTGCCACGCGAACAAGAACGATAAAACGTTCCAGCGTTATATTATGGATTTCGTTGGCTTCGCTTGAATAGTTATCCAACATGGCTTTGCTGAAGCTCGGACAATCAAGCACGCTCCCCATTTCCGCGGCGATTTGCTCTCTTGTTTTGGGGCTTTCTTTCAAAATCAAAGAAACAAGACGTTTGATTTTGCCATTCAAATTAACCGTCTGCGCTACAATCGCGGGACGACGCACGGGATAAACCCGTTCAAACAAATCAAGCGTCTGAGTGTCTTTGAATTTTTTTGACATCGCTTTAACCTTTAAAGTCGCAAAAATGAGCCTTGCCGACATAAATGCGAAAACTGCCGTCATACGATGCAAAACGATGTGTCGGAAGTTTATAACCACGCAAAATCAAACGGGCGATTCTGTATGCTTCTTTGAACGCTTCTTTCGTAACCCGATGAAAAACAAACGCCGTTTCATAAACTGATTGAGCAATGTCCGGATCATTTTTCCATATATGTTCTGGTGCAGTATTGGCACACATACAAAAATCACCGTCACTGCCGCGCCATACAGTTATTGAACCGTTCGTATTTGATTTAATGAATGGATCCCAGTCCCAGTCTGTTCGTTTAAAGAGAGACATAGTTTTCCTCCTGTTTAAGCGGCTTTGCTTTTTTGACGTTGCCGAAAGATTCGAATTCCCGTATATTTAGAGAGTCGGGAACTTTTACGGCTTCCGTCGGCGTTGAAGCGATGCGGCCACAATTTTTGAACGGGAATGTCCAAAAATTCGGCAATGACTTTCTCGGCGGCGGGAAAAGGAGTGGTTAAAGCTTTTGAACAGGCGCGGCTGGACAGCCCCGCTTTCAATGAAAGGCTTTTTAAGGTCATGCCTTTACGCAGGATCATGCACTTAATTCTGACTGCTCTGACATCCATAATTGTTCTTGACCTCTCTGGTTGAACCGACCCTGTCCGGTCGGTTTTTTCTGGGGTGTTAAATTCAACTTGTAGAATAAACAATAGACCAGTTTTTTGGGCAAATCAACCAAAAAAGTTGGTTTATTGTTCCACAAACTTGGTTGTTTGAAAGGTTCTTTGTTTTTTCGTTAAAACTCAAAGACTTATAGA
>CAVCSV010000039.1:8944-13294 GCA_963604715.1 Limosilactobacillus gorillae
GTGCTGAACATAAAATGGGGAACGAGTTTACAGATACGCAAATAGAGCGTAAACTCTTTGGAGAACGCTTAAAAAATGTCATAAAATCGTCTGGAGAAACTCAAAAGTCATTTGCGGATTCGATTGGCGTTTCTCTTGCAAGTCTTGGATATTGGGTGTCAGGGAAACATTCTCCGTCCGCTGATGATTTGAACAGAATAAGCCAAAAAACTGGTTGTTCTTTGGAATGGCTGATTACTGGCTCTTCTGATAAAAAAATTGTAACGACTTCCTATAATTTAGATATTTTTGTGCTTAAAGAAATTTTAGAATTGATTGAAAAAAAATATGGCTACGCGAATGCCTATGACAAAGCTGTTGTAACATCAAAGATATATGCTTTTATGATGCGAAAACGCGCTATGATAGAGAATTTGAAACACGAGCATAAAGCTCTATCAGAGGAAATAGCAGACCTGATTGAATTGTTACAGCTGAAATTTTAAAAATCGGTCTAAAAATAAATGTCAAAAAAGCGGATTGAGTCTAAAAAGCCCAATCCGCCATTTTTTTAAATCCGTCTTTAAAATCCCTTTGAATCCGCCGTTATCCCGCTATATCCCCGTAAATCCCACTATATCCCGCTTGGTCTAAATATAAGTGTCAAGTCACACAGTCGCCATACACATATGCGACTATACTGATAAGGGTTTCTGACGCCCTGCGTTCATCTCTTAACGCAAAGTCAGAATAGCAGAATAAAGCGTATGAAACAAGGGCGAAAAGTTTGCATACGAAAAGGCAGGCTTGAAAAAGCCTGCCCTTTGCTTTGTTGAAGAAATCAACGTCTTATTTCGTTTCTTCCGCTTCGGCTTCAACGACAACACCGGAGTCCTGTCCTTTAGCCTTGACGTCGCGGTCGACCAATTCGATAATCGCCATCGGAGCGCAGTCGCCGTAACGCAAGCCCGCTTTCAAAACGCGGGTGTAACCGCCGTTGCGGTCTTTGTAACGGGGAGCCAGCGTGGCAATCATCTTTTCAGCCATTTTTTCATCGCGCAGGAAAGAAATCAGCTGACGACGTTTGTGCAAATCACCGACTTTAGCAATCGTGATCAGCTTTTCAAAGACAGGGCGCAGTTCCTTGGCTTTGGGCAACGTGGTTTTGATTTGTTCATGCTTGATTAACGCATTCGCCATGTTGGCAAACATGGCACGGCGGTGTGCGAACGATTTGTTCAGCTTACGCTTACTATTACGATGATTCATAATTTCCTCCTATCATGGTTTCGCGCACGAAACCGATAAAAACTTCTCTGACACCGCTCGCTTGAAATCATCGCAAACCCCAAGTTATCGCGTATGTCACAGCCCTGTTCACCGAACAGGAAATTTTGTTAGAACGGTTCTTCCAAACCTTTGGACAGCGATTCGATGTTTTCAGGCGGCCAACCGACCACTTCCATACCCAAATGCAATCCCATCTGAGAAAGAACTTCTTTGATTTCGTTCAAAGACTTGCGACCGAAGTTCGGCGTGCGAAGCATTTCGGCTTCCGTTTTCTGAACCAAATCGCCGATGTAAACGATGTTGTCGTTTTTCAGGCAGTTTGCGGAACGCACCGACAATTCCAATTCGTCGACTTTGCGCAACAAGTTGCGGTTAAACGGCAATTCGTCTTTCTTTTCGGATTCGACGTCTTCCTCGGGTTCTTCGAAATTGATGAACAATTTCAGCTGTTCCTGCAAGATGCGCGCCGCCAAAGCGACCGCGTCTTCGGGGGAAACGGTACCGTTTGTTTCGACCGTCAAAGACAGTTTGTCATAGTTGGTAATCTGACCCACACGGGCGTTGCCGACCTGATAAACGGCTTTGGAAATCGGGCTGAAAATGGAATCCACGGGAATCAATCCGATGGGGCAGTCTTCGGGGCGGTTCTGGGACGCGGGGACATAGCCCTTGCCCGTTCCGACCGTCAGTTCCATATTCAGTTTTGCGCCTTTGTCCAGCGTGCAGATGACCAGTTCGGGGTTCATGATTTCGACATCATGTCCCGTTTCAATCATCGCGGCGGTGACTTCGCACGGACCTTCCGCTTTCAAAGTCATGCGGCGGGTACCCTCTCCGTCATAGCGCAGAGCCAGCGTTTTAATGTTCAAAATAATATCGGAAACGTCTTCGCGAACTCCCTCGATAGAGGAAAATTCATGCAGAACGCCGTCGATATGGATCGCAGTCACCGCAGCTCCCTGCAGCGAAGACAACAAGACGCGGCGCAAAGCATTACCCAAAGTCATTCCGAAACCGCGTTCCAACGGTTCGACGACGAACGTCGCCTTGCGTGCGGAATTTTCTGCGTGTTCGATTTCGATATTGCTCGGCTTAATCAAGTCTTGCCAGTTTTTCTGAATCACGAGTATCTCTCCTGCTTTGTAAATTCACGGTGTCATTCTTGCGAAAAAACACCAACCAAAATTTCGAATCCGCAAAAGATTCGAAACCGAACCGTTAAACGCGGCGGCGTTTGCGGGGACGGCAACCGTTGTGAGGAACGGCGGTAACGTCGCGAATCGCCGTAATGACGAAACCGACGGCTTGCAAAGCACGCAGAGCGGATTCACGGCCTGCGCCGGGACCCTTGACCCATACTTCCAAAGTTTTCATACCGTGTTCGGCGGCTTTTTTGCCGGCGTCTTCGGCGGTAACCTGCGCGGCGTACGGGGTCGATTTACGCGAACCCTTGAAACCGTGAGCCCCCGCGGAAGACCACGAAATCGTGTTCCCCTGAGCATCGGTAATCGTCACTTTCGAGTTATTGAACGTCGAATTGACGTGCGCAATACCGGAAGTGATATTTTTGCGTTCGCGCTTTTTCGTGCGAACCGTTGTTGTAGCTTTAGCCATGAATTAATCGCCTTTCAATTAAACAGCTTTTTTCTTGCCTGCGATGGGTTTCGCGGGACCTTTGCGCGTACGAGCGTTCGTATGCGTTCTTTGACCGCGAACGGGCAGACCTTTACGATGACGCAGACCGCGGTAGCAGCCCAGGTCCATCAAGCGTTTGATGTTCACGCCCACTTCGCGGCGCAGTTCGCCTTCGACGTGGTATTCGTGGTCGATCAATTCACGCAGTTTCAAAACATCGTCGTCGGTCAGTTCGCTTACGCGACGGGCTTCGTCGATGTTCAATTTCCCGCAGATTTCGCGGGACAGAGTCCGACCGATGCCGTGGATGTACGTCAAAGCGATTTCCACGCGCTTGTTTGTCGGAATATTTACACCAGCAATACGTGCCAAGTTTAATCTCCTATTACAAATCAAAACCTGCCGAATTCCAAAGGAATCCGACACAATACCCGACGGGGCATTATACTGCGATGCCCTTGTCGAGGGGTTCAAAGTATACTGAACCGCCCGAAGAGTCAAGAGTTCCGCACCCGTTTTTTACGATTTTTGCAAACTTTTTTACCGACACTTTACCGGCAGGTATCCCCACCCGCGCCTGTATTCCCGCGCGAACGCCTCTGCGGCGGCTTCGGGGGTTTGAAGTTCCGTCAGCCTCTTTTGAACTTCCGGAACGGAACGTCCGCCGCTGCATACAAACACATCGGCTATCGTGTTGACAAAATTCCAATCCGCTTTGCCGTCCGACACTTTTTTGGCGTAATTGCGCAGTATGAAATCATGCAGTCTGTCGCGCAAAATGACTGAAACCACCGCTTTTTCCGAAGCGGAAACGGCGGAATCCTCAAAATGCCGCAGAGGAACGCCCGACAATTCGCTTAATTTCCGTATATCGGCATCCTCAGCCGCTTCTTTGCCTTTCTTGTCTTTCGATGCCGTCAACGGCAAAATCTCGGCGGCTTTGACCGTTGCCGCGGCAAAGTTTTGCGCCAGCTCCCCCTTTTCTGACAATCTTTCGATGTCATTGTACATTTCATCATAATCGCTGCCGGCTCCCGTTCGGATTTCCAATCCCATTGTTTTCATCAAAACGCGCCGTTTGGCCGTATAGTTCGTATACGCTCCTTTTACCTCGGTATACTGCGAAACAGCCCGATAAACCTGCGCAACCCGAACCACGCCGCGCGCCGCTTCGCCGGGGGATGAATACAGCTTCAAGTCCCTTTCCAAAGTTTGTTTTTCAACCTCCGTCATAGTCGACAAGCGGGTCAAAAAAGCATCGTCAATCGTTTTTCCGTCGTAGTTTTTTTTCACACAGTCCGATATTTCGGCCTGTTCGGTCAATTCCTTTTCGACCTCGTTGACCGCGGTATCGGGCGTCGCCGCTTTTGCCAAAACGATTTCCCAAAATGCGGCGGGCACATCGGTCAGCCTTTGCAGTCCGTCGTAAAAGGCGGAAGGTCCGTT
>CAVCSV010000039.1:13304-18046 GCA_963604715.1 Limosilactobacillus gorillae
CGTTTTTGAAATTTCTTAAAACGTACCGCTTTATCATCCACATCCGTTTGTCGTCGAACGCGTCCGAATCGGCTTTTTTCAGCTGAATGTAAATCTGCTGCGGTTCGTATTCTATGGCAAGGTACGGCGCTGTCGCAGTCGGGAAAGTAACAACGGAAGTCACGGCATTCGCCGCAAGATACGTCGGATACCCCGTTGTCCCCGGCGTATACAGGCACGCCGTTGTCATACCGAACGGATCCGCGCCGCTAAACATATCACAATATGATTCGTAATCGAAGGCTACGGGAACGGCTGAAGACAAATCGTCCCCCGACAGGGACGACATCAACCGCGTTTTCGCAGGTGCCGGCTTCGTGTTCATTTCCGCCGTCGCGTATCCCGTTTTTACAAGCCTCAGCGTATGCCTTTTTCCGCCCGACATATCGACGACCAACGGCGTTTCGCCGCGGTATTCTTCGCCGACATACACGCTTGCGGGAACGTTGGAACTGATATGAAAAGACGTTTTCCCTTGAATTGAACATCCCGCCGCCAAGCACATCGACAGCACCATCGGAATTTTTTTCAAAGCCCATCCCCTTTTTGCTGTATTTTCCGCCTTTCAGGCTATCACACAACGGATATTTTGCGCAATTTGTAAAATCACACTTGACTTAGAGCAAACTCTAACTGATAGACTGACGGCGAATCGGAACAATTTGTTTTTGAAAGGAAACTTTTATGTTGGAAAAAGTAAACTCCCCCGCTGATTTGAAAGCTTTGTCCGTTGCCGACCTGCAGGTTCTGGCGGACGACATCCGCGCCGTTTTGATTAAAAAAGTCAACGAAACGGGCGGACACATGGGACCGAACTTGGGATTTTTGGAAGCGACGATTGCCCTGCACACCGTTTTTGATTCTCCCAAAGACAAAATCGTTTTCGACGTGTCGCACCAATGCTACACGCACAAAATCTTGACGGGACGCAAGGAATACTTCCTTGACCCCGCAAAGTACGAAGACATTTCGGGCTTTACGAATCCGCATGAAAGCGAACACGACTTTTTCCAAGTCGGGCACACCTCCACAGGGGCGGCTTTGGCGTACGGATTGGCGAAAGCCCGCGACTTGAAAGGCGAAAAATACAACGTCATCGCGGTTGTGGGCGACGGTTCCCTGACGGGCGGCGAAGCGTTGGAAGCGCTGGACAACGCCGCCGTTTTGGGAACGAATATGATTATCGTCGTCAACGACAACGGCATGTCGATTGCCGAAAACCACGGCGGATTGTACGGCAACTTGAAAGAACTGCGCGACACCGACGGCAAAACGCAAAACAATTTCTTTAAAACGCTGGGCTTTGATTATGTTTTGGTCAAAGACGGCAACGATTTGCCCGCTTTGATTGCCGCGTTCAAATCGGTCAAGGACAGCACGCATCCCGTCATCGTCCATTTGGTCACCGAAAAAGGACACGGGTTGAAACAAGCCGTTGAAGACAAAGAATCTTTCCATTGGATTATGCCGCACGCCTTGGACGCCGCCCAACCTGCGGAAATGCCCGCGAACTATACGGACGACACGGTGAATTACCTGTTGGAAAAAGTAAAAACGGACGACAAGCTGATTGCCGTAACGGCGGGAACGCCGGGGGCGACGGGTTTTTCCCCCGATTTCCGCGCGAAAATGGGCAAGCATTATTTGGATGTCGGGATTTGCGAACCGTTTGCCGTCGCTGCCGTTTCGGGCATGGCGAAAAACGGCGCTCATCCCGTTTGGTGCGTGCTGAGTTCGTTCATTCAACGCACTTACGACCAGCTGTCGCAGGATTTGGCGCTGAACAACAACCCCGCGACGATTTTGGTGTTCTGGGGCGGCATTTCGTCAATGGACGCGACACACATGGGCAGTTTCGACATTCCGCTCATCGCCAACATCCCGAATCTGGTTTACCTTGCCCCGACCAGCAAAGCCGAATACCTGAAAATGCTGGATTGGTCGATTGAACAAAACGAACATCCCGTTGTCATCCGCGTTCCGTTTGCGTCTTATGAAGCGGGCGAAACCGACACAACCGACTATTCCGTTTTGAACAAATATCAAACGGTTGAATCGGGCGATATGGTCGCTTTAATCGGGGCGGGCGACTTCTTCGGCTTGGCAAAACAAGTCAAAGAATTGCTGAAAAAAGACGGTATCGACGCAACTTTGATTAACCCGAAATTTTTGACGGGATTTGATGCGGAATTGCTGAACGGTCTGAAGAAAAACCACCGCCTTGTCGCGACGCTGGAAAACGGCGTATTGGACGGCGGATTCGGCGAAAAAGTCGCGCGCTTCTACGGCGCGGACGACATGAAAACGCTGTGCTTCGGCGCAGACAAGGAATTCACCGACCGCGTGCCGATGGATGAATTGATGAAACGTTTTCATCTGACGCCCGAACAAATCGTGGCAGACATCAAAAACTCCTTGAATTAAAACATCGGAAGGCTTCCGCAAGGAAGCCTTCTTTTTTATGTGCCGACACTTGCGCGGGCACACAGATGCCCATTACTTAACACCGTTCTTATTCGGGACCGTATTTGCAGCAGCACATGCCGTCTTTTTCCGTTTTGACCAGCCCCGCCGCGCATACCGTATAATCGCAGTAAGGAATGCATTCGCCGTCGTAGCGGAACGTCCCTTTGACACATTCGCACCCGCCGTTGCCGTCCGCCGCTGCATCGCCGCAGTTGCAGCCCGTTTCGCCCGACAAGCAGGCTTGGCATCTGCCGTCGACACACTTGTAGCCGCTGTCGCAATCCGACGTTTGAGTACACTTATCCGAGCGTTTGCACATCCCCAGCAGGCACGTTTTTCCCGCGGGACAAGGATTACTGTCGTCGCAATAAATGCACTTGCTGTCTTTGCACAATCCCGTCGAACATTGGCTGTGTGACGAACAGGTGTTTTTCCCGCCCAATCCGTATTCGGTGTTGACCAATTTTGAGGATTTCGCCTGCACGGACAACGGAAGCAGACACAACATCAAAATCAATGCCGTTTTTTTCATAACCGCAAGCCCTCCTTTAATCCGTACAGCAGCCGATACAACCGCCCGTATAGTCGGTTACTTCTTTCAGCGGGTACTTGCACACAACGGGTTTGACGCACGCATTCGTTACGGAATCGAACACATAGCCTTCATCGCACAGAATGTCCGTGCATTTCACTCCGTCCGTCGAACATTGGCGGCAGACGCCGTTTGCAACTTTTATATTCGAACACGGCTGACATTGCCCCGATGCGTCCCGGTATTCATACCATTTGCATTTGAGAATGCATTTACCGTCTTGCAAAGCGTATCCGCTTTCGCAGCTCAGGCATTGCCCCCAATCGGAAGCACGGCGGCAATTTGCGGGATAACAGAAGCAATCATCTTTCCCGCGCCCATCAACATAATACACCGTATTGCAATGCTCACTTTTCCCATCAGAGCAAATTGCTCCCGTACAACGCCACCCCAATCCGTAATCATCGGTGTATTTTTCACAAACGCCGTTGTCCATTTCCACATTTTCACGAACAGGTATCTTTATGCAGTTCCCCTGTTTCATATAATAACCGGCAACACAGCTGCCGCATTGTCCCGATCGGAAACAATACTGACACCCTTCAGGGCAGGGAATACACTCATCGTCGCTTGCCCCCCACGGACGATAACCTTTTGTACATCTGCATGACCCGTTGATTAGATATGCCAGCGGATTTGCTTCGCATTTGGATCGGTTTACGCACTTCCTCTTATAGACCCAGTCTAAGCTATATCCGCTTTCGCATTGCTTACACGTTCCGTCGTCATTGCATGAAGCGCAGTTCACGGAACACGTTTCTTCGTAATAGTCATCTGCCGTCGATACACACGTCGTTCCATCGATTCGATAGCCGCTGGCGCAGCTGACTTCCAAGCACGTTGTTCCATCCTGTGAATAAACAACACATCTTCCGTTTGGAATCTTAATATCACTGTAAGCGGTACAGTAATAATCCCCTGCTTTCGAATATGATCCGAGCGGACAAGGGTGACAAATTCCATCGCTCCAACCTGCCTGTGTCCCAGCCGGACAAGTTTTACAAGTGTCCCCATCGGCATATTGACCGCCGCCGCAAATACCGCATAATAGAGCGTTTCTGACCTTTCCTGCGTCACAAGAAACTTCCGTACACTTTCCCTCCGTTGAACACGCTGTGCAAGTGCCGTCTTTAATTGATATGTCCGAACAGGAGGAACATTCGGTCGCCCCCTCTTTTGCCCAAGTTCCCGACGGACAGGCGACGCATCTGATTCCTGTTTTGTAATATCCCGCGGCGCACGACGTACATTCCAACCCCGAACAGGCGGCGCATCCGGCGGGACACGACTCAGCCCGCGCGATTGAGGGCAGCAAAAGCACCGTCCACAAAAACAGAATTTTTTTCATAGAATCCCCCAGCCCCGCCGTTCGCGGGCAATATATTTATTCTATTGTAGACACTACCCCCCCCCCCCTATATGTCCGTCAAGTGTTTTCTACTGCAAATAGCGAAATATTTTTTTCATTGGAAAAAGTCTGTATTAACCAAGACACCACAAATTCATGGGATTGCCGTTCCCCTGCGGGGCTCGTGATTTTGATTTTGATTTTTATTTGTTTTTCAATCTGTTATCGTCATCACGAGGAGCAGCGAAGCTGCGACGAAGTGATCCATTTGCAGGGGGCGGATAACAGGTACGGGGT
>CAVCSV010000040.1:0-16591 GCA_963604715.1 Limosilactobacillus gorillae
TGCGTCTCCTATTCGTCATTGCGACGCCGACAGGCGGAAGCAATCCATTTGCAGACGGCTTAGCGCAAAAACGGAGTCGGTGGATTGCTTTGTCGCTGTCGCTCCGCGCAATGACGATTTTGTTATGTCTTATCTGTGCCGACCAATCGCGGGATTGCTTCACCCGCTACGCGAGTTCGCAAGTTCGATAAATGTTTGCAAAACAATACAGAATCGAAACCGCGAGGGCTTTAGCCCGTGGCGGTCTTGGGCAGATATTGGTACCCGTGCCGACCAAGACTAAGATTGCCGCGGCGGGTTGCATCCGCCTCGCATTTCGATACGGCAAACAAAAAGCCCGCTTTGAACAAAGCGAGCTTTTTAATTCTTCAAAACGAAGTCCGCGGTATCAGCCCTGACGAGCCTTCATGCGCGGGTTCTTTTTGTTGATGATGTAAACGCGTCCTTTTCTGCGGACGATTTTGCAATCTTTGTCGCGCAGCTTGGCGGACTTCAGGGAATTACGAACTTTCATAGCACAATCCTTAAAACTTAACGTTCTTCTAAAGAAGTTAGATGACAATACAAAGAATGTCGGGTATTGTCAATCCATAAAAGACGGTTATTATCGTCACAAAAGGAGTTTTTTTTATGATTAAGTCCGTTTTCGCCCTTATCGCCCTGCCGTTCGCGCTGTCCGCGTGCATTTTAATCCCCGACGGCTGGCTGAACGACGCGTCGAACGAAAAGCTGTTCGATTCGTCCGCCGCCCGTTCCTATACGATTCTGCCGCCGCCGCCCGAAACGGTTTTCAACGGCACCGAAACCGTGTATCGGCGCAACTATATTCTGAACAAGCGCATGATTGCCCATGTCGGCGATCCCGTTTTGCGCGTTCAGGGCTTTACCAAGCAAAACTATGTAACGGGAAAAATGATGCTGGAGGATGACGTCGAATTCAAAACGGAATTCGAATACGTCAAACTGCCCGCGCGCGAATACCCGATTTACGGCATGTTTGAAATCAACGGGGAATCGTATTTCGTGCTGCCGCCGCAAAACGGCGTGTACCTGCTGGCGGATATGTCGGGCGTGATTCAAGACCGCTTTTTGCACCGAATCCGCAATTCCGACAAAGTGTCGCTGTACCGCGAAAAGGGCAAACTGACGCCCAAACGGCCGCGGCTGAAGCGCATCGCGACCAGCTTTGACGCCAGAACGCCGTTTGTCGATTACGAAGTGCTGTACGACGGCATCAAGAACAATCAAGTGACGTTTTTCTTTAAACACGCCGTCCCCGGCACAAACGGCGAGCAGGGCAGTTTCGAAAGCCTTGCCTATCCCAAAGATTCCACCATTATATCCTTGGCGGGCGCGACAATGCGCATTATCCGCGCGGACAAGGAAAAGCTGGAATTCATCGTGTTGAAAAACGCGCGCGACTGACAAAGGAAAGCTCCCCCGAACAGGGGAGCTTTTTCGCAATGAAAAAGCCCTGTCGAAAGCAGGGCTTTTAATATGGGGCGAGAGATGAGACTTGAACTCACGACATCCGGATCCACAATCCGGCGCTCTGACCAACTGAGCTACACTCGCCATCAAGAATTGATTTACCCTGTTTATTGCCGGTTGTCAACAGGTTATTTAAAAAAAAGAAACTGGGACGGTATGAAGAGCAAAAGAACGATTTCAATAATTTGTTGAAAAAAACGTTTTCTCATTCTAAAATATGTGTGTTTTATAAAAAGGAAGACGGGATATGGATATCTCAAAGATCAATATCAACAACGATGACTTTTCAAAAGCGAAAAGGGTCATTCTTGACAGTTTCGTTCCATCATGCTCCGAAAAAGCAAAAGAGGAAAATGCCCGTTTTCGCAAAATCATTGATACTGTCATGCGCGTCCCCGCTGGACGGGAAACGCTGATGGCTGTGGCAAAACAGCAACCGCCATGCAAATTCGGTTTTGAAACGTTCACAAATAAAGGCGGTTGCTTCAGTAACGGCAAAATTCTTTTAAATCCAAATGTGTCGAACGATTTTTTGCCTTCCACTCTTGTCCACGAAGCGACACATGCCCTGCAAGACGGACTTGATCCTGCGAAAAAAACGGGACTTTCCGCATACACCGCCGAATCCCAACTGAAGCGTGCCCGCGCGATGGAAGCCGACGCTTTTGCAAAGGAAGCAATGTTTATTCATCAGTGCGACGATTTTGCACCTGAAATTTATGATGCGGAAATGAAAGTTCCGAATAAAACGCTTGCGGCTTTCAACAAAGCCGTGAACAACGGCGCAACGCAAGAGGAAGCCTTGCGAAAAACATATCTTGAATTTTACAAGCAGCCCGATATTATGCGGTTTTACGACAACCATTATGGAAAAAGCATTATAAAACGGGCGAATTTTGCAGAGACATACGGACGGCGCAACGAATTTACAATGACCGTTTCCGACACGGATGTCATGAAATTTTGCATACACAAAGGAAAACCCTATGTCACAGAAGAAGACCTGCAAAATCCCTATGTCCGCGGCATAGAAGTCAAAACCCGCATCGAAATCCAGTCCGCTCTGAACAACTATGCGGTTGCTACAGAGTCAAAGCGGGACATATCATTGCTGACAATGGCGGCGATTCCCGCCTACGAACAACGTCTGCTGCACGATGAAAAAATGCGACAAATGCGCGAACGCGCCGAACAACGGCAAAAACCGTCCCTAATGGAACAGTTGTTCAAAAAACAAGAAGAAATGAAACAAACAGGACGGCGGCAAAACCGCGACGCTTTTGAAGCTCCGATTCCATGGAGCGGCAAAACCCGCTAAAAATCAATCGCAATACAAGCATCGTTTTATTTTTCTGTTTTAAATCCTAACGCTTTAGTGTATTTTTCGCAACGGAGGCGTTTGATGAAAAAAATTGAAGCGATTATCAAGCCGTTTAAACTGGACGAGGTCAAAGACGCTTTGCAGGAAATAGACGTGCAGGGCATTACGGTCACCGAAGTCAAAGGCTACGGCAGACAAAAAGGTCACACCGAATTGTACCGCGGCGCGGAATACGTCGTCGACTTTGTTCCCAAGGTCAAATTGGAAACCGTTGTTGAAGACGAACGCGTCGAACAGGTAATCGAAACAATCGTACAGACGGCGCACACCGGAAAAATCGGCGACGGCAAAATCTTTGTTTCGCCGATAGACGACGCGATTCGCATTCGCACGGGCGAAAGAGGCGAAGACGCGATATAAACTTATACCCTCCGCGATGCGGGGACTTTTAAAAGGGAAATAAAAACATGGTTAAAAACGTCAAGGATGCAGAAGGTCTGCTGCAGTTTGCGGCAGATGAATCGGTTTCTTATGTGGACTTTCGTTTCACGGATTACAAAGGCAAGTGGCATCACGTCGCTTTTCACATTTCCGCGCTGGACGAAGACTTGCTGGAAGACGGATTGATGATTGACGGGTCTTCGATTGAAGGCTGGTGCACAATCAACGAATCCGACATGCAGCTGAAGCCCGATTACACAACGGTCGGCATCGACCCGTTCGCGGCGCAAAAAACGGCGTTTGTAACCTGCACGGTCGTCGACCCGACAACGGGCTTGCCTTATCGCCGCGATCCGCGTTCCGTCGCCAAAAAAGCCGAAGCGTATTTGGCTTCGACAGGTGTTGCGGATGCCGTTTTCGTCGGCGCGGAACTGGAATTTTTTGTGTTTGACAGCGTGCGTTCGTGCATTTCCCCCGAAAAGATTTCCTTTGAAATCGCCACCACCGAAAACGACGCGGCGGCGGACAAGGAATACGCGGGCGGCAATTCGGGTCATCGTCCGGGGATTAAAGGCGGCTATTTCCCTCTGCCTCCCGTCGATTCGGCAAGCGATTTGCGCGCGGAAATGCTGTCCGTGATGGCGGGACTGGGCATGCCCGTCGACAAACACCATCACGAAGTCGCTGCAGCTCAGCACGAACTGGGCTTTGCATTCGACACGATGATTAAAACCGCCGACAACATCCAGCTGTACAAATACGTCGTGCGCAACGTCGCCGACGCGTACGGCAAAACGGCGACCTTTATGCCCAAACCCGTCATGGGCGACAACGGTTCGGGCATGCACACGCACATGTCGTTCTGGAAAGAAAACAAGCCGTTGTTCGCAGGCACGGGATACGCCGATTTGTCCGACAAAGCGCTGTACTTCATCGGCGGCGTCATCAAACACGCGCACGCTTTGAACGCGTTCACGAACCCGACGACCAACAGCTACAAACGCTTGGTTCCCGGATTTGAAGCGCCTGTTCTGCTGGCGTATTCGGCGCGCAACCGTTCGGCGTCGTGCCGCATTCCGTTCGGTTCCAGCCCGAAAGCCAAACGCGTCGAAATCCGCTTCCCCGACCCGACCGCAAACCCGTATCTGGCTTTTTCGGCGATGATGATGGCGGGCTTGGACGGTATCGAAAACAAGATTCATCCGGGCGACCCGATGGACAAGAACCTGTACGACCTGCCCCCCGAAGAATTGAAGGACATTCCGTCGGTGGCTGTCGGACTGCGTGAAGCTCTGGACGCTTTGGACGCCGACCGCGCGTTTTTGAAAAAAGGCGACGTGTTCACCGACGAACTGATTGATTCCTACTTGGAAATCAAGCGGGCGGAATTGAAGGAATACGACAAGACTCCGCACCCGATTGAATTCAAAATGTACTATTCCCTGTAAGGATGACGTATGAAGCGTTGCGCCGTTTTGTTCTGGCTGTTTTTACTGCTGTGCAAGACGGCGCAGGCGCAAGGATTGTCCCTGATTCGCGACGAAGAGGTCGAACGGGGACTTTCTTTTTATCTGACGCCTTTGTTCGAACAGGCGGGCTTGCCGCCCGAAAATATGCAAATCCATTTGGTCCGCGACGACAGCATCAACGCGTTTGCCGTGCAGGGCTTGCATATTTTCGTGCATACGGGACTGCTGACCAAAGCCGACAACGCGCAGGAAGTCGTTGCCGTTTTGGCGCACGAAACGGGGCATATCGCGGGCGGACACATTGTGCGTCTGTACGAAAATATGCGCATCGCGCGGCGCAATATGCTGCTGTCCATGGTGTTGGGCGCGGTCGTCGCGGGGGCGAGCGGGCGCGGCGACGCGGCAATGGGCGTGATGACGGGCATGATGTCGTCGTCGCAAGGGCTGCTGGCGGGCTACCGCCGTTCCGAAGAAAGCGCGGCGGATGAAACAGCCGTGCGTCTGCTGACCGCGACGGGGCATGATTTAAGCGGCTTTGCCGACATTATGAAAAAGCTTCAACGGCAGGAAAACCTGTACACCGCCGACGGAACGGAGCTGTGGCGCACGCATCCGATGGTCAAGGAACGGCTTGCGCTGATTTTGGCGTCCCCCTCCAAAGCGGCGGACGCGAAACGCGCGGCGGCGGAAAACGATGTGTTTTTCAGAATGAAAGCCAAACTGGACGGCTTTCTGAGCTCGCCGCAGAAAGTCAGGGCGGAATACAAGGACGATTCCCTGCCGTCGCGCTATGCCCGCGCCGTTTTGTCGTATCGGACGGGGGATTTCGCAAACGCGGAAAAGCAAATCGACGCGCTGATTGCCGCCGAACCCGAAAATCCGTATTTTCACGAACTCAAAGGGCAACTGCTGTTCGAAACGGGCAGAGGGGCGGAAGCGGTCGCACCGTATGAAAAGGCTGTAAAGCTTCTGCCCGATGCCGATTTGTTCAGAATCGGATTGGCACAGGCTTTGCTGGCGGACGAAAACGGCGCGAACACGGACAGGGCTTTGGCGGTTTTGTCGCCCGTGCAAGCCGACTTGCCCGCCGTCTGGCGGCTGAAAGCGACCGCTTGGGGGCGCGCGGGGCAATCGGGGCTGGCGGCGTACGCGCTGGCGGAATACAATCTGGCGGCGGGGGATGCGAAACAGGCGCGCCGCTTCGCGAAAAGGGCTGTTTCCCTGTTGCCCGCGGACGATTCGGCGGCGCTGAAATCGCGCGATATATTGGAAAGTTTAAAAGAAATTTCACCGCGCCAAAGATAAATGTTTGCTTTCGGGCGGGAATTTGTCTTATAGTAGTGCATCACCACTTTCTTATCGAGAGGATAAAACTATGGTTCGTAAGTTAAGCGCTTTGCTGGTTGCCGCCGCGATTGTTCTGCCGTCGGCTGCTCAGGCGAAATTTTTCAGCTTCGGTTTGGATGAAGCTCAAGTCAAGGACGTTGTCAAAGAATACCTGTTGAACAACCCCGAAATCGTCAAAGAAGCGATGGATAATTATAATATCAAACAGCAGGAAATCGAAAAGAAAAAACAGATTGCCAAGCTGAAAACCAATCGTCGCGCTTTGGAACGTGACCCCGCGACCCCCGTTATCGGCAATCCCGACGGCGACATCACCATCGTCGAATTCTTCGACTACAACTGCGGCTATTGCAAGCTGATGTTCCCGAAAGTCATGGACTATGTCGAAAACGACGGCAATATCCGCTGGGTGCTGAAAGACATGCCGTCTTTGGGCGAAACGTCGCATTCCGCCGCTTTGGCGGGCTTGGCTGCCGCGAAACAGGGCAAATACTTTGAAATGCATCAGGCTCTGATTACCCACAAAGGCGGTCTGACCGAAGAAGACATTACCAAATACGCCAAAGAAGTCGGTCTGAACATGAAACAGTTCGAAGCCGACAAAAAAGATCCCGAATTCGAAAAACAGTTGCGCGCGAACGCCGCTCTGGCTCAGAAATTCGGTTTCCGCGGCATTCCGAACTTCATCATCGGCGACTTCATTTCGAACGGCGCCATGATGGGCGACGAATTGAACGAAAACGTTACCGCGATTCGCGAAGCCGCTCAAAACTAAGCGTTTTGACAAAAAACATAAAAGTCCCCGCCGTCAAAAGCGGGGATTTTTTTTCATAAAAGCTTCATCCGACCGAAGCCTTTTTGAGCTTGTCAAAAGAATTGTTTTTGTCTAAAATAAAGCGTTTTTTATTGAAAGGGGTTTGTCATGGCTTCGTTTTTGCAGCGTGTTTTTTCACTTTCCTTAGGTGACGTGAAAGGGGCTTTCCGTACGTCGGAAACCGTCAGAATCGAAAAAGATCCGAATGACGCCGCAAAGGAAATCCTGCGCTTCGGCGACGGCAAAGACGATTATTTCAAGCTTGAAGGATCTCGCTTCGGCAAGGAAGGCGTGCGTGAAATCATCGCCAAAGTCGTTGAAAGTCCGTCTCAGCTGAAAAAAATCCGCGATTTGCCGTTGGAAGACCGCCCGACGCTGAAAATGGAATACGCCGGACTGATGACGGGAGGCTATTGCGACGGCAATGTTATCAACCTGTCGCCGATGATGGGGACGGGATATAAAGCCGCCGCCGTGTTCTGCCATGAATTCCAGCATCAGTACCAGTTCAAAAAAGGAAACGGGATGAACGCGGGGAAAGATTTGAATTTATCCTCCTCCATTCTGAACGACCGCATTATGGAAGCAGGTGCCGATATTGCCGCTTTTCAATACTTGTATGAAATGAAAACCAAAAATCCGCAAGTCGCCGTTGCGATTGCCGAATTTGTGGCGGACGGGTCAACGGGATTTGTGAACTACGCTGCCGCAAAAATGAAAGGCAAAAGCGAACAGGCGTGCATTTTGGCGGGGATGGAAGGATATGCCGCAAATTACATGAATGCGGTGATGTATGAGCGGGGCTATCATCCCGATGTTCAGGATACGGATAAAAGATTTGCGGATTTCAGCCTGTATGCCGATAACGTCAAATCTGCCGTCGGGGCGGGTTATTACATGAACGCCATGGGAATGAACAAGAAAAAACTGGACGAATTCGACGCGTTTAAATCCCATACCGTCGGATTGACAGACGAAAAACCGAATGAAGCCGCCGTTCGGAAAACTTTGCGTTCGCCGAAATTCGATTTTGTGACAGGGCGGACGGCGCGCGCAATCACCCGTTGGACGGAACATTTGAAAAAAGGCGGATACTCTTTTACGGAAAATCCCGACAAGCTGAACGTCAAAACGCTGTACGGCACGACGAACAACAAAAAACGCGGCGGATTGGGCGGATTGATGTACAGGGCGAAAACCAAGTTCCTGTCCGTGGTGGATACCTTGAAAAACGGCAAGGAAAAAGCGTCTTTCGGGTCAAGGAAGTATTTTCTTAAGCGGGACGGTATTCCCGATATGATTTTGACATCGGGCAATGACGGCAAACCGCAGGCTTCCGTCAGATTTTTCGCCGACGCCCGTTTGCCGGAAGCGGATGCCGTTAAAAAGCTGGGTAAAAAAGAAGTCGAAAAACGCACTGAAGCCGCGCAAAAAATGTTCGGTATTTTGATGAAACAGCCCGCTTTCAAACGGCAGGTCGATGAAATGCACAAAAACGGCGTTGAAATCAATCTGAGTTTCAGCGACGCGGTGAAAGAACCCCGAACCATTCAGGGCAATACGATTTTGCTGAATCCGCACCAAAAGCCCAAACAGCTGGCGGAACAGTTTGTCAGACAATTTGTGCCCGCCGTCCGCGAAAGCATAGCGGCGAAACAAGCCGCGCCGAAGCAACAGACCGTGCCCGAAGCGACTCAAGCCAAACCCATCGAAAAACAGTCAGAAAACCATGTCGCGTCCAAAGTCATGGAACAGCTGACGGTTGCGGCTAAGACCGTCGAACCCAGAGCGGCAGAACCGACGTCAAGAGTCGCCGCCTTTAAAACCGGCAAAACCGAAATCAACGGCGAAGCGTTATTGAAAATGGTGGATCAGCTGGCGTTCCGCACGTCGAAATCCAACCAGTCGGACACATACTACAAACCGACGCCCGTTGAAACAAAGCTGATTGACGCGGTGGCGAAATATTCCAAAGATATGGTGAAATCGGCGGGCATTGACGCCCGTTCGGCGCAGGCGAAACCGTTCCGTGCGAAATGCTTGGCGGAATGGGCGCAGTCGCCGCAGGGCAAATCGGGTGTGGTGAAACTGATGCAGGCATACGGGAATATGAAAGCGTTTGAAAAGCCGCGGGAAAAACAGCCGCTGATGCAAACATTGCAGGCGCGCACAACACCGCAGGCACAACCGCAACAGCCCATCAAACAAGCCGCCGTCGCCAAAACGCAGGAATCCCAAGGGCGGTAGTTGCCGAACCGATAGGCGAGGCTTACGAAGCAAGTGCGACAGCCCGACGTGGTAATCCCATACGGGCATGGGCACTCGTGCCGACCAAGGCTAAGATTGCCGCGACGCGGCAGTCCGGGGACGCAGGCGCGCAGGACCAATACTTGCACGGGACAACCACGTCGCTACGCTCCTCGTTGTTTCGAATAATAAATTATAAAATCGAATTTGCGAGGCGGATGCAATCCGCCGCGGCAATCTGTATGAGTGTCAATCGTGTACGGGGCTATCGCCCCTACCTGACGGCGTCGTCAACTGCGTTGACCGAACGCGCCCCGCATTCTTCTCTTGGCGGATTTTCGCAAAACAAAACCCTTGAACAAGTCAAGGGCTTTTTATTGGTGATCCCGCCGCGATTCGAACGCGGGACCCACAGCTTAGAAGGCTGTTGCTCTATCCAGCTGAGCTACGGGACCACACAGTTTTTTCATAGCCTTTTTTCCCGCGGTTGGCAAGCCTTTTTTGTCTTGGCGTTTTTAAACTTTTATTATCCTCTTTGATTTTATAATAACAAAAAACTTTTTTGAAAGTGTCGTTATGAATAAACTGCTCTTTGCTTTGTCCGTATTGTCGATGCCCGTTGCCGCATCCGCGTCGGAAGCCGAATTCAACGCCAACAGCACCGCGTGGAACGCCGTCAACCTGTCCGCCGCTTATGCCGAAGGACTGTCGGGCAAAGGCGTTCGGATTGCCGTCATCGACAACGGCTTTTTGGACACGCATCAGGAATTCGAGGGCGACGGAAAGTTCACCCTTGACGGCGATTACGCGCAAAATCACGGCACATCCGTTGCCTCCGTTATCGGGGCGGCGCAAAACGATTTGGGAATGCAGGGCGTAGCGTACAATGCAAGCCTTTTGGCTTTTGCGGCAAAAGACATCGGGACGGACGACTATACAAAGTCCGATTGCTCGAATTGCCGGACAACGGCGGGCATCCTTGCCGCACTGAAAGATGCCCAATACAACGATGTCAAAATCATCAATGCCAGCTGGGGCAGCGGTGAGGAAGATGCAGCTGTAACGGCGGCGCTGAAAAACATTTCCGACAAACTGTTTATCGCGGCGGCGGGAAACGAAATGGAGCTGAACCCGAACTGGCCCGCTTTGACGCCGAAAAGCGACAATACATTGAAAAACGTTATCAATGTGGTGGCGTTTGACTCGTCGGCAAACAAAAGCGACGCGACATATTTGGCAAACTTTACGAATTTGGCTGGGGATGCCGCAAAGTGGACGATTACAGCCCCCGGTGTCGGTATTTACGCGGCGACGGGAACGGGCGACGCCGAGTACAGCGGCGATTTGGACGGTACGTCGGTGGCGGCACCCATTGTGGCAGGCGCGGCGGCTTTGGTGCAGGAAAAGTTTTCGTTTCTGACCGGCAAAGAAATCGGGGATGTCCTGCTGACAACGGCGAACAACGACTTTTCGGATTTTTCCGCGTATGCAATACAAGCGGTTGCCGATGAAAAGGACGAGAAGAAAATAAACTACCGTCTGATTTACTTTGAAGACAACACGGCGGGTGAAAACAACGCTAAAATTACAAAAGAAGAACTGTTGGAACAGTTGGGCGCGACATGCGACGAAGCGGGGACGACCTGCAAAATCGGAACGACGGAATACACGTTCAATTCCATGAAATACGAAGCCGCATACGGCGCAGGCATTTTGGACGTAGCCAAAGCGATTAAAGGATTGGGAGCGCTGGACGGGTCGCGTATGGATTCCGCCATATATACGCTGGAAATTCCCGAAAAATTCGACGTCGTGTTTTCAAACGATATTTCCCAGCGCAATGAAACAACGACAACGGGTGACAAGCTTGGTTTCGAAAAAAAAGGCGAAGGCACTCTGACGCTGAGCGGCGCAAATACTTACAAGGGCGACACCATCGTTACGGCGGGTACGTTGAAACTGACGGGTTCTTTGACCGCGGGAGCCGCCGCGCAGAACAGCGGCATTTTGGTGATTGAGGGCGCAACAATCGAAGGGGCTGTTTCCAACGAAGCTTCGGTTGAATTCAACGGCGGGACAATCAAAGGAGCTTTTTCCAACAACAGCTCTGCGAAAATGGCGAACGGCACGCTGACGGGCGCGCTGAACAACACGTCTGAATTCGAAATGACGGGCGGTTCTTTGACGGGAAATGTTGAAAACAACGGCGCATTCACTATGAAAGGCGGCGCGTTCACCCCTGCGGAAAGCGCGGCTTTTGCAAATAAAGGCTCGTTCAACTATTATTCCGGAAACATCGGTTCCAATATCGCAAACGACGGCGGAACGTTCAACAACTACGGCACGCTGGAAACCGTTGCCGTTTCGGGCGGCACTTTAAACAATACGGAGGGCGCGACCATCGGGTCGTCGTTTACGGTGGATACCTTTACAAACGACGGCAACATCGCTCTGCTGACCAATGAAGACGGGTCTTTGAAAAAAATGACGGTCGGAACGGCGTCGCTGAACAAAGGGCGTTTTGTCGCGGCTTTGGGGGCGGTTTCAGCTTATAACGACGAACAGACCTACACGGTTTTGGAAGCGTCGTCCTCCCTGACAATCGGGACGGATTTCGAAAGCACCGTCCGTCTGGTCGGGCTGGTCAACGGTGAAATGACGAAAGACGGCAATAACCTGAATATGAAAATTTCCTATCTGAGCATGGGCGATTCCGCCAACATGCCCGAACTGGACGACAAAGAGCTTTCCGTCGCCAAAGCGATTGACAAGATGTTCAAGACGGACAACAACAAAGAGTTCGGCGGCTATTATTATCAATCGGGAACGGATTTGAAAAAAACGCTGAACAGCCTGCGCGACAAAATCCAAGCCGTCAAAACGCAGGATTTGCCGCTGTCGAATGTGGTGGCGGACAATGTTTATTCGCATTTGTTCCGCGTCCGTCAGCAGCGTGCTACGAATCCCGCTTTGCAAAACAGAACGCCGCAATTTCGTTACCGCGGACGCTATTGGCGCGGCAGGTCGGGCGGCGACGACACCGCGACGGCGAAAGTCTGGGCGCAAATGTTGGGCGGGTATGCCAAATTCGGAGCGTCCGACAAGACAAACCGCGGCACGGCGAAAACCGATATGGTCGGCGGGCAGTTCGGCTGGGATTATCAGGTTTCGGACACGTTTTTGTTCGGCTTGACCGCAGGCTTCGCCCATTCCAACACCAAACAGGACGAAGACAAAATGATGGTGCAGGATTACCGCGCGGGTTTTTACACAGGCTCCAGATACGGGCGCGTGAGCGTGGACACCGTCGTTTTGGGCGGCATTCAGCAATACGAAGGACGCCGCTTTACGGACATCACGGGGCTGACGGCGATGAGCAAATCGTCCTATAAGGGCTATTCCGTCGAAGGCGGTGTGAACTTGAGTTTGGAAACGGGCAGAATGCCCCGCCGCGACCACACGTTCGGCATCCGTCCGTATGTCAGCGCGAACGTGTCTTATACGCATCATGACGCGTACAAGGAAAAAGGCGACACGGAGTCAATCAATCTGTCGGTTTCCGATGCAAACGACACGTCCGTTTCCGTTCAGCCGGGGATGCAGTTCAGCTATATGTGGGCGGACGCGGTGCTGACGCTGGACGCGGGGTGGCAAAGACTGCTGACGGGCGGCAATCCGACGACCAAAGCCTACTTTATCAACGACGCGTCAAGGACAAGCTTTGAATCGTTGGCGGACGATGCGGACAAAGACTATTTGTCCCTGTCCGTCGGGTTGGAAAGCAATCTGTCGCGCAGAACGCGGCTGAAACTGTGGGCGGATCAGAAACGGTCGGACAACAACGTGATTTCGACGCTTTCGGCGGCGGTTCAGTACGCTTTCTAAACAGGGAGAACGGCTATGATTTACTTGGGGACGGTTGAAACGGACGATGATTTGTACGGCTATTTGAAATACGACATTCAGCCGCAAATCGCTGATTTTTGCGAAGACCCCTGTTATCACGTCTGGCGGCTGAACGGGTCGAACGATGTGTTTTTGTACGAAGAACGCCAAACGGGCGCGCGCCTTGTCGGCAAGTTTTTCGAGGACGAAAAACGCTTGGAACGCGAATACGGCAATCTGGTCAAAGTGCGGTCGTACGGCTTTGACGAAGAACCTTTTTACGTTGCGGCGCCTCTGGGAAAAAACGAGGATTTAAGCAACTTTCTGGCGGTCGAGTTTTGCACGGGCGAATTGCTGGGCGACGTTATCACGCGCGCCATTGCCGGCAAAGACGAACAGCTGCTGTATGACAAGCTGGGCGCATTGGCGCATTTTTTCGCCGAACTGCACAACCGAACGGCAATCGACGCACCTGCCGATTTCGGCGAAGCGTGCGATTATATGGACCGCGTTATCGAACAGGACGAAAGCCTGCTGGCGGACGGCGAAGCGGAAGTCCTTTACGCCCTGCGCGACCAATGGCGCGCCAAAACGGAAATGGGCGAAGACTGCCAAGTTTTGATTCACGGCGACGCGACGCCCGCGAACTTCATATTCGGGGATTTCGACGTTGTGAAAACGTTTGATTTGGAACGCTGTCAATACGCCGACCGCGCGTCGGATATCGGGCGCATGGCGGGCGAACTGAAGCATTTCTTTATGTCGGCTCAGGATGACGGGCTTGCCGCCGAACCGTTCATCGACCGTTTTTTGCGCGAATACGCCGCCCGTTTTCCCGATGCCGAAGCGGCTTTCAACGCCGTGACAAAGCGCGTGCCGTTCTATATGGGAACGACTTTGCTGCGCATCGGGCGGAATTTCTGGATTGACCGCGATTACCGCCGCCGCTTGATTGACGAAGCCGAAAAATGCCTGCAGGGAGGGCTGGAATGATTCGCGGTTTGATTTTCGACATCAACGGAACGTTGAGCGATATTTGGACGGACGAAGAAAGCCTTGACGCTTACCGCATGGTGTCCGTTTTTTTGGACTATCAAGGGGTTAAAATCCCGCCCGAAAAGGTCAAAGAACTGTATTTTGAAATCAACAAACGGCAAAGGGCGGACAGCGACGAACCCTATCCCGAATTCGACATTGTGGCTTTGTTCGCGGAAATGATTGACGGAAACGCGTCGGACTTTACCCGCGCTTTGCCCAAGAAAAAACGCAAGCTTTTGCCCGCAATCACCGCCGAAGTGTTCCGCGCGGCATCGCGCCGACAACTGCAGCTGTATCCCGATGTGAAAAAAACGTTGAACACGTTGGGGAAAAAGTATCGCCTTGCCGCCGTATCGGACGGGCAATCCCAATGGGCGCGGGCGGAATTGGCTTCCGTCGGATTGAACGGCTGTTTTCATCCGTTCATCGTGTCGGGGGATTACGGATACCGCAAACCCGATGAACGGTTGTTCAAAAAAGCGCTGAAGAAACTGGATATGACGGCGGATGAGGTCGTCTTTGTCGGAAACGATATGTACCGCGACGTGTTCGGGGCGGATCAGCTGGGAATCAAAACGGTCTTGTTCCGCTCAAATCAGGGCGAACAGGAATACTGCGGCACCAAAGCCGACGCCGAAATTACGGCGTTTTCCCAACTGCCCGCCGCAATCAAAACGATTGAAAAAAGCCTGAAAAAATAAAAACGGGACAAGTCGGGGCAATATTCGAGTTTGCGAGAAGCGGCAATCTGGGACTTGTCGGCACTTGTGCCTATGCTTGCACGGGGCAACAGGAATCGTCATTGCGCGGAGCGTCAGCGACAAAGCAATCCACATTGACTTCGCCCTTGCGGTTAGCATCCTGCAAATGGATCGCCACAACCCTAAAGGGCTTTACGATGACGAATACGGCTTCTTCTCCGCGCCGTTTCGCTCCAACAAAAAAATCCCCAAAAAGGGGATTTTTTTCAAGTTGGCGCGCCCGGCGGGATTGCTCATCGCTTTGCTCTTCGTCCCTGACGGGACCGCCTGACGGCGTCGTTCGCTGACGCTCACCGAACCCACTTGTCGTGGCTTCTTCTCCGCGCCGTTTTGCCCCAACAAAAAAATCCCCAAAAAGGGGATTTTTTTCAAGTTGGCGCGCCCGGCGGGATTGCTCATCGCTTTGCTCTTCGTCCCTGACGGGACCGCCTGACGGCGTCGTTCGCTGACGCTCACCGAACCCACTTGTCGTGGCTTCTTCTCCGCGCCGTTTTGCCCCAACAAAAAAATCCCCAAAAAGGGGATTTTTTTCAAGTTGGCGCGCCCGGCGGGATTGCTCATCGCTTTGCTCTTCGTCCCTGACGGGACCGCCTGACGGCGTCGTTCGCTGACGCTCACCGAACCCACTTGTCGTGGCTTCTTCTCCGCGCCGTTTTGCCCCAACAAAAAAATCCCCAAAAAGGGGATTTTTTTCAAGTTGGCGCGCCCGGCGGGATTCGAACCCACGACCCTCGGCTTCGGAGGCCGATACTCTATCCAGCTGAGCTACGGGCGCATTTGCAATATCGGATACAATAGCGGATTTGCCAAAAAAAACAATCAAAATCTTTGCCTTGACATAAAAAGGCTTGACGGAACGGGGAAAATGGATTACAGAAAAAGGACTTCGTTGGGGCGTAGCCAAGCGGTAAGGCAACGGACTTTGACTCCGTCATTCGCTGGTTCGAGTCCAGCCGCCCCAGCCATTTCAAAAGCCGTTGATTTTCAACGGCTTTTTTGATTTTAGGGGAAATTGTATGCAAAATATCGCGGACGAAATATACAAAAAATCAATCCTGTTGGACAACAAATCCGTTTCGTGGGCGGATGTATATTATGCTGTAAAAGAAAACTTTTTCCATGCGGATATTGTCAAAGACTACGCTTTTCATACGGTCGAAACGAATTCGTCGGATGATGTGTATGAAATTCTGGTTTCCGAAAATCCCGCCGAAGCGTTTGATATGCTGGAAACGCAAATGCGGCGTCAACAACAAATCAACGAAAAACAGCGGGAACGCTCTTTGCGTCTGATACGGTTTCTTGTGCTGAAAAACATTCTGAACGAACACTCGGACGCTTTGTTTGAAAAAGCCGCAATCGTTTACGAAGACATGGGCTGTCCCGAAGATATGGACAGTTTCGTATATTATATGCCGAACAAAGACGGCTATAAGCCCGAAAAACATACCAAAAAAGAAAACGAAGACAGAATGTTGACTTTTATGAAAAAATTTTTGGATAATGAAGAAAACGCCTTGAACCTCAATCAATAAGGGAACGACGGAATGCCGAAACGCAGGATTTTAAAAATTGTTCCGTTTGTTTTTATGTTGTTTGCCTGCGACAGATGGCAAGCCGATCCGAGGGTTATGGTCAACACATATTCGTCCGTAATATATTCGCAGGATTTTCTTCCGTATGACGAAAAAGGGCTTGCCAAAGCCCGTTTTGCTGTGGAAAACGATTTTTTACAGGAACGGGAATTTGCGTCGACGATGTCGATGGGACGCTGGTT
>CAVCSV010000041.1:0-13719 GCA_963604715.1 Limosilactobacillus gorillae
GTATGGTCATGGCGGATTGGGGTGATGCTTCGTCCGGTCTGGTCGGTTTGATTGTTAGTGCCGCTGAGCAGAAGTCAGTAACCGATGCTGCAGCGAAAGCGCCGACCTTTGATACGGCAAAAGGGACGTTTCCCGTTGCGCTGGCTGATGCTGTAGGGGCTTGCACATCTGATAAATCGGATGACAACGCGGCGTCCATTACTTGGGTTTACCGTTAATCCGTTGTCGGGTTTCAGAAAAGAGGGGCGGCGTCGCTCCTCTTTTTTTTGTTATAAAAAATTAAATCAAACGATTGATTTTTTAAAAAACATCTGCTATAACGCCCGTCAACGAAAGGATAACGCGATGAAAAAGTTTAAATCTGTAACGTGTTGGATTGTGATGCGGGTTTTGTTTCGGGCTTTGCAGGTGCTGGCGAAAACCGACAGCCGTTTGAAAGCGGGGATAAAGTCCTATCCGAACCGCTATGTTTTCCGTTTGCGCGCGGGGCTGGGTGAAAACGCGCCCGTTTTGTCGTTCAAGGTCAAAAACAACGGCTTTGCTTTGGCGAAAAACACCGCCAAAGCCGACATGGACATTACAATCAAAAGCGTTGAAGACGCTTTCGCTTTGTTCACGGGGCAGGTCGGCATCGCGCGGGCGTATGCGGAACATCGCTTCTTTTTAAAAGGAAATCCGTATGAATCCATGGGGCTGGTGCGCGCTTTGGAAATCGCGGAATCCTATCTGTTTCCGCCGTTCATCGCGGACAAGCTGGACGTGCCGAACCGCGAATACAATCCGCTGAAACTGTTTGCGCTGATGTGCGTGAAGGTGTGACATGGGATACTTTGAATTCGTTATGCGCACAAAACTGTGTTCGGGCGAAAACGCTTTGGAGCATTTGCCTTACGAACTGTCGCGGCTGAAAGTCGAAAAGCCGCTGATTATCACGGACAAAACCCTTGAAAAACTGGGGATGCTGAAGCTGTTGACGGACGCGTTGGGAAATATGCGGCACGCGCTTTTCACCGACGTTCCCCCCGACAGCGATTTAAGAAAAGCCGAAGACGCGGCGGCGCTTTACCGCACCGAAAAATGCGACGGCGTCATCGCTTTGGGCGGCGGCAGCGTGATTGACACCGCCAAAGGCGCGGTTGCCCTGCTGACCCAGAATGCAAGCGAAATCAAGGAAATCATCGGTTGTGAAGAACTGGCGCGCGGCGAGTTTATCCCTTTTGCCGCTTTGCCGACAACGGCGGGAACGGGCAGTGAAGCGACTTCGGTCGCCGTGATTGCCGACACCGAAAAGCAGGTCAAGCTGGAAATCATTTCAGACCAGATGCTGCCGACGCTTGCCGTTCTTGACCCGCGTTTGACGCTGGAGCTGCCCCCGCGCGCGACGGCGGCGACGGCGATTGACGCGCTGTGTCATGCGGTTGAGGCGTATTCCTGCCGCCAAAAGAACCCCGTCAGCGACGCGTTCGCTTTTGCGGCGGTCAAGGCGATTTTGTCCGCTTTGCCCGAGGTTGTGAAAAATCCGCAAAACAAAGTGGCGCGGCTGGAGCTTGCCAACGCCAGCTTTATGGCGGGCGTCGCGTTTTCCAACAGCATGGTGGGCGCGGTGCATGCCATCGGGCATGCCGTCGGCGCGGTGTGTCATGTCGCGCACGGTGAGGCGATGGCGATTCTGCTGCCCCGCGTGATGCGCTTCAACCAATGCGCGGAATACAAAGAACTGTCGGTTTTGTTCGACGATCCCGAACCCGTTGTGGCGTTGGAAGTGCTGTTGGAATCCCTGCACAAAAAGACGGGATTGCCGATAACGCTGTCCCAAACGGGCAAAGTTGCGGAATCGGACTTTGACGCGATTGCGGACAAAGCGCTGAACGACGGCGCGATTTTGTTCAATGTCAAGCCGTTGGAAAAATCGGACATTTTGAAACTGCTGAAGGACGCTTTTTAATGCGGGAAATCATCGACGCGCAAAGACGATTCTTTGAAACGGGCAAAACGCTGGACGTCAAAGCCAGAATTGCGGCTTTGAAACGGCTGAAAAAAGGAATCAAAGCTTTTGAACCGCAAATTCTGTCCGCGCTGAAAGCCGATTTGGGCAAAAGCGCGACCGAAGCTTATATGACCGAAGTCGGCATGACTTTGGCGGAACTGAGCTTTATGCTGAAGCACGTCAAAAAATTCGCCCGCAAGCGCTTTGTCAAAACGCCTTTGGCGCAGTTTTACGCCAAAACGTACGAATTGCGCGTTCCCTACGGCGTCGCTTTGGTGATGAGTCCGTGGAACTATCCCTTTATGCTGACGATGGAACCGCTGATTGACGCGGTTGCGGCGGGCAATACCGTTGTGGTCAAGCCGTCCGCTTACGCCCCCGAAACGGCGCGGGTTTTGGCGGATTTGCTTGCCGACTGCTTCGCCCCCGAATATGTCGCTGTCGTGCAGGGCGGGCGCGAAGTCAACGCGGATTTGCTGGATAACCGTTTCGACGTGATTTGCTTTACGGGCGGCAAGACGGTCGGGCGGATTGTCATGGAAAAAGCGGCGAAATTCTTGACGCCCGTCTGCCTTGAGCTGGGCGGGAAAAGTCCGTGTTTGGTCGATTCGACGGCGGATTTGAAAGTCGCCGCGCGCCGCATTGTGTTCGGCAAGTTTTTAAACTGCGGGCAAACGTGCGTCGCCCCCGATTACTTGATTGTCGAATCGAAAATCAAAGACAGGCTTTTGGGGTTGATTGACGCGGAAATCAAGCGGCAGTTCGGCGAAAATCCGTTGCAAAATCCCGATTACGGCAAAATCGTGAATCGCAAGCATTTCGACCGCTTGACGGGACTGTGCCCGACGGCAAAAAACAATCCCGAAACGCTGCAAATCGCGCCGACGGTCATTGCCGACGCGACGCTTGACCACCCCGCGATGGGCGAAGAGATTTTTGGACCTCTGCTGCCCGTTCTGACGGTTGAAAAAATCGCGGAGGCCAAGAAAATCATTGCGCAAAATCCGATGCCGCTGGCGTTTTACCTGTTTTCGTCGAATGCTAAAACGCAAAAGGAGCTGATGACTTCCGTTCAATTCGGCGGCGGGTGCGTCAACGACACGATTATTCACTTGGCGACCAGCGAAGCGGGGTTTGGCGGCGTGGGCGAAAGCGGAATCGGCGCGTATCACGGCAAAACGGGGTTTGAAACCTTTACGCACGTCAAAACAATCGTCGACAAAAAGACGTTTTTGGATTTGCCGCTGCGCTATCAGCCCTATGCGTCGTGGAAAGACAGGCTGATTCGGCTGTTCGTGCGCTAAAATCCTTGCCAATCCCCGCTTTTCGTTTTATGTTTCCGAATTGGACGGAAAAACGGGGGATTGTGTCGAATGATTGTGCAGGAACTGAAAAACGACAAAATCGTTTTGTATTATGTTTTCAAGTGGCTGATTTTGGCGACTTTGGCAGGCGTGCTGACGGGCGCGTTCATTCGGCTTTTCCTGTTTTTGCTGGAAAAAGGCATTGATTTTGTAACCGCCTTGCCCGATTGGCGGTATGCGCTGATTCCCGTCGGACTGTTCGCCAGCTTGTACGTTGTCAAAATTTTCGCCCCCTCCGCCGCGGGACACGGCACGGACAAGGTGATTTTCGCCATTCATTACCGCGCGTCCCGAATTCCCTTTGCCGTCGTTCCCGTCAAAATCCTGTCGACTTTGGTGACTTTGGCGACGGGCGGCGTTGTCGGTACGGAGGGACCCAGCGTCCAAATCGGCGCGGGGCTGATGTCCGAAGCCGCTCTGCTGTTCCGCTTTACGGAACGCGAACGCAAGAAACTGGTGATTTGCGGAACCGCCGCCGCGCTGTCCGCCGTGTTCGGCGCGCCGATTGCGGGCGCGGTGTTCGGGGTGGAAGTGCTGTTCGTCGGCGAATTCTTTTATCCCATTTTGCTGCCCGCCGTCATCAGTAGCGTTGCGGCGTACTTTACCTGCGTTCAGCTGGGCATGGTGTACGCCGTGCCGCAAATCGCCGTGCCCGAATTGAGCGTGCCTGTTTTGCTGTGGACGTTTGCGGCGGCTTTGTTTTTCAGCGTCGTTTGCGTGATTCACATCGAAATCGTCGAAGGAATCGGAAATTACGCCAAAAAACTGAAAGTCCCCGATTGGGTCAAAACCGTGATTGCCAGCGGTATTTTGCTGACCGTTGCGGCGTTTTCAGGCGATACTTATTTAAGGACGGGCGAAATCGGGCTGAACAAAATCCTGTCGGGTGAAAACGTGCTGTGGTGCGCTTTTTTGCTGAAATCGTTTTTGCTGGCGGTGACGTTGGCGGGCGGCGGTTCGGGCGGCGTTTTGACCCCGACTTTTTACATCGGGGCGGCGTCGGGCGCTTTGTTCGCCAGCGTATTCGGACTGGATGTCGCGTTTTTCGGCGCGCTGGGCTTTGTCGCGTGCGTCGCGGGCGCGGTCAATACGCCGATGGCGGCGACTTTTCTGGCTATCGGCATGTTCGGCGAATCCATCGCGCCCTATGCGGGAATTGTGTGTGTGCTGACGTATATGCTGGTCGGGGCGCGCAGCTTGTATCCGACGCAGATTTTGGTGCACCCGAAATCCGACGCTTTCGTGCTTGCCGAACCGACGAACAAACACAGCTGGAAAGTTCGCCCCGTCAGCTTTAAACGGCGCAAACGCCCCGCAAGCAGGCTCAAATCACCCCGAGGACGTTGAGCAATACCGTTGCGACGGCAATCGGCGTGACGTAGCGCACCGAAAAAGCAAACGCTTTTTCCGCCGTTTTGGAGTGAAAAACGTTCAGCTTGTCAACGCCCAAAACCCAGCCCGCGGCGATGCAAATCAAAAATCCGCCCGTCGGCAGCAAGATGTTCGACGCCAGAAAATCGAACTGGTCGAACAGGATTTTTCCGCCGATTTTAAACCAGCCGAACTTGCCGAACGACAAAGACACCAGCACGCCGCAGACCAAAGAAACCAAGCTGTAGGACACAACGGCCTTTTTGCGGGTCATTTTCCATTGGTCGCACAGGAACGTAACGACGACTTCCATCAGCGACATGGACGATGTCAGCGCCGCCATTAACAGCAAAACGAAAAACACCAGACTGAAAAACGCGCCGAACGGAATCGCGGCGAAAATCTTGGGGAACGTGATAAAGACCAGCGACGGTCCCGCGTTCATCGAAATGCCGAACGCGAACACGGCGGGGAAAATCGTCAATCCCGTCAGCAGCGAAACCAGCGTGTCCAGCGTCGGGACGGGCCACATGGTTTTAAAGACCTTGCATTCCGTATTGGCGTAAGAGCCGAATGTAATATAAATGCCCATGCCGACCGACAGGGAAAAGAACGCTTGTCCCAACGCCTGCAAAAACGTTGCGCCCGTGATTTTGGAAAAATCGGGTTTGAAAAAGAACTTTACGCCGTCCCAAGCGTTCGGCAAAGTCAACGAACGCGCCATTAAAACCAACAGCAGGACGAACAGCGCGGGCATCATGATTTTGCACGCTTTTTCAATGCCGTTTTGAATGCCGCGGTAGACGATGACGCCCGTCAGTCCCAAAAACAAGATGAAATACGCCGCGGGAGGGACGGGCGACGCAATGAAAGTGCTGAAGTGTTCTTCGAAATTTTCCAAATTCGCCAGCGAAAAGCTTTCGACGATATACGCCGCAATCCAGCCGCCGATGACGCAGTAATACGGCACGATAATCGAACCCGCCAAAATGCCGATTCCGCCGATAAAGCCAAAACGCGGGTTAATCGCTTTCAGCGCGCCGACGGCATCCGTTTTCGCGCGCATGCCCAACGCCGATTCGACCAGAACCATCGTCAAGCCGATAGTCGCCACAATCGCCAGATAAATCATCAGAAACGCGCCGCCGCCGCTTTGAGCCGCGACATACGGAAAACGCCACAAATTCCCCAAACCGACGGCGGAACCCGCCGCCGCCATGACCATACCGAACTTGGAGCTCCAAGTCGCGCGTTCAGTTTTCATATTTTCCCCTCTTGAACTTCGTTAAAACAGATTCGCGCCGTTTGAATCAGCCGAATCAAACTTTTGACGCTTTGCGCGCCCGTAATCAAGAATTTTTTGCCGAAAATCAAGCTCGGCACGCCGCGCACGCCTTCTTTGCGCCAAACGGGCAGGGGGTGCGGGTCGGCATAGTATTTTTCCAATTCGGATTGAAACGCGTTGATGTCGAGCTGCAAGTCTTCCGCGATTTGCAGCAAAACGGCAATTTGCCCGATGTCCAAAGCATGCGTGAAATAGGCGGCAAACACCGCTTCCAACGTTTCAAGACCCTTGTTTTGCGCAAACCCCGTCTGCACCAGAATATGGGACGGTGCGCTTGAACGCACATCGGGCAGTTTGTCGAACGCGACGAAAATTCCCGTTTCCCGCAGGTACGGCATCAGCTTGTCCCGCAAATTCCGCGTGCGGTCGGCGGGACTGACGCTCCGTTTTAAGGAATACGGCAAAAAATCGTCGGGCGGCGTAATGAAATACGGGTGAACGGTCAGCGTGAAAACACCGTTCGGAAAGCTTTGCAAAGCTTCCGTCAGGCGGCGAAACCCGATGTACGACCATATACAGACCGTATCCAGCACAAAATCGATGTCCATTGACGAATCTCGTTAAAATTCTTTAACTTTCTTACGATAAACTGCTTTTATGTACAAATTCTTAAACGAAGTTTGAAAAATGAGCGATTCGGAAAAACAAACGGACGAATCTTCCGAAAGCGAAGAGCTGAAACGCTTGGATTTGGAGCGCGCGCGGCATCGCACGCTGAAACGCCCCGGAAAAAAGGAAAAACGCTTTTCCGAAATCGACGGACGCTACATTCCCCCGCCCGAACTGCAAAAGGAAATCGACAAACTGGCGGAGGAAAAAGCCAAAGCCGCCCAAAAGAAAAAGGGGGTGCTCGGTTTGTTTTCGCGTTCGTCGGCGCCCGCGCAATCCGAGGCGGAAAAGGAAAAAACGGAAGAACTGAAAGCCGCCAACCGTCAAATCAGGGAATTGCGCGGAGTCAAAAGCCGATCCAAAATCCGCAAGCAAAAAAAATCCCAAACAGACGAACTTCCAGTTTTTACGGCCGAACCCGAATCCGAACCCGTCGCCGAACCAAGCAAAAGAACGTCGTTTCTGAACACCGTCAAGCTGCTGAACGCCGAAAGCGCGAAGCCCGATGAGTACAAACCCTTGATTGCCATGCCCGCGCAGAAAAAACTGCCCGACGGCGCGGTTGTCGACGGCGTTGCGTATCCGCTGGGCGTGATTTATCAAGACGCGCACGACTTGACCGTGGACAGGGTTGTGGTCGTTTACCGCGTTTTGCGGAAAAACGGCGAATTGCTGTTGGATGCGTACGCGCCCGACACGGGCAGGGACGGCTTTATTCCCGTCAGCCGCGTTTACAGGCTTTATGCTTTGAAAAACATGACGGAAATAACCAATCCGTATGATTTTTTGACGAACGGCATCAAAACGGCGGACGATGATTGCGATTCGGAATTGCTGCACATTCTGACGCGGACGCGCTATGACGTGGTGCTGCTGGCGGCCGCCCTCGGCGATGCGGCGGCGGCGGGCGAAGCCAAGCAAAAAGTCATCTGCGACTATATTTCCGCCCGCTGCGGGTTTATAGCTTTTGACGCGGCGAAATTGTTGGATTATATTAAAACGCTCGGACTGAACGACGCCGTGTTTCAAGAGGCGCTGGACGTGCTGGTTTCCATGCCGCGGGATGTCGTGTCGAACTTGGTTCGGGCGTGGCTGCAGGTGGTTTTGGGCGGCGGCATCGTCCGTCCGAAACAACGCGAATTGACGGCAGAGCTGTTTTATGCTTTAAGAATTGCCGGCATTGAACTGAATATTATGGGACTTTGAGCAAAAGGGGGTCTTTTATGCGTATGCTTTTCCTTTCCGCCGTTGTGTGTGCCGCGGCAACGTTTTTCAACGCTTCGACGGCGTCGGCTCAGGCGACGGAAAACGTCCTGCGTGAAGAATACGAACAAAAAAAACTGCTGATTAACCAGATGTTTACGACAAAAGTCGAAAAAATCAGACAAAGAACCGTTTTGCCCGAAGACATTTTGAATGCGCTGGTCAAACAGGCGGACGAAGTGCGCGAATTCGATTTGTACACTTTGGACAGAAAGCTGGAACTGAAACTGCGCCACGCCAAAGAACGCGACGAAATCCGCGACAGGCTCAGAAAAGAGGCGCAGGGACGCGTCAAATGGCTGCTGGATAACGAGGAAGCGTTCCAAGCCACCCGCGACGAACGCGCCGAAAAAGAGGATGCCAAAATCGAAAAAACGGATGCCGCACCCGCCGAATCCGATAAAAAGTAATTTACATTTTCAGGTGAAAAATGTTCCGTTTCCTTTCAAAGTTTCATCTGGCAACGCGTGTTTACGGCGGTTTTTTGCTGGTCGGCGCGTATGTCGTTTTGCTGTGCTTTTTTGCAATGACGGCGGTCGAAACCGTGCAGAACGAATATACCAAAGCCAATGCCGTCATGGATGTAACGCGTTCGCTGACCGCGTTGGAAACGGATTTCTATGCGCTGGATCAGGAACTGTTCTTTTTCGCCAAGCAAAGGACGTCGGCTGAAAAGAAAAAAATCGACGCCGTGTTCGGTCGATTTTTCGAACGCGCCGAGGAAATCGGATTGGTGCTGGGCAGTCCCGATTTGGATGCCAAGTACAAAAAAGCCGTCGAAGACATCGGCGCGCGGTATAAAACGGCTTTGGACGATATGACCGCTTTGTATGAAAAAAAGGTTGAAGCGGGACGGAAAGTCGAAAAATACGCGGGGCAGTCCGCCGAAAAATTGGCGGCGATGATAGAAGACGTCAGTCTGCCGTCCGCGTCGTTCGCTTTGAACAACCTGCGCGAACAGCTGGAAGAAGTGCTGGCGCTTGAAGCCGCCGATACGGACGGCACCGAAAACCGCAAGCGTCTGACCGACGGGCTGGCGGCTTTGAAAAAGGCGGTCAATGCCGCAAAACAAGCCGAAATGGTCAATACCAAACAGCTGAAAGTCGTTTCCGCGTCTTTGACCGCTTTGGACGACGAAATCAACCGCAAACTTAAAGTCGACGATGCTTTGCGCGGAAAAATCAACAAATTGTCTGCAAACGGCAAAAAAACGGTTGCCGAATTCAACAGTGTGCTGGACGATTTGGGCGCCGTTGCCGCGGGATTTATCGCCAAAGCCGAAAACGACAAAATCAAGCTGCAGAAACTGTTTGTGTTTTGCGCCGCGTTCGGCGGTGTTTTCGCCGTCTTGATGTCGTTTTTGTCGCTGTACGGAATACGCTACCCTCTGAACCGTTTGGTCGATTGCGCAACGGAAATCGCGCGGGGAAACCGTTCCGTTCTGATTCACTTTACGGAACGCGGCGACGAAGTGGGGGCTTTGGCGCGGGCGCTGTCCGTGCTGTTGGCGCACTTGAAGGATTTGCCCGTTTTGTCCGACACGTCGCTGCTGGGGCGTCCCGACACTTACGGCGCGCCCGTCAGCTATGTTCCGCTGGGAGCGCCCAATACAAACGGCGAAGCGCCGAAAAACGAAACCGAGGTTGCTTATTTCGGTCAGGGGGTCGGCGTCGATACCGAAAGCCAGCTGTGCCAGATGCTGGGACTGTTGCAGCAGTTAAGCTCGTCCGCGGCGGAAATGACCGAGGATTCGAAAAACAGGTTCAATCAATGTCAATCGCATTTGACCGCAATGGCGGAAGCGCTGAATTACGTTCGCCGCGGGCTGGAGGATTTGACGGCGCGCGAAAACGGTAGCGATTTTGAAAACGTGAAAAACGATTTGAAACAGCTGTTCGAGTTTTTGCAGTCTGCCGCTCCCGCCGTTCAGTCGTTCCGTGCCGCCGCCGATTCCGTGGCTCAATCGTCGGGCGTCGCCATGCAGAATGCGGAACAGGCAAAAGTTTTCGTAACGGGACTGCTGGATTGGGCGCGGGCGACTCTGGAGGTCGCGGCGCAAATGCGCGCCGTTGCCGCGGAAACGAAAATTTTGGCGCTGAACGCGTCCATCGAAGCCGCCAAAGCGGGGGACAAAGCCAAATCGTTCGGCGCCGTCGCTTTGGACATCAGACGGCAAACCCAAAAAACGGAAGACGCCGTTGCGGGATTGACGGAGCGGCTGAAGGCGGTTCAGCAGGGGGCGCGCGGTTTTTCCGATATTGTCGACCGATTGGAACAGGGAACGGCGGAATCGACGCAAACGGCGGCGGGACTGTCGGCGGCGGCTTTGGAGCAGAAAGCGCAAATCGAAAGCGCCGTTCATGCTTTGCAAAGCGCGGGATTGGAAACGGAAAAACTGCAAAACGTCAGACAATCCGTCTTGACGGATTTGGAAGAATTGCCCGCTCATTTGGGCGATGCGGAGGATTTGATTCCGTTCTTGGAACGCCAGCTGAACGCGATTTTGCAGAAATTCGAGGATTATATCGCCGTTCTGCCAACCTACGAAGAGGAAAAAGACCCCGTTTAATGCGCAGGGGCGTCCGTCGCCAGCCGCCCGACATTGCCCGCCATTTGGTCGATGAACGTCAATTCTTTGCCGCCCGTCGGCGTGGTTTCGGCATCGGGGGCGATGGTTCTGCCGTCCGACAGCGTTTTGGTTTCAATGCTTTGCAAAATGCCTGATTTGTCGAATTTCAAAACAGTAACGGTGCGTTCGAACTCTTCGGGTTTGAAAAAAGCGATTCTTTTCTGTTTGGATGTGATGTACAGCCAGTTTTCCGTGTCGAACGTCGAACGCACGGACGGCGTGCCGAGGATTCGAGCCGCTTCGGTATAAGGCGTTTCACCGGCTTTCAATGCCGCCAAATCGTCGGCGTCAAGAGCGTCGCCGTGCGTGTCAATCATCGGGGCGCAGCCGCTCAACAAAGCCGTCACCGCCAAAACTTTGAAACGAAAAAACGGGTTCATATCCTCTCCGTCCTTGAAAAAAAATCGGATTGATTTAGAATAAACACGATTTTACACAAAGGATGCCCGCAATGAAAGACTTAAATCCCGAATTTTCGTATATCATCGATACAACCCGTCTGCCCGCCAAGGGCGAAGCCATTGAAATCCAAGCGGACGACGCGCAGAAACGGGCTTTGGAACAACGGTTGGGATTGGAGAAAATCGATTCCTTTTGCGTCAGCGCGCTGGTGCGTCCGCTGAACAGGCATCAGGTGCGAGCCACGGGAACCGTCAAGGGCAGAATCACCCAAACCTGCGTTGTTTCCCTGCAGCCGTTTGATGCGGAAGTCGAAGATTCGTTCAACGTTTTGTTCGAAGAGCCGAACCCCGCCGATTTGAACGTCAACGAAATCGATTTGGATATGAGCGACGAGGAGGAAGACGTCGACGTGCTGGAAAACAACAAAATCGATTTGGGTGAAGTTGCCGTCGAATACTTTTCGTTGGCTTTGGACCCGTTTCCGCACGCGCCGAACGTGTCTTTTTCCGACAAAATCGAGGACGAACCCCGCAAAAACGCGTTTTCCGCATTGGAAAAACTGAAAAAGGCGTAAAATAGCTTGCAGTTTTGCAAAATTTTTTATATAGCATAGGTCTTGAGTTTCGGTTCCTTTATCGGAACAAGTGTTCATTTTGACAAGAGAGAAAAAAAATGGCTACACCCAGAAGTAAAAAATCCAAATCCGCACGCGATATGCGCCGTTCGCATTTGGCTTTGAAATCCAACGCTGTTATGGAATGCCCGAACTGCGGCGAAACCAAACGTCCTCACAACGTTTGCCCCGCTTGCGGCTATTACGACGGCAAGGAAGTCGTTTCCGCCAAAGCCGAAGAAAAAGCCGAATAAGCTTTAAGGCAAATCCCGTGGATACGCAGCAGTCTGTTGTCATAGCGGTTGACGCTATGGGCGGCGATCATGCGCCTGACAGCGTGATAGCCGGTGTCAAGTCGGCGGAAAAACAATATCCCGATGTGCATTTCCTTCTTTTCGGCGACGAAGAAAAGGTAAAGCCGTGCATCGCGAAATACAATCTTTCCGCCGATAGGTTCGACTTCGTGCACACGCCCGATTATGTGGCAAGCAACGAAAAACCGTCCGTTGCCGTTCGGCAGGGACGCAAATCCAGCTTGTGGCTGGCGATTGACGCCGTCAAACAAGGGCAGGCGAATGCTGTTGTCAGTTCGGGCAATACGGGCGCGTTGATGGCGTTTTCCAAGCTGATTCTCGGCACGATGCCGGGAATTCACCGCCCCGCGATTGTAACGATTCTGCCGACGCGCCATGGTGAATGTGTCGTTCTGGATTTGGGGGCGAATGCCGAATGCGACGCCCGCAATCTGGTCGAATTCGCCGTGATGGGCGAAGCGTACTGCCGCGCCGTTTTGAAACGCGAACAGCCGACGCTGGGATTGCTGAACATCGGTTCGGAAGACATCAAAGGGCGCGACGAAATCCGCGAAGCCGCGCAGATTTTGCGCGAATCGGCGTTGAACGGGAATTTCAAGGGATTCGTCGAATCCGACGATATTGCCTTGGGCTCCGTCGATGTGTTCGTGACCGACGGCTTTACGGGGAATATCGCCCTGAAAGCCATTGAAGGCACGGCGCGTTTGATGGTCAACCTGTTGAAGGATTCCGCCGCGGGCAGCCTGATTTCGAAATTGGGCTTTTTGCTGGCGTTGCCGTCTTTGAAACGGCTGAAAAAGAAAATGGATCCCGGTCGCTACAACGGTGCGATGCTGGTCGGACTGAAGGGGATTTCCATTAAAAGTCACGGCGGAGCCGACGCATTCGGATTCGCCAATGCTCTGGGCGTTGCGGTCAATGCCGTCAAACGCGATTTGCAGGGCAACATCGCCAAACAGCTGGCGAATATCAGTTTGGAAAAAGAGGAAGCAGAACAATGACAATCCGTTCCCGTATTGCAGGTTTGGGCGGCTTTTTGCCCGAAACGATTCGTTCTAATGACGACATGGCAAAAATCGTCGAAACCAGCGATGAATGGATTGTCGACCGCACGGGAATTCGTTTCCGTCATTTTGCGGACGAAAAGACAATGACGTCCGATTTGGCGATTCACGCCGCGAAAAAGGCTTTGAGCGCCGCGGGATTGACGGGTGCGGATATTGACGTTATCGTTTTGGGCTCTGTGACGCCCGACAGGACTTTCCCCGCGACGGCGGCGTATGTGCAGGCGGCTATCGGCATGACGGGCGGTTGCGCGTTTGATTTGTCCGCGGCGTGTTCCGGATTTTTGTACGCTTTGAAAATGGCGGACAACATGATTCGCTTGGGACAGGCGAAAAACGCGCTGGTCATCGGCGTTGAAACATTGTCCAAAATCACCGACTTTACGGACAGAAACACGTGTGTTTTGTTCGGCGACGGCGCGGGCGCGGCTGTATTGCAGGCGCATGAAGGCGAAGACGGCGTTATCGACACGCTGATTCGTTCCGACGGTCGTCATGCCCCCGATTTGTATGCGACGGGCGGTCCCTCCTTTAACCACGAAGTCGGCTATATCACGATGAACGGGCGCGAAGTTTTCCGTCACGCCAGCGTCAACATGGCTGACATTTCCGCGGAAGTTTTGGAAAAGAACGGTTATACCGTTGCCGATGTCGACTGGTTCGTTCCGCATCAGGCGAATATCCGCATTATGGATGCGGTTGCCAAGCGTTTGGGCATGCCTGCCGAAAAGGTTTTGACCACGGTCGACAAACATGCC
>CAVCSV010000042.1:0-12201 GCA_963604715.1 Limosilactobacillus gorillae
TGCGCCGCCATAACTCCCGTTCCCAAGGGGGTCGGTCCCATGACAATCGCCATGCTGTTGGAAAACACGGTCGACGCGGCGCAAAGCCGTGCGGGGCTATAGGTTCGGGGCGTCGCCCGTTTTGGCTTTGCGGGCGGCTTTGTAAAGCGTTTTGTCGGCTTTGAATATCGTTTTTTCAACGATGCCGTCGGGCGTGCAAAGCGTCAGTCCGACTTTGTTCGCGCCGATTTGCGGGTGGCGCAAAACACGGGCGGAACAGCGTGAAACGGGAACTTTTGTCAGCGCGACAAACGAAAACTTTTCATCCTCGAACGGGGCGTCCCCGCCTTTCAGCTGTTTGTGCAGGCGGCTGCGTTCGATGCGGCAGGCAAAGTGGCACCATTCGGCACACGGTTTGTCATGTGGGCAGGGGGCGGCGACAAACGCGCCTTGCTCAATCAAATCGGCGCGGATTTTTTGAAGTAGAGCGACCGATTCGGGCAAAGCGGATTCGACAATCAGCAAAACACCGTTTGCGGCATTCCACAGTTTCCGCGCGGCGAAAATCGGGTCGGCGACTTCGTTTAACATATACGACGCAATAACCAAATCCGCCGATTCGGGCAAATCGTCCGTCATAACGTCAAACGCGCGCCAGTCCGCTTTGACCAGCTTTTGCCCCAGTTCGCGCATAACGGCGGCGCGTTCCAAACAAACCGCGCTTTTCAAATCCAGCAGCTGTTGAGCCGCCAAAGTCGCCGCGCCCGTTCCCGCGCCGACATCCAGCAGGGTTTCGGGCGGCGTTTCAAGGTGTTCCAATGTCAGCTCCAAAGCCCGACCGACCGCGCCGAACGTCGCGGGCATACGCGTGGCGGCGTAGGCGGCGGCTTCGGTCGCTGTTTTCAGGCTTTTATCGCGCCCCGTGCGGTAACGCAGGCTGATGTCGGCGGCGGCTTGCTTCAGCCCCGCCGTCTGTTCCAAAAGAGCGCGGACGTCGGACGGAAAAATCATTTTTGACCTTTTTGCTTAAAGTGCTTGTATTCACAGCATATTGCTTTAAAATAAATCAACCGTAAAGAATTTTGGAGGAACAAGCATGTTTTTATCCGTACTGGCTGTTGCTTTGCTGACGACGACAAAAGCGTTCGCAAATCCCGCCTGCGCCGTTTGCACGGTGGCAATCGGGGCGTCGCTGGAAATCGCGCGCAAACTGGGCGTCGACGACAACATCGTCGGGCTGTGGGCGGGCGCGATGCTGGCTTTGCTGGGCTATTGGCTGATTTTGTGGTTTAACAAGAAAAAATGGTTCTTTAAAGGGCGCGATTTTATTTTGATGGCGGTTTCCATCGGTTCAATCGGCTTTATGTACATGCGCGATCTGGTGTATTCGCCGCGTCCCTTGCTGTATGTGATTTATATGGACCCGTTCCTGTTCTGCACTCTGGTCGGCGCCGCTTTGTTCGTCTATACCGAAAAACTGTATTTCTGGATGAAAGCCCGCAACGGCGGACACGCCCATTTCCCGTTTGAAAAGGTCGTGATGCCCGTCGTCGTGCTGTTTGCCGCCAGCATGTATCTGAATTGGTTCCCGATTTCCGCCTTTTGAGGAGAAGTTTTATGAAAAAAGCCGAAAACGTCAAAGAATTCGTCGAACAATACGACGCGATGAAAAAAGTCAATCCGAAAGATTTGTCTTCCGATCAGGATTTGACGATTGCGATTATGAACTTGATTTCCATCGAGGAACACCTGATTTTTTCGGGTGCGAAAACGGGCAAGACGCACTTTTTCGATTTGATTGAACAAATCCGTGAAATGCGCAAAAACCTGATGCAGAAAATCATTCCGTCCTATGAGGGCGAAGTCTGGTGCATTTCCAAACACTTGCTGGCGTCCGCCATGCGCTTGATGGAAGTCGGCACCAAACAGCAGAGCCTGAAAAACACCAAAGACGCTTACAGTCTGTTTAATCAGGCGTACGATTTGTACTGCCTGTTCTGGGGGCTGAATATGAACCTGATTGACTCCAAAGACCTGAAATGGGTCGAGGACACCAATTACAAAGAAATCGCCGCCAAAGCGCAGGAAGTTGCGGCAAAAGTCGGCGACACGGACATCACGCCCGAAGCCGCCCCCGTTCAGCCCGCCGAAGCGGAAGAACCCGCCGACGGAGCGCAGGTAACGGGCTTTAAAAAGATGAAAAACTTTTTGCGCAAAGCGATTGACTGCTGCATCGAATAAGAAATAAAAAAACAACAAAAAAAGCCCTTGATTTTTCAAGGGCTTTTTTTGTCGCTCGGCGACGGTACGCAAAAGGGTTCGTTTCATCCGTGATTTTAATTATTTCAAGTTGCATAATGGAAACAAGATGTTGAAAAAAACAAACAATATAGAAAGAATATATGATAAAAATGATATAAAATTTGATACTTGTATTCGCTTTTGACAGGAGTGGGGCGCCGCTATATTTTGGATTTTTTATATAAAAGGCGAGATTATTATATCGCTCCCCGTCAACTCTATGTTATGATTAAAATTGTTTATGTAAGTTCTTTTTTCATTAAAGGAGGGTGTTATGAAAAAATTACTTATCCTGCTTATTGTTGTCGGATTCTGCCTGCCGTCGACGCTTCGGGCGGCGACATGTTCCCCTTGTGTCGAAGGAACAAGTGATAAGTCCAACAAATCGTGCCTGCCCGTTAAGGCAAAAAGGATTATCTACGACTGCGCTCCCGGTTTTATTTTGACATACACGCCGTCGGGTTATCTCTGCTGGGACGAAAAATACTTTCCGAAGGCAAAGTGTACCATGGATATGGATATAGACCCCGAAACGAAAAACAAAGTAATCAGCGGCGCTTTTGATTTTCCATGCCAACCGTTTAACCAGCAAAAAGATCCCGAATCGGGAAAATGCGATGTCACCGCATCGGGTCCCTGGTCCTACTACTATTACAGCCAAGTGTTCGCCTATCAGGTCGGGGAAGAAAACCACCAGATTTACAATGCCGACGACACGGATCAATTGGGATATTTGATTGCGTACGGCGATTGGAAATGCCGCGGGGTATGGACGGTGGATGTACTCTGCAGCGACGTTATTCCGCATTGCATGTACTGCAACGGCACTCCCTTTTGCACGAAATGCGATTACGGATACACGCTTTCAGCCGGAAAGTGCATCAAAGATACGGCGACAACCTGTCCGGAGGGAATGAAGAAATCATCGGACGGTTGCTGCTGCGTCGCGGGTTAAAAGGAGGGGCAGAGAATGAAAAAAATATTTATTTTAGCCGGACTGGCGATATTGGCGGCATACGGGCGGGCTGATGCCCGATCCGTCAAACTGGGCTACGGAACGTCCGTTGTAAAAACACGAAAATTGGAACTGCCGAAACAATGCGACATTTCTTGTTTAACCTGCGATACATCGACGGGGACTTGCACAAGCTGCCCCGAAGGAAAAAAGCCGAACGGTTCGGGATGCGTCGATTACTGCTACGGTGTTTCATGCGCGGCGGGGTTTGCGGCGAAGCCCACTTTAAACGGCTGTTGCTGTGAAGACAAGGCAACGCAATGTCCCGACGGTTATTCATACAACGAAACTTATCATGGCTGCGTCAAAAACAACGGCACGGCATGCCCCTACGGTTGCGAATCGGACGGTTGCGGTAACGGGGCGACATTAAAAGCGAAGAGCTGGAACTACATGCAATCGGATGGAAGCTGTCCGGCTTGTTCCACGGCGATTCCCTACTGTTATTTGTGCGAGCTTTCCAAACAGAGCAAAACGCTGTCTTGCAAACGCTGTTCCACCGGATATTATTTGGATGGAAAGGGCGGCTGCACGTCCCAGAAGCCCCTAAGCTGCCGCTGGTACGGTCAATATCAGGAAAACGGCGTTTGCAAGAATTGTCCCGCGGGAACATTTTCCAAATACGAAACGGCAACAAAATGCACGGCATGCCCGCCCGGAACGTATGCCCATAGCGGCAGCGAAAAGTGCAGAGCTTGTTCCTCGTTGATTCAAAATTGCGTGGAATGCGCCCCCGGAGGCGTAGGCGTTAAGCCCGCCTGCGCAAATTGCGAAGCCGGTTATTATCTGAGGGACGATGGGTATTGTGGGCCTTGTTCCTCGGGGTGGGAGCACAAATATTCACTTGGCGGCGCGACAAGTTGTACCGAAAGCACTCCTGTTGCGAATTGCAAGTGGTACTTCTCGACGAAAGACGCGTGCGGCGGATGTGAAGACGGCTATACGCTGACAGACGGAAAGTGCATAGTCGACAGTTGATACCGAAAAGCAACGGCGGGAAAGAAATTGTCCCGCCGTTCTGCATGTGTAAAAAACTACGTTTTACGCGCGGGTCTTTTTTTGGATTTTTTCGATTCTTTGCGCCTCGACGGCTTTTGCGATTTTCAGCCAGCGGAATATCGCCAGCACCATGGCTTGGGAAAAACCTTTGGCACCCTGCAAAAAATAGCGTTGGCAAAAGAAATAGCGCAAAAATTGATACGGAAATTCCCAATACAGACGAAAAACGGGAACTTTACGGTGTTTTTGCGCCATCATGCGCTGTAATTCGGAACTGTGTTTGTTGTATTTGTCAATCGCCTGTTCCAGCGTCAGCAAAGAATAATGATGAATTTCGTTTTTCAGCTGTCCGATTTTAATGTTTTTCGGAACGGCAACGCGGTCTTTGTTCTGCTTGTCAGGCGGAACCGTCATCAGCGTTTTGTCGTACAGCCGCACCACGTTGAACCGCAAAGCAAACGGATTCGGTTTTTCGTCATACGGATACATGTTTGCGATTTTCACTTTGTAAGCGGAAAAAACGCCGCCGCTTTGTTTGATTTTCAAAATTTCGTCCGTTAAAGCATCGGACATGACTTCGTCGGCATCCAACATTAAAACAAAATCGTTTTGACAAAGCTGTTCCGCGTAATGTTTTTGGTCGCAATAGCTGTTCCATTTGTGAAAAAAGGTTTTCGCGCCGAATTTTTTTGCGATTTCAACCGTTGAATCCGTGCTGCCGCTGTCGACGACTATTATTTCATCGGCGACTTTCGCGGCTTGTTTCAAAGTGCGTGCAAGGCGTTGCTCTTCATTGAACGTAATGATGTAAACCGATAATTTCATTGATTTTTTTCCTTTGACTGCGCGGTCAAATCTAAGGACCGTTTGATTTGAAATATACTTTAAAATACTTCAAAACTCAAGTTTATTATTTAACACGATTTTTTCCGCTTTTGAAAAGCCGAACGGCGTCAAACCAAACGGTCGTTTGAATTGTTTTTTATTTGTAAAACGTGTTTGTTTTTGACAATATAAGTGCCTTATGCTGTACAAAGGTTGTCAAAATGCGAATTGTAAATGTAATGATTAGCAAAGTCTTGGGCGGTGTCGAACAGGCGTTCGACGACTACGGGCGCGCTTTGGCTTTGAAAGGACACGATGTCTTGGCGGTTATGGACGCGCGCGGAAAAACGGCGGAAAAGTTCAAAGCTTCGGAACGCGTTACACCGTATTTCATCCGTTTCAACCGCTGGAATGTGTTTTTGCTGATTCCGCTGTATTTCAAACTGAAAAAATTCCGCCCCGACTTAATCGTTCTGCACAGCAAAAAGGCGATTGATTTGTTTGCCCTTTTGGCTCGGCTGCTGAAAATCAAAACCGTTGCCGTCGCCCATAATCCGAAGCTGAAGAAAATCGACAAGTGCGACGCCGTTTTTTCCATTACGCAGTATCAAAAGGGTATTTTTGTTCAAAAGGGACTGAATCCCGACCGTATTTTTGTCATTCCGAATATGATTGACGACGCGCGTCCGCTTGCGCCCGCCAAGCCGTTTGCAAAACCGCCCGTTATCGGCGTCATCGGACGATTCGATCCGATGAAAGGCTTTCCCGATTTCATCAGGGCTTTGGGTGAATTAAAGCGGGAAAACATCGCTTTCAAGGGCGTTATCGGCGGCGCGCCGACGGGAAAGGACAGGACGGAATACGATAAAATCATCGCGTTGATTCAAGAGTTGAATTTGCAAAACGATGTGGAATTGTTAGGCTGGTTTTCGAACAAAGACGATTTTTATGGTTTATTGGACGTGTTTGTCCTGCCTTCGAATTATGAACCGTTCGGGATAGTCTTGCTGGAAGCCATGGTGCGGTCAAAGCCCGTCGTGTCCTCATTGGCGGAAGGACCGCGCGAGATTTTCGCCGGAAACACCGCCGCGTACACGTTCCCCGTCGGGGATTGGCGGGCTTTGGCAAAATGCCTGAAAAACGTTCTGTCCGACGAAGCCGCCGCGCGGCAAACAGCGGTCGAGGGATACAATCTGGTGCGAAACCGCTATTTATTGTCTTCGGTTGCCGACAAACTGGACGCGGCGGTGCGCACGGTCTAAAAAACTTTATAAATCGCTTTGTTTTTACTATACTGGAACGGTGTTTTGAAAAAAGGAGCCCTTTATGACCGTTTCATCCAGCGCCGAAGATTATTTGGAGGCTTTGTTCCAGCTGGAATCGCAGGGTAAAAAACTGACGGTGACGGCGCTTGCCGAACAGCTGAAACGCACCAAAGGAACCGTTGTAACCGCGGTTAAAAAGCTTGCCGAACAGGGATTGGTCCGCCATCAATCCTACGGCGAAATCAGCCTGACCGACAAAGGGCGCGAAATCGGCTGGCGAATCGATATGAAACACGAATGCCTGACGGGTTTTTTCAACGAATTGCTGGGCATCGAGGAACGTAAAGCCGAGGAAATCGCCTGTTTAATCGAACATCACCTTGACGGCGGGGCGGCGGAAAAGTTTTTCAACTTGGTCGCTTTTTTGACGACGGCGCAGGAAAAAAACGAATCCTTTGCCGCCAATCTTGCCGCCGCTTTGCGCGAAACGCCCGCCTTGCCCGTTCCCCTGACGCTGTTCAAGGGCGAAAAAGCCGTCGTCTGCCGCGGGGAATACGCGGGCGCGGTGATTGAAAACATTACGGCGGAAAGCTGTAACATCGACGGGCGGCAAGTCGCCCTGTCGCCCGAAGATTTTTCAACAATTTGGGTCAAGCCTTAAAACAGCAGTTCGCGGTCTTTCGGATAGGTGATTGTGTATCCGTAATCGACGGTCTTTTGTTCCTGCGGCTGATAAACGCTTTCCCATTTGACGATGCCGACTTTGCCGTCGGGATCGGTTTCATAGCCGTCGGTCGTTTTGTCTTTGGTGATTTTAACCGCGATGTCGCTGTTTTTGGCGACGGGCAGAAAATCGTAAACGGCGATTTTCAACGGCTCTTTGTGCAGATTTTGTATCGATGCCGTTGTCTGAATCGTCATTTTGCTGTCGCGCGAAATCAAACCGCCGTCGTTTTCTTCGAAATGGGCAATCGCGTGTTTGACAAGGATTTTGTCATCCTGTCCGAACGACAGGTGCAATTTTGCGTTCGGGCGCAGGAATTTCATTTTCGAATCCCCGATGAAAGCGCCGTCGCGGAACAAAGACATTTCCCCCGGCAACAGCGGCGCGGGCGCGTTCAGTTGCGTTGCCGCCATGACATAAGCGGCGGTCTGAACAGACGGAACGGTTTTGGCGTAAATGTCCGCTTTCGCCGACCAGCCGCCGACCAGAAAACGGTGTTCCGACCCGTCGGAGGGGACGTTGGCTTTGCCTTTGACGGCAAAAGTTCCCGCAAAATCCGAACCCGAAAACGCTGCGGCGGAAATTTCAGCCGTTTCTTGCACAGAGTTCGGCAATTCGTCTGTCATCGTATCGGCAAAGGAGCTGACGTTGCCGAACGTTTCCGCAGCCCGTCCCAGCATATTGGCGCGTTTTTTCACAGGTTCATTCAAATTCAGCCAGCGTGTTTCCAATTCGGGCGGCACCGTGCCCAGGACGGGGCGCGCGGTCGACAAAGCCAAATCGATGTTTTTCCATTCTTCGCCCGTGTGCTGTGAAATCGTGCCGTACTGCATGATTTCGACGGTTTTGTCGCGGGTGTTCAGTCGCGCTTCATAAGTCGGTTTCCACGACGCGTTCGCGACTTGATACTGCACGGTCAGCTTTGCCGTGACGGGGGCAGAGGCTTCGACGTTGACGCGGATTTGCTTCGCGCTTTTCGCCCCGCCCGACAAAAGGCGCAGTTCTTTGTTCAAAGCGGACAGTTCCGCGTCGATTTTGCGCAGTTCGATTTGTTTTTCAATCGTTTCTTTGCCCAGCGATTTCATTCCTTTTTGCAGGCTTTGCCACGCCTTTCCCCATGCATCGGGGGACAAAGCTTCGGTTTTGTCGTTGACGGAAATTTGCGGGGCGGCGTTGGATTTCGCCATATTTTCAAGGAACGTTTTGCCCGTTTCGGCGGCGGTCAATTCCGATTCGACAAAGCGGCGTTTGTCCGACAAATCCGCTATTTTGCCGCGCAGTTTTTGTTCCTGTTCGACAACGAAATCTTTGGAAAACAATTCCTTGATTTCAACCGAACCGATGGAAAACGCGCCCAAACCCGATACGCGCAAAGACGCCGTATCCAGCGATGCGGGCAAGCCGTCGAAAACAACCGTATGCTTTCCCTGCGGCAAGGATATTTCCGCATTTCTGGAAATATCGGCGCGTGTCGGAAAAACGGTCGCCGCCGCAATGACGGACGAGGCTTGAAATTCGGCGGCGTTTGCGGCAAAGGGCAGAAGCGCCAGAATATACGCTGTTTTTTTCATACTTTCGTTCCTTTATTCTTTGAAGTCGGGGGCGGACATCAAACCGCCGTCGCGCAACAGTTTGTTCAATCCCCGATTCAGTTTCAAATCGGATTTGCCGCCCAATCCGCGGGCGATGATGTCGCCGTAGTTGCCCTGTTCGGCAATGGCGCGGGACAGCCATTTCGTATCGACGCCCAGATTGTTCGCCGCCGATTGGTTTTCGGACAGCAAAGCTTTGATTTCGGGGTCGTCGGTGTTCAGGAAATCTTCGATGTTTTGGGCGTTGATTCCTTTTTCTTCGGCTTTAATCAGCCCGAAAATCAGCCAGCGGAGGATTTTGAACAGCTCGGCATCGTTGCCGCGGATGACGGGACCCGTCGAATAGGTTTTCACGATTTCGGGCAAAACGACCAAATCGACGTCGGCGGGGGCTTTTTTGAAATAATCCGAATGCAGGATTTCAAGGCGTTCCAAAATCAAATCGCACCGCTTCAGGTACAGCAGTTCTTTGGCGCGGGACAGGGTCGGCATCGCCATAATCCGCAAATCCAAACGGTGTTTCGTATTGTATTCTTTCAGCGCTTTGATGACGAAAGGCTGTTGAGCGTCCACGCAAACGCGCGCCCCCGCATAATCGCGCATGGAAGTCGCCGCGTCGTTGTAATGCCCGATGAACGCCAAAGCGGAATGGTAAAAAATCGCGGGAAAAGCGTGCGGGGACTGCATTTCGCGCACGGGCGACCACGCGTTGCCCGCCAGCAGGACGTCGATTTTGTTTTCGGCAAGCAGGCGGTCGCCTTCGCCGCGGTCAACGGGGACGATTTGAACGGCTTCGGGGCGTCCCAAAACGGCGGTTGCGATTGTTTTGCAGATTTCCGCGTCGATGCCTTTGAACCCGCCGTCGCCGTTCGAAGCGACAAAAGCGTTTGCGGTGGTGCGCGCCCCGCAGCGCACAACGCCCGTTTGCTTGATGCGGTTCAATGTGTCGCCCGCATGAGCTTGAAAAGCGGTGAAAAAAACGAACAATGCGAAAATCAAAGACGGCTTCATCTGTAAACCCTTGTGATACCCCCGAAAAAAGGACTATACTGCACTATAAACGAATTTGACTGCCAAGAAAAGGGAATACAATGAAACGGCTGTTTATCTTTTTGACGCTTTTGCTGGCGGTTCAGCCCGCGTTTGCCCTGAATTCGCCGGAACAATGGCTGGAAACAAAGGGCGACGCGCTGATTCGCGCCCTGTCCGACAAAGATGCGGCAAACCGTTTTGAAAGCACGAAAAAAATCGCTGTGGACGCCTTTCACCGCAACGAACTGTCCCGTTTGGCGCTGGGGCGGTATTGGCGCGAATTTTCGGCGGAACAGCAATCGGCGTACCGCGATTTGTTTTTGGATTATTTTCTGGCGGTTTACACGGAATCCCCTTTGCCCGTCAAAGACGTGAAATTCCGCATTGTCGATAAACGCCTGACGCCCAAGGACGTTTTGCTGAAAGTTTCCGTGGACGCCTTGCCCGCGCTGAATTTTATGCCCGCCGAAACGCAAGCCCAAGCCCGACCCGAACAAATGCAGCTGGAGCTGATTTTTGCGTTAAGGGAGCGCGGGGACGGATTTTACATCCGCGACGTTCAGATCGAAGGGCAAAGCATGCTGCTGTTCATTCGCAAAGAACTGGAAAGCCTGTATACGCGCAGCGGCTACATCCCCGACCGTTTTTTGGACAGGATGCACCAAAAAGTCGAACAATCCGCCGACAGACGCAAACGCGCCGTTACAAATAATTCAGCAAACTCAGCTGGTTGATTGCGGATAAAACGGAATACGACACTTCCAAATCCTGTTTCGCCTGCAACAGATAAGTGACGGCTTCGGTTTTGTCGACTTGGGTCATATTGTTGATGTAGGTCGTCAGGGATTCTTTGCTTGCCGTCTGGCTGTCGATGGTCGTTGTGACCAAATCCAGTTTGCTGATGACGGAATACTGAATCGACGTGATGTCGCCGTTGGTTTCCGTCGAATTTGCGCTGAGCGACGCGTCCAGAATGTTCAGCGCGTCGGATACGCGGGCATACGCGCTTTCGGGATTGTCGGCGTCCAGCAGGTTGCCCTGCGCGATTTCGCCCATGGCGCGGAACAGCTTTTCAAAAGCCGCCGAAGCCGCCGAAACGTCGTTTGAAAACGCGCTGGTTTCGCTGACGCGGTAGGTCGTTTTCAAATATCCGCCGTCGTAATAGCCGTCCGTCGCGACGTTCGCCGTCGTGTAGGTGACCGTATCGCCGTATTCGGGAAAGTCTTTGGTTTTCACGGTCAGCGTTTTGCCGTCGGCGGAAACGCCCGCGACCGTGTATTTGCCGTTGTGCGCACCCGACGTTTTGCCCAAATCGACGGTTGCGCCGACGGGGTAGCTTTTGCCGATGGTAATGCCTTTGCCATTGGTGATTTGCTTGCCGTTCGTGATGTTCATGTCTTCGGCGACAGGGGTTGAATCGTCAAAGGAAACCGTGCGCCCGTCGGCGGAAACGGATTTGACGATGTACATTCTGTCGTTGCCGTCCGCGCCCTGAACAATCAGCGTGTCCCCTGTTTTGTAGGAGGAAAACGCGCCTTTGACGGCGGCTTTCATGGCGTTGTCCTTGGCGTAAAAGCCGATGTCGCCCGTTTGCAGTTCGCTGCCTTTGAGCGAATCGGTGATAAAGCCGCGCGTGTCCGAACGCGTCGCAAAGTCCACCGTTCCCGTCAGCGTCTGCGGGACGGGCGTGGAGCTTGAAAACGTCAACGTTTTGCCGTTGTCCGAAACGTCTTTGACATAATAAACTTCGCCGTTGATGGTGATGTTCTGCCCCGCTTTGACGTTGTCGAACGTGTGCGCTTTCAGCGCTGTCAGAGTGTTTTTCGTTGCATTTGCCGTCAGCGGATTTGCGGCGGTGTCGACGGTGAATTCTTGGATAACGTCGCCCGCGTTCGATTCCGCCGTAATCGTTCCCGTGTCAAGGCTTTGATGAATCTGTGCGGTTGTAACGGGGGCTTCTGTTACGACTTGTTCTTTGAAGGTGATTGTCGAGCCGTCCAAAGAAATCGATTCGATGGTTCTGTAGCCGTCGTTCGCTCCCGTGCCTTCGATTTTCATTTTTTCGCCGACTTTGAGGTTTGAAAATTCGCCGACGGAACCTTTCAAAACGTTCGTTTCGGGCTGATTGTTCAAAATGTCTTCGGGCGTGTTGACGAAGCTCCACCCTTTGGTAAGCGTAACGCCCGCGGAATCCGTCAGGGTTTCGTCGGCGACGTCTTCGACGAACGTCAGGGTTTTGCCGTCGTCGGAAACGCTTGCGATTGTCAGCGTTTTGTTGTTGCCCGCCGTTCCCGCGACTCCGATTTTGTCGCCCGCGGACAATCCTTTGAACGTGTCGGCGTTGTCGGCGGTCAGCGTTTTCGCCGCCGAATCGAACGTCATTCCGTTACCCGCCGCGCCGCTCCAAGTCGACGTTTTGGGCGTCAGCGTTTGAAAATTCTGAGTCAGCGTCGCGCCGCCCGTCAGTTC
>CAVCSV010000043.1:0-11366 GCA_963604715.1 Limosilactobacillus gorillae
ACATTTTGCAAGAGTTTTTTATAAACACCCTCTAAAATTCGTTTTAATACGCCCTGAGAGTCCTCTTCCGCCCATTGATTCGGGGGAAGTCATCCGAAATCACCCAGCGTCACAAGTCTTCTCTATCCGTTTACACCCCCTTATCGAAATCAACTCGGAAAGAAGAGAGAGAAAAAACTCAAAGTTCCTTGCGCTGAGCGTTGAGTGTAACCAAAACTCTGCGCATAACAGCAGTCTGAGCGATTACGAGGAGCGTACCCCGCAAACGTATAGGCACCCCCCTTATTTGTCATCGCAACGCCCCTTGGGGCTGTGGCGCTCCATTCGCAGACTGCCAACCGCAAACGCAGAGTCGACGGATTGCCGCGGCGCATCTGCAATGCTCCCTGCAACAGCGATTCGGTCCTATCAAAAAAATGTCATAAAAAAGCGGGGAAAATCCCCGCTTTTTTTATTCTTCGGTTTCTTCGGCTTGTTCTTCGCCCGTAATCATCTTTTGCGACAACAGCCCCGCGCTGGAACGGATTTGCTGTTCGATTTCGTCGGCGATTTTCGGGTTTTCTTTCAGGAAAGTGCGCGTGTTTTCGCGTCCTTGTCCCAAACGCTGACCTTTGTACGAAAACCACGCGCCCGACTTTTCAATCAAATTCGCTTTGACGCCCAAATCAATCAGTTCGCCCGTCTTGGAAATGCCTTCGCCGTAAATGATGTCGAATTCGACCGTGCGGAACGGAGGAGCGACTTTGTTTTTCACGATTTTGACCGTCGTGTTGTTGCCGATAGTTTGGTCTTTGTCCTTAATCTGCGCGCCGCGGCGGATTTCGATACGCACCGACGCATAGAACTTCAGCGCGTTGCCGCCCGTCGTCGTTTCGGGGTTGCCGAACATCACGCCGATTTTCATGCGCAGCTGGTTGATAAAGATGACCAACGTGTTCGAACGCGCGACGGACGCCGTCAGTTTGCGCAAAGCCTGCGACATCAAACGCGCCTGCAATCCGACGTGGGAATCGCCCATTTCGCCTTCCAATTCCGCCTTGGGCACCAAAGCGGCGACCGAATCGACGACCAGAACGTCAATCGCGCCCGAACGCACCAGCGTGTCGGCGATTTCCAACGCCTGTTCGCCCGTATCGGGCTGGGAAATCCACAAATTGTCCAAATCGACGCCCAGTTTCGCGGCATATCCAGGGTCAAGAGCGTGTTCCGCGTCGATATAAGCGCATTGCCCGCCCATTTTTTGCGCCTGCGCGACAACATGCTGAGCCAGAGTCGTTTTACCCGAACTTTCGGGACCGTACACTTCGATAATGCGGCCGCGGGGCAATCCGCCGATTCCCAGCGCGATGTCCAATCCCAAAGACCCTGTCGAAATCGCGGGAATTTCAACGGCGTTTTCGCGCTGACCCAAGCGCATGATGGAACCCTTGCCGAACGCGCGTTCGATTTGGCTCAGGGCGGCGGTCAAAGCTTTTTCTTTATCCATAGTATCCTTATCCACTAAATGTAAGACGGTTTGATCCATAGTCAGCCTCTTTTATCCCACAAAAGCTTGTCGAGAGCAACAGGCTTAATGTACCACGTTTGTTCTGTTTTTCAAGATAAAAAGAACAAAAGCGAAACATTTTTTCGGAACAAACGGTTATCTGGACAGTTTTTTGCGCGCGACCGCCGCCTGCAAAACAGCGTTTTTAGCGGGTTTTTCAGCCGCTTTCGGCGCCGTTCCGTAGACATACAAATCGTTGTAGGACGTGTCGACTTTCAAATTGTTTTGGGCGCGGAATTCGTTGACGCTTTTGGCAAAAGCCATGGTTTGTTCGTTGATTTGCAACCGCGCGGGTTCGTCCAGCACGTCGGGTTTTCCCGCCCAATAGCACTTGCCCGCCGAGTCTTTGCAAAACATATTGACCATTTCCGACGACGACATTTCACGTTTGAAGAAATCAGCAGGCTTCGATTCGCGATGTTCCTGCAAAGAATTGCTGAGAACATCCGTGCAAATCACGCTTTTTTCGTAAATGTCCATCATCGGCTTGTTCTGATACCAGCCGTCAAACGCGCCGCGCATCATCGCGGGCGTGGCGATTTTTTCGTCGCCTTTCGCGGCGGCTTCCAATCCCTGCGTGATTTTGGGGCATTTTTCTTCCAATGCTTTCCACGGGCCGTCGTTACCGCTGTTTTTGCGGATTTCCCACGCCGTCGACGCGCCGACGGCTTCGGCGTCGGCTTCAAGCGCGCGGTTCATCTTGACCGTGTCGCGAATGACCAGCTCGCGGTGATTGTCGGGAACCCCGCGCATAACCTGCTGAACGTGGCGGCATTCGTGCGCCAGCGTTTCCACCAAAACATTGTCGTCGTAACAAGTGCTGAGGAAAACCGTTTTCAGTTCTTCGCACACAAAGCCCTGAGTCCCCGACATCGCCTGCATTTGCAGTTTGTATCCCGCTTTTGCGGCATCCTCCAATACGGCGCGCCCCGTCGGCGAATAATCGGCAATCGTGTTAATCAAGTGCGCGAAACGGTTTTTGCCGTTTTCGGAATACGCTTGAAAAGGCAGGGGGATTTTCGGTTCTTGTGCGATGTAGTCGGTCATGACGGCTCCTTTGACAAATTTTGTTTAAGTATGCCACGCCGAACCGCCCGCGTCAAGCGGATTTTGTCCACCCCTTTTGTCCAAAAGAAATAATCGTCGGGTTGCGCAAACCGTCTTTGCGGTATGTCAAAACCCGCCCCGTTTCGGCGTCGTACACTTCCCCGCCAGCCGCGCGCAAAACCGCGTGCGCCGCCGCCGTATCCCATTCCTTTGTTTTGTGGGAACAGGGGTAAACGTCGGCTTTGCCCTCGGCAATCAGACAGAATTTCAAAGAACTGCCACACGGCTGTTTGTCAGCGATTTTCAGCCCCGTCAGCATTTTTTCGACAACCGTTTCGTCGCAATGCGTGCGGCTGTTCAATACGCTGTACCCCGCAGACGGCACGGCGCGGGTCTTCAAAACCGTTGTTTGTCCGTCCTGCTCTTTAACTGCTTCGACTGGCGAAACCGTATAGTACAAAGCGCGCCGCACGGGGGCGTACACAACGCCGAACACGGGCGCATCGTCTTTGATTAAAGCGATATTGACGGTAAATTCGCCGTTTTTCTTGACAAAGTCAGCCGTCCCGTCAATCGGATCGACCAGCCAGAACAGGCTTTGCGACAAATCGGGCATGCCGCCCGCGGCAAGGTGTTCCTCGCCGATTAAGGGAATATCAGGCGTCAAAGCGTGCAAGCCTTCGAAAATAATGCCCTCGGCTTTTAAATCGGCGTCGGTCACGGGGGACATGTCGTCCTTTTCGTACACGGCAAAGTCGCTGCCGTAAATTTCCATAACGGCGTCGCCCGCCTTGACCGCCAGCGCGGCAATCTGTTTCACGTCAAAAGGATACGCGTTCATTTTCCCTCCACAATGTGTTTGACCTTTTCGCTCAAATCCCGCAGGCTGAACGGTTTTGCCATAAAATGGAAGTCGGGCATTTCGCCGATGTCGCCGCGTGCGGCTTCCTCGGAAAAGCCGGAAATCAGCAGGATTTTGGAATAAACGCCGTCTTGGCGCAATTTGTTCGCCAACGCCACGCCGTCCATCCCCGGCATCACCATGTCCGTAATCAGCAAGTCGAATTTCTGTCCCTCGCCCACTTTTTCCAAAGCTTCCTCGGCGCAAGTGCAGTCAATCACCGTATAGCCTTTGGCGGTCAAAGCGCGTTTCGTTACCGCGCGCACGCCGTCTTCGTCCTCGACCAGCAGAATTACGCCCGACCCCGTCAAATCGGGCGCGGGCAAGGGCGGCGGCAAAGCGGGTTTGTCCGATGCGAACGAAAAAGCCAGCTGATCGCCCGCTTTGGGCGCATCGGGTTTGACGCGCACGAATTCCGCCACCGCTTTGGCTTTCTGCAACCGCTGAGCCTGTTCCGCATCCTGTTTTGCCTCTTCGGTCAGGCGGCGGACTTCTTCGGGCGAATGGCGCGGCAGGTAAATGGTAAAAGTCGTTCCCGCGCCGACGGTGCTTTTGACGCTGATATAGCCGCCCGACTGGCGGATATTGCCGTACACCATCGCCAATCCCAGCCCCGTTCCCGAATCGACGCCGCCCGATTTCGTGGAAAAGAACGGCTCGAAAATTCTTTGCAGATTTTCTTCGCTGATGCCGCAGCCCGTATCGGAAATGTCGATGACGACGTATTCGCCGGGCATGACTTCCTCGGAACCGATATACTGCCCCGCGGGAATACGCTGAAACCGCGTGCGAATTGAAAAGATTCCGCCGTCGGGCATGGCGTCGCGCGAATTGACCGCCAAGTTGACGAACACTTGGTCGAACTGCGTTTTGTCCACGCGGATAAAGCCCAAATTCCGCCCGTGGTCGATTTGAATGACGGTCTTTGTCCCCAGCAGGCGGCGCAACATGAATTGCAGTTCCGCAAAAATGTCGGTCACGTCCAAATACTTGGGACGCAATGGCTGTTTGCGCGAATAGGACAATAGCTGCCCGACAAGGCTTGCCGCGCGGGTCGCGCTGTATTGAATGTTTTTCAGTTCCGTAAAGTCGGGGTCGGACGCGGGATGCGACTGCAATAAAAGCTCGGTCGATCCGATAATCGCTGTTAAGAGGTTATTGAAATCGTGCGCGATTCCGCCCGCCAGCTGACCGATAGCCTGCATTTTTTGGGCTTGCGAAAACTGGATTGACAGATTGCGGCGTTCCGTGTTGTCGATAAAGTGCGCGATAAAACCGAACACGTCGGGCTTGCCGTCCTCGTCGTCTTCGGTCATCGGAGTAATGTAGACGGCGGCGTATTTTTCGGTTTCGGTGTTCAGTTTGACTTCGGCATGGGCGCGGGACAGCTTTGCCATCATGACTTTCGCCATTTTGTCCTTCAGTTCCGCCCAATCGTCGGAATCGATGCAGTCTTCCAGCTTTGTGCCGATAAGCTCTTCGCGCGGCTTGCCCGTCAGCTGAAACAGAATCGAGTTCGCTTCGGTGATCACGCCGTCCTTGTCGACAAAAGCGATGCCGACGGGAGCTTCTTCGAACAAACGGGAAAATCCGACTTCGGCATCTTTCGCCCCCCGTTCGTGTTCTTCGCGCGAAGTAACATCGCGCACAACGGACGCGCGCAGCATTGTTTCACCGTTTTCGTCATAAACGGCATGGCTGACGAAAGCCGTGAACATCCCGCCTGTTTGCGTGCGGAACGTCAGTTCTCCGTGCCAGAAGCCGTCCAGTTCGGGGATATGGTTGCCCGCCAGCAAATCAACCAGCTTTTTGCCCTTTAATTCGCGGGGATTGTTGACGCCCAGCCAATCGCAAAAGCGGCGGTTGACAAAGTTGATGACGCCGCCCGCGTCGATTTGATACAGCCCGATGGGCAAAGCGTCCAGAAACTCCGCCATTTCTTGGGTTTCCTGCCGCATCACGGCATCCATCGCCCTTTGCGCCGTAATGTCGCGCACCCGCCACAGCGTCCCGACATCCGTCTGGCGCAGGGATACGGAATACCATTCCCAAAAATCGGCATCGCCGCCTTTGGACTGCATCAGTAATTCGACCGACGTTTCGGCTTTGTTTTTCAAAGCGGCATCCAGTTTCGCCATAGCCAGACGGTTGCTGTCTTCGTCGGGCATCAGACGGTCGACAATGGCGGTTCGCAAATCCAGAATGCCGAAAAACGCTTTGCCCGCGCGGTTCATATAGACCAGCCCGCCGTCCGTTCCGACCAGCGCCAAAGCGTCGGTTTCGCTTTCCATCAGCGCCGCCGTTCTGTCCGCGTCTTTGACGTCAAGGCGCAGGGCTTTCGCGATTTTTTGCAAAAAAGGCGGCATTTAGGGCGTATCCTCCCGCTGGGGCAAAGTTTTTCCTTTCAGCTGATAGACGTATTTGATGACTTCAGCCACAGCAGCATAATGCTCCGTCGGAATGGGAGAGTCAATTTCTACCGTTGCGAACAGCGCGCGCGCCAAGGGGGGATTTTCCACAATCGGCACATCGTTGTCCCGCGCCACCTCTTTGATTTTCTGCGCGATAAAGTCCTGCCCTTTGGCGACGCAGACGGGCGCGTCCATGCCTTCGTCGGGTTCATAGCGCAAAGCCACCGCAAAGTGCGTCGGGTTTGTAACAACAACGGACGCTTTCGGCACGTTCGCCATCATGCGCTTGCGGAACCGTTCCATGCGGATGGAACGCAGACGCATTTTGATTTGCGGATCGCCTTCTGTCTGCTTGTATTCCTCCTTGACTTCCTGTTTGGTCATGCGCTGGCGTTTCAAATAGGAAAACTTTTGATAAAAGTAGTCGGCGAACGCGATGACGAACACAATCATCACCATCGTCAGCAAAATCCACAGCAGCAGGGAATAAAGCAAATCGATTATCGACGCCACGTCAAACGACGGCGACGCCAGCACGTTGACAATGCGCGGTTCGACAATCAGCCATCCCGCATAGCCCACCGCCGCGATTTTCAGCAATCCTTTCAGCATGTCGACGATTTTGGCTTTGGTGATGAATTCCTTGGCGTTGGCAAACAGATTGATTCGCTCCCATTTCAGCGACATCCGCTTGGGCGCGTACAAAAAGCCGATTTGCACCAAAGCCGACGCAATCGCCAAAATCAAAAACAGCCCCAAAGGCGCGGCGACGGCTATCAGCATGTCAAGCGACGTGTCGCGCAACAAATCGCGCAATCCCAGCGGGTCGGTCGGCAGCTGTTCGGGACGTTCGATATACTTGACGGACAAACGCGCCGTGTACTTCATCAACAGCGGACACAGCCCCCACAGCATCATCAAAGCGGCGAACAGCATAAACCAGCTTTTGACTTCCTGCGACATGGGGACATGCCCCTCTTCGCGGGCGCGTTCCAGTTTTCGCTCGGAAGCCTCTTCGGTTTTTGAGGACTCGTCCTGATCGTCTTCAGCCATCGCCCCTCACTTTAACAGCAATCCGATTTCGTCGTTGAAAAAGCGCAAAAACCAATGCATCACGGACGGCAGAGTCACCATCATCAGCGCCAATCCCAAGTACACCTGCAAAGGCATAATGATAAACAGAATGTTCAGCTGCGGCATCAAACGCGACATAATCCCCATAGACGAATACAGCACGACAATCATCAAAATGAACGGCGCGCCGATTCTGAATCCGTAATTGAACGCGGCGGACAGCGCTTTCGTCAGCATTTCCGACATGTCGCCCGTCAACAGATTCTGCCCGACGGGAAAAACCGAATAGCTGTCCAGCACAGCGCCCAGCATCAAATGATGCAAATTCGTCGCCACAATCAGCATCACCGCGCACAGCGTCAGAAAGCTTGACAAAACGGTCGACTGCACCGACGTTTGCGGGTCAAGCACGGTCGCGTTCGAAAAGCTGGTTGCCATCGCGGCGTTTGTTCCGACCAAATCCAAAGCCGTCATCAAAAAAGCGGGAAACAGACCCAAAAACAGCCCGACCGTGATTTCAATCAGCAAATATTTGAACAGCATCAGCGCGCTTTCGGGCGGGGCCGGCATCACGTTCGCCATGGCGGGGGTCAGCGCGACCGAAAACGCCAAAGCGAACAGCAAACGCACCCGCGCGGGGATATAGCTTGACGAATAAAAGGGCATAAACAGCAACGCGCCGCCCAATCGGGCGAACGCGAACAAAAAATGATACAGCTCCAAGCTCAGCAGTTTTTCCCACATCGCCCTATGTTCCCAAAGCGACTATGCGGTCGAACAGCCCCGCCGAAAACGTTCTGAGTTGGTCAATCATAAACGGCAGCAGCAAAATCAGCGAAATGAACACCACCAGAATTTTTGGCACGAACACCAGCGTCATTTCCTGAATCTGAGTCAAAGTCTGCACCAAACTAATCAGCAGACCGACAACCATCGCAATCATCAGCAACGGTCCAACGACCAGCAAAAGCGTGTAAATCGCGTCTTTACCGACCTCCAGAACCGTTACGTCGTTCATTGCTTCGCCCTTAAATCAAATCGGCATTTGCAAAATGTCTTGGTACGCGGCGACCACTTTGTCGCGCACGGCGACGACAGTCTGCAAAGCGACCTCGGCATTGGAAACCGCCATGACGACTTCCTGAATGTCCGCCGTGCCTTTGACGGCTTTCATGCTCATCAGTTCGGCGTATTGGTTATCCTTTTCCACCTGTTCGGCGGCGGAACGCACCATTTCGGAAAACGTCCCCGCGGGCGAAACGGCTTGCGCCTCATCCGCCGACGGCAGAACCGCGCGGGTCGCCGCCTTTTGATACGCCGAAAGGGCTTGCGAAATTTGATTGACCATTTTCTATCCTTTCAAGCGCTTAGCGGATTAAATCCAAAGTGCGGCTCATCATATCCTTGGATACGGAAATCACGTTCAGGTTGGCTTCGTAAGTTCTCTGCGCTTCTTTCATATCCATTGTTTCAATCAAGGGATTGACGTTCGGCAACAGCACATAGCCATCCTTGTCCGCGGCAACGTGATTCGGGTCGTATTTGCGTTCCAGTTCGCCGTAATCGCGGGACACGCGCCCGATTTTGACCATTTCCGCGCCCGTCGCCCTGTCCAGTTCGTTGCGGAACGTCACAGTCTTGCGGCGGTAGGGCTGTCCGCCCGGAGTCTTGGACAGCGAATCCGCGTTCGCCATGTTTTCGGCAATCACGCGCAGCCGTTGGGATTGGGCTTTCATGCCCGAAGCGGCGATTTTTTTGCTCAGCGTCAAATCATCCATGATTTTCCTCCCTTACGGCATTATTTGCCCAGCGCGGTACCCAGCAGAGCCATATTCTTTTTGAACAGGGTCGTCACCTGTTCGTGCTGACCGCGGGTTTCGTCGATTTTCGCCCACTGCTCTTCCAAAATCACGCCGTTTTTGTCAATGACGGTTTCAAAGGGGCGGCGGGTTTCCTTGACTTTCGCCTTGCCGTCCGCGACGGGCGACAAGTGTTTCGGGTCGGTTTTGACCATTTTCGCATCCCCCGAAGCGGCGGTGCGGTGCATCGGATTCGTGCGGGTCAGCGGCACATGCTTGCTTTCGCCGACGAATTCCTTGAATTTCAGCGGTTCGACGTCGGACGGCATATAGTTCGGCGTGTTGGCGTTCGCGATGTTTTGGGACAATACGGATTGCCGTTGCGCCAGCCAGCGCATTTTTTCTTCGCTCATTTGATACAAAGACAAATTCTGCAAATCCATGATTCGACTCCCTTTCACATCATCTTGCGTTTTTTTATTTAAGAAAACGTGAATCCGTTCACCCTTTCCGTTTTGCAAGAACCGTGCCGATTCCAGATTGCCCGTTTTTCGCCCGAAATGCAAAGATTTTTCTTTTCGGCGGAAAAATTAAAGCGTACAACCCGAATCACTTTGTAATTTATATGGAGTTTTAAAAATGCACGCCGTTTTGCCCGTTGTTCTGCTGATTTGTTCGAACGTTTTTATGACTTTCGCATGGTACGGTCATTTGAAATTCAAATCCGCGCCGATTTGGACGGTGATTCTGGTCAGCTGGGGAATCGCGTTTTTCGAATACTGCCTGCAAGTCCCCGCCAACCGCATCGGACACGAGTATTACTCCGCCGCCCAGCTCAAAGGCATGCAGGAAGTCATCACGCTTTCCGTTTTCGCCGTGTTTTCGATTTTTTATCTGGGCGAACAGATTCGCTGGAATCATATCGCGGGCTTTATCCTTTTGGTCGTCGCGGGCGCGTTGATTTTTAAGCGCTGATACGGTATCATAGCGTTAAATCAATTTTTGAAAGGATACGCAGATGAGCGGTTTTGTCGTTTTTTTGATTGTTCTGGCAATCGTCGTCATTTCTTCGGGCGTTAAAACCGTGCCGCAGGGCATGGAATACACCGTCGAACGGTTCGGACGCTACACGCACACTTTGAAACCGGGGCTGAGCCTGATTGTCCCCTTCGTCGATTCCATCGGCGCGAAAGTCAACATGATGGAACAGGTTCTTGACGTCCCGTCGCAAGAGGTCATCACCAAAGACAACGCCATGGTCACCGTCGACGGCGTCGTGTTCTTCCAAGTGCTGGAAGCCGCCCCCGCCGTTTACGAAGTCCGTCAGTTGCAGGTCGCCATTCTGAATTTGGTCATGACGAACATCCGTACCGTCATGGGGTCGATGGATTTGGATGAACTGCTCAGCCAGCGCGACGTCATCAACCACCGCTTGCTGGAAGTCGTGGACAAAGCGACCGAAGCATGGGGCGTCAAGGTCATGCGCATCGAAATCAAGGACATCACGCCGCCGCGCGATTTGGTCGACGCCATGGCGCGCCAGATGAAAGCCGAACGCGACAAACGCGCCCAAATTCTGGAGGCCGAAGGCCTGCGTCAGGCTCAAATCCTGAAAGCCGAAGGTGAAAAGCAATCCGTCGTTCTGGCGGCGGAGGGACGCAAAGAAGCCGCTTTCCGCGACGCGGAAGCCCGCGAACGCCAAGCCGAAGCTGAAGCCAAAGCGACCGCGTATGTTTCCGAAGCCATCGGCAAAGGCAACATCAACGCGATCAACTACTTCTTGGGTCAAAAGTATTTGGAAGCTTTGAAATCCATCGGCACGGCGGACAATTCCAAAATGGTCATGCTGCCGCTGGAAGCGACGAACATTCTGGGTTCCATTGCGGGCATCGGCGAAATCGCCAAGGAAAGCCTGACCAAACAAAACGACAAGCGGGGCTGAAATGGAATTTGCGGATTACTGGGGCTGGCTGACCGCAGGCGTCGTGCTGATGGTGTTGGAAATTCTGACGCCGGGGGTGTTTTTTATGTGGATAGGCTTCGGCGCGTTGCTGACAGGCTTGGTATCCGCGCTGTTTCCCGAAGCCTCCGCCGCCCTGTTGGGAACGGTTTTCGCCGTTTTGTCGGTGATTTCCGTTTTGGTCGGTCGCAAGCTGGTCGGTAAAAAGCAAGCCGTCGAAAACAACCTGAACAACCGCGGCGCGCTGTATATCGGGCAAAGCTTTCAAGTTTTCGAACCGATTACGGACGGACGCGGCAAAATCAAAGTCGGCGACACGCTTTGGCTGGCGTCGTGTCCTAAAAACATTCCCGTCGGCGCGACGGTCAAAGTCACGGGTGTCAGCGGTACTTTTTTGGTGGTTGAACCCGTCGATGAAAAATAAAACTTTCCTTGTCGGGGCAAGCCTTTGCGGACTTGCCCTGTTGTTTTTCGCCGTTTTCCCGCTGACGACGGGCGAACAACTGCCCTATCGTTTTCACGAGCATTTCTACAACACGCTGGAAATCGCGCGCGGTCATATCGTCAGCAACGATTTTTCACCCGTCTGGGGCGTCATTTTGGCGGGATTTGACAGCTTGCTTGACGA
>CAVCSV010000044.1:0-10563 GCA_963604715.1 Limosilactobacillus gorillae
ACTGTACACGTCCGAATCGAATTCGATGACGTTGAAATCCCCGCCCAAAACAAAGTCGGTTTCGCTTTTCAGCAATTCGGCGACGCGGGCGTTCAGCGCGTTAAGCCATTTGATTTTGTAATCCAACCGTGACGTGTCGTCGGGCGCGTTGGCAGGGGCTTGCCCGTTCGGAACGTACACACAGATAAAGCGCGTGCCGTTTTGTTCAACCTCCAAATAGCGGGCTTGGTCGGCGAATTCGGGGGCGAGCGTGTCGGAAATCACATTGACGGGAGTTTTGGATAAAACCGCGACGCCGTTATAACTTTTTTGCCCTTTGACGGCGGCATGATATCCCGCGGCCTGCAATTCGAAAAACGGAAAGCCGTCGGCTTCGGTTTTGATTTCCTGCAACAGAACTATATCGGGAGCGTACCGTTTCAGATAATCAAGGATTTGCGGCAGGCGCGTTTTAACGGAATTGACGTTCCAAGTTGTAACGGAAAACATCCCCGCATCCGCAGGGGAAGCAGGGGGAGGGCGTGAAATAGTACCGGAACCGTCGTTCATTTTTTATCCTTTTTCCCCTTTATACACAAAAAACAAAACGGAATCCAGATAAAAGATTGTCTTTTTGCGGGTTGTTTTTTAAACTGTTCGAAAAAGGCGGGTGTTATGGTTGTTTTGAAAGCGGTTTTGGTGTTGTTTCTGTTGGCGGGACGAGCGTTTTCCGCCGAACCGAACATTACCGTATCCGTCGACAACGGCGAAATCGAATACGATTTGTCGCAGTCGCAAATCACTTGCAACGGCGTTGACGCGGCGGGATGCACGAAAGCGCAGATTTATATGAGCGCTCCGAGCTTTTCGTACGATGCCGACGGCAACATCGTCGGCGTGGAACTGCGTTTCGGATTGCAGAACATAACGGTTTTCATTTTGTCGACGCTTCGAAAAGGCAGCTGTGAATTCGATTTGACGCTGAAGCACGAATTGACGCACGTCGCCGTTGCGCGCAAAGTGGTCAAACGCTATGCGGTGGAGATATCCAAAGCGTTGCTTGTTCTGCTGGACGAGGGGACGGCGCACCCGTACCAAGTGGCGCAAATGATTGACCGCTACCGCCGGCAAATGATTGCCGAAAAGAACAAACAGGATGTACTGATGGATGCGCCGGGGGCGCTTGTGCACCAATGGGGACAATGTCTGAAATGAAAAAAGTATTGCTGATTATGCTGACTGCCGTTTTGCTGTGTTCGCCCGCTTATGCGGTCAAACAGAAACGTCCGCATACTTATCAGAAAAAAACGGGCGTTTATCAAAAGCGCAAAAAAACGTATACGCGCAACGCAAATCCTGTTACCCCCGAATACACAGAAGAAAAAAAACGGCGGGAACAAAACAAACCCGCTGAAGAATCAGACGAAAATCAAAAGACCGAAAAAACGCCGAGGGAAATCAGGGAACAAAAAAAGCTCGACAAACAACGGTCATATAATCCGTATGCCCTGCCGAACATCAGCGCGGCGGCGACGGTCGGTCGCGGAAAACCCGAAATAAAAATCGAAATCAAACGCAAAGAAGTGGAGTTCTATCCCAAAGAAAAATCACAGTTGACATGTGGAGTGGATTGGGCTGCCGGGTGTGCTCATTACCAACCTGATATAGAATTTATAATGGACTGTCAAAAACTGAAAGTTCTTTTAAAGGTAACAGAAGTTGTTCATGCTGTCGAGTTTGACAAGGCTTATCCTAAAGGCTCTTGTGCATTTGATAAAATTTTAAAACATGAATTGACGCATTTGTCGTTATACCGCAAAACACTGGATAAAGTGTTGAACGCAGCGGCAAATGAAGTTGCTTCTACTGTCGAAGCAATGCAAATGCATGGAAATTCTTGCTCTGAAATCGAAAGAACCGTGTATGTCCTTGAAAATAAATACGAGAATGCTTTTTGGACAGAGGCGGATAAACAACATGGTTTAATTGACGGAAAGGAACATTATGATTATCAGTGGGAACAGTGCCGCGGCAAGGATTAGGTTTGACAACGCTTTTTTAATCGCTTAGGTATATTCTTTGAAAAAACAAAAGGATTCCGATATGGCTTTGGCAAAATACGCAACGGACGCAAGCAAAACCCGCGGCAGGCTGTACCCCGAACGGGAAGCGCCGTACCGCACTTGTTTCCAGCGCGACCGCGACCGCATTATTCATTCCGAAGCGTTCCGCCGTCTGGAATCCAAAACGCAAGTTTTTGTGTATCACGAGGGGTCAAGCCTGCGCACCCGTCTGACTCATTCGCTGGAAGTGTCGCAAATCACCCGTTCGCTGTGTCGCATGCTGAATTTGAACGCCGATTTGGGCGAAGCGTTGGCTTTGGCGCACGATTTGGGGCATACGCCGTTCGGGCATGCGGGCGAAATGGCGCTGAACGAATGCATGGCGGCTTACGGCGGTTTCGACCACAACGCTCATTCGTTGAAAATTGTAACGAAGCTGGAGCAGCGTTATCCCCGTTTTGACGGCATCAACCTGTCGTGGGAAACGCTGGAGGGGCTGGTAAAGCACAACGGACCGCTGACAGAAAAAGAAAAGCTTTCCGTTGATATTGCAGAGTATAATGCAAAGCACGACTTGATGCTTGATACTTTTGCAGGGGCGGAGGCGCAAATTGCGTCTTTGGCTGACGACATCGCTTATTCCAATCACGACACGGACGACGGATTGAAAACAGGGCTCGTAACGGTAGAACAGCTGATGTCCGTTTCGTTGTTCAAGAAGCATTACGAACAAGTCAAACGGGAATATCCGACCGTCGAAAAAAATCGTATCGATGCCGAAACGGTCCGCAGAATGATTAACGATATGATTTTGGATGTGGCGGCGCAGTCGCAGCGGATTTTGGACGATTTGAAGCCTGAAACGGTCGAAGACGTCCGCCTGATGGGGCGTCCCGTCATCGGCTTTTCCGAAAAAATGCGCGCGGAAATGCAGGAATTGAAAGATTTCCTCTTTCCCAATATGTACAGACACTATACAATCAACCGAATGACCAGCAAGGGCAAGCGCATCATCCGCGATTTGTTCGGGCTGTTGTTTACGGAAACCAACATTCTGCCGCCCGCGTGGCAGAAAAAAGCCCAAAGCTGCCCCAAAACGGCGGAGGGCGAAACCATGAAAGCGCGTTTAATCGCGGATTTCGTCGCAGGATTGACGGATGCGTCCGCGATAGAACTGCATACGCGCTTGTTCGACCCGCAAGTGAGACTTTAAAACGATGAATATTTTTACGGCAATCAGAAACAACATCCTTGATTCTTTGAACGAATTGGTGGCTGACGGCAAGCTGCCCGCAACAATCGACGCGTCGCGCATGGTCGCCGAACCGCCGCGCGACACCGCCCACGGCGACGCCGCGACGAACGCCGCAATGGTTATGGCTAATCAGGCGGGCATGAAGCCCCGCGAATTCGCGGAATTGCTGGCGGAAAAACTGAAAACGTTGCCGATTGTCGAAGCCGTCGAAATCGCGGGTCCGGGGTTCGTCAATATGCGCCTGTCCAAAACGTTTTGGGACGAATGCTTGAAAGAAATCCTTGAAAAAGGAACGGACTTTGGTTCGTCCGATATGGGAAAAGGACGCAAGAAAAACGTCGAATTCGTTTCCGCCAACCCCACGGGTCCCATGCATGTCGGACACAGCCGCGGCGCGGTGTTCGGCGACGCTTTGGCGTCTTTGCTGCAAAAGGCGGGCTACAACGTTACGCGCGAATACTACATCAACGACGCGGGCGCACAGGTCGACGTTCTGGCGCGTTCGGCTTTTCTGCGCTACAAGGAAGCCTTGGGCGAAAACATCGGCGCAATCCCCGAAGGGCTGTACCCCGGCGATTATTTGATTCCCGTCGGCAAAGCTTTGGCTGAAAAATACGGCAAGGTTTGGCTGGACAAGCCTGAAGCCGAATGGCTGCCCGTGTTCCGCGCTTTTGCCATTGAAAAGATGATGGATATGATTCGCGACGACTTGGCGGCTTTGGGCATCAAGTTTGACGTATTTTCGTCCGAACGCGCGTTGGTCGAAGCGGGAAAAATCGACGAAGTCGTCGAATTCTTGCGCGCCAAAGGCTTGGTTTACGAAGGCGTTTTGGAACCGCCCAAGGGCAAAATCGTCGAAGACTACGAACCGCATCCGCAAACGCTGTTCAAAGCGACTTTGTTCGGCGACGATGTCGACCGCGCTTTGAAAAAATCGAACGGCTTTCAGACTTATTTCGCGTCGGATATGGCGTATCATTTGGACAAGTACCGCCGCGGCTTCGACGATATGATTGACGTGTGGGGCGCGGACCATGGCGGCTATGTCAAACGTATGCAGGCGGCGATTAAAGCGTTGACCGACGGCAAAGCCAAGCTGGACGTGAAGCTGTGCCAGATGGTCAATCTGATGAGCAACGGCGAACCCGTCAAAATGTCCAAACGCGCGGGAACGTTTGTGACTTTGCGCGATATGGTCGACGCGGTCGGCAAGGATGTCATGCGTTTTATCATGCTGACGCGCAAAAACGACGCCCAGCTGGACTTTGACGTTGAAAAGGTCAAGGAACAGTCCAAAGACAACCCCGTGTTTTACGTCAACTACGCCTATGCGCGCGCCGCTTCCGTCCGCCGTCGGGCGCAGGAGATGTTCCCGAACCGTGATTTGAGCCTGTCCGCTTTGGCAAAAGCCGATTTCAGCCTGTTGAACGACGAATCCGAAGTTGCTTTAATCCGATTGCTGGCTGAATTGCCGCGTCAGGTCGAAGTCGCCGCCGCCGCCCATGAACCGCACCGCATCGCCTATTATCTGAACGATGTCGCCGCGGCGTTCCACGGGTTGTGGAACAAAGGGCGCGAAAACACCGATTTAAGATTTTTGGAATCGGACAAACCCGAACAATCGTTGGCGCGTCTGGCTTTGATTGAAGCCGTCGCCGTCGTTATCGCTTCGGGATTGGGCATTTTCGGAGTCACCCCCGCCGAGGAGATGTAATCCATGAACGACGACGCTTTTTCATCGTTTCGCGAAGAACGGCTTGAACAGCGCAGAAAACGTCCCGCGATTTTAATCGGGGTCGGTATCGGCGTTGTCGTCGCCGTGGCAATCGGCGGCGTGACGTTTTGCAAGTATGTGTCCTTGTCGGGAACGGCAAACGGCGAATTGCCGATTATCCGCGCGGACACGACGCCCGACGGCATGACGCCGAAGTTTGCGGGCGGGCTGGATGTGCCGAACCGCGATAAAATGGTGTATGAAAGCCTGCGTCAAAACGGAACGGATTTGCCTGTCGAACGGTTGCTTGCCCCGACGGAAAAGCCCGCTTTGCCCGTTCAGCCCTTGCCCGAAGAATCCATTGCCGCTTTGGTCGAAAAGGTCGAAGCCGAACACGAACCCGCCGCCGCGATTGTCAAGGACGAGGACGGGCAGGCGGTCGAAGTTGTTTTTAAAACCGTCGAAACAGCGCCCAAATTGGAAAAAAAGCCCGCTGTCAAAGAAGTGAAGAAAGAGCCCGAAAAAAAGCCCGAACCGAAAACAGCCGAAAAAGCTTTTTCCGTTCAGCTGGTATCCGCGCGTTCTCAAAAAGCGGCGGAGGACGAATTTAAGCGCTTGTCAAAAAGACATCCCGAACTGATGGCTAAAATTCCGCATCATATTTCGGAAACGACGTCGGACAAGGGGACTTTTTACAGATTGCGGGTCGGAGATTTTGCCGCCCGCGATGCCGCAAAAACGCTGTGCGATAAATTCAAAGCAAAAAAACAGGAGTGTTTCGTTGTCAACAAATAAACATCCGTCCGCTGTCGTCTTCGGCTGTGCGGGCACGACTTTGTCGAAAGAGGAAAAAAAGTTTTTCACTGCCGTCAATCCCGTCGGTTTCATCCTGTTTGCACGCAATATCGAAACGCCCGAACAGGTCAAGGCTTTGATTGCCGATTTAAGGGCTTGCACGGACAGACCCGATGCGCCTGTTTTGGTCGACCAAGAGGGCGGACGCGTCGCACGGCTGAAACCGCCGTTTTGGAGCGTTTTTCCCGCTCAAAAAGCGTTCGGGGACTGGTACGGATTGGATAAAGACGTTGCCAAAGCGCTGTGCGCCAAAAACTTTGCGGCTATCGGGCGCGAATTGGCGGATTTGGGCTTTAACGTCGATTGTTCGCCTGTTTTGGACGTTCCCGTTGAGGGCGCGAATCCGCAAGTCGTGGGCGACCGTCCGTTTTCGTTCAATCCCGACGTTATCGCCGAATTGGGCGCGGTTGCGTGCGAAAGTTTGATGCAAGAGGGCGTTTTGCCTGTCATCAAACATATTCCGGGACACGGACGCGCCAAAACGGACAGCCATTTCGATTTGCCCGTTGTCGACACCGACCTTGAAACGCTGAAAGAAACGGATTTCAAGCCGTTTAAAGCTTTGGCAGGCTTGTCCCCATGGGCGATGACCGCACATTTGCTTTACACCGCCATTGACGCGAAAAAGCCCGCTTCCCTGTCTGAAAAAGTCATTGAAACGGTCATTCGCGGGGAAATCGGCTTTGACGGATTTTTGATTTGCGACGATTTGTCGATGAAAGCGTTGAGCGGCAGCTTTTCCGATTTGACCAAGCAGGCTTTGTCCGCGGGATGCGACGCCGTTTTGCATTGCAACGGCGATATGAAAGAAATGAAGAAAATTGCGTCCGCTGTGCGTCCTTTGACGGACAAGGCTTGGGAACGCTATTGCCGCGGACAGGAAGCGGTTTCAGGAAAATAAATGCAGGAATCTCAGCCGCTTTATCTGATTTTGCTGATATTGGCGATTGTTCCCGCCGTGTTGTTGCATGAAATCGCGCACGGAATGGTCGCTTTGTATTTCGGCGACACGACGGCGCGGGACAACGGCAGGCTGAGCCCGAATCCCTTGCGCCATATCGACACGTTCGGAACCGTTCTTTTTCCGCTGTTGCTGTTTCTGACCAATGCGCCGTTCTTGTTTGGGTGGGCAAAGCCCGTTCCTGTCAACTTCAGCGCGCTGAAAAATCCCAAAAAAGATATGGTTTGGGTGTCCTTGGCGGGACCGGCGATGAACTTCGCGCTGGCGGTTTCGGCATTAGGCATTATGGCGGTAATGGCGCATTTAAATCTGTTTTCCCGTCCCGTCGTGTTTTTCCTGTCGCAAACGGTTTTATTCAATTTTTCGGTGATGATATTCAACCTGTTGCCCGTTTTGCCGCTGGACGGCGGGCGGATTTTGACAGGGGTGCTGCCGCTTCCCGCCGCCATGCGTTTTGCGCGAACGGAACGTTACGGCTTGCCCGTTATGGTATTGTTGCTGATTGGACTGCCATTGCTTGGGAATGAAATCGGCGTTGATTTGGACATTGTGGGCATATATCTGTCCCATACCGTCAAGGGTCTGTTGACGTTTTTTGTTAAACTGTTTGGAATCGTTTAGGAGGTTTCCATGGGTATCAGTTTGTTTCAGTTGTTGGTTATTTTGCTGATTGTGCTGGTGTTGTTCGGACGCGGCAAGCTGCCCGCTTTGGCGGAAGATTTGGGCAAAAGCATCAAAGCCTTTAAAAAAGGGGTCGAAGAAGCCGACAAACCCGATGAAAAACAGGACAAAGAATAGTGTTCGGCATCAGTTCGGCTGAATTTGCGGTTATCGTATTGATTGCCGTTTTGGTCGTCGGACCTAAACAGTTGCCGCAGGTTTTGCGCACAGCGGGCAGGGTGTACAGAAAGTTAAACCGATTTTTAAGGAAGATGTCGCAAGTCATTGACGATACTATGTATGATGCCGACAAAATCGCCGACAAACTGACAGAGAAAAAAGATGACGGAAGCAACGGAAAACCTTGACGCCGAAGACGAAAAAGTGATGACGTGGGTCGGGCATCTGACCGAAGCGCGCAACCGATTGTTGAAAGTTTTTCTTTTTTTCATCGCGGCGTTTTTATGTGTGTATCCGTTTTCGGGTGAAGTGCTGAAATACCTGATGTTGCCGCTGGCGCAGGCGATGAAGTCGGCGGGCGGGGCGGAACGCGCCATTTTTACAGGCGTGGCGGAGGGGTTTATCGTCCATTTGAAAGTGTCCGCTTTTTCCGCCGCGGTCGTCAGCTTTCCTTTTGCGGCGTTTCAGACTTGGCGTTTTGTCGCGCCCGCGCTGTATCCGTCCGAACGAATCTTTGTCAAGCCGCTGTTTTTCGTGTCGCCGCTGTTGTTTGCCGCAGGGGCGTGCTTTGTGTTTTACTTGATTGCGCCGCCCGCGTTTAAATTCCTGCTGTCGTTTCAACAGTTGGAAAAGGACGCTTTGCCCGTCGTTTTGGAAGCGCGCATTGCCGAATACCTATCCTTTGTGATGACTTTGATTTTGGCGTTCGGGGCAAGCTTTCAGTTGCCGATTGTGTTGATAATTCTGGCAAAGCTGGGATTGATAACGGCGCAAACTCTGGTTGCGGGGCGCAGATACGCGATTGTGCTGATTTTCATCGCCGCCGCCGTGCTGACCCCGCCCGACGTCATCAGCCAGTTCGCTTTGGCGTGTCCGCTGATTATTTTGTATGAAAGCGCGATTTTGTCCATTCGCGCCCTTGAAAAAAAACGAAAATAGGTTTATAAGGGCATAACTTTTTTATGTAGGAGCCAGTCATGTACGACATTAAATGGATACGGGAAAACCCCGAATTGTTCGACAAAGGGCTTGAACGCCGCGGATTGCCGCCCCGTTCCGCCGAGGTTTTGGAATTGGACAAGAAATACCGCGCCGCGCAAACCGATTTGCAGGATATGCAAAGCCGCCGCAACGATTTGTCCCGTCAAATCGCCGAAGTCAAAAAGAACGGCGGCGATGCCGACGTTTTGATGCACGAAGTCGGCGCTTTGAAACGCAGCATGGCGGACACCGAAGAGGACGTCCGCGCCATTTGCGAACAAATCGACCATGTTTTGGAACGTTTGCCGAACCGTCCCGCCGACGATATCCCCGACGGATTGGACGATACGACAAACCGCGAAATCCGCCGCTGGGGCGAACCGCGCAATTTCGACTTCAAGCCGTTGGAACATGACGAAATCGGTGCCAAACTGGGCATGATGGACTTTGACCAAGCCGCCCGCGTTTCCGGCGCCCGCTTCGTGTATCTGCTGGGCGATTTGGCGCGTTTGGAACGGGCTTTGGCGCAATACATGCTGGATTTGCACCGCGAAAAGCACGGCTATATCGAAATGGAAGTCCCCTTGATGGTCAACAGCTCCGCGATGTACGGCACGGCTCAGCTGCCCAAATTCGCCGAAGATTTGTACCACACGACGGACGATTACTGGCTGATTCCGACGGCGGAAGTCAGCTTGACGAACTTTGTCGCAGGCAAAGCGCTGGACGAAGACACGTTGCCGTTGCGTTTGACGGCTTTGACGCCGTGCTTCCGTTCCGAAGCGGGCGCGGCTGGCAAAGACACGCGCGGTATGATTCGTCAGCACCAATTCTACAAAGTCGAAATGGTTGCTATTACCACACCCGAAAAGTCGTGGGAAGAACACGAATACATGACCCAATGCGCCGAAGACGTTTTGCAGGGATTGAACCTGCCGTACCGCGTGATGTGCCTGTCTGCGGGCGATATGGGATTTTCGTCGCGCAAAACCCACGATTTGGAAGTCTGGATGCCCGGTCAAAACAAGTACCGCGAAATTTCCAGCGTTTCCAACTGCTGGGATTTCCAGGCGCGCCGTATGGACGCCCGCTGCAAAAACAAAGCGCAAAAGGGAACGCGCTTTGTCCACACGCTGAACGGTTCGGGCGTTGCGGTCGGTCGCTGTATGATTGCCGTGATGGAAAACTATCAGCAGGCGGACGGATCGGTTTTGATTCCCGAAACACTGCAGAAATATATGAACGGTCAAACGGTCATCGCCGCAAAGAAATAAAGATTTATCCAATACACAAAACGCCCTGTTGGCAACAGCAGGGCGTTTTTGATTTCTGTAAAAACTTCTTGCCAATCCGACCGATAGAATTGTATCCTTAAGACAAGCGTGCGGGCATCCGTCCGCGCGTCAAGTGCCTGAAAAAGAGGCGCGGAGCCTTAGAACAGCTCTCTTCTGTTGCCGGTGCTATGATATGGCATCGAAACCGTTTCGCCTATCCGCAAAACGGAATTGTATCCCCGATTTCCTTATGGGTTCGGGGAGCTTTTGGCGTATGTTCAGAAGCGTACCCTTGTATGCTTTAAAGGTCAAAAGGATCACCGCAACAGTTGATTGTTCTAACTCCCCGTGCCGCTTTAAAAAGGCGGTCTTTTTTTTACCACGTTTCGGAGGATGCATCATGAAAAAAATTCTTTTTACATTGCTGATGATTGGCAGTTTATCAGCCTGTTCTTATACACAAATGCCTGTTGTTCATTCTATTCCTTTGTCTCAGGTCGATTTTTCGAAAAGCCTTCAAATTAGAGAGGGAGAAAGCTGCGGATATGCAATATTCGGTTTTATTGGACCGTTTGGTGACATTAAATTGACTAAAGCCATAAAATACGGGCATGTCAACAAAGTTGTCGGTGTTGATAGAA
>CAVCSV010000045.1:0-9205 GCA_963604715.1 Limosilactobacillus gorillae
GCGTATCCTGTTTGAAAAAGGAATTGAACAAAAAACAAAAAATAAAACGGAAAATCGGCTGTATTATTCATTATGAAAATTCTGAAAAAACATTCGATTTTCAAACAATGTTCAATAATCAGCCGTTTGATGAACTGATCGAGTTTATTTCAACGTCCGAAGTGATTATCACGAACACGTACCACATGATGTATTGGGCGACGCTGATGCAAAAAAAGGTGATCCTTTTTAATCCGTTCAGCGACAGATTTTGCAACTTTAAGTATCCGCCGATTTTTTATTCAGGCGATTTGCAGGCAGATATTGAAAAAGCAAAAACGTATCCGAACGCGTTGCGTGAATGCAGGGATTTAAATATGGAATTTTTCGAAAAAGTGAAGCGTCTTATTGAAGATTATAACCCGGCGCCGCAATGATTTTACGCGGTAAAGGAGCGGTATGAAAGCGAAGCGGCGGCCGCCGATTAAGCGGCCGCTTTTCCGTCAGTTATTCCACGATTCAAAATCCGAAACCGTGCAGTTCGGAAAATCGGGGAGGGCGGGAATATTACGCAAGTATGCGCGGTAGTTTTTGTATTGATCCCGCAATGTTGCCGTTATCGGATAATCGGCAATCATAAATTTATCCGTTTGACGCAGCAATTCATCCCGTTCGGCTCTCAATTCGGCGGCCTTGACGCCGTCGGGTTTCGGCGGAGCGTAACCTTTTTCCCACAATGTGCCGTCATAGGCTTTTTCCACCGTGTCATCTTCGCGCCGTATCGTCCAGCCGAAATTCTCCGCCACATCCGCGAACGGGGTTGAATTTCCGATTTTATGCGCTTCAATCTTTTCTATGTACAGCATTACTTTCCTCCTTTCGCGTATACAAAACGGCAATATTCCAATGCGCTGAATTCGGCCTGCACCGTTACGTTCTCCTTTGCCGCGACGGGGCAAAAAACGCGCGTCGTTCTGCCCGCCGCGTAAGTGTCGATTTTAACGCCGACTTTTGACGTTTGGCACGTTATGTTAAATCCCGCGCCCGTGACGGAAGTCGTCCCGACCAAAACGACGTATCCCGCTTCCGGCGCCGTGTAAGTCGTTGATTTTCCAGAAGTTAAGGCGATGTTGACGTATTTTTCGCCGGCCATGGCCAGGTTTGCCAGGTTCTTTTTCCCCGCCGCAGTCAAGTTGTCCAAAGCGGTGTCGGCTTTCGTTGACAGCATTGACGCCGTGTTCGTTTCCGCCGCCGCGGCGTTGTTCGCCGAAGTTGCAGCTGCTTGAGCCCGTTCGGTCGCCGTTTGCACCTGTTGCTTTGCCGACGTTAAAAGCGCATCCGTTTCCGTTTTCAGCAACTGTGCCGATTCAACCGATTTTGCGCAATCCGACACCGCTTTTCTGATGCTTGGAATCAAGCTTGCCGCCTGTGTGTCGTCGAACATATCCACCGTGACCGCGCGGTCGATTTGTTCCTTTAACTGTTGCACCTGCATCGTCAGCTTGTCAAAGTTCCTTTCCAGCGTTTCGGCGTGCAGAATTTCGTTGTCGCGGTAGTCCGTTTCCTGCGTCAGCGGCACTTCGCGCACAATCGCGATTTCCGCCCCGCTTTCGGGCGCATCCGCGAATACCAGATTTCCGCTTTTGACCGTCCAGTCCGTCCGTTCCGTCTGTATGTCGTTCTTTTTCTGCCTGACTTTGATATGCTCCTGTTCCAAAAAAGAAAACGGGATTGCAAATTCTGTCGCAACCCCGTTTCCGATATAAATCACCTTGTTCGTTTGACTGCTTACCGTCATTTTTTATCCTTTCAATAAAAAAGGCGGAAAGTTTCCTTTCCGTCCCGACTTTAAGCACTTTGTTTTTGCATAATATCACATATTGTTTATTTTTTTGAAAATGTCAAGGCGCAATCTCCTTTTTTGCCGATTTGAACGCGACAAGCATGATGGACTTTTCCCATATCGTGATGACGGTCGGAAACCGGCGGATATTCTTGATAAAAACGCTTTAACGTCTTTGGATAGTTATGAAAAGATATTGAAGAACGTCGAAAACAGATACCGGACACTGTTTGATTTTAAACAAAAATCAATTACGCTGACAAATTATCCCACAGCTTAAACCTTGGAATAAACTACTGTTCGAGCATTCCCTTTTCGTATGATTAAGCCGTTTTGTTCCAGTTTTTTTAACGCTTTGATGACAGTGGACTGAGAAAATCGGGTTTTGTCCTGTATTTCTTTCCTGGTATGGAGTTTTCCTGCTTCAATGCTGTTAAGAATGGTCATATCCGTTGAACTCAAAGTCTGAGCCATATCATTTTTCGTGTGTACGTTTGTGTTCGGCAGGACAATCTTAAACGCGTTGTCAGTTATTTCAAATACGGGTTTTTGAATGGTCTTTGAATAGGCTTCTTTGATTTTCAGGATTCCCGTTCCGTACGCTTCAATCAATCGCAACCGATAAAAAACATTTGCCAATTTTGGATTCCGAGGTTGAGAAATTCCGAGGAATATATCTTCTTTCATGGATTTTCCTCGTATCTGATACATCAGATAAATATCAGATTATCAAGAGGTTGAAGGAAAGCAAAAATAAAACAATCTTTACAAGATATGTTTATTTTGATAATGTATTAAAATTGCTAATGCGACTGCTAATAAAACCGATACGGCGGGGAGTTTTTCAGATGTATCTGATTGCTCTGACAAATTATCCCACACTCTCCGCCATTAAAAAAAGCACCTGAAAAGGTGCTTTTTTTATATTGTGCCGTTATGCCTTGAAACGCCGATGCAAACAAAACCGCCCGATGCGAAACCAAAGGACGTTTTGTACGGAGGAGAGACCTTCAATTCCGTTCGGGCGGTTGTTGATGTAACGCACGACAGGGCAAAAAACTTGCGCAAAAAAATTATTCGACGTCGTGTTTGTTGGCGCGGTCCAGCAATTCGTCGCGGATGAAGTCTTGACGGATGCGGGATTGTTCGGCTTGGCGCACGGCATCCGCCCCCAGCAGGTTTTCGTAATCTTCGCGGATACGTTCGGCTTGGGCGGCGACGGCGTTAAAGCGGATGGCTTCGGCGCGGTCGGCGGCGTACTGTGCGGCATAATCGCCTTTTTCGCCGATTTGGGCGGCTTTGTCGAATGTTTCGACGGCTTTGTCGGTTTTGCCGCTTTCCTCGTAAGCGCGCCCCATCATGGCAATCGTCAGCGCGTTGTCGGGTTCGCGTTCGTCGGATTCTTTCAGCTCTTCAAAGCTGCGTTCGGGGTCGTGCGGCCGCATCAGAACGGCGATGGCGCGGTGCAAAGACGCGGATTCGTGCAAAGCATCCTGTTTGACGGCGCCGCGGTGCGTGGCTTCGGCGCGTTTGTCGGCTTCGTCCGCGCGGCGGGACAGATAGTCGCACGCGTCGGCATAATCCCCGCGCAGTAAAGCGCTTAAAGCCCCTTTGCGTTCGAAATCGGAATCCAAGCCGATAACCGTTGTTTTGGAATCGTTTTTTTTCAAAAAAGCTTCCATGGCTTCAATCATCGGCTGCAGTTCCATCGGCGGGATGTCGGCGGCGCAACGCGACGTCAACGCTTTTGCCAAAGCTTGTCCCGCCAATCCTTTGCTTGTCAGCGTCAGAATGTCGTCAATCAGTTTTTCCGCCTGTTCGCGCAATCCTTTGACGGCGTCTTTGTTTTCGCCCAGTTCGTTTTGCTCTTGTTCCTGTTCTTGCGTTTGTTCCTGCTGCATTTCGGGCGGTTTGTCCTTGCCTTCGTCAAACAGTTCGAACAGTTCTTTGAGTTTTTCCTGTTCTGTTTTTTCGCGCTGTTGTTCCTGTTCGCGTTCCGATTCGGATTCGGCGGCGGTATTTTTTTCCGACGAGGCGGGTGATTTCCCCAAATCCGCCAAGCCGCCCAGCGCGCCGCTTGACGCTTTTCCGCCCTTTGGCAAAGCCAGACGCAGCGCCATGCGCAAAGCCAGCAATCCGAACAGTCCCGCCGCGCCCCACATAAACGGGGAGGAGGGAACATACGCGCCGTCGAAAAGATTCGGGTCAATGGACATATTTTGATTTGCTTTCCCAAAAAATGTTTTATACGTTAAGCATAACAGACTTATTTTTTTACACAACGGTTTGAGTCGAAACAATGGGTTATTTGTCTAAACGCAAGTTTCAGGAACGCGAACGTTCAACAACGCTGTTTTTATTGATGGCGATTCCGACGCTGACTTTGCTGGGCACGCTGGGGCGCAGTGCGGATTGGCGGCTGGATTACGTCGGCGAATTCAAAACGCAGGCGGCTTTTTTAAGCATTGCGCTCGCCCTGTGGTGCGTGATTAAAAAGCGGTGGCTGGAAACGACGGTGTTTGTTTTGTTCGCCGTGCTGAATCTGGCTTTGGTCGCGTCGCATTATCATTTGAGCGAACAGGAATCCCGCCTGCCCGATGATTATTCCCACTTTACGTTTTTGTATCAGGATTTGAAAGGCGCGGACGACCAAGCCGACGCGGTGCGCCAAGTGCTGGATTCGACGGATGCCGACGTGGTGTTTTGGACGAACGTTCCCGTCGACATTTACCGCAAATTGAACGAAATCAAAGGCGGTTATTATTTGCAGAACCAGTCGTTTGACAAACAGGGCAAAATGATGCTGGTTATGGCGCGCACCCCCGGAACGGCGCGCGGGTTGGTTGACGACGATGCGGGAATTTGGGTTTCGCGTGTCGTCGGGACGCGCAAGCTGACGCTGGCGCTGACGTCCTTGGGCAATCCGTGGAGCAAGAAAAGCTATAAAACCGCCGTTGAAAAAGTTGCCGCTTTGGCAAATTTCGTGCGCAGTCGGGACGAACCTGTCGTGCTTATCGGCGGATTCGGCGCGTCGGGGTGGAGCTATCTGCTTAAACCGCTGGAAGACATCGGCGGACTGCAAACCGACAGCACGGTCGTGCTGACATCGGGGGCAAACCGCCCGTGGTTTTTGCGCCGTCCGACGGATTACGTCTATGTCCACCCCGGAATGGAAGTGGCGGATTTGCGCGCGACGGAACCGTTCGGCACAAATCACGTCGGGCTGACGGGAACGCTGAAAATCGCCCCGATACGCAAGGAAATCGAATTCTTTGAACTGGAACCCACTCTGCCCGAGGAAGAATTGCTTCAGCCGCCGTTATAACGCGGCAATCCTTTGTTTGAATTCGGCGGCGTGCTCGTCGTCGCCGTTTTCCGCAAACAAAGCGGCGGCTTTTTCCCAATACTCCGCCGCGCGCTGTTTGTCGCCTTTGTTTTTTGCAATCAGTCCCAAGTTGCAGCAGTCTGAAGCGATGCCGAATGCGCGGTGCAAACGCTGTTCCAAATGCAGGGAGTCTTTGAATCGGCTTTCGGCTTCGTCATAGCGGCGGCGGCGCAGATAGAACAAGCCCAAAGTCGACGACGCGTTGGCGACTTCGTTTTGTTTTTTCAGCTTTTTGAACAGTTCTAAAGCCGACAGCAAAAGTGTTTCGATTTGCGTGTCTTCGGCGGATTCCTCCAGCCGCAAACGCGCGTACAGCAAAGAATTGTCCGCGATTTCGAATTCGTCGCCGCTTGCCAAAGCGCGTTGCAACGCCTCGAACGCGGTATCCAAAGCAAACTTTCCCGTCCGCGTCAGGGTCAAATCGTTCATCACGCGGCTTTGCATCAGCTTGTCGTCCGTTTTTTCGAACAAGGTCAAAGCCTGCGTCAAATGCCTGTCGGCTTTGTCCGTTTGTCCCGCGCGCAAACAGCACAGCCCCAGCTGCCGCCATTCGCACGCGGCGTCAAAATCGGCGTCCAGCTCTTCGTAAAGCTTCAGCGCTTCGGTGTGATACGCCAACGCTTCATCAAAACGGTCGCAAGCTTCGCACACCATGCCCAAGTTTCCCGCGGCTTCCGCCACGCCTTTTCGCCAGTTGTGTTTTTCGGCGACTTTGCGGGCGGTCAAAAACAGCTCCTCCGCGCTTTCGAACGCCGCGCCCAGACGGTACACCGTCCCCAAACGGTTGGCGGCGCGGAAGTATTCGGCTTCTTCGCCCATATCTTCGAACACGCGCAAAGCCATGGAAAGCAGACGTTCGGCTTCCGCCAAGTTCGCCTGATGCACGGACACGAAAGCCAAATCCGCGTATGCTTTGGCATAGGCAAGCTTGTTTTTCTTCCAATGCAGCAGGGTTTTCAGCCGCACGCGCGGAATTCCGTTTTTAAAGGAAAAAAATCGCCCCTCTTCAAAAATTTTGGTCAAAGCCTGTTCGGCTTCGGCGTATCGGGCGTCGTCCAGCAGGGCGCGTCCCAAATCCAGCCAGTTTTCGATTTTGTCGGGTTCGTTTCGGCAAATCAAACGGCAGTTTTCTATCAGTTGTTTTGTTTTTTCATGCGCTTGATTCATGATTCGCTCCTTGCTTTGGTATTTAGGGTAGCAATCGGCGGTTTTAAATTCCTTAACGAAAATATTTTTCAAAGTTAAGCGCTGTTTTACCTTTTCCGTTTATAAAAGGCATACTGAAATCAGAATCGAAAGGTTTATATCCATGACGTCCCCTTTATCCCCCGAACAGCTTTATTCCGCCTGTGATTTGGACTTTTTGTCGTTCAAAACGACAGACGATTTGCAGGATTTATCCGAACCGCTGGGACAGGAACAGGCGATAGAGGCGATTAAATTCTGCATCAACGTCGATTCCTACGGTTACAACCTGTTCTGCATCGGCCCCGAGGGAACGGGCAAGGCGTCCTTGGTGCGTCAAATTCTGGGCAAAGCGTCCGAAGAGCGCAAAACACCCGACGACTGGTGCTATGTGTACAACTTTGAAACGCCGTACAAACCCGCCGCTTTGCGCATGCCCGCGGGAAAAGCCCGTCCGTTTGCCAAGGACATCGACAAACTGATAGAAGACCTGCGCGTCGCTCTGCCCGCCGTGTTCGAGGGTGAAAAATACAAAGCCGCCCTGAAGCATATCGAGGACAGTTTCCGCGACCAGAAAACGCAGTACTTTGACGACATTCAAAAACATACGACGGGCAAAAACGTGTCCGTCCTGCGCATGCCTGTGGGGCTGGTCGTCGCGCCCACCCGCGACGGCGAAGTTTTAAGTCCAGAAGCGTTTGAAAAACTGACCGAAGAGGAACAGCAGGAAGTCCTTGCCGAACTGAATTCGGCGCAGGAGGAACTGGAAAACGCCGTGCGCGACATCCCCAAGTGGGAAAAGGAACAGCGCGAACAAATCAAAAAATTGAACGAGGAATTCGCCGACATCGCCATCAAACACCTGATTGACGATTTGAAGAAAAAATACCGCCGCAACAAAGACGTTACGGCTTTCCTGCGCGCGATTTACAAGGACATCATCGACAACATCGCCCTGTTCATCGCGACGACGGGCGACGACGCGAACACCGCGGACGCGGGGGACGACGAACAGCCGTCAGCGGAGGAAGATCAGCTGATGAGCCTGATTGCCAAGCAAAAATCCGAAACGCCTCTGCGTCGTTACAAAGTCAACGTTCTGGTCGACCATTCGGAAACAAAAGGCGCGCCGCTGGTGTTTTTGGAACATCCGATTTTGACGAACCTTATCGGCCGCGTGGACAGACAGCAGCAGTTCGGCGCTTTGGTTACCGACTTCAATATGATTAAAGCGGGCGCTTTGCACGACGCGAACGGCGGATTTTTGGTCATCGAAGCCAAAGATTTGATGAATCAGCCCGCGTCGTGGGAAAGCTTGAAGCGCGCTTTGCGGTCGAAAAAAATCACCATGGACCCGCCCGCGACGGACGGCGGCATGACGACCACCATTTTGGAACCCGAAGCGATTCCTTTGGATGTCAAAGTCGTTTTGCTGGGCGAACCCGACCTGTACTACACTTTGGCGGAAAACGATCCCGATTTTCCCGAATTGTTCAAAGTCGAGGCAAACTTTTTCCCCGTGATGGACAAAAACGAAGCCAACATCACAAAATACGCCCGATTGATTGCCACGCAGGCGCGCCGCAACCATTTGCGTCCGTTGGAGCAGGGCGCGGTCGCCCGCTTGATTGAACACGGGTCAAGACTGGCGGAAGACAATCAAAAACTGACCGCGCACATCGCGTCCATCAGCGACCTTATCCGCGAAGCCAACTATTGCGCCATGACGGACAAATCCGCCGTGATTACGCGCGACCACGTCGACCGTGCGATTGTGTCGAAAATCAAACGCGCCGACCGCATCCAAGAGCGTATGGCGGAACAAATCCGCCGCGGTTCGGTCATGATTGACACCGAAGGCGCGGTTGTCGGGCAAATCAACGGATTGGCGGTGTTTGAGTACGGGCAGATTTCGTTCGGCAAGCCCAGCCGCATCACTTGTCTGACGCGCTTGGGGTCGGGCGGCGTGCTGGATATTGAACGCGAGGTTGATTTGGGCGGTCCCCTGCACACCAAAGGCGTTTTGATTCTGTCTAGCTTCCTTGCCGCGCGGTTTGCGAAAAACGCGCCGCTGTATTTGACGGCAAGCTTGGTGTTCGAGCAATCCTACGGCGAAGTCGACGGGGATTCCGCGTCGTCGACCGAATTGTACGCCCTGCTGTCCAGTCTGGCGAATACTCCGATACGGCAAAGTCTGGCGGTAACGGGTTCGGTCAACCAGTTCGGACAAATCCAAGCCATCGGCGGTGTCAACGAAAAAATCGAAGGATTCTTTGACGTGTGCAAAATGCGCGGCTTGACGGGCAAACACGGCGTTTTGATTCCGAAAACGAACGTCGACAACCTGATGCTGCGCAAAGATGTCGTCGAAGCCTGCAAAGCGGGGCTGTTCAACATCTATCCTGTTGAAACGATTGACGAAGGCATCGAAATTTTGACGGGCATCCCTGCGGGCGAACCCGACGAAAACGGCAATTATCCCGCCGATACGATTAACGGGCGGGTTCAAGCGCAACTGAACAAATACTTGGCGCACGCGCTCGAATACAAACGTCAAGCCAACATGGCACCGCAGACCCGCCCGATTGTCGCGGAATAACGAAAAAAGCCTTGATTTTTCAAGGCTTTTTTCGTCTGTCATAAAAATTTTACAAAGAAAAGGCGTTTTTGCCATAATTTTGCCGCAATTCTATGATATGGTAATAATTGAAGTAAAATATCACCTTTAGGAAAGGGTACGGCAATGAAGACATTTTTGACTTTGCTGTGTACGCTCGCCCTGCTGGGGGGGGGGGGGTATCGCCAACGCCAAA
>CAVCSV010000046.1:0-7938 GCA_963604715.1 Limosilactobacillus gorillae
GCAAAAAAACCATTGGAAAAGAGTTCTTCACTTCCTCCGCAAAGATATACTTTCAAGGAATTAGTCATTGATTATTCTTTATCTTGCGTACCCTAAAAGAATGGCATTTTACTTCGACAGAATTTGAATCGCTTCTGTATTGCCGATTTTTTGCGCAATCAACAGGGCGGAGTTTCCTTTTTTGTCCGTATGATTGACGTCCGCACCAGCGTCTTTTAACAACTTCAAGGCTTGCAAAACAAAGCGCAGGGGGCGTTTATATTTTGTCAATTCAGCCGCCAAAATCAGCGCCGTCTTGCCGTCTTTGTTCGCCGCGTTGACATCTGCGCCGGCATTCAGCAAAACCTTGACAATTTCCAATTCCGTTTCGGCGTTGTCTTTGAAGCGCGCAACGAAACAGCCCGTCAACGGAGTATCGCCGTCCTTGTCGCGGGTATCGACATCCAGCCCTTGGTCAATCAGAAATTGGGCGTATTCGGGAGAACACGCGTTTTGCAACAGCGTTTCGCCGTTGTCGTTTTCCGTGTGAATATCTGCTCCCGATTCAATCAGCATGCGGACGCATTCAACGTCAAACGCGTATTGCAAAGCCGTATCGCCGTCGTCATCTTTTGCATCAACGTCCGCGCCCGCATTCAGCAATTTGCGAACCGCGCGGGTATCGCCGTCAATGCGCATGGCGCGCATCAAAGGTGTGACGCCGTTTTCATCGGGCGCGTTGACATCGTTATCATCGTTTTTTGTGTTTTCGTCAGCCGTGTTATCCAGCAATTCTTGCGTGGTCATCAACTTCATATCGGGCGACAGAGTTTCGGCAATCGCATCGCTGAAAACAAAATCGAAAAAGCCGTTTGCGGTTTTGATTCTCCATTCGGTTTCGTCTTTTTGATACCAATAATTGAATCCGACGAAACTGAAGCTTTTGCCCAGATGTTCGAACAACGCCGAAAATTCGTCGGCATGGGTATCCACCGTCGCAATAAAGTATATTTTCCGTTCCCGCGCCGCGGCGAAAAACCATTCCAGTTCGTCGGTCGGGATAACGGTGTTGACGAAATCGAAGTCGTTAAAGAAATAAACGCCCTCCATGTCCAACGGTTTGTTTTGTTTAAACGCCAGATACATGTCGTTGACGAAAGACGTTGCGGCGAATTCGCTTGAAACATAGCGGCATTTGTCGGCATAGGGCTTCAGCGCGCCGTTTATGTCAAACACAATGAATTGTCCACCACTTCTGATTGTGTGAGCAATCAGCCCTGCCGTTTGTTCGGGTTTCCCCGAATAAAACAGCGGCGAATATTTTTCCAAATGCAGGACGGCATACAGCCAGAACGAAACGGCTGACAAATCGTCCTGCGATGTCAGCGCCCCCGTTTTTTCGTCGCGTTTCGCATTGCCCAAGCCGATAACATAGTTGCTGTCAAGCTCTTTCATAATTTTTGAAACGTCTTTTGAAACATCTTCATCCGCCGGGTCGGCATAATAGACTTTATAATAACTGAGGTTGCCCGTGTCGTTGTCGTGTGCAAGAAGTGCTTCGGCTTCGTCAAACGGATTGGATTTTTTGTTGGCTTCGCGGGCTTTTTGGATTCTTTCTTTGCACCGTTCGTTATATTCGCCGGAAACGATTGCGCCAGCTTTCAGCAATAAATACAGTCTGGCGGCACATCTCTGTCCGTTATTGGAATCAACAACATGGTGCAAAACACTGTAGCCTTTGTTGTCGCAAGCATTGACATCCGCGCCGTATTTTATCAGCAACAATATTTGTGCCGAAGGAGCTTCCATCAGCGGCGTTTTCCCCTTTTCATCATGCACGTTGGGATTCGCGCCCGCTTTCAGCAGAACTTCCAATGTGTCATAATAGCCCTGACCGAACAAACAATTTTCGCCGGCGTCGTTCAATTCGTTCGGGTCAACGCCCGCTTTTATCAGCAGTACGGCACAGTCGGGTGATAACGGGCATGAAAACAGAGGGGTTTCGTTATAATCACTTTTGGTCTTCGGGTTTATTTTGGAACAGATATATTTTAAAAATCCGGTATCGCCCGATTCCACGGCACTTTTCAAAAGAGTGTATGCCGCTTTGTTTGAACGAACAGCCGCATTTTTTTTGCAGTACAGATACACGAGGTTGAAATTTCGCGCCTTGGCGGCTTGCGAAATCGGAGTCGTTCCGAGTTTGTCTTCAATGTTAATGTCTGCACCCGCATCCAGCAATATTTGCGTAATGCGGGTTTGAGCGGCTTTTCCCTTAACGCATTTTGCCGCGTAAAACAAAGGTGTCCTGCCTAATCTGTCTTGCGCATTGACATCTGCACCCATTTCAATCAATTTTCGAACGGCTTTGTATCCCTCGTATCGCGCGGGAGTGGATGAGCCGCTGCCGCAGAGTTCGCAGGCATGCATCAACGAAGTGGTGCCATCCACTTCAATCGCATTGACGGGAATTTTTCCGGCGAACACATCATCCATCCAACCGTACCACTCTCCGTCGATAACATACGGTTTTTCAGTTGTTTTGGCGGATTTTGCGATTGTTTTCGGTTTGGGCGTCCTTTTCGGTTTTGTTTTCTGTTCCCGCTTTTTGCGTTCTTCTTCCTCGGCTTGTCGGGCTTTTTCCGCTGCGGCGATTTCAGCCGCCCGTTTTTTGGCAAAGCCGAGCCACACGGCGGGGACGATAAAACAGCTCAGCAGCAAAACGGCGGAAACAAGCGTGGCGATTACAGACAGCCACGGCGCGCAGTCCCAAGCCCACCTGCCGCGCAGTCCCGCCCCCAGCGGTGCAAAAGCGGCATCAGGCAGCAAAGGGGCGGCAAAGCGCGAGGTCAATATTCCCAATCCGAACGCCGCAATGCCGCCCAACGTCAATTCGCCCGCGCCGTCGCTGTCGCCGCTGCGGAACATCAACGCGGACAATATCGGAAAAACGTACAGAAACAGCGGAACGAAAATGCCGACAATGCCCAGCTGATACCAGACAATATCCGCGATGTTGATAAAAAATCCGTCAATCGGCTTATCGGGCGAAAACAGCAGCAGTACGACGTCAAAGCCGCTGATATACGCCGTTACGACGACGAAAACGCAAACCAAACAAAGCAAAATCGTCAAAACAGTCGCCATTACAGTATCGCTTTCAAAATATCGGCAAAAAGGGTTGTTTGTCCGAACGGTATGTGCAGTTTGATTGCCAGAATGATGCAAACGATAAAATCAGTAAGCGCAATCGAAACCAGCTGATAGCCGTAATCCAGTTTGAAACGGACCCAGATTTCGCTTTGATTTCGCCAAACGGAGTAATGCCCCATGTTGCCGTTTGCATAATCGGAAAAACTGCGTCCGATAATCAAACCGATGCGCGTCGCCAGCCAAAACGACGAGGCGGCAATAAAGTACACTTTGTCGGAAACGGGCGTTGTCCACAACAGCGCCTCGAAAAACAACGTGATAAAGTCGTATCCCAGCGGCAAAAGCCAAAACGTCCAAGACAGCGCCGAACGCCGTTCGTCTTCGTCGTGTTCGTATTTATGCGAAGTGACCATAGTGTTATCCCCCGTTGATTTTCGCCAATAAATTCCAATAACGCATATCGCCGATGACTTTTTTGTCGGAACGCAACATATCCGTCAGCGTTTTGCCGTTTTTGGATACCTCATTGATTTTCGCCCCGTTTTTTTGCAAAAAATCGATTGTTTCCAGTTTTTGCGTCATCGTTCCTTTGTCGGCGGCATAGAAGATTGCCGTTTCACCTGCCGCGTCGCGGGCGTTGATTTTCACCCCTTTCGCCAGCAAAGCTTTCAAAACGGACGGGGGCTGATGCGCCCATGCCGCCGCCATTAGAGTCGTCGCGCCTTTCTTTGTTGTCAGCGTTGCGGACGCCCTTTTTTGCAACAGCCATGAAACAAGGAATGCGCTTTTTTCCCGACAGGCGAAAAACAAGGGGGTTCTTCCGTTTGAAGAGCGTTCATTGATGTCAGCCCCGTTTTTCAGCAGCAAATCCAGTATTTTTGTGGAACGGTCCTGTTCCAGTCCCACCCACAAAGCCCCGTCTATTTTTGCGTTGGCTTTGTTTTCCAGCAAAAAGACGACGGTTTTGTCGGATTTGCGTTCTTCAAGCGCCCGCATCAAAGCCGTTTTGCCGTTTTTGTCCGTCGCATTGATTTTTGCGCCGAATCTCAATAAAGCCCGCGCCGTATCGAATTTTCCTTTGTCCAACACCGCATACGTCAAAAGCGGCGATCCGTTTTGCAGCTTTTCATTCGGATTTGCTCCGTTGCTTAACAGAAAATTCACCGTGAACAAAGGTTCGTTCAATTTAACGGCTTTGACCAAAGGAGAATCTCCGCTTGTATCGGTTGCATTGATTTTCGCGCCGTGTTTCAACAACAGACGCGCAAAATCGAAATTGCCGTATCGGATAACGGCGCGCGTCAGCAATAAATTGCCGTCGCTGTCGAAAACGTTCGGATTTGCGCCGCCGTTCAACAGTGTTTCCGCCAACGGAATTTTGTGGTGCAGTACATAAAACAGGGCGCCGCCGCCGACGCTTGTTTGCCGTTCCGCATCCGCGCCGTGATTCAGCAACAGCTTGACAACGGCGGGATTTTGCGTATTCAGGGATAGTTCGAACGCGCTGTTCGGATTCGCCCCTTTTTCAAGGCTTTTGCGGATGTCGTTCAAATTTTGATCTTGAATGTAATATTTCAAACAGTGGTCTTGTCCCATATTGACAAAGCACGGCATGGCGTGAACGGGAACAGACAAAAGGCAGAACAGCAAAACGTATTTAATCATTGTTTTTCTCCTTTTGCCCGACGGGAAAGACTGTTGGCGAACTCCGCCGCCGTATCGTTCGCTTTCGCCGTTTCGAAAACCGCCGTTTCGGGCAGCCGCGCCAAAACGGACAAGGCTTTGACATACTCCATGTCACCCGATTTCAGCGGGTGATAGTTTTTCAAAGCAAATGCTTTGATTTTCAAATCGTTCAAATCCGCGCGCCGATATGGGGAATACATTTCGACATAATAGGAATCGGGCATGTATTCAATCCAGCGTCCCTGCGACGTATAGGTCATATCCATTCCCGTCGGGACAAACAGCGAAACAATGTTGACGCCCGTTTGCATCAGCATACCTTCGGTATTGGAAGTTGCCATCCATTGGCGGTGCACGACTTTTTTCAGCGGAACTTCCGTTGTTTTGTATCCGTTCGCCTTCAAAACGGCGGTCGTGTTCAATCCGCGTTCGATTCCGCCGCAAAAAGGCGTTTGTCCGACTTTTTTTTCATTGACGTAAACAAATGCCGTTATGTTGGAATCGATGCAAACCGTTTGCGTTTCGGGAACGCCGTCCAAAACGGCACAGGCGTTCAAAACCAAACAGCCAGAAAGAATAAATTTGTTTTTCATTGCGCTTTTACTCCGATTGCGACGAAAACTTTGCTGATTTTTCCAAGCGTTCCGGATTTGATTCTTTGTTCGAATATCAAAGATTCCGAGCCGCACCAATAGGTCGCTTTTCCCGCCAAAAGGCTTTTTCGAGAGCATTTGCCCGAATCGTTTGTCAGCAATTCGGGGGAAAAAACGATGTTTTTGCCGTTCGGGTGCCAATTTCTGACTTGGAACGGGAAAACACTCGTCGCGACGCTTTTGTTGTTGGTGTCAAACGCCGCGAAGTACGCTTCCAAAGAAACGGTTCTTTCAATTCCTTTCGTCGAAAGCATGTGCATAATCGGGAAACGCATGTAATCGGCTTTGTCAGACCAAAAGTAATGATGAAATCCGCTTGTCCTCAAATACACGTCCGAATCCGTTTCCAGACGAGGCAATCCGCAGGCTCCGCCGCCGAAGCATTTCAGCGGCAAGGAGGCTTCCTCGGCATCACCCGCTGTCATGTCCGACAAAGCCGCAATCATCGGGGCGGTGTAGTTTCTTTTATAAGCCTGTTCGTCGATATAAACGGTCAGAAAAACTTTGCCGCTTTTGTCATTAAAAGCGGTGCGTGCTTTTACAAAAGAAAACGCCGCATTCCACTCCATCAGGCGGGACAATTTTCCTTCGACGCGAACCCCCGCCAAGGATGGCATTTTTACGGTGGTTGACGGATACAGCGTAAAGGTGTGTGCTTTGTCGAACAGCAGTTTTTGGGAAACGTTGCGTTTCAATTTCGCCATGGTCAGCGACAATTTGCGGGTTTCACCGCCCTTGATTGAAAAAGTTTGCGCCTGATCTTCAAAACCGTTTTTGTAAACGGTGATTTTATGATTTCCCGCAGGGACGACGTGATTTTCCAGCGGCGTTTTCAGCCCCGTTTTTCGCCCGTCCAATAAAATATAAGCCTCGGCTTCGGGAAAGGAATAAACCGATATTTTGGCTTTCTTTTCCTGCAGGGAAATGTTGATTTCGCGTTCTTCATTTCTGTCCAAGGTTACGCTTTGAAACGATTTTTCCGTTTCCGAATTGCGCAGTTCGAACGTCAGCTCTTTGCCGGCGGGAACTTTATAGTTGACCAGAGGCGTTGTACCGATTTTTTTACCGCCCAAAAACACATCTGATTTTTTGCCGTCCGTCCGCAAGGTGACAAACCCGAACGCATTTTTCAATCGGATGGGCAGTTTGACGGTTTTGTTCGGCATAATGATAACGGTGTGTTCGAACACTTCGTAAATCGGGGCGTCGATGCGGACTTTGTGTTCCCCCGCGCTCAGTTGCCCGATTAACTCGACGGGCGTATAGCCGAACGACCGCCCGTCAATGTACAGCGAAGCGCGGACACCGTTCGTGTCGACGACCAAAACACCTTTGGATCTGTCCGAACCGATAACGGATTTTTCTGCTTTCGCTCCGTTTTTTTTCATATTTTCCAGCCGCTTGCGTTCTTTTTCGATTTCGGCTTTCGGATAGGAATAAAGAACGTAAGCTTCCCATAATTTTCCGTTTTTTTGCGAAAAAGTGTCTTTGCGGTTGAATTCGACCAGATTTGCCGCCGATTTTTCGCTGGATACGGCGGAAAGGGCGGAAGACCGCGTCGTTTCATAGGTTTCTTCGGAACTTTCGATAAAAATGCCGAATGTCGCCAAAGCTTGCTTTTGAGCGTCGGCAACGGCGGCGTTAATCGCTTTCGATTTTGTTTCACCCTCGCCGAAGCCCGTATAAAAGCGCATTGACGACGTTTCCGACGGTGCGCGCCTTGCCCACGACGGCAAAGAATCCGCGAAAGCGGGGGAAATCAAAAATATATTCAGCAAAACAAACAGAAAAAATCGCATAGATTCATACTCCGGTGCATCGGCGGGGAAAATAATCCCCGCCGACGGGTTGAAAGATATTATTCGGCGTCAGCCTCTTTCCATTTTTCCTTGGCTTCGTCCCAAGTTTGCTGGCTGACCGCTTTGCCTTTGGCGCGGGCTTTCGCGGCTTTGACGGCGTCTTGGTATTCCTTTTCGGGCATTGTTACCTTTGCCCACGCGCGCAAACGGACAGTTTTCGTTTTGTCGATAACTTTATGCCAGTATGTTTGGGTGACGCGCAATCCGCTGGCTTTCAGCTTGACGGTTTCCTGCGCGACTTCCTGTGCTTGGGAATCGCTCATTCCCATTTCGTCTTTGGCGAACGCTTCCGTTTCGGATTGAACCGAAGCCGCAAGGGCGCGTCTGGCTTCGCGTGCCGCCATTTTTTCGACGGCGGAAGCCATCGCGGATTCGTCGCCTTCGGCGGATCCGACCTGATAACGGTTTCCGTTTTCATCGCCGCCGACATCGCGAATCCAAGACGGCGCGGACGAATATCCCGGTTTTTGGGAAATAACGGTTTCGGTCGCGCATCCCGTCAGCACGGCAGGCAGGATCAGTCCCGCAATCATCATTACAGTTTTTTTCATTTCAGTTCTCCTTTTCTTCTGTTTCGTTATCGGTGTTTGAGTATTCTGCAAGATACA
>CAVCSV010000047.1:0-7894 GCA_963604715.1 Limosilactobacillus gorillae
TTTCCATAAATTCTGCTGCAAATTCGATTTTCTTTTTACCCACAAACTCCTTGCGCCATGTATATAAGGCGCATACGGCGCAAACAGCAACTGTAACAGCAGAAGCGGCTTCAACAACGTCTTTCCAATTTTCTTGAAGCCAATACCAAAGTGCAATCATACTTTCAATTCCCTGATTTTTTCAAAAATCAACATCGCTAAATTTACCCATTCTTCTTCATTTTGTTGCCGTAATTCCAATACCTCTTTCAGCAAATCCTTGTATTCTTTTTCATATCTATCTTCCATAAATTCATCGGCATATTCCCGAGCTTGAAACATCGCATCTGTCTTTTTATGTAAATCTGTATAGATAAGTTCAAGTTTAACCAATTTTCGTTCAATTTTTTCATTCAATAAAACTTTTGCTTTATTTTGCAATTCTTGAATTTTCGGAAGAAGCAACCAATGATTCGTCTGAGGATTTTCTGTTATTTCATCTATAGTTGCATGATTTGAACTTTGCGCGATTGAACCGATTTGTTTAGCTTCCGCCCAAAACTCCAATCTTTTTTCAAGCAATGACAAATTGTGCTGCCGTTTTTGCAACATTCCCTGCCAAACTGCGACTCCAATTGCAATAAACGCCGCGATAACAGGACCAAGAGCGGATAAATAATTCATCCATGTAGTACAAGTCATATTTATTTTCCCCTCCTTAAATGGATTACTTCGCCCGCTGTCGCGGACTCGCAATGACAATCAAAACCACCTTTCTTGGTCGCTCAAACTGCCGCGTCGCATCGTTGGCGTTACTCACAGTTTCGATATTTTATTAAAGTATAGCTTATGGAAGATAGGGCATCAACAAAAAGTTTTATTCTATACCGTTCTGCACGATATAATACTTTTGTTTGATATTTTCGCGGAACTGTTCGGGGATTTGATTCCACGCGAATATATCGACGCGGAACGGCAAACTGCTTTCATCGAAATCTTCACGCAAAGATTGTATTTGTTTCTCAACATTGCCAAACGCGACCATATCCAAATCGGATTTATCGGTCGCCGTCCCTTTGACGCGCGAACCGTACGCCCACACCGCCGCGTCGAGAATGTGACGGCGCAGAATTTTCCGAACCGTTTGCAGCTGTTCCGCCGTCAAGGCGATAGTTGGCGTTTCCGGCATCAGTCAAAGTTTTCCTTGCTCATAATTTGATACAATTTCGCGGCATCGTTGATAAAGTTGTCGACAATATTAAGAGCTTCCTGCTCTTTTTCGCCGCTGTAATCGTGCGAAGTACCGACGCGCGCGTCCGCATAAGTGATAAAATTTTCGACCGACGACGGCAAGACTTCGTTTTCCATTGCCAATCTGAAAACGGGTTTAGGGCTATTCGGCACATCGGGCAATCCCAGTTCTTCGGTCAAATAGCGTTTTAACACTTTCCACAGGCAATCGTAACAAACCTCGAACCGCTGAACAACGGATTCCCCGATGGCTTCCTTGGTTATTTCGGGCAAATTGCCGTCCATATCACTGTAATTGCGGTATTGCGCCTGTAAATGTTTCAACGATTTTTTGAATCCGTCATACGGAATCATTTCGGCTTTCCTTTGTTTAAAACGCTGATGACAATCCGCTTCATCGTATCTTTTTCCGCCGGTCTGCTTTCGGCAATCAGCAAAGTCAGAGCGAACAAAGCGGCGTTGTCGATTACGGGCAATCCGTTTTTATTATACAGCATCTTGTTTTTATTCAAAAAGTATAAAAAGCACGCCGCGCCGATGCGTTTGTTTCCGTCCGTAAAGCCATGATTCTTGACCAGAAAATAGAGCAACATGGCGGCTTTTTCTTCCAAAGTCGGATAGCAATCCCGTCCGCCGAACGTTTGATAAATCTGGTTAATCGAGCTGTCAAAGCTGTCGTCTTTGGGGTTGGCAAAGACATCGGATCCGAATTCGGGGCGCATTTGTTGAATAACAGCCAAGTATTCCGATTTCGGGATAACGACGGCGGGACGGTTTGTCGCTCCGTTTTCCGCCAAAGATTTATTGTCATAATCATCCAGTAAATCCAATCCGCCCGCAAAAGCGTCCAGCACCGCCGCCAAGTTTTGCGCTTCATTCAAAGATTGCGCTTGCGTCGTTATCGTTCGGGTCAGCAATTCCAATGCTTGCTTCAAGTCGTCCAGCCGTTCCTGTTTCTCCCGCAGTTTTTGTTCGTTTATCGCGTATCCTTGCGTCAAGTATTGTTTCAAAACGTCCGTCGCCCAACGGCGGAAAGCGGAGGCTTTTCCTGAATTCGCCCTGTACCCGACCGCCAGAACGACATCAAGGCTATAAAAATCGACAGGCTTGTCCGACGAAGCAATGTGCATTTTTTGCACATTGCTTTTTTCATCCAATTCGGATTGGGTAAAAATATTGCGAATATGCCTTGAAACGCCCGAACGGTCGATTTCGAACAGTTGAGCCATCTGGTTTTTATTCAGCCAAACAGTATCGTTCTGTCGATCAATGTGAACTTCCACATTGTCATACGTTTTAAAAACAATTTGAAAATTATTTTCCATATCACACTTTCCAGCCGATGCTCGCCAGTTTGTCCCGAATATCCGATTGCAAAGCGTCGGATTGCGCGAACAAGCTTGACAGTTCGGCGGTCAAGCGCGTCATTTTGGCATCGAACGGTTCGCCGTCATCGGCTTGTTCTTCGATTCCGACATAACGCCCCGGAGTCAAAACATAATCGTTCGCGGCGATTTCCGCCAAATCCGCCGATTTGCAGAAGCCTTTGACGTCTTGGTATTCGGACGACTTTTTGCGCCAGTTGTGATAGGTCGCCGTGATTCTCGCGATGTCCGCATCCGAAAAGTCGCGGTGCGTCCTGTCCGCCATAAACCCGACGTTGCGCGCGTCGATGAACAGCGTTTCCTTGCGGTCGCGGTTTTTACGGATAAACCACAGACACGCCGGAATTTGAACGGTGAAAAACAACTGCGACGGCAGGGCAATCATACATTCAACCAATCCCTTTTCAATCAAAGCGCGGCGGATTTTGTCCTCTCCGCCCGTAGACGAGCTCATCGACCCGTTCGCCATGACAAAGCCCGCGACGCCCTTGTCGCTCAGCTTTGACAGCATGTGCAGAATCCAGCCGTAATTCGCGTTGCCGACGGGCGGCACGTCAAATCCGTTCCAGCGCGGATCGTCCGTCAGCTCGCTTTCGGCGCGCCATTCTTTCAGGTTGAACGGCGGGTTTGCCAGAATAAAGTCGGCTTTCAAGTCTTTGTGTTGGTCTTTGGAAAAAGTGTCCGCGGGCATCGCGCCGAAATCAGCGGAAATTCCCCGAATGGCAAGGTTCATTTTCGCCAGCTTCAACGTCGCGGAGTTTTGCTCTTGCCCAAAAATGGCGATGTCGTTCGTTTCGCCGCCGTGCGCCTCAATGAACTTCGCCGATTGGACAAACATGCCGCCCGAACCGCAACACGGGTCGTACACGCGCCCTTTGTAAGGCTCTATCATTTCGGTCAACAGGCGGACGATGCATTTCGGCGTGTAGTATTCGCCGCCCTTTTGCCCTTGCGAAGCCGCAAATTTTCCCAAAAAGTATTCGTACACCCGCCCGAACAGGTCGAAATCATGCGCGTCAATTTTGATTTGATTGATGATGTCCACCAGCGCCGCCAGCTTTGACACGTCCATTGTCAGGCGTGAATAAAAATTGTCGGGCAAAGCACCTTTCAAAGCGTCGTTGTTCTTTTCGATTTCAGCCAAAGCGGTATCAATCAGCAACGGCAAATCGGGCTTTTTCGCATTTTCAATCAGGTACGACCAGCGCGAAACAGGCGTCAGATAAAAGACGTTTTCGCTCATATAAAAAGCGGGATGGTCAACGTACTTCTCTCGTCCCATCGCAATCAGTTCGGCGCGGCGGGCATCGAAACGGTCGCCTGCGTATTTCAAAAAAATCAGCCCCAGACAAACATTCATATAGTCATAGGAAACGACTGTTCCGCGCAGTTTGTTTGCGGAATCCCAGAGGAGCTCTTCCAACGATTTTTGGGCGGTTTTGATTTGTTTGGGCATAATGCGGAGTCCTTTGTGCTTGTATATAGGACAAAGATTAGACAAGCGGTGCTAAAAAAGCAAGAGCGCTCTGCATTCCAGACCGCCGGCATGGGGGCGTTTTCCTGTGCGAACATATCCTGAGCAATGATGAAGGAAATCAAGCAGAAAGAAGGAAAGAATCACGCAATCCGGCGTTTAAGATGATGGCGATTTTTCTGATGACGGCGACCAAAGCGACTTGAGGAAGTTTTTCGCAACCGCCCGTCGCTTCCAAAACGATGCGCTCGATTTTTCGGGCGGGTCCGATGAACTTTATCAGTTGCATGCAGTTGCCTCGTCAGCGGGATTCCTGCATGCGTTTCAAACGAACCTGTTGAAGCTGTTTGTTAAAATCAGCGCGCGCGGTGGCTTGTTTCGTTTGCGGTGTGACCGTGTTGCGTTGGAATGTTTTCAGCTTGTCCTGCAAGCTTTGTTTCGGTTCAACCCGTTTTGTCGCTTCGTTTCGGAGTTTTTCCGCCGCCAAATAAGCTTTTCGGTCGACGCGGTTCATGCGTAACAGGCGGACTTCGCGGTGGATGCTGTCCAAAGCGCGCTTGTACCACGGCTTTTGTTCCTTTTTGACGGTTTGCGTATCCGCCAGTTTTCCGTTTTTCGTGTCAAGCGAATGATCCGTGTTGCCCGAAATTTCTTCGTATCTTTTGGCTTCGTTTTTGGCGCGGCTCATCGTTTCGGTGTCAATCGCCAGTGCCTTGTCCGATGCCATAAAGTTGCCCGACACATAGAAAGCAACCCGATTTTGGATTTCTTCGGCGGTCATGGCTTTGCTCAGGATTTTGTCTTTGTGGTTCTTTGCCCATTTAGTATTGTCCGTGTTCAAAACCGCCGTATCGGAGGAACGCACGCGCGCGGGATTGTCAAACCATGCTTTGAAAGCGGCATCCTTGCCTTCGGCGGCGATGCCGTTTTTGTTGGAGGCGTTGATATACGCTTTTGTGATATCGGGATGGTCTTTGTTGAAAGAATCCGTCAATTCGGGATAGGTTTCCAACATTTGAACCGCCATGCAGGCTTGCGATGCCAAAGAATCCGCGTTTCGGGCGCGGTGATACTGCATGGACGTGCGCATATCCGCTTCGCCGATTGACGGGGCTTCGGGCTGGGCGCTCCACGCCGTTTGATCCATCAAAGCGCGCATCATTTCTTGGTTGGTCATATTGGCGTCAAGCGTCAACGTGTTGGTTTTGCCGTCAAAAGACGACAGTTCCGAAAATTCGTCGTCCGATTCTTTGACTTCGATTTTCAGCCCGTTGGCTTTCGCTTGTTCCAGCTTTTCCTTGAATTCGGGACTGGCTTTGCTCATGTTGTTCAACAACAAATCCAAACGTTGCTCGTCTTTTGTTTTCGGGCGGTCTTTCAACCCGACGGCGATTTGAACGTCATCGACGGCTTGTTCGATTTTATCGCTGATTTTTTCAAAGAAACCGCGTTCTTTGCGCTGAACTTTGACCATTTTGGTATTGCGGAATCTGCCGTTTTCCCAATCGATGGATTTGTCGTTGTAAGCGACGCCCTCCAGCCCTTTCAATCCCTGTTTCAGTTCGTACATGTCGCGCAGGGACAGTTCCATCGCTTCGGGGCGCTGCATAGTGCTACGTTGCAAATAACCCGAATTGTCGACGCTGTTGATGCGGTCTTCGATTTCCTGCGTGGACAAGGCGCGGCGGGACATCTGGTTTGTTTGGTCGGGACGAAGCCGCATCAGTTTATGGATGTATTTCGCTTCGTTTTCATCGTATCCGCCTTTGTACGATCCGCTGTTCATCCAGCCGACAAAGCCCGCTTGCCGTGCATTGTTCGCGTTGCCGCTGCGTTTCATTTCTTCTTCCAGCGGGGTCGCCACAAAGGAAAAACGGGATTTAAAGTCATTCCATACTTCGGGATTTGTGCCGCGCATTTCATAAGCGGCAAGAGCCTGCGTTGTCATCGCATCGGCTTCAATGGCGCGGTTCCATTGGATAATCGTCCGCATGTCATGCAATTTCGAATCGGGCTCGGCGGGTTGGTTGGCATGCCGCGCTTCATGAATAATCGTGCTGATTAAAGTGGCTTCGGGATAATTGGCGTTCAAAGCCACGGTCTTGTCGGATTGTACGCAGTATCCGATGGCGTTTATTTTTCGGCAACCCTCGGTGTCCCATTTCAATTTCATCCCGTTGGCAAGGGCTTTTTCAATCGTGGCTTTTGCGGTGGGGCTGTTTTTGCATGCTTTGTCGACCATCGCCTGCAATTTTTTTTCGTCGGGCGTTAAATTCTTTTTGCCGAAAACGTTTGATAAAGTTCCCATGAGGTGCTCCCGTTGTTTTATTCTTTAGTCAAGCGTAACATTTTTTGGCGATTCGGACAAGAAAAAGCGGACTTTGGACAAAAAAGAGACACCCGCGTAAAACGCGGGGTTTTCGAAATACAATAAAAACAGTCTTGAAGACTGTTTTTTAAACCTCAGCCTCGTGATTTTGATTTTTATTTGTTTTTCAATCTGTTATCGTCATCACGAGGAGTAGCGAAGCTGCGACGAAGTGATCCATTTGCAGGGGGCGGATAACAGGTACGGGGTTGACTGAGGCAATAGATTGGCACGTCCGCTGTTGCGGACTCGCAATGACGAGTCTTCCTGTGTTCGTCATCAACCCAGAAAGAAGAGAGAGAAGGAAAAAACTCAAAGTTCCTTGCACTGAGAGTTGAGAGAGACCAAAATTCTGCGCATAACAGCGGTCAGAGCAACCATTTTCTTTTTGCCGCGGAGCTGAAAGTTCTCATAAACAGTTTTCCATTTTTGGTCGTATCGAACCGCTCCCAAAGCGATAATGAACAATGCCTTTTTGACGTCTTTGCGTCCGGTGCGGGTGAACCTGTAGCCCGCCAGAGTTCCGCTGTCTTTCGCAAACGGAGCCAACCCGACCAAAGCCGCTATCGCTCGTCTGTTCATCAGCCCCAACTCAGGCAGCAATCCTAGCAGAATTATCGCCGTTTTCTGCGCTATTCCTTTGTGGCTTGTCAGCAATTTATAGCGCGCCGACAACTGCTCGTCCCGTCCGATTTCCGCCATAATCAGCGTTTCCAATTCCTTGATTTGGCTTTCAAAAAACTGTATCGTTTGTTCAATCCCGCGTTTGATCGTTTTGTTCAGATCCGGAGCTTGAACTCGATTCTTTTCCTGTTGACACATCTGTTTGACATCCGCAAGACGAACAACCAACGGTTTTATCGCATTCGGGTACGGATCGTACAAAAACAAGTCCTCATAGCACTTTTCGCCGTACTTTGCCAACAGCCGCGCGTCAATGCCGTCCGTTTTCGCTTTCTGCCCGACGGCTTTTGCAAAGCCCTTGACTTTCAAGCCTTCGGCGCGAACGACATCAAAGCCTTTGAGCGCAAAAGCCCGCACGCACTCGGCTTCATAGCCGCCCGTCAAGTCGATGATGACCAGCGTCTGCTTGGAAAATTCCAAAGCTTTGATGTATTGAGAAATTGCCGCTTTGGAATTTTCAATCGTAGCGAGTTCTCCTGTGGCGGAGTTGAAAAGGTCAAGCTTGTCTTTGGACACGTCGATGCCTATAAAAGTATTGTATTTTGCGGAGTTTGTCATTATTTTGTCCTTTGTACTTAACTTGCAATTGTTAACGTACGCACGCTGTGGTGGTACTTCCAACCCATCAAGTGTATTTACATTCGGATCGGCGGAGAGCTTTATGACGTCGGGAGTTTTCCCTATCGCGAAACGCTCGTCCGCCGATCCTTTCCGCTCTCTTTTACCATATTTCTTTCTAACAATCGCGAAGCC
>CAVCSV010000048.1:0-7753 GCA_963604715.1 Limosilactobacillus gorillae
AACGAAAAATATAAGAAATTTGAAAAATATTGGATAGCCATTCGAAACAATGTCATATACGAAAGATAAGCAATGAATAATCTTCCTGAAAATTGGATTAAATGCACATTGGGTGACATAATAAGAATTAGAAACGGATATGCTTTTACTAAGAATGTTTTTATAAACAAAGAAAATGTTGGAGAAACAGCAGTTCCTCTAATAAAGCAAACACAATTATCTGGTGATACAATCGATTTGTCCGATTGTGTATATGTTGATAGCAAATATCTGAGAGAAAAAGAAGAATTTATAATTTCATACGGAGATATACTGATTGGACTGTCTGGCTCTATTATGAAGTGGTGTATTTACGACAAGCCTTTTCCAGCATTGCAAAATCAACGTACGGGCTGTATTAAAAAATCGAACAAAGATAAAAACATAAAATATATCTTATTTTATTTGCGGCATATTTCAAATGATATAATTGAGCAATCTAAAGGAATAGGAATCCTTAACATAAGCACATCTACTATTGAAAAAAACACTTTTCCTCTTCCCCCGTTGGCGGAGCAGGGGCGGATTGTGGCGAAAATCGAAGAGTTGTTCGCCGGCATTGACGCGGGGGTTGAAAACTTGAAATTCGTAAAAAATCAAATCGCCCTTTACCGCCAATCCGTCTTGAAAAGTGTTTTATCTGGCTTAGCTACAGACACATTATCAAATCATGTTGATATGTGCTTGGGGAAAATGTTGGATAAGGAAAAAAACAAAGGAACATTATACCCTTATTTAAGAAATAAAAATGTACGTTGGGTAAATTTTGAGCTAGATGATTTATTGGAAATGCGTTTTGAAGAAAGTGAAGAAGAACGCTATAGCATACAAAGAGGTGATTTAGTCGTTTGTGAGGGTGGAGAACCAGGTCGATGTGCTGTTTGGGAAAATGACAATGTTATTAAATTCCAAAAAGCCCTACACAGACTTCGTCCTCATGATAATATGAATGTGTACTTTTTGATGTATGTTTTTATGCTAAATATTCAAGCAAAAAATTGGGATCAATTTTTTACAGGCTCAACGATTAAACATTTAACTGGCGAAGCATTAAAAAATCTTCAAATTCCCGTTCCCACTCTTGCCGAGCAGGAAAGGATCGTCGCGGAAATCGAAAGCCGTTTTGAACGGGCGGACGCGCTGGAATCGGTGGTTGACCGCGCTTTGAACGACGCCGAAAAATTAAAGCAGGCCGTTTTGAAAAAAGCATTTGCGGGCGAACTCGTCCCTCAAAATCCCGACGACGAACCGGCGTCCGTCCTGCTGGAACGCATCCGCGCCGCCCGCGCGTCCGAACCCCCCGTCAAAAAAGGAAAACGGAAAAAGACGGGGATTGACTCTCAACTTTAATGTTTTAAAATATGAAAACCATAAAGTTAAGAGCGTGTGCCATGGACATATTGAACGACATCGCCGAAAAACGTAAAAAACTGGCGGATTTGTTGAAAAACAAAGACAATCGCGCCGTTTTGCACAACTGGTTGAAAACCGAGCTGGCATATACATCCAATGCTATCGAGGGCAATACGCTGACCCGCGAAGAAACGACTTTGGTGATTGAAGAGGGCATCACCGCCGGTTCAAAGCCGTTGAAACATTATCAAGAGGCGCGCAACCACGCCGCCGCTTACGATTTCGTTTTGGCAACGGCCGAGTTGAAAAAGCCCGCGACCGAAACCACCGTCCTTGCCCTGCACAAAATCATTTTGTCGGGCATAGACGACACGAACGCCGGATTTTACCGCGCCGTCAAAGTGCGGATTTCCGGTTCCGCCACCATTTTGCCCAATCCGGTCAAAGTTCCCGATTTAATGGCGGCGTTTGACGCTTGGCTGAAAAACGACGCGACCGCCGAACCGTTGAAAGCGATAGAGGCGCACTACCGCCTTGTTTCCATTCACCCGTTTGTGGACGGCAACGGGCGCACGGCGCGGCTGTTGATGAATTTGATGCTGCTGGAAAGCGGATATTCCCCGATCATCATTCGCCCCCGCGATCGCAAGCGGTATCTGTCCGCGTTGGAAAAATACCAAACGACCGGAAACGGCGACGCGTACAGGGCTTTTATGCTGGAATCGCTGTCGCGGTCGCTGTCCGCGGCGATTGATTTGCTGGACACTTCCAAACCCGACGTGTCGGGGCAAAAGCTGATGAAAATCGGCGATTTTGCCAAGCTGTGCGGCGTTCCCGCCTCTTCCGTCCGTTATTGGGTCAAGGTCGGCAGGCTGTCCCCCGCCGCGCGGACGGATTCCGATTACGCGCTGTTTTCTGAAAACCAGATTGCGGACGTGCAAGCTTTGAACAAAGGAAAAAACAAATGAACGAATCGACTTTGATCGCCAAAGTGTGGAACTTCGCGACCGTGCTGCGCGACGCGGGGCTGACGTACACGGATTATGTGTCGCAGCTGACTTACCTGCTGTTTTTGAAAATGGACGACGAGCGCGTTGACGTTTTAGGTGAACAATCGGCTTTGCCCGACGGGTGCGGGTGGCGCGATTTGCTGCCTTTGACGGGATCGGAATTGGAAGCGAAATATCGACAGGCGTTGGAAACTTTGTCGGCGCAAAGCGGCATTATCGGCACGATTTACGCCAAAGCGCAAAACAAGATTTCCTCCCCCGCCCATTTGGCGCGGCTGATTTCCCTGATCAACGAAGAAGTCTGGCTGGGCATGGACGTTGATGTCAAAGGCGCGATTTACGAAGGCCTGCTGCAGAAAAACGCGACGGAATCCAAGGCCGGCGCGGGACAATACTTCACGCCGAGGCCTCTTATCAAAGCCATAGTCGAAGTGATGAAGCCGACGCCCGACATGACGATCGTCGATCCCGCTTGCGGCACGGGCGGATTTTTGCTGGCGGCGTACGATTATATGAAAACGCAGGTCGCCAACAAGCAGGCTCTGCGGGCTTTGCGCGAAGAAAAGTTTTACGGCACGGACATCACGCCGCTGGTCGTCAGCCTGTGCGCGATGAACCTTTACCTGCACGGCATCGGCGGCGGCGAACGATGCCCCGTCAAACAGGGCGATTCGCTGATGAGCGCGGGCGAAACCCGTTACGACATGGTGTTGACCAATCCGCCTTTCGGCAAAAAAAGCGGGCTGAAAGTCCTGAACGCCGACGGGTCGGTCGATGTGGAAAAAGAGGATTACCAGCGTCCCGACTTTATCGCGACGACATCAAACAAGCAGATCAACTTTTTACAGCACATCATGACGATTTTGAAAATCGGCGGCAAAGCGGCGGTCGTCGTTCCCGACAATGTTCTGTTCGAGGGCGGCGCGGGCGAAAAAGTCCGTCAGCGTCTGTTGCGCGAATTCAATCTGCACACCGTTTTACGCCTGCCGACGGGTATTTTCTATGCGCAGGGCGTCAAGGCTAACGTCCTGTTTTTCGACAAGATGACGCCGCTGGAACACGGATACAGAACGGGCGACGTGTGGTTTTACGATTTGCGCACGAACATGAACTTCACGCTGGTCACGAACACGCTGAGCGACGCGGATTTGCGGGACTTTGTCCAATGTTACGACAACCGCGAAGAAACGGAACGCTTTAAAAAATTCAGCTGCGAGGAAATCTTGGCGCGCGACAAAACCAGTCTGGACATCACTTGGATCAAGGACGCGTCGCTGACCGATTTGGAAAATCTGCCCGAACCGGATGTGTTGGCGCAATCCATCGTCGCCGGTTTGCGGGACGCTTTGTCCGCGTTCGGCGATGTCGAGACCGGATTGACAAAGTGACTTATCCGTTTTGAAAAAGATTGTTTGAACTTCGCCGCTTTGCCGCGAAAATTGCGCGCAATCGCCGTTCACCACGCCGTATTGATAAATCACGTCGGTATTTGCAAAGCCGTTCTTTGTGCTTTAAAAAGTCTGAAAATGGATATCAACACCGACTTTGAAACGGATTTTTACGGGATCCTTCCTTTGATGACGGTATGCGGCAATCATTGCGAACGTTCTTTTTTGACGTTGGCCAATGACGGCGGAGCGGATTTGTCCGTTTCCGACGAAAACGGGCACACTTTGGCGCGGGCGTGCGTTGAATCGCTGGATTTATCCTTTACGCAAATGGCGCAAAAGTACGGCGTTTCTTTTGACGTGAACGATCCGATTGACGCTTTGATTCCTTTCGCCGCGGAAAATAATTGTTATCCGGCTTTATACTGGCTGATTGAAAATCTGAACGGCGATGCGAACATGACTGATGAAGATGAACATTCCGCTTTGGATTACGCCCGTCTTAACGAAAACCCGCAAATTTTTTTGTATCTGCTTGACAAAGGGGCGAAGATGACTGACAAGCGCAAAGCCCTGTTCGACCTTGTTATCGACCAGATCAAAGAATTGCAAAAACAACCGCCGTCAAATATAATTAACGCCCGCATACATCATCGCATCAACACGTTGCATTTTCTGATGACCAAAGCATGATTGCGGCCTGCGAAGGTATCGGGTATGGTATATTATATTGTTTATACCGTCGCGAAGATAGGAACCTGCAATGTCAAAAGAAATCAAAGAAAAAAAGGAAGAAGGAACATACGTCCGCTTTACCAGAGTGCTGGACTTGGCGGTCAAAATGTTCGGCAAAGCTTTGACCAAAGACGAAATCTGCGAAATCATGCGGTGTTCCAAACGAACGGCGGACAGAATCGTAAATTGCTTTGACGACGTGTATAAAGGCGGGTTGGAAAGAAATACCGTCAACGGAAAAACGACTTGGACAATCCGTGGCGATCAAACATTGCCCAAACAGTTGAAAGCTGATGAAGGCGATATTTATTTGTTAAACGCTCTCGCCGATTTGATGGTTAAGCAAGGACGGAATGAAGACGGCAACCGCTTAACGAAGCTTCGTGCTCTGCTTGTTCGGGCTCTTTCCAAAAAAGACCGCGAATGGGATGGATTGGATTTTTCCGAAGGGAATGTTTTCCGACCGGGCATCAAAGCGAAAATCGATCCCGAAATCGTCAAAACAATCCGTCGGGCAATTCAGGAGAAAAAACTGCTTAATATTGAATATTTCAATAAAAAAAGCGGAAAAATCAGCGAAGGCGCGGTTGAACCTTACGGCATTTTATACAACGATCGGACGCAATATCTTCTGGCACGCTATGCGGACAACTATTTTGGCGACGAAATCCATCATTTTATCCTGTCCAATGTCAAATACGCGATGATGACGGATGCGTCGTTCAAAGGGATTGATTTCGATATGAACGAATATACGAAAGATTCTTTCGGCGTGTACCGCGAAAAACCGTACGACGTCGAATGGAAATTCAGCGTGAAAGCCGCGCCCGAAGCGGAAAACTTCGTTTTTCACCCCGATCAGGAAACGATTAAAAACAAAGACGGTTCGCTGACCGTAAAATTTCGCGCGGGCGGCACGCTGGAAATGGCGTGGCATTTGTACACTTGGGGAAAAGAAGTCAAAGTCGTCAAACCCCGCGACTTTTGGAAACGCGTCGAACTGGCGGAACAAAACCGCTGGGGATAAACTTTTGCTTGCCATGACACCGTAAAACAGCCATACTGGTTTTGTTCGGAAACGGACGGGGACTTCACAATCCTCTCACAAACCGGTGCGGTCAAGAGATGCCGCATCGACATCAATAAACAAAATCTCCCGATCCTTCAAGACCGGGAGATGATGTCATGTTCAAGCATTTTGCAAAAAACATCATGCCGTGTTTGTGCGGTTTGTGAACTCCCGGTCGCCAAAGGTTTCTTCGGCGGCCGATTGCTCTTGATATAACGCATGGAAACGACAAAACGTGTCGTTCGGAGGGAAAATGCTTGATAAATTTTTTACGGATTCCCGTGTTTTGAGTTTAATGAAATCCGACACGGTTTTTGAAATTTTATCCTTGAAAGAAGAAAACAGCAGCAAGCTTTTGGCGTGGCTGCTTGACCCGAAAGAAAGCCACGGCGCGGGCAACAAATTCGCTCTGCATTTGCTGAACGCCTGCGCCGACAAGGGAAAGGTCCGCTTTTACACGTCAAACGGCGGCGGTGAATTGAATGTCGGAAAAACAGACTGCTTTAAAAACGCTTTCGTCTGGTCGGAATACCCCGTTACGGACTGCCAAAACGGACGCAACGGAAAAACCTGCGGCAGAATCGATATTTTGCTGATTGATGCCGAAAACAAACTGACCATGGTCATTGAAAACAAATACGGTTCCAATGAACACGATTCGCAATGCAAAACTTATAAAAAAGCTTTGATGCAGCTGTGCAGAAAAAATCCCGATATGAAATTTGTTTTCATCTATCTGGACGTTCAAGGCGGCACTTGTTCGCAGAAAGAATTTTACAATCTGGCATATGACTCCGTTTTGGCTTTCAAAGCGGAATTGCAATCGGATTCGATTGCTTGGCGGCTGGTTGACAGTTTGGAAAAAGACGTAAACGGCATTGAAGCCGACGAAAAACTTGTCAAAGAACTGAACGACGCCTATGGCGACGAGTTGGAAGAATACAAAGAAGCCTTTGAACGCTCCAATAAAAAAGAGATTTTGGACGCTTGGTTCAAAAACGGAGACATTGATGTTTTGACGTATGCGGAATACGAAGGCGTCGTCAACGATATTTTGGAATTTCGCAAACACAAAAGCAAAGTTTTCGCCGTTCGGCACAGTGCGGAATTCAAGGATTTCATCACGCAAAACGGTTTGGATTTTTCCCAATCCGACTATGAAACAAAAGGACGTTTGACGTTTTCACGCGACTGTTTTTGCAATGAAAACGATGACGGCAAATGGGCGGTGTACGGTGAAATCGAACAAGGTAAAAACGGCTATATTCTGAAACTGATTTACTGGACGAACAAAGGCGATGCGGCAATGCAAAACAAGCTGAAATCCGTATTGAACGGCAAAAAATCGCACTCTGTCGTTTATACCGAAACAACCGATTTGACAGAACTGTTCAAAGCTGCCGATTTGCTGGTCAAAGATTTGAATGCCGCCGAAAAGCTGATGTAAACGACACGTTTTGTCGCTGTGGCGGGATAAAGTTTTTTTGTTTGTTTTTCAGCAAAAGGAAACGTTATGAAAGAATCGCAAAAAATCACGATAGCCGTTATCGCGCTGATTGTCTTAATCGGCGGGCTGATTGGCGGCATTGTCGCCCGCGCGCCGAAGCAGGATGCCGCCGACAAAGAATACGAAGCTTACTATGACCAACGTTACGACACGGTTGTATTGCCTGTCGATGACGTCAAATATGTTTCGTCCTATGAAACTCCCGACGAAGCGTCCTATGTCGATCAGATGATGATGGTTCACCCCGAACAAATGATTCACAAATGGGCAATCAATTATATAACAATCCGCAACGGTTTCGGACTGCATGCCGTTTTTCAGATTCTGGATGCTTCTATCGAACGGCAACCGTCAAAACGCAGCAATTTTGTTGATTACACGGGTAAATTCCATGTGGAGTTGCGCCTTGTCAGCGATGAGGGCGAAGAAGTCGTCCGTACTCGTTTGCGGGCATCAAAAACCGTTACCGCTCCTGAAAACGAATCCGTTCGGCAAAAAGAACTGCGCTGGATCTGTTTGACCTATGATTTGATTGCCGAAATGAACATTCAACTCGCGGAAAAGCTTCAAAGCAACCGCTCTTTGCCGATGTATCTTACAGAATACTCAAACACCGATAACGAAACAGAAGAAAAGGAGAACTGAAATGAAA
>CAVCSV010000049.1:0-7171 GCA_963604715.1 Limosilactobacillus gorillae
GATTAAAGACCGCGAAGGCATGTTCCAAATCATGGCGCAAATCCGCGCCAAAGCCGCCGAACGCAACAAAACGAAAAACGTTGCTTTGCTGAAAGCCAAAGCGGGGGGCAGATTGTAATGCAGGAAACCGTTTACGAAGTCGTTTGCCCGCATTGCGGCAAAAAAAACAAAGTGATTACTTTGCAAAACGAAGCATTCAACGAACGCGAAGAAATCTGGTGCGCATGGTGCGGATTGGAAATGGGTGAGATTCCCGCCGCCGAAACACCCCGCATCGAACGCGCCGACAGCGATAAATAGAAAAAGCTCCCGAACGGGAGCTTTTTTTTGATTTTACCCGCCCGACTTTAAACAAGTATTTTTATACACACTCCCCGCTTGACATTATACACACTTTTATATATACTAACCTTAGGAACAGAACAAATTTAGGAGGCGGTACGCCCACACGATATTCAAGTTCCGATTTGATAAAACTCCTAACAAAGGACGGGTGGTACGAAGTAAGCTGCAACGGCAGTCATCACAAGTTTAAACACAAGACGAAAAAGGGCTGTATTATCGTTCCGCATCCTAAAAAAGAAATGCCCGTCGGAACTGCGGAACAAATCCTAAAAACAGCGGGACTGAAATAATCCCGTTCATAAAAGGAAGCTAAACTCAAACATCTAAAAGAAAGGAAAAAATATGGCAAAGCAATACATCGCATTCTTTGAACGCGATCCCGAAGTGAAAGGATTCGGCGTTATTTTTCCGGACTTGCCAGGCTGTGTTTCTCACGGAAACACTTATGAAGATGCTGTCCGTATGGCTCACGAAGCTTTGTCTTTGTATGCGGACGGCGAAAAAATGCCCCAACCGCGTTCATTGGAAGAAATCCAAGAAACATGGGAAGATTGGAATGAATGGAAAGACAAGTACAACTTTACGGTTGAACACATCTCCCTGTTGCCGTTGAGAGGAAAAAAAGAACGCTTTAACGTCACTTTGGACGCAGGATTGGTCGCACGGATTGACCGCGTAACAAAAAACCGTTCCGCTTTTCTTGCCGAAGCGGCGCAAAGACTGTTGGAAGCGTAACGACTCAAAAAAGCGGACCGCGAACGCTCATAACGTTCCCGTTCCGCCGCCATAAAAAAAGCTCCCTGTCGGGAGCTGTGCAAAGTGAATGGAGCGAGGTTGCTCACTTCGTTCGTCGGTCAAGCCGACCGCTTGGGCTAAAGCCCCGCGCGTCGTCGCCTGCGGCGACCGAACTCGCGAACGCTCATAACGTTCCCGTTCCGCCGCCATAGAAAAAGCTCCCTGTCGGGAGCTGTGCAAAGTGAATGGAGCGAGGTTGCTCACTTCGTTCGTCGGTCAAGCCGACCGCTTGGGCTAAAGCCCCGCGCGTCGTCGCCTGCGGCGACCGAACTCGCGAACGCTCATAACGTTCCCGTTCCACCGCCATAAAAAAAGCTCCCTGTCGGGAGCTTTTTTTATGGCGGATGGAGCGAGATTCGAACTCGCGAGGAGCTGTTAACCCCTACACACTTTCCAGGCGTGCGCCTTCAACCGCTCGGCCATCCATCCGCTTGTTGATAACAGGGGGAAATTACAGCATTTGCCAACCGTTGGCAAGCTTTTATTTTCATTTTTTCGATTTTTTGTGAAAAATCGCATTTTTCCCTTGAATTTTTCAGCGTTTTTTAAAATATTACCCGTAAAGTTTACAGCGAACGTTTTTTATCAAGAGATTTGCCCATGTTCGTCGGACGTTTGTTTGGTTGGATTTTTCTGGTCACCGCGTTTGTCACCGCCTCAGCGGAAGCCGTCGCCGCGCTGGGGTCGGGGGAATATGTCGGCATCGCAACCGCCGATGTCGTAACCATAATCACGGGCGTTACGCCGCAAACGCCCCTGCTCCGCTGTCCCGCGTGGCTCACGATGGCAATGCTGGGTGCGGCTTTGGTTTTCTGCTGCAGAAAAAAGAAATACAAAACACCCTTTTCCGCAAAATGAAAAAGCCCCGATTTTCGGGGCTTTCGTTTTCAATCTTTCTTTTCGATCACTTGCGGCTCTTCGTTTTTATCCCGCATGCCTTTGGGTTTCTTGTATTTTTCGATACAGGATTTAATGCGGTCGCAAATCGGGCAGGACGTTTTTTTCCATTGCTTTTTGTACATCAGCACCCACAGTCCCGTACCCAAAACGACCAAGACCGCCAACAGCCCGTACTGTGCGGCGTCGCTTTCGTAACGCATGGACAGCGGCAGCATCAGCACCTGAACAAGCAGAACGCCCAGCATAAACACAAACGCTTTCAGCCCGAAACGGTATTCCGACGAACGGTTAGCCCGTCCGCCGAAGCTAACGCGGTAGAACAAAGCGTACCACGGCAGTTCCATAACGGCAAAAGCCGCCAAAGTCACCAAAACAATCAGCAGCATTTCGGATTTGTCGGCAACGGCAGCCAATCCCGACAGCGAAACGTCCGCCAGCATCAAAAACAGGCGAATGGCGGCGATTCGGCACACCAATTCCAAAACGAACAATCCGAAATACATCGCAATCCGCTTCAGAAAAGCCCATGAAAAGACTTTCAAAACGACTTGGGAAGCCGACACTTCCGCCTGCCCGTCGCGAATAACGGCTTTCAGCCGCGGTTTGGGCATAAAGACGGCGCACGCCGTTTCACGCGCCAGAAACATCGTGAAAAAGAACGCAATCGGCGCGAAAAAGACAAACGGTATGAACAAGTACAACTGCATGAAAAACGGTAAAAACACCGAAGCAAGAGCTTGCAGTAAAACATAAAACACCGCAACGCCCAAAACGCCCCAGCAAATTTTTTTGATATTTCGACTCATCTGTTTTTCCTTTTACAAAAGCGGACGATTCCGTTTTAGCACAAATCCAAAAACAAAGCTTTACAGCAAAGTGGTTTGATCCAAAGCCGCTTTGATAAAACCTTTGAACAGCGGATGCGGCGCAAACGCACGGGATTTGAATTCGGGGTGGAATTGAACCGCCAAATAAAACGGATGGTCCTTCAGTTCGACGATTTCGGGCAGCAATCCGTCGGGGGAAACGCCCGAAATCCGCAAACCCTTTTCCTCCAGCCGTTTGGCGATGTCCATATTGACTTCGTAGCGGTGGCGGTGGCGTTCAAAGATTTCTTCGGCGTTGTCGTACAGTTTCGCCGCCAAAGAACCCGCTTTCAAACGGCAAGGATACGCCCCCAGACGCATCGTGCCGCCGACGTCCGTTTTTTCGGAACGGATTTGCTTTTTGCCGTCCTGCTCCCATTCGGTCATCAAAGCGACAACGGGCGTGCAGTCTTTGGTGAATTCGGTCGAACTGGCGTTCGCAATGCCCAGCAAATGACGCGCCGCTTCGATAACGGCGGTCTGCATGCCCAAGCAAATGCCGAAGAACGGCAACTTGTGTTCGCGGGCGAATTGTTCGGCAAGCATTTTGCCTTCAACCCCGCGCGTGCCGAATCCGCCGGGGACCAGAATCCCCTGCACGTCGGCGAACGTTTCGGCGATTTGTTCGGGCGTTTTGTCCTCCAGCGTATCGGATTCAATCCATTTGACTTTGACTTTTGTTTTGTACGCAATGCCCGCGTGGAAAATCGCTTCGTTCAGCGATTTGTACGCTTCCAGCAAGCCGCAGTATTTGCCGACGACGGCGATGGTTACCGTGTGTTCCCAGTTGCCGATAACGTCAACAATGTTTTCCCAGCGCGACAAATCTGGCTTTTTCGCATTGTCCAGTTTGAAGTAATGCAAAATGCGGTCGTCCAGTCCCGCTTCGTGGTATTGCAGGGGAATTTTGTAAATGCTGTCGGCATCCAAAGCGGCAATCACGTCTTGCGGCGCGATGTTGCAGAACAGAGCGATTTTCGCCCGTTCGCTTTCGGAAATGGCGACGGCGGAACGGCACAGCAGAATGTTCGGCTGAATCCCCGTTTCCAACAGCTGCTTGACCGAGTGCTGAGTCGGCTTTGTTTTCAGTTCGCCCGCCGTCGGAATGTACGGCAGCAGAGTCAAATGCAAAAACAGGCAGTTTTCTTTGCCGACCTGATTGGCATACTGACGAATCGCTTCCAAAAACAAAGTCCCCTCGATATCGCCGACCGTGCCGCCGATTTCGTACATCACGAAATCCTCGTCGGTCAAATCGGATTCGATAAAGTGTTTGATTTCGTCGGTGACGTGGGGAATGGCTTGCACCGTCGCGCCCAGATATTCGCCGCGGCGTTCTTTCATCAAAACATTGTAATAAATGCGCCCGCCCGAAATCGAATCGGTTTTGTGGCACGGATTGCCGATAAAGCGTTCGTAATGCCCCAAGTCCAAATCCGTTTCCGCGCCGTCGTCCGTGACAAACACTTCGCCGTGCTGGAAAGGCGACATCGTACCGGGATCGATATTCAAATACGGGTCCATTTTGCGCATGCGGACTTTGTAGCCGCGCGCCTGCAACAACGCCCCGATAGCCGCGGAAGCCATGCCTTTGCCCAGCGAAGAAACGACACCGCCCGTGATAAAGATGTATTTTGTCATAATCAGCCTTTCCTGTAAGGGTTTTCGGGTATCATATCGGGGCGGGCGGCAAAGTAAAGCTTTTTTAAGGTGTTTTTAACAAACCTTGCTTAAAGTAAAGGGAAAATTGAAAACTTTAAGGACGACCTTGATGAGAAAATTCTTGCTGACTGTGGTCATGATTGCCGTTGCGGGCTGCGTTCACACCGAATCGATGGACAGAGGCGCCGAAGACGCAAACGGACTGTCCCCCAGCTTTGCGCAATTCAACGACATTCCCATTCCCGAAAAAGCGACGATGGATTTGAAGCAAACGCTGCTGTTGGGCGGTTCTTCTGCTTGGATTGGCCGGCTGGTGTTTTCGACGCCGTATTCGCTGAACAGCATGTTCGATTTCTATATGTCGGAAATGCCCAAGTTCGGGTGGAAGGAAATCACCGTCGTCCGTTCCAAAATCAGCGTTATGAGCTTTACGAACAAAAGCCGAATCGCCACCATCCAGCTGGAACAGGATTTGGTCAACGGGTCTGTCGTTTCCTTTACGGTGTCCCCGAAATCCGAAGCCAAAGCCGCGGTGAAATAACCCTTTTTCAAACGGAAAGCCGACTTGGCAATCAAGTCGGCTTTTTTTGTTACTTCGGCGTTTTAAAAAAGTTGTGTATCGTGCCGTAACTGACTTTGAACTTTCGGGCGATGCCGCGCTTTGTTTCCCCCTGCCGCATCAAATTCAGGATTTGCTCCTCTTTCCCGTCCAAAACGTGCGTGCTGTTGCGGCTGCCGCATCTGCGCCCCAACTGTTTGCCCTCGGCTTTCAGACGCGCCAAAGCTTCCTTTGTCCTTTGGCTGATAAGCGACCGTTCCAGCTGAGCCACCATGGAAAAAACAAAAGCCATCATTTGGGATTGAATATCGCTGCCCAGCCGATAGTTTTCTTTGACCGTCCAAACGCTGACGCCTTTTTCGATACAGCGGTTCAAAACCGTCAGCACGTCCAAAATCGTTCGCCCCAGCCGCGACAGTTCGGAACAAATCAAAACATCCCCGTTTTTCAGCTGACGCAGCGTGTTGCCCAGCCGCCTTTTTCTGAAGCTGACCGTTCCGCTGACGGTTTCGTTGACCCAAACATCCACCGACAGGGATTTTCCCCTTAAATAGCGTTCGATTTCAAACCGCTGATTTTCGGTCGTCTGTCTGTCCGTCGAAACGCGAATGTAGCCGTATATTTTCATTTTTTTCATCCTTTCGTATTAGTTTCAAAGGATGAAATTTGAACAGGAAGTCTCCTTTTACGGCAACACCCGTTTTTCCCAACTTTTTAAAACCGATAGCTGTTCCGCCGTATGAAACCAATGTTCGGCGGCGGGCGCAACAGTCAACTCAGCCCCGAATTTTTCGGAAAAATCCTTAAATTCTTCCTGCGAAATCAAATCATCCCGCTCGCCGCACAAAACCGCGGTCGGAACAGTCCAATCCGTCAAGGAATGTTCGCGCGCGTAAACATAATACCGCCATGACAGCGTTTCGCCGAACACCGTCGGAATCTCGCCCTGCTTTTGCAAATCATCAACGGAAACGCCCGCCCACGACATCATGCGTTCAATCAGGTTTTGCATATTCACCACGGGGGAAACGAACATCGCTTTTTCAAACGCCGCCCCGTTTGCCGTTTGCATCGCAAACCACGCGCCGATGCTGTTCGCCCGCAAAAACAGACGTTTATAGCGACTTTGCATGAAAGCAATCACGCCGTTTAATTCGGGAACGGCAGTCCACGGATTGAAAGTCCCCTGCTCGGCTTTGCGTTCGCCGTGTTCGGGCAAATCAACGCTCAACACTTGCCAACCGTAGGGAAGCGCAAGCTCGGCAAAAGGCTGAGCTTCCTCTTTACAGCCGCATTTGCCGTGAACGAACAGACAACCGTTATCGCTGTCCCCGCCGTATACGACAGCGGGGATTTGACCGATGCGGAATCGCCGTTCCCGCATCAAACATTTTTCCCCATTTCAAAGGCTTCGTCCAAAGCAGGCTTGCCCGCAATGTCGCCGACGGCTTCAACGCCCGTTCCGCGCACAACACCTTTCAGCCCGCATTTCGGGAAACATTCAATCCAGCCCTGCAGTCCGACAACCGCCCTGTCCATAGCGGCGCCGTCGTCTTCCGCGGACGAAGCCAGCAAATAAATGTCGCGGAATTTGTAATCCGACGGATACAGCGGATTCGCGCGGTCCAGCAGCGTTTTCATCTGCCCCGCCATTTCGTAATAGTAAATCGGAGTCGCAAAAGCGATGACATCGGCGTTTTTCATTTTTTCGACGATTTCGGCGGCATCGTCTTTCAGCACGCATTTTTGCGTTTGCTGGCACGACAGACAACCGATGCAAAAGCCGATTTTTTTGCCGATAAGGGATATTTTTTCAACCGTATTGCCGCGTTCCGCCGCCCCTTTAGCAAAGCTGTCCGCCAAAGAATCCGAATTGCCGCCTTTGCGCATCGACGTTGAAATCACCAGTACCTTTTTTGTCATAGCCCGATTCCTTTTACCTAAAAAGAAAGGGTGAAGATTAAAAAATCCTCACCCGTTTTTTTTTTTTTCGGAGCGCCGAGATTCGAACTCGGGACCCCTTGCACCCCATACAAGTGCGCTA
>CAVCSV010000050.1:0-5366 GCA_963604715.1 Limosilactobacillus gorillae
GCCGACGAACGGGAACGTGATGCCGCCGCCGATGCCGACAAACGGGAAGGTGATGCCGCCGCCGATGCCGACAAACGGGAAGGTAATGCCGCCGCCGATTAACGGCGTGCAAATGCCGTTTGCGCCTGCAGGAGCCGTGCCGCCCGTGCCGTCTTTGCAGGACAAACTGACGGCGATGACGCACAAGCCGAATTTGATGCAGACTTTGCAAAACAGAACGGCGCAAAATACTGCCGCGCCAAAAGCTCCGGTAAAACAGGCGATACGGCAGGGCGAATCCAGATAACAAGTAAAAAAAGGCGGGTGAAAATCCGCCTTTTGCATTTGGAAAACTTGAGATTTTTTTGCAGAAGCATTATACTTCCGTTACAAAATTCTAAGGAGTGCAATCTAAGATGTCGAAATTAAGCGATAAATCTTTGGTCAAAAAATTCGCAAAAGGCGCGCCCGTCAGCGTCGAACTGGGCGGAACGCCGGAAAATGCGGCGGCGGTTGAAAAACTGCGCGCGTCCATTCTGCGCGACACGGAACGCAAATCCATTGAAGCGGAACGCGTATCCTCGCATTTGTCCGAAGCCATGCTTCACCGCTGATTAAAGGAAAAAAGATGAAACGCGAAACGGTTGCTTTGCCGAACTATGTCATCGGCGCGGACGCTTATGAAAAAGCGGCGGACATTTTGAAACAATACGGAAAAACGGCGGTCGTTGTCGGCGGAAAACGCGCAACGGCGGCGGGCGGCGCGCTGTTGGAGAATGCGCTGAAGCAAGGCGGTATCGCCGTTTTGGGACGCGCGCTGTTCACGGGCAATTCGACGTATGAAAACGTTGACGTTTTGGCTGAAATCGACGCGGTGAAAGCCGCCGATATGATTTTGGCGATGGGCGGCGGCAAATGCTGCGACACCTGCAAAGTGTTGGCGGAAAAACTGGGCAAGCCGCTCTTCACGTTCCCGACCATCGCGTCGAACTGCGCACCGTGCACCGCTTTGGCGATTATGTACAACGCGGACGGCAGTTTCAAAAACAACTATTACAGCAAACGTCCGCCTTTGTTCGTGTTCATCAACGACGCCGTGATTGCGAAAGCTCCGATTGAGTATTTGCAGGCGGGCATCGGCGATGCGCTGAGCAAAGAACCCGAAGTCAAACTGGCTTTGCGCCATGTCGAGCTTGACCAGAATTTGCTGTTGGGACGGTGTTTGTGCGACGCATGCACGGAACCTTTGCTGAAATACGGGGCGGAGGCTTTGGCATCCTGCCGCGCGGGAAAATCTTCACAGGCTTTACAGGAAGTCGCGCTTGACATCGTGATTTCGACGGGGCTGGTCAGCAATATGACGGTTTGCCCCGAATTTTACTACAATACGAACTTGGCGCACTGTTTTTATTACGGCGCGACGATTTTTCCCGTGTATCACGACTATTTGCACGGCTATTGGGTCGCTTACGGCGTTTTGGTGCTGTTGGACTATGACGGTCAAACGGAATTGCGCGACCGCGTGATGCGCTTTTACCGCGAAGCCCGATTGCCGACAAAATTGTCGGATTTGGGATTGACGGAAGCCGACTTGCCCGCTTTGGTCGAAAAGGCGACAAAAGTCCCCGGTTGGAAAATCGAGGGCGAAAAGCTGTCCGCCGACCGATTTATGCAGGCGATTAAACACGTCAACGAATTGGGAAAAGCGTTTAACTGATTATTTTAGTTGACGAACGCCCAAAGTTTCGCTAAAACAAATGCCAACGGAGAGTGGGCAGGATGGTAATGCAGCGGATTGCTAATCCGTACACGGGGTTAAACCCGTGAGTGGGTTCGATTCCCACACTCTCCGCCATTTTGCAAAAGAACCCATTGTTTTCAACGGGTTCTTTTTGTTTTTGCAGATGCATCAAAAACTTACTGCTAATAAAACTGCTAATAGAATCTCTCCCCGCCAGTCTTTTCGATGGGTTTCAGCCCCAGAAGGAGTCCCGTTTATCAGCATCAATGAGAAAGCCGAAAAATACGTCGAAACCAAAGCGGGAATTCGCCAAGTTCCGATACATAACGAGTTAATCAAAATCGGCTTTTTGGATTATGCGGCGCGGATGCGGGCAAGAGAGGAAACGCCGGCTGACTATTACGGAGAAAGTGTGCTTGAAAACCTGCAAGAAACCATGGATAAGGGCTTAATTTATGAGGGTTTGGATTGAAGACATTTGTATGTATAGCAAGTTTCTCAAGGATTATTTCCCCTTAACCCCGAACCGCACTGCAACGGCTTTAAAATCGTCATCGGTGATGTTTGCTTCTTTGCCGTTGACCGATGCGGTGTGTTCCCCGTTAATTCCCTCGGACGGCGTTAAATCATAGGCGGGAGACAGTTTCCAAAAACAGCTTTTTTTGCCTGATTGTGAAAAATCAAGAATAACCCTTGAACGGCAATAAAGGCATTGGAGCAGGGGTCTGTTATCGCCTGTCGGAAAAAGCTCCGCGCAACCTTGATGGATATGAATAGAATTGTTTAGCAATATGGGAGAAAATTTTTCAAAGCTATTCTGTTCTTGCGCCGCAACCATTTGGTGATATACTATTGCTTTATGCATAGTTGGAGGGAACTTTGTGTGCACCGGAAGAACAGGCACGGAAAATTATTGACGACCGGTTGATAAAATCGGGCTGGACCATTCAAGACAGGGCGGATTTCAACCGCACCGCCGCCGTCGGCGTCGCCGTGCGCGAATTTATGATGCGCGACGGAACGGAAGCGGACTATCTGCTGTTTGTCAACGGCAAAGCCGCCGGTGTGATCGAGGCCAAAAAATCCGGCGTGTCGCTCAGCGGCGTTGAAAACCAGTCCGCCGCATACGCCGCCGCCCTGCCCGATTATGTGAAAAAGGCGGCCGATTTTCTGCCCTTCGTTTACGAAGCGACGGATACGGAAACATGGTTCACGGATTACCGCGACCATACCCCGCGCGCCCGCCGCGTGTTTTCCTTTCACCGCCCCGAAACGCTGGCGGCGGAACTGGCGCGGGAAACGACTTTGCGCAACCGGCTGCAAACCATGCCGCCGCTGATGACGATCGGGCTGCGCCAATGCCAGATCGAAGCGATAACGGGACTGGAAAAGTCTTTGGCAAAGGGACAGCCGCGCTCTCTGATTCAAATGGCGACGGGCGCGGGCAAAACCTTTACCGCCTGCAACTTTGTTTATCGCCTGATCAAACACGCCAAAGCCAAACGCGTGTTGTTTCTGGTCGATCGCAACAATTTGGGCGCGCAGACGAAAAAAGAGTTCTCAAACTTCTACCTGAACGACGAAAACCGCCCCTTTACGGATGCTTACATTGTTCAGCATATGCAGCACAACACGGTTGACAAGGACGCGAAAGTCGTCATCACGACCATTCAGCGACTGTATTCCATGCTGCGCGGCGAAGCGGACTACGATTCGGCGAACGAAGACGTTTCCGCCTACGAATTGGGGGCTTTGGGCAAGCCCGCAACCGTCGAATACAACCGCGATCTGCCGCCGGAGTTTTTCGATTTCATCGTCACGGACGAATGTCACCGCAGCATTTACGGTGATTGGCGGCAGGTATTGGAATATTTCGACGCGTTCACCGTCGGATTGACCGCCACGCCGTCAAAACTGACTTTAGGCTATTTCAATCAAAACATCGTCGCCGAATATCCTTATGAAAGGTCGGTCATCGACGGCGTGAACGTCGATTACGAAGTTTTGCGCATCCGCACAAAAATAACGGAACGGGGCGGCACAATCACGCACGACTTTCCCGTACTGCAAAGGGATAAAAGGACGCGCAGGGAAACCTACCGGCAGATTGACGACGACATCGCATACACCCCGAACCAGCTTGACCGTTCCGTTATGGTGCCGAACCAGATTCGCGCGATCATTCAGTGCTACAAAGACACTTTGTGGACGGAGCTGTTTCCGAACCGCGCCCCGACTTGGGTGCCGAAAACGCTGATTTTCGCCAAGGACGACAACCACGCCGAAGAAATCGTCCGCATCACCCGCGAAGTGTTCGGCAAAGACAACGCGTTTTGCAAAAAGATCACTTACAACGTGTCGGGTGAAAAGCCGTCGGAGCTGATCAACGAATTTAGAACGTCGGCGGCTTTGCGCATTGCGGTCACGGTGGATATGATTGCGACGGGAACGGACATCAAACCGCTGGAAGTCTTGATTTTCATGCGCGACGTTCATTCCGAACTGTATTACGAGCAAATGAAAGGCCGCGGCGTGCGTTCCGTATCCGACACGGATTTGCAAACGGTCACGCCGAACGCGCGGGCGAAAACGCGCTTTTTCCTGATTGACGCCGTCGGCGTGACAGAATCGAACAAGTCCGCCTCGCAGCCTTTAGAACGCAAACGCACTGTCCCGCTGAAAAAGCTGGCGGAACAGCTGGCGCAGGGCAAGGACGACGATGACACGCTTGATTCCGTCGCCGTGCGGTTGGTGAAGATTCAATCCCGACTGGAACGCGCGGATGTCGATCGGATCAAAGCCGCGGCAAACGGCAAAGATTTGGTGCAAATCGCGCGGGAAATGACCGCCGCGGCGGACGCGGATTTTCAGGCGGGCAAGACGGACGCGGAAATCGAAACGGCGAAGCAGGAAGCGGTCAAGCCGTTTAATTCGCCCGCTTTCCGCCAAACATTGCTGGATTTGGCGTCGAAGTCCGTTTTGTATATCGACTTCGCCCCCGACGAAGTTCTGACCGCGCCCGTCATCGGCACACAAAGGGCGCAAGACACGGTGAAAAACTTCCGCGATTTCATCGAAACGAACAAGGACGAAATCACCGCGCTGCAAATCATTTTCAACCGATCCCATGCGCAAAAAACGCTGACCTTTGAAGCGATAAAAGACCTGTCGGACAAAATGGCGGCGGCGCGTCCCCCGCTGGATTTGGCGGGTGTCTGGAACGCTTACGCCGACATTGAACGGGACAAGGTCAAACGCGTGACCAATCCCGCGCGGCTGCTGACGAATTTGGTGCAGCTGGTGCGCTTCGCGATCGGCGCGGACGAAACGCTGACCGAATTTGACACGGCGGCGGAACAACGGTTCAATCTGTGGCTGGGGCGGCAGAAAAAACGGGGCGTCGAGTTCACGGCGGAACAAACGCAATGGCTGCAAATGATTAAAACGCAAATCATCGAAAACGCCGCCATTTCAACCGCGGATGTGCAGGAAATCTTCGCCGATCGCGGCGGCCTGTTCAAAGCCAGACAAATCTTCGGCAATCAACTGAACGACATTCTGACCGACCTGTCGGCAACATTGATGGGGTAAGAGAGGGAAATTATGGGTGAAGAATTTATAGATAAAGAATATTGTCGTTCTATGT
>CAVCSV010000051.1:0-5261 GCA_963604715.1 Limosilactobacillus gorillae
TACGAACGGGAAACCCCGAGCATGTCCAGAGCCAAACGCTTAAAATGCGGGGAAAGTGCCGTCAGCGCGCTTCTCAATCTTATTCCCGTTCATCTCTTTTCGGAGATTGTTTATGCCTAAAGTTTCCGTTATTACGCCCGTTTACAAAACAGAGGCTTTTTTGGATAAAAGCTTGCCGTCTTTGGCGGCGCAAACGCTGACGGATATTGAACTGGTTTGGATTGACAACGGCGCGTCCGACGAATGCCGCCGTTTGATGGACAAATATGCGACCGACAAGGTTAAAATCATCCGTCTGTCCGAAAATATCGGCTATATGGGGGCGATAAACGCGGGATTGAACGCGGCGACGGGCGATTATGTCGGCTTTTGCGATTCGGACGATTGGGTTGAAGCAGACTGGTTTGAAAATCTGTACAAAACGGCTGAATCTGAAAATGCCGATCTGGTTTTAAGCCCGTATTTTTTGGAAGAATCGAAAAAACGGCGCATTGTTTCTCTGCTGAGTGATATTCCCCCTGAAAATGCGACGGATTTGTTCAAAACGCAAAAATTCGGCTGTATTTGGAACGGGCTGTACAGACGGTCAATGATTGAAACGCACCGCATCCGTCTGCCCGACGGCGTCAAAAGCATTTTCAGGGACAATCTGTTCTTTGTCCAAGCCGCGCTTTACGCCGGCAAAAGTGCCGTGCAGCCCAAAGCGGGATATCATTATGTTCTGCACGATAACAGCACCACGCAAGGCATCGGCCGCGAGGTTCGAAAAAATGCGGTGATGGAAACTTTGACCGAACTGAGCCGCATCGTTCCCGCCGATTTAATGCAAAAAAACGAAAGAGGGTTGACTTCGTTTCTGGCGCGGTCTTTGGGAATTTCCGTGCTGGACAGGGAACAGGCGGCTTCTTTGGCGATTTTCGAAACGCTGCCGTCTTTGGCGCAAATTTATACGGAAATCAAAGCTTACAAAGACCCGACAATCGGACAACGGTTGTTTTCGGTTTCCTGTGGCGGGAAGCACACCAAAATTCGTTTTTTGGGGCTGGCGGTTTCATTCAAATACAGAAAGGATTCAAAATGAAAGTAGGTATTTTGGCAGGCGGTCTGGGAACTCGTCTGGGCGAAGAAACGGGCGTTCGTCCGAAACCGATGGTCGGCATCGGCGGTTATCCGATTTTGTGGCACATCATGAAAATCTATTCCCACTTCGGGTTTAACGAATTTGTCGTTTTGTGCGGTTACAAACATGAAGTCATCAAAGAATACTTTTTGAACTATTACTCCAATACGTCGGACGTAACGGTCGATTTGAGCAACAACGCCGTCGAAATCCACAAAACCCGCTGCGAACCGTGGAAAGTCACCATGGCGTACACGGGACGCAACACGATGACGGGCGGACGCATCAAAAAAGCGCGCGAATATTTCGGCGACGAACCGTTCATGCTGACGTACGGCGACGGCGTTGCGGACATCGACATCAACGCGCTGATCGATTGTCACAAAAAATCGGGCAAGATTGCGACCCTGACCGCCGTTCAGCCGTCGGGACGTTTCGGCGCGCTGGACATCCAAGACGACGGCACGATTACCAAATTCCAGGAAAAGCCGCAAGGCGACGGATCGTGGATTAACGGCGGCTTCTTTGTCTGCAACCCCGAAGTGTTCGACTATATCCCCGACGACGACACCATGCCGTTTGAACAGGCTCCGCTGAAAAACTTGGCAAAAGACGGGCAGCTGAACGCCTATTACCACAAAGGTTTCTGGCGTCCGATGGATATGCTGAAGGACAAAATCGATTTGAACGAAATGTGGGCGAAAGGCGACGCGCCGTGGAAAGTGTGGGAAAAATGAAAAAAGTTTTAATCACGGGCGGGACGGGCTTTATCGGATCGCAAGTCGTCGCCGAACTGCTGCGCAAGGGCTACGAAGTCCATTCGCTGGTTTATCCGCCGTTCGCGCCCGAACAGCCGAACTTGGTTCAGCATGAAATGAACCTGATGGACGACAAAGCGGTTGACGCTTTTCTGGCGGAAAACAGCTTTGACACATTGATTCATCTGGCGTGGTTTACGGGGGCGAAGTGTCATTCAAGCGATGTCAATCTGGATTGGATGCGCGCGTCGATTGCTCTGCTGGAATCGTTTGTCAAACACGGGGGAAAGACTTTTCTGGGCGCGGGAACGGTGTCCGAATACGACTTTTCCAAAGGCTACTTGCGCGAAGACATCACGCCGCTGGCGAATCCGTCGCTGTACGGACAGGCGAAAGCCGCCGTTTACAACACGGGGCGCATTTTCGCCAAAGCGCACGATGTCGCTTTCAAATGGGCGCGGATTTTCAACCTGTACGGTCCGAACGAAAAGCCGACCCGCCTGATGCCGTCCGTGCTTCATTCCATGCTGGCGGGCGAGGATGTCAAAGTGTCCGACTGCGTGAAGATTCAGGATTATTCGCACGTTTTCGACACGGCGGCGGCGATTGTCGCGTTTTTGGAAAGCGATGTCACGGGCGCGGTCAACATTTGTTCGGGCAATCCGATTCGTCTGCGCGTCATTGTTGAAAAAATGGCTGAATTGACAGGGTTCAAGGGAAAAATTTTGTGGGGAGCCATTCCCGCGAACTTTGACGATCCGTTTGTCGTCGGCGATAACACAAGGCTGACCCGCGAAGTCGGCTATCACCACAAATACGACCTTGAAACAGGGTTGAAGCAAATCATCGATTGGGAAAAAAATCATGTATAACTACGAAAATCTGTACAAAGGCAAAACCGTTCTGGTGACGGGACACACGGGCTTCAAAGGCTCTTGGCTGGCGATTTGGCTGACCATGCTGGGCGCGAAAGTCGTCGGCTATTCGCTTGACCCGTATTCGGACAAAGGCAACTATTGCGCGTCACACTTGAAAGACCGCTTGTACGCCGATTTGCGCGGCGACACGCGGGATCTGGACGCTCTGGACGCGGCGGTGAAGAAATATCAGCCCGAAATCGTGTTTCATCTGGCAGCGCAGGCTTTGGTGCGCACGTCCTACGAACAGCCGAAATACACGTTTGAAACGAACATCATGGGATCGCTGAACGTCATGGAAGTCATGCGCAACAACGACTGCCTGAAAACCGCGATTATGATTACATCGGACAAGTGTTACGAAAACGTCGAACAGATTTGGGGATACAAGGAAACCGACCGCATGGGCGGGCAAGATCCGTATTCCGCGTCCAAAGGCTGCACGGAATTGATGCTGGCGGCGTATCGTCATTCCTACTTTGACCCCGCGAAGTACGCGCAGCACGGCAAAGCGGTCGCGACGGTGCGCGCGGGCAACGTCATTGGCGGCGGCGATTGGTCGGACAACCGTCTGATTCCCGACTGCATCCGCTTTATCGAAGCCGGCAAGCCGATTGAAATCCGCAATCCGATCGCCACGCGTCCGTGGGAACACGTCCTTGAACCTCTGTCGGGTTATTTGAAAGTCGGCGAAATGCTGATGAAAGATCCTGTGAAATACGCGACGTCGTTCAACTTCGGGCCGCACATTTCCGCCAACAAAACCGTTTTGGAAGTCGTGCGCCGTCTGGTCGCGATTTACGGCAAAGGCGAAGTCGTCGACGCGTCCGACCCGAACGCGCCGCACGAAAACACGCTGTTGAATCTGGACGTGACGAAGGCCTATGTCATGCTGGGCTGGCACGCGAAATTAAGCCTTGAAGAAATGCTTGAATTCACGGTCGATTGGTACAAGGAAGCGCTGAAATCCGACGATATGTACGATTTCTGCGTCAAACAGATTACGGCGCACGCGTCAAAGGAATGGTAAAATGAAAACGGTCGTTATCGGAAGCGGCGCGGCTGGAATTTCAGCCGCTTATCATGCGAAAAAACAGGGCAAATCTCCGGTCGTGTTTGAACGGGACGCGGATTGGGGCGGTTTGTGCGGATTTTTTACGATTGACGGCTTCCGGTTCGACCGTTTCGTGCATTTCACCTTTGCCGACGACCCGTATATTGCGGATTTGTTCGCGAAATCGTCGCCGCTGTATGCGCATCCGCCCGTGTCCTACAACTATTGGCGCGGATACTGGCTGAAACATCCCGCGCAGAACAACCTTGCGTCTTTGCCCGTTGATGAAAAAGTCAAAATCATCGACAGCTTTGTGAACCGCCCGAAAAAAGACGTTTCGGAGATTAAAAACTACGCCGAATGGCTGCGGGTGCAGTACGGCGATTATTTTGCCGAAAACTTCCCGTTCGCTTATACCCGCAAGTATTGGGGCAAGGAAGCGGCGGAACTGGAAACGAAATGGGTGGGCAACCGTCTGCACGTTTCGCCTTTGTCCGAAGTCCTGCGCGGCGCGTTTGCGGAGCAGGCGGAAAATTTCTATTACACGAAATTTATGAACTACCCAAAAAAGGGCGGATTCCGCAGTATTTTGGACGATTGCCGCAAAGGGCTGGACATCCGCTTTAACAAGCGCGTTGTCAAAATTGACACGGCGGCGAAAAAAGTGTTTTTCGCGGACGGCACGGCGGAAAGCTATGACGAGCTGATTTCCACCGCCCCCCTGCCCGAAGTCGTAAAAATGCTTGACAACGTTCCCGTCGAAGTGAAAAAAGCGGCGGAAAACCTGCATTGGACTTGCGGTTATCAGGTGTCGCTGGGATTCAACCGCCCCGACGTCGCAAAACATCTGTGGTTTTACATTTACGACGAGGACGTGCCGCCCGCGCGCGTGTACTCCCCGAATTTGAAATCGCCCGACAACGCGCCCGACGGCTGTTCGTCGCTGCAGGCGGAAATTTTCTTCGCCAACGACGCGACAATTCCCGACAAGGCGGAAATCCTCGAAAAAACGGTCGAAAAATTGAAAAACATCTGCGGCTTTGACGATAAAGACGTCGTTGTCAAAGACATCCGCTTTGAAAAATACGGCAACATCATTTTCACCCCCGATATATACGAAAGCAGGACAACCATAAGGCTATATTTAGATAAATTATCTATAAAAACAGTTGGCAGATTTGGAAAATGGGATTACTATTGGAGTCATCAAGCCTTTAAAAGCGGAATAATAAAAGGAAGCATCTAAAATGAAAGAAAATACAGGAATTGAGTTTAAAACTTTGTTGGATGAAAACAAAGATGAGCAGGTTTATCAAAATTTTTTAGAGGAAAATACTGCGCTGATCCCAACAAATTTATGCGTGTTAAATCATGATGTTCATTTTGATTTCATCATTAGTAAATTAAGAATA
>CAVCSV010000052.1:0-5021 GCA_963604715.1 Limosilactobacillus gorillae
AGTACGGGCGGTTGTTTTTTTCGACGGCAACGGTTTCAGCGCATTTTTGCGAGCAAACCAAAGTTACGGGAAATTTGTCTTTCAGCCACGGAATCCCGCAAGTGTGGTCGGGATGTTCGTGCGTCAAAAACACGGTCGCCTTTGAAATACCCGTCAGCATTGCGTCCGCTTCCAAATCAAAGTGCGGATCGACAATCAGCGCCTCGCCGTTCGCTGTCGCCAGATACATATTCGTCCCGACAAATTCCGATTCAAAGCGGTAAAAATCAATTTCTGACAAAGAAATCCGTTCCATTGCTCCGTACTCTTATTCAAAATCGCTTTCGGAAAAAAGCGTGTCCGCTTCGACGGCACGCATCAGTTTTTTGCCGATGAGCGTATCCTTTTTATCCGCGGGAATCGCCGTCCCCGGACGCTTCACATCCAAATCTTCCGCCGTAATGACGTGTCCGACAGGCAGATCTTTCGCGGCAATGACACTGCGGCGCATTTTCAAACGCTGATCGTACTCCGCCTGCGACACGATGCGCTCTTTTGTTCCCAAAGCCGCCGCAACATTCATACAGGAACGAATCATCAGCGCAAATTCGTCAGGTTCGGTCGCCATGTTGTTGTCCATGCCCATTTTGGATTTGTCCAGCGTAAAGTGCTTTTCAATGACCGCCGCGCCCAAAGCCGTCGCCGCGCACGCTGTTTCAACGCCCAGCGTGTGATCCGAAAATCCGACGGGATAGGCAGGAAACATTTCGCGCAAGCCTAAAATGTTGTTCAAATGAATCGTTTCGGGCTTTGCGGGATAAATCGAAATGCAATGCAACAGAATGATTTGCGTGTTGCCCGCGTCTTCGATTGTTTTGACCGCGCGTTCGATTTCAGCCGTTTCCGCCATCCCCGTCGACAGCACAATCGGCGCGCCCGTTTTGGCGATATAGGTCAGATAGTCGAAATTGTTGATATCCATCGATGCGATCTTAATGTACGGCGCATTGCACTTTTCCAACAGAAAATCGACTTCCGCGCGCGAATACGGCGTAGATGAAAACGAAATGCCTGTTTCGCGGCAATAATCCGCCAAACCGCCCAACTGTTCTTCGTTCAAAGAAAATTTGGAAACAATGCGCTTGGCAATCGGGTTGCCCGCATAATAGGATTTGGAATACAGGCTTTCCGCACTCCATGATTGGAATTTAACGCAATCGACACCGATTTCCTTTGCCTTTTCAATCATTTTCCGCGCGGTTTCGACACTTCCGTTGTGGCTGGAATTGATTTCCGCGATGATGTAGGGCTTTGTGTAATCGGCAACGGCGACATTGTTGCGCAAAACGACTTGTGCCATGGGGTTCTCCTTATTGGTCAATCGGTTCGACAATCATTTCCGACAAAAACACGTCGCGCGGCAGATACGGCGACTGGTCTTCAAGCGGACGCTGAACGAATTTGCCCGTTTTGGTGCGGGCGTAGGAATTGTGCAGATACGTCTGGTCCTGCGGCGCCATGACTTCGCAAATCACAGCGTCGGGGTCGGACAGAACGGCAGGCAGTTTTGCCGTCAGTTCCGCGGGATTGCTTATCTTTTCATACTTCAAACCGAAGCAGTCCGCGACTTTGCGAAAATCGGGGCACGACACGCCGTTTTCCGAGTCCGTGCCGACGGTGCGCGTGCGGAACAAATCCTTTTGCCGTTTGCGAATCACGGCGTAGCAGTTGTTGTTGACAATGATGATTTTGACAGGAATTTTGTTATGTGCGATTGTCTGCAATTCCTGCAAATTCATCATGACGGAGCCATCGCCCGTAACCAGAACGGTCTGACGATTCGCCGCATACCAAGCGCCGATTGCCGCGGGCAAAGCATACCCCATCGCACCTTGCGAAGCGGGCTGGACGCACTTTTGCGCCGCTTTGAACGGAATAGTCGTCGGCGTAATCAATTCCTCCAATCCCGCGTCGGTGACGAAAACCGCATCATCGGCAAGCGTTTTGCCCAATTCGTCCGCCAACAGATAAATATCGACCTCGCCGCCTTCGCGTCTGAAATCTTCACACTTTGGAAAGATTTCTTTCCAACGCGCGCACTTTTCGATCCAATCGGACGGCGTGACGAAATCCGTTTTCAGCAAAGCGAAGAAATCCGCAAATCCGCACACAATTTTTTGATGCAGGCGGACGGTGTTTTTTTGAAATTCCGCATCATCGATGTCAACGGCGAAAATCTGTGCGGCGCGGGCGAATTTGGCGGGTTCGTTGCCGACCGTCATGGTTGTCAGCTTCGCCCCGACCGACAAAATCATGTCGGCGTTTTGCACGGCGAAATTCGCGGCTCGGTTCGCTCCCATCGCCCCAATCGCGCCGACCGACAGCGGCAAAGCGGAGCCGTACACGTCAACAGCGGCGGATTCAAACACAACGGGAATTTGATGTTTTTCAACAAACGAAAACACGTCGTTGCGCGCGGCGGCGGCACCCGCCCCCAACAGCAGAACGGGACGCTTCGCCGCAGACAAAGCGGTTTGCAGTTCCGCCAAATCGGGCGCGGGCGAAGCCGTCATTTCAGGTGTGAAGCGCGGTATGTTTTCGGGTTCGACGCGTGCGTTCTGAATGTCCAGCGGCACGTCAATCCACACGGGACCTTTGCGCCCCTCGTTCGCCAGATAAAAAGCCTTGTCAAGCTCAAAAGCGATTTTTTGCGGATCGTCAATCATGACGGCGTACTTTGTAATCGAAGCCGCCAAAGAAACGATGTCTGATTCCTGCTGACCGAACGTGCGCACGGGAATCCCCGTATGACGCACGGTTTCGTTCAGCGTGTTTTGTCCCGAAATGACGATCAGCGGCGCCTCATCCTGCCAAGCGCACAAAACGGGCGTCAAAGCGTTCGTCCCCGCGCACCCTGTCGATACCATGCAAGCCCCCATACCGTTCACGCTTTGAGCGTACGCCATGGCGGCATAAGCGGCGGCTTGTTCGTGATGCGGGCAAACGCAGGTCAGTCCGTCCTGTTTGGCTGCGGCATCGGACAGGTAAAGCATTCCCCTGCCTGTAATCATGAACAGGTGGCGAATGCCGTTTTCGACCAGACGCTGCATAATGTAATCGGCGACGCGCATATTTGTTTCCTTTATGGTTTCGGGAAATAAGCAGACATGATTTCGGGAATCGCCGCCGTGATTTCCAACGAACAGGCGGGTTCGCCGTTGACTGTTCCCGTCACGCGCCCCTTTGCCATGCCTCTCGCATAGGAATCGAGTTCGGCGTACAAGTCCAAACGCATCCCCGGAACAATTTTCATTTTAAACCGCGCCTTGCTTTGAATGGCGGCGGCTTTTTTGCCTTTTGTTTCAGGGAAGGTCAAAAAAGTCATCAAAAACATTTGCGCCATGGTTTCAATTTGCACAAAGCCGGGGACATTCGGTTCATCGGCAAAATGCGCGGGAAAAAACCATTCGTTGAACGTAAAGTTTTTGTACCCTTTGGCGTATTTGCCGGCGACGGCTTCTTCAACGCAATCCAAAAAGAAACAGGGAAAGCGATTTTGTTGATAAGTTTGAATCTCGATCGGGTCGAGATTTTTCAAAACGATTTCTTTGCTCATGGCTTACATTTCAATGTTGTATTTTTTCAAGATTTCCTTGCCTTTTTCAAAGCTCGACAAATCGACGATGTCGTCGGCTTCCATCATGATGCCGAACGCGTCTTCAATGGCGGCGACCAATCCCATGTGCCCGACGGAATCCCACGCTTCAATGCCCTGATATTTCAGATCCGCCGTTTCTTCCGGTTTAATATCGAAAGTCGACGTAAATGCGTTTGTGTATTTTTCCAAGTTTGTCATTTCAATTCTCCTGTTTAATTGTTAAAAACTTTGCCCTCGTCATTACCTCGCGTCATGCGGGCGGGATTACCGAGCACGACGCTGTTTGCAGGCACGTCGCGAAAAACGACACTTCCCATGCCGACAATAACACCGTCGCCGATGTTCAAATGCTCTTTGACGACGGAATGCATACCGCAGTAAACCTTATCGCCGAATACAGAACTTCCCCCCGGTGAAAAATATGCGGCTAAAACGGAATGACTGCCGATTTTTATATCGTGACCGATGCAACAATACGGTTGAACAATACAATTTTTTCCGATAGCGACATTGCAATGTATTGTAGAGTATTCGCAGACAACCGTTCCATCGCCGATTTTGGCGGACGGCGAAATCAACGCCGTCGGGTCGATAAGGGTTGCCAAAGAGAATCCCGTCGATTTGATTTTGTCAAACAGCGTTTCCCGCGCGGACGGTTCGCCGACGGCAATCACAATTTCATAAGATGCGGCTTTCGGCGCAAGCGTGTCGAAATGATAAGATTGCGTTCCGTTAAAAGCCCCCTCGTCCCGAAAATCGTCAATGAAAACAATGTCCGACCAACAAGGCGTTGCCTTGTTTCTGCGCACCGCAATATCGTATACTTCGCGCCCGAACCCGCCCGAACCGTAAATGGCAAGAATGGTCATTGTTTTTCTCCTATTATTTCTTCAAGCAGTTTTATTCTGGGAAGAATTTGTGTTTCATACGAGTTAATTTTTCTTGTTTTGTTCATTCCATTTGTCGCAACAAAACGAAGTTGTTTTGGTTTTTGAATAAAACCTTCAAGTGCATTGACATATCCTTTTATATCCAAAGGATCGATTATTTCCATATCTTTATGGTTAACGTAGCCTGGATTGATGCTTAATGGATCGGAAGCAAGTGCGACCACTCCATGCAACATTGCATCCACTACACACCCTGTCGGAAATCCGTCAAAATAATTTAAGCCATATAAAACAAAAGCTTTATTTGGAGAAATAATAGCATCAATTTTTTTAAAAATTCTATTCATAGCCGTTTGAGATAGCCAACCGTAAAACGTAAAGTTTTTCAATGCTTTTTCATCAATCGGATATGTGTTTTTATCCCAACCGCACCCCAAAACATGCGCTCTAACTTCCGGATGTCTTTGCATTAACGTTGATGCGATTTTTACAAA
>CAVCSV010000053.1:0-4536 GCA_963604715.1 Limosilactobacillus gorillae
GAAAGCGATTGCGCGGTTGACGCGTTCAAAACAAACGCCGCCGCCAATACGATAATTCCTTTTTTCATGGGAGGTTCCTCCTGTGTTTTTTCCTATCTTTTTTCACCCTATCATACAATTGTGGCAAAATTATGGCAAATGTGCACAAAAACGAAAAAAATTTAGGGGAACACTTCGGTTCGGGTTCGCTTCCGACCCCGCTGTTCGGGTGAAGGGAATGCTCGCTACGCTCACTCCTTAAAGGAGCCGCTCGATGCTTTCGCATCTGCGCGTCGTCAGCTTCGCTGACCGAACCCTCTTACTCGGGTTCGCTTCCGCTCTTGTTGTTCCAATAAAAAAAGCCCCTGTCGGGGCTTCTTTTTATTGGAGCGGGTGAAGGGAATCGAACCCTCGTATTCAGCTTGGGAAGCTGCTGCTCTGCCATTGAGCTACACCCGCAACGGTTATCGGGCAATCACATCGTTGAATGCCGGCGTTGACAAATCTTGATCCAACCGAGCAGATAATGCCTTAATTAAATCAAATGTCAAGATAATCCATAAATTTTCGTGTTCTTCCAGCGACGCTTCGCGTTCGATAATCGCGCGGCGCATAACGGAAGCCGATGTTTCCACGACCAAACCGCCTTCGGAATTGACGACCTGAATGGTGACGTCGATTTTTCCCGTATACTGCTGTTTGATTTGTTTGTTAATCGAACCGCCCGTTACGATGTTTTCCTCGACAATGCTGGCATCCGTAATCATAAAGCGGACGTGACGGTCGGGGGTTTTGTCGATGCCGAAACGGTTAATCGCCCATTTGTGGACAATCTGTTCGGGATAAACCAGCAACAAATGGTCGACGTTCGGCAATCTGCTGGGCGCGTTGTAGCTGGAAATGAACTTTATATCCGCCGCTTTGAAGCGGATTTTCTGTCCCTGCGGAACGGGCTGGTAAAAGTTTCCCTGCGTTTGCGGAACATACGGTTGGGCGTTTGCATCCGTATAAGGCTGCGGAGCCGCGGATTCGTATGGTGTCTGAGAGGGGGCGTATCCGTAAGGCGCGTTTTCGTTCGTCGACACGCATGCCGCCGTCAGGGCAATCGCCGCAATCGGAGAAATCAGGCGCGAAAGCTTGAAAGACATATTGGTTATTCTCCTAAATCCTTTAACGTTAAGGTGTAGCTCTTTCCGCAAAACCGACAGTCGATTTTGATAACACCGTCAACCAGCATGTCATTTCTTTCCTGCGGTGAAAAGCGCTTTAACGTTTCTATTACCTTTTCTTTTGAACAACGGCAACCGAATTCTATCTTTTTGGGCATAAAAAAGTGCAAATCATTCTGATTGAACAGCCTGTACAACAATTTTTCAAGGCTCAAAGTTGTGTCGAGTATTTCCGAATCTTGCAATGATTTCAAAAGGACGGTCGCCGTATCCCATAAATCGTCGACTTCCTCTTGTTTCAAACGTTCGGCGGTTTTCGCGTCAAAAGGCATCTTTTGCAACAAGACGGCGCCCGCAATCCACCCGTGTTTGTCGTTGGGGGCGGCGGATGCCAAACGGATTTCCGTTCCGATTTGTTCGGATCGGCGGAAGTATTCCAAAACGCATTGAGTCAAGGACGGCTGATCCAGCGCGACAATGCCTTGATAGGATTGCCCGTCGTGTTCCGCCATAAAACCCAAAGTCCCGTTGCCGAAATAGTGCGATACGGGGGTGTTGTTGTCCGATGTTTGATCCGCCTGTTTCAAAGCGGCTTCGTCGAATCGGGCGTATCCCCGCATTTGCCCTGTCGCCGTCAAGTCGATTACCAGCATCGAAATCGCCCCGTCGCTTTGAATCTGGAGCGAAAAAACGCCGTCATGTTTGACCGAAGAAGCCAATAAAGCCGTTAAAACGGCGGCTTCGGACAAAAACTTGCCGACAGATTCGGGGTAGCCGTGCTGACCGATAATCGTGTCCAGAACCGACGTCAATCGGACGGCTTGCCCGCGTGACATTCCGGAATCGATTAAATAAGGTTGAACAAAATTTTCAGACGTGTCGGTCATGCGACTTCCTCCTTTTTCAATTTAATGCTATAATTTCCTTTAAAAAGGTTTAATACCGACGTTCAATCGTTCTTTTGAAAGCAAAAAAATGCCCGAATCCAAAACAGCGCGTCCTTTGACCGTCAAAAGACTGACCAACATCGCTTTATATTATTTAGGTCGCTACGAAAGCTCTGTCGAGCAGTTGCGAACAGTTTTGTCGCGCCGCGCGTTCAAGGAAAAAATGAAAGGCGCGGACATCCCCGCCGATATTGACGCCGTCATCGATTCGGTCGTGTCCAAAGCGGCGGCGGACGGCTATGTCGACGACCGCCGATTCGCCGAAAGCGTGGTGCGCAAATGTCAAAGCGGCGGAAAATCGCGGCGGTTTTTAATCGGCAAGCTCAAAACGGCGGGCATCGATTCGGATTTGATTCGGGAATTGACGGACGGTTTGGGCGATTCGGATTTGGATGCCGCGCGCCGATTCGTGCAAAAGAAAAAAATCGGACGGTGGCGCCCTCTTGAAAAACAAAAAGAATGTTTTAAAAAGGATTTGGCGGCGATGGCGCGCGCGGGATTTTCTTTCGACGTCGCCAAACAGGCGCTTGAAACGGATGACGACGGGGAATTCTATGAATAAATTGATAATTTTCGATTTTGACGGTGTTTTGATTGACAGCGAATTGCTGGGCTGTCAGGTGTGGTCGGACTGCCTGAAACCGTATGCGGATGTCAGCCTGCAAGCCATGCTCGGCTATACGGGACGCACGGGCGCGCTGATTTGCAAAATGATAGAGGAAGAATACAGCTGCACTTTGCCGCCCGATTTTCTGTCGCACGTCAATACCGCTGTCGAAGATTTGATGGAACGCGAACTTTTGCCCGTCAAAGGCGTTTTGGAAACGTTGCCGAAGCTGACTTTGCCGATGTGCATCGCTTCGGGCAGCCGTCCCGAACGGCTGTTTCAATGCCTTCGAGTCGCTCATCTTGAACCGTTTTTTGACAAAAGCAATACGTTCAGCTCCCATTACGTCAAAAACGGCAAGCCTGCGCCCGACATTTTCCTGTACGCGGCGGAAAAAATGGGCGAATCGCCCGAAAACTGTGTGGTAATCGAAGACAGCGTTTCGGGCATTATCGGCGCGAAAGCCGCCAAAATGACCGTCTTCGGATTCGCGGGCGGGTCGCATTGCGCGCCGAATCATGCCGAAAAGCTCAAAGCCGCGGGGGCGGATTTGACTTTTGCTGATTTTACAAAATTGCCGGAATTGTTGGGTTAGCCGTCTTCGCGGTGCAGTAAAACCGCAACGCTCAGCAAAGCGAAAATGACGGGCGGACTCCACGTCGCGAACACAATCGGCAGATTCGCGGCAAATCCCATCGCGTAAGTGATTCGCGTCATAAAATACAGCAAAAATCCGCTGACAATCGCACAGGACAGCTTTAACGCGCCGCCGCCGCGCCTCTGATTCGGGTCAACCGAAAATACGGCGGCAATCAAAATCATCGTCATCAGCAAAAACGGCGAAACGATTAAAGAATGCAGGCGCAATCTGTGGGAATGCGCGGAAAAGCCCGAACTTTCGAAAAAATCAATCAACTTGGGCAAATCCCAAAACGAAATCGTTTCGGGCGACGCAAAGTTTTCTTGGATTTTCCCCAAAGTCAAATCTGTCGGAATATCCAATGTTTCTGCCGATTCGATGGTTTTTCCGGGGGTGTAGGATTTGACGTCCTGCAAATCGAAACAGCCGTCGCGCAAAACCGCTTTGCGCGCGTTGATTCGCTTTAAAAAAGTGTTGCTTTCCGAAAATTCCATAATGCTGACGCCGTGCAGGGTCAGGGCGTACTTTTCCTGCCGCAATCCGTTGGCGTGCAGCGTATACATCTTGCCGTTGCGGTGCTCCCTCAGCCATAAATCGCGGGAATCCGTCGAAATGTGGGGCATGCCTTTGCGGTCGTCGTCAAGCCGTTCGAACTTTGTATACATTGCCGCCGCAAAGGGATTGAAAACGGCAACCGAAAAAACGCCGATTAAAAAAGACATTATCAATAAAGGAGTAATAAATTGCCACACCGATTCGCCCGCGGCGCGGATGATGACCAATTCATGGCTTTTGGTCAGCCGCCAAAAAACGATGATGCCGCCGATAAGCACGCCGAACGGCAGAATCGTTATCAGCATGTTGGGCAGTTTCAACAGGCTCATCGTCATAACGCCGACAAAGCCGACGGAATCTTTTTTCATCAGCTCGATAACGTCGAACAACAATATAATGAATCCCAGTGTCAGCATGACAGCGATAAACGACATCAAAAACTGGCGCAAGATATAACGACTGATAAGTTTCGGCGCTGCCATCGGCGGATTTCCTTGTAAAAACGTTCCTCTAAAACAGATAACACACCACGGAATAAAAAAAAGTGAATTTTTTTGAAAAAAGATGTTGACTTAAATTTCCCACAGGCATATATACGTTCTTGCGCCGCGATGGTGGTGCAGAGAGCTACTAAGACAG
>CAVCSV010000054.1:0-4363 GCA_963604715.1 Limosilactobacillus gorillae
AGGATGATTTCGGTTTGGTCTGAAGTGTTGGATTTAGAGCCGAAGAAGTCGGGGAGGAAGGACAAGCCGGCTTTTGAACCCGTGTTTTTGGTTTCGTTCAGACCGCCGAGGATGACGGTTTCGCCGTCGTTTGCGGTGATTGTGGTTTTTATTTCGCGCTTGGTCAATGTCGGCGAACCGTTGACGCCGTTTGCGGTTTCCCCGAAGTTGCTCATTTCCTGCCGGACGGTCAGCGTGACGCTGTTTTCGTAGATTTCCGGCGTCAGCTCGAATATCAGACCGCTTGAGCGGTAAACGACCGACTGAACGGGCTGTCCGTCCTGATACGTCACGCTGCCAAGCGTCGGAACGTCCGCGCCGACCGTCAAAGTCGCCGTTTTGTTCGCCTGTATCCTCAAGCTCGGTTCGCTAATCAGTTTAAAGCGGTCGTCTTTGTCCAATGCGCTGAAGTAAGCGTTGACGTGACTGTCCTTGAACGACAAAAAGTTGACCAATCGGCTGCCCGAACTGACGGCAAGCCCCGCGTTTTTGAACACGTCCGCGATGATGCTCAGACTGCTTGCGTCCGTTGTCTTTTTGCTGACCTCGTAGATTTTGCCCCGCACGACCAATTCGGCGGGTTTTGTGTCAAACGTTTTGAGAATTTTCCGTAGCTTTGCCGTTTCAGCTTTTGCGCCTTTGAACACAATCTGCCGTTCGTCCCCCGCAAACTGTCCCGCGAACATTCCGCCCAAAGCCTGCCGCAGCTGCGCCACGGACTTATGTTTCGGTGCGTACACGACAAAGTCCAAGTCCTCAACCTTGTCCGCTTTGCCGATGTAATCGACCCCGTTTCTGTTTTCGACCTTATACCCCATGGACGACAAAAACGCCGCCAGTTTCCCTTTGTCGCGGAAGTCGTAAATCCGTATGTTGACCAGCCGTTCATCCGCGACGACTTCCGGTTCAAGCACGAAGTCCGTTCCCAAGGCTTCTTGGTAGATTGTGCGCAAAAACGCGCCGATTTTGACATTGTCGAACTTCAAGCTTATCAGCGGCGCGTCCGTTTTGGCAGGCGCGGCAATCAGCAAAACCATAAGGCAAAGAATCAACTTTTTCATAGCATTAGACCGCCTTTCTTATCTTCCGCTTTAAAGTCGCCCGAGAAGTAGGTCACCTTTTCCCCGTCGACATATCCCGTCATTTTCAAGCCCGAACCCGTGAAGTTTTGCGGATGTTCGAACCGCATTGCCCCGTTTTTGTCGACAAGGACGACATACCGTTCCGTCCCGTTTTTCAGCACGCCTTGAATCCGCCAGCGTTTCGACGTGTTGTCGAACTTCCGCGGCGGAGCTTGAACGCTTGGGACTTGCACGGTTTGCGCGCTGTGCTTCTGCTTGATTTTGTTCGTGTCGAAGATACCGAAGAACGTTTTGAACATTATCGGCAAAAACGTCAAAAACCCAATCGCCAGAGCGATGCGGAACGGTGTAAACGCGTTTTGACGTTTGTCCGTTACCGCCTGCATTCCCCCGCTTTCATAAAGCTTGAAGATTTCTTCTTGGTATTTAAAAAAGCTCGGACCGGAAAGCCTTAACCCCGTTTCGACCTCGTGCACCGTAACCGAATAGCGGTTTCGCATGCCCAAAAACTTCAGATTCCGCATACTGTAAGTGTTTTCGGTCGCGTCCCTTATCAGTTTCGGCAAATCCGTAAACCGCTGACACAACAGCACGATGTCCGACGCGACGCGCTTTTCCGTCGCATAGTGTCGGTGAAGACGGAAGTATTCAAAATCTCCCTCACGCAGTTTGTTGCCCTGCAAATAAAAGTTTTGCGCTTCGTCGATGACGACCAAGTCCCCCGGTCGGACAATCGACCAGCTGTCCGTTTCCGATGTCGGAAAGAATCCCTGTTTCGTGATGTCGTCGTCGTTGACCTTTAAAATCGAACCGAACTTCAAGACGGTTTCGACATCTCCGCCCGCGGGTTCAAGGTATCGTTCAATCGCCCGTTCGTCGATGCCGTCGATGTTGGTGACAATCCGTCGTCCCGCCTTAAACGCGGGCAAGATGACGTTGCGGACAACTTCGTAACTTTTGCCCGATCCGGGGCGTCCCGTATAAACCGATATTGCCATGTTTTACCCCAAGAACGGAACGCGGCGAACCATAAACCGCAACAGATACGCGCTTAAAACCATGCTGAACCCGTTTGAGAACTGCATAATGTCCAGAAAGTACCACAATCCCGCGGGCAATCCGCCGAACAGCTCGTCGAACCCCGCAAACGTCGGCAGTTTATCAACGATGAAGCCGATAAACTCGTGGACGACAAAATACAATCCCGCGAACAATACGAACTTGACGACCACGGTTTTTAAAAACCATGTCAGCCCCGTAAATATCGCAGAATAAAGCAATCCGTACATTTTTCTAAGCTTTCAAAAACACGAACAGCGCGGCTATCGCCCAGATTACCGAACACACGGATTTCAGCAAATCCCGATGTTGTTCCAGCAAATCGCAATGGCTTTCGATAACGTATTCCTTGCCCCACAGCTCGAACGTCGGGCGATAGCATGCGCTTTCGTGGTCAGGGACATGGTAGTTTTGCAAAGCGGGGAACAAATCGAATATCGGCTGCAGTATCGCCGACGCTTCCACGGGTTCAAGCTGCGGTTCCGCCGCTTCCGGGTATTGTCCCAAGTCCAGATTGACGTTTACGTCAATGTCGATGTTGCCGTCCTTGACTGTCCCCGTGCTGTTTCCCGTTCCCTCGACCTTGCCCGCGTCGACATTCGGCGACGTGTTCCGTATCGGGTCTTTCACGCCGTCCGTGTCCGGGTTTGTCGGCGTTTCCGTCAAGCTTCCCGTCGACGTGTCCGTTTTCAATCCCGTTCCGGGGCGCACGCCCGAACCGCTTGCCGTGTCGACTATCGTTTCCCGCGCGTCCCCGATTGTCGGCAGGTTCGGCGCAAGCTTTTTCACATCCTCCGCCGTCAGTTTCTTGCTTTCGTCATACGGCAAGCCGTCGTATCCCTCGGCGGATGTCGCGTCTTTATAAAGCTTGTTGACCGCGTCCGCGACAAACTGCGCGGGCAGTTCGTTTTCCAGCGTTTTGGAATCAAGCCCTTTCAGATACTCCGTCAAAGGCTGATTAAGCGTTTTTGTGATTGTCCCGTTCAGCTTGTCCGCCGCTATTTTGTTGATGTTCGGGCTGTTCAGCGTTTCTTCGTCGGTATAACCGCTTAACGCGGTCGCAAGGTTCGTACAGCTGTAGTTATAGGCAAACTGTCCGTCGCCGCAATACTCCAAAAACGCCCCGCGATGCATATATATAAGAATGTATCCCGTTTGCTCTTCCGTTTCGTCCTTGGGCAAGTATCTGACTTCCGCCAGATACCCTTGAAACACTTTTTTCGTATGGTCGTACTGACTTTCATAATCCCAATACGGCTTCAGATCGCCCGTAAAGTAAAACGATTTTGCCGACACGTCGCCGTCGTACAGTTTAAGCGTGTTGTATCCGTTGTTTTTATAGTTTGAATCGCCGTAGAATTTCGCCAGCAGATACTTTTGCGCTTCCGCAACCGTCCAAAACACGCCGTCTTGCGCGTACTTTGTAATTCCCCAGCCCGAACCCTCAAAGTCCGTTGTAATCTTGCCCGTCGTTTGCGGGTCGCCTTGTTCAAAATTATACGTTACTTTCGTTCCGTCGCCTTTGACGTAACTTCCGCTTTTTACCGCCGTCGGCAAACTCGCAACTGCTTCAACCGTATAGACGGCGTTTGTGATTGTTTGCGTCGTCGTTTCGACAACAGGAACTTCGTCGTTTTCCGTTTCTTCCGTCGCGACGATGATTTCCCCGCTATCGTCCTTGGTCAGCCAAATCTTGATTTTTTCCCCAAGCTTTAGCAGGTAATTCCCCGCAACGTCCGTTATCAGGTATCCCGCCAGCAGATACAGCCATGACACGGGACCGCCGAACACCGCCGTTGCCGCGGTCGCCGCCGTCGAAAGAACCGTGCTTGACCCCGTCACCAGTCGCAAACATCTGTTGTCGTTCGCGGGTATCGGCGCGCAGATTTTGGTTACCCCGCGCGACACGATTTGACGAACCGCCGCCGCTTGGAACGATGCCCATGCGCTCGATGTCAGCAGGCAAACAATGACAAAAACGGCAACGACCTTACGCATTCAAGCCTTTCACCGCCGCCCAGCCGCAGCAGATGCCCAACGCAAAAAAACACAAATACCACCATTCAATCAGCATGCCGTTGCCCCTTTCCGCTTGTCCAACGCGCGCGCCGCTCCCGCCGCCGCGCACTTTGGACAAGCGGGACGTGTGCACCCGTCCCCCTCGCCTTAACCGCGGAACATGC
>CAVCSV010000055.1:0-4093 GCA_963604715.1 Limosilactobacillus gorillae
TTACCGAACCTTTCTCCGAACTTTTCATCGATCCTTTCTCCGAACTTTTTGATGCGGGCGTACGGTACAGATTGACGCGGAAAGCAGTGTCCATTTCCGTAAATTCGGGGGCTTTCAAATGATAGCTTTCCGCTTGGCGCAAGATGCGTCCCAAGCCCGTTCCCCATTCTTCAATCAACCCCATATGATGAAAAACTTTCGCGATCACTTTGTTGCGCGTTTTGGAATATCCTTCCAGCGCATCCTTCAACGTCAAACCGCGGCAAATCGTTCCGGGCGAAGTCACTTCAATCCGATCGTCAAACACGGACACTTGTATTGCGGAATCGTTCATGTAATTTCGATGGCAAACGGCGTTGATAATCATCTCGCGAACGGCGGAAACGGGGACTTCGTATTTATCTTCGCGCACCAAACCTTTAATTTCTGTGTTCATTTCAATATAGTTCAGGACGAAACGATACGCGTTTTCCACCTGTTCATACAAAGGTCCGGCGTATTCTTTCCGGTCAATGAAAACAGAGCGGTCTTTGCCTTTGAAGCGAGCGCATTGAATTTTGGCGTAATCGAATTTTTCGCCCGTCAGCAAGGCAAAAGCGTTTGTCGCAACGGGAGATTTTTCATCGGCAAGCAGAACGTCCCAGCTCATCAGTTGCTTTACACCGACTTTGCTTTCGTTGCCGTGCGCCAATTTTTCCCGATACCTGTTGATGTCGGCGCAAAGTTTTTCAACGGCGGCATCGTCAACGGAACAGCCTACACAGCGCAACTTATCCCAAGACAGATTTTTCCCTTCGATTTCCAGTTCTTTAATCTGCATCGAATCGGCTGGACGGGAAGTCGCGCCGACACGGATATATGTTCCTCTGTCGCGCCCCTCGGCTTTAATGTAATACGGGCGGTTTTCTCCGGCTTCGATTTCTACGACGACAAGGCTTTTCCCGTTCACCGTTTCCAGCATGATATTCGGGATAATTTGCGGTTCGACCATATCCGAAACCGTATTGGCGACAGCGTCCATGATTTGAAACACCTTTTCATCGTCAACGCCGACAATTTTCTTTGTTTTATCATCTATGCCGACAACGATCTTCCCGCCGTTTCCGTTCGCAAAAGCGACGACCGTTTTGACATAATTTTCCGCTTTTGACGGCAAAGCGACTTTAAATTCCAAGCTCTTGCTTTCGCCGTTCATATAATCGGATATCGCCATTGAAATCTCCTTTTCTTTGTGAATAAGATACCGTGAAACCGCCGTTTAGAGAAGAAGAATTTTGCCCTTTTCGTCATACGAAATGCGCATCACGGAAAAGGGATGGAACGATAGCTTTTACCGAGTGATGTTTGTTTATACCAACACATTGATATTATTGAATAAATAGGCGTTAATGAAGGTTGTGAGGGCAAACTGAAATATACTTTCCTTTGGCGGATTACCCCTCCGGAAGTTACCTCCGTGTTACCTCTAATCGAAAGGATGAACGCCTATGAATATCAATAAATCTTTCATCAACAGCCTGTCTTTTACGGGCAAGGAAACGACCTATTTCGACGATGCCGTCAAAGGCTTCGGCGTCCGCGTCTGCAAATCGTCCGCGAGTTATATTCTGATGTATCGCAACGCCTACGGGCGGCAAAAGAAGCTGACCATCTACAAAACGACGCTGATGACGCCGACCGAAGCGCGGGACGAAGCCAAGCGGCTTTTGGCTCTGGTCGTTCAAGGCAAAGACCCGGAACAGGAAAAACTGGAACGCCGCAAAGAACTGACGATCGGCGAACTGGCGGACGAGTTTCTTAAATTCAAACTGCCGTTTCTGAAACAGGCGACGCAGAACTCGTATAAATCGGCGGTTAAAAAGCACATCAAGCCGGACCTGGGCAAAGCGCCGATCAAAGCGTTCAGACATTCGGACGCTCAACGGTATTATAACGACTTGCTGATGGGAAAAGGGATAACGACTTTCCACTCCGGAAAAGAAGACTTCCGGCATATCGGATCGGCAAACACGGTTCTTGTCCCTTTACGGTGTATGTTCGATTACGCCCGTTCTCTGGGACTGGTGGATTTCAATCCGGTCAAGGAATTGCAGACTTTCCCCAATCCGTGCAGTTACGAGTTCTTTGACGAAGCGGAAATCAGAAAGCTCGGCAGAATCATAAACACCTGTAATTACGTCAATCCGTATTATCTGAATGTTATCCGGTTGCTTGTAATGACCGGATGCCGGAAAAAGGAAATCGAAAACCTGAAATGGTCGTATATCGACTTCAAGCATCAGTTATTCCTGTTTCCCGACACGAAGACGGGAGCGCAGGACAGACCGTTCGGCACAGCGGTCAAGGAATTGCTTCTTCGAATGAAAGACGCCGTTCAGCCGCAGAGCCTCGACGAGTTTGTGTTCCCGAAGTCGGGGAAAGGAACGGACGTTGCCAAGAACTTCTTTCAGGTTCACGTCAAATCAAAGCCGAATTTTGCGAAGAAGAAAGTTCACAGCTTACGGCATACGTTCGCGTCGATGGCGGCGGCGATCGGGTTTCCGGAAGCGATTATCGCGAAACTGTTGGGACACAAGCAACAAAGTATGACAGCGCGATACACGCACGTGACGGAAGACGCCGTCCTGCAAGCGGCGGATAAAATAACGCGAAAGATTGCCGCGTTGCTTGACATACCTGAACGATGCGCAAAGCCGGAGGACGTGAAGATGTTCCCGCGGGGGATTCATCTTTACAAGCTTCATCTTGTAAAGCCGGAGGAATATCCGCGTCTGATCCCCTCCCGAAAGCAGAGGGCGGCGGGGTGATCCAAGAGGGGCGAAGTCCCTTTGGCAAGGGCGCAAAAGTTTTGCGCTAACTTGCTATCGCATTTTTACAAATCCGATGGTGAAGAGAAACTTCACGGCAGACGCTCCCGACAACAGAAGGGGCGTTTGCTCCGGATTTTAAAAATCGGCGATAGAAGAGAAAAGCCTTAAACGACAGAACAATCACTTCCGAATTACGAACAAAAGATTCGCCCGTTCCGAACTGTCGGCAGTCGGGAGCGTCAACAGACGCTACAGACGGGCGGCACAAAGAGAGAAAGGTACAGGTTATGGCTCACTATAACAAATATACCAGAGGAGCAATCAAAGGTCTGCTCCGCCATGACGCAAGAAGCGAGGAAGCGGAACAAGGCATAGAACACGCTCATTCCAATACGAACATTAATCCGGATAAAACGGCATTAAATTACAATCTTGCTCCGAAGCGAGAGTTGTCCATGGGCGACTTTATCAAACAAAGATGTTCCGAATCCCGCACCCTGAACCGGAAAGATGTTAACGTGATGTGCAGTTGGGTAATAACCTTACCCAAAGACGTTATGCCGAAAGACGAAGAACGCTTCTTTCGGGCGACTTATGACTTCTTAGCGGACAAATACGGGGAACAAAACACCGTTGCCGCTTGGGTGCATAAGGACGAAACGACACCGCACATTCATTTTTGCTGGGTTCCTGTTGTTCCCGATCCCAAAAGGGGCGGAGAGCGCGTTTCGGCTCATGATTGCGTTACCCGTAAAGATTTAAAGGTGTTTCACACGGAATTATCCAAGTACATTGAGAAAACTCTCGGATATGAAACGGAAATTCTGAATGATGCGACGCGGGACGGAAACAGGAGTATTGTGGAGCTGAAACGTGAAACGGCGATAAAGCGGTTAAATGCGTTAAACAACGATTTGAAAGCCAAAGAACAGGCTTGTCTTGAATACGGAAAAGCGATCGGCGTACAGTTTGAACCGCCAAGAGATGCCAAAGAAAACCTTTTCGGGAACAAAGTTACTTTACCAAAAGAAGAATATGAAAATCTTTGTTGGTTGGCAAAGATGAAAGGCATCGAATATCAGGAAAAGATCGCTTTGGAAGTCCTGTTATCCGAACGCGAAAAGTTGGACAGCTACAAAGCCATTACAGAAGCCCAGAACCAAGCGAAACAAGCCGAAAGTGAAAACGCAAGATTAAGAGATCAAATCGACACCCTGTACCGGGAGTTGACACGTATTCTGACCGCCCACCCTGAAATCAAGAAAGAGCGTGAACGGGAAAAA
>CAVCSV010000056.1:0-3879 GCA_963604715.1 Limosilactobacillus gorillae
TACGAACGGGAAACCCCGAGCATGTCCAGAGCCAAACGCTTAAAATGCGGGGAAAAAGTGGCGAAGCACTTTGTTTTTGCAGCTCCCGTTCACCTTTCAAAGGAGAAGCGCTAAAATGCCTTTGCTGACCTCATACATCAGAAATTTCAAAAATTTGCGCATTCTGGTTATCGGCGATATTATGCTGGATCGTTTTGTATACGGCAAAGTTGAGCGCATCTCGCCCGAAGCCCCCGTTCCTGTGTTTAATTTCAAAAAATCGTCCGACATGCTGGGCGGTGCGGGAAATGTTGTTGCGAATTTGGCGGCTTTGGGGGTGAAATCCTCTTTTATCGGCGTTGTCGGACAAGACGAAAGCGGACGGAAAATATCGTCTTTGCTAAGCGGACTGGGAGCACGTCATCATTTAATTCGTCTGAAAGACTATCCGACCATTGTTAAAACGCGCTTGATTGCCGGCAATACGCATTTGTTGCGTGTTGACTGCGAAGAAAAATGGTTTACGCCGGACGCTGTTTTGCCGACCATTCATTCCATTATTGAAAAAGCGGTTAAAAATGCGGATTTGGTGCTTTTATCGGATTATGCCAAAGGTGTTTTGGCAAAGTCAACGACACAAGCGATTATCGCCGAATGTCGCAAAGCGGGCAAAGAAGTCCTTGTTGACCCGAAAGGCTTCGATTGGTCGAAATACGAAAACGCAACGCTGGTCAAGCCGAATCTGAAAGAATTCAAAGAGGTTCTCGGCCTTTCCCTCAATCCGTCGGATTCCGATTTTACAAAACACCTGTCCGACGGCGCAAAGCTGATTTTTAAACGCTATAAAATCGAAAGTCTGCTGATTACCTTGTCCGAACACGGCATGGCGTACATTCATTCGTCCGATCCCGACGAAGTTTATCAAATTCCCACCCAAGCCAAAGAAGTTTTCGACGTATCGGGCGCGGGAGATACTTCTTTGGCGACTTTGGGCGCATCGTTCGCAGTAGGAGCTTCGCCAAAAGAAGCGATGAAGCTGGCGAATACGGCTTCGGGCATTGTCGTCGGCAAACTCGGAACGGCATGCGTTTCCGCAAACGAATTGGAAAACGCCCTGTCCGAACGCAATCCCGCCTCCGTGCCGAAAAGCAAAATCATATCGTTGGCTCAAGCTGCCGAAATCGCCGCGGAATTAAAGAAAAACGGCAAAAGAACGGGCTTTACGAACGGTTGTTTTGATTTATTGCATTTGGGGCATTTGCAATCGTTTGAAAACGCCAAAAAGGAATGTGACGTTTTGTTCGTCGGCGTGAATTCGGATGCGAGCGTCAAGCGCCACAAAGGCGATTCCCGCCCGATCCAAGATGAAAAAACGCGCGCTCTGCTGGTCGCTTCATTGGAAACGGTGAATTACGTCATCGTTTTTGATGACGACACGGCGCTTCCTTTGGTCGAAAAAATCCGCCCCGACGTTATCGCGAAAGAGGGCTATTTGCTCCAAAACTGGCCGGAGGCGCAATTTGTCGTTTCTTACGGCGGCCGTGCCGTTACTTTAAAGCGCGTTGACGGCTATTCCACCACGCAAACCGTTGAAAGGATTAAACACTGATGCAACAGGAAATCATCGCTTCGTTTCAGGAAAACGTTGCCTGCTTTACGGAAATACAGGCTTTGGCGCCCGTTATCGAAAAAGTCGCATTGATGTGCATTGATGCAATTCGCAACAACCGCAAAGTGATGTTTTGCGGCAACGGCGGTTCGGCGGCGGATTCGCAGCATTTGGCGGCGGAACTGGTAGGGCGTTACAAAATGAACCGTCCCGCGATGAACGCGATAGCCTTGACAACGGACAGTTCGATTTTAACGGCGATCGGGAACGATTACGGCTATGACACGATTTTTGAACGACAGGTCGAAGGCTTGGGGCAAAAAGGCGACGTTTTGATCGGCATATCGACTTCGGGCAATTCAAAGAATGTGTTGCGCGCTTTTGAAATGGCGCGGAAAAAAGGCGTTTCGACGGTTGCTTTTACGGGGAAATCGGGCGGTAGAATGAAAGAAACGGCGGATGTTTGCGTCAATGTTCCGTCCGATGTTACAAACCATGTTCAAGAAATGCACATTGCCGTCGGGCATTTGATTTGCGGATTGGTCGAAAGGGTTGTCAATGGCTAAAGCTTTGTTTTTGGATCGCGACGGTACGATAAACATTGATTATGGATACGTTTTTGAACCCGAAAAGTTTGAATTCGTTGACGGCATTTTTGATTTGTGCCGCATGGCGCAATCCAAAGGCTTTAAAATCATCGTTTGCACGAACCAATCGGGCATTGCGCGCGGGTACTTTACCGAAGCCGATTTTCAAAAAATCACGGCGCATATGGTGAAAAAGTTTTCAGAACAAGACGTTGAAATCGCTGACGTTTTTCATTGTCCGACACTGGACGGCATTGACCGCAAGCCCAACACGGGCATGTTTGTCAAAGCGCGCGACAAACATGGCATCGATATGGCGGCAAGCGTTTCCTTGGGCGACAGCGAACGCGATGTGATTGCGGGCATAAACGCGGGCGTCGGAAAAAATTATCTGCTGTCGGGCAGAAAAATCGCCGATCCGATTTGTCCCGTTGTCACAAGCTGCTGCGAATTGGCCAAAATTATTGAAAAGGGTGCAGAATGAATTATTTTGACAAGCTGGACAATCGAGCCAACCATTTGCGCGAAAAATATCCGACTCGTCCACGCAAAGCCGCCGCATCAATGTTGATGTGGACTGTTAAAAACCTGTTTCCAAAAGCGGACAAAACCGTTTTTACGGACGGCAGGTTGCATATTGCCGTCAGTGTTTTGGGCGGATTGGGCGATTTGTTTTTTGCCGCGCGGTATGTCGAAGGACTGTCCCGCTATTTGGAACAAAAACTGATTGTTTGCACAGAAGATAGGACTTTGGCGTATGCGCAGACTATTTTTGGCAACTTGACCGCCGTCGAATCCGTTGTTTGTGAAAACGATGCGCGATGCGACATTAAAATTCAAGTTGTCCGCTTCCCGCGAATCGCATTTTGCGATTTTGATCGCTTGCAAACAGTCGGCGGCGATAAAATAAAGTCTTATATTCAATCTTTGACTGATCTTCAATCTTATATTCCGCAGGCATATACAAACGATTACTTGGGACGTTGCTATACTCAGGCAAAAGGTAAAAAACGTGAAGATCAGGCAGATGTTGACGGAATTTTGAATTTGACGGACATGCCGTTGAACATTCCCGCAAACGAACCGCAAATTGAAAAACCGTTTATCACAGTTCAAACGGGTGGCGGAATACATTTTAAAGGTATTGAACATGAAACGCGCCAATGGGATGTCCAAAAGTATGAACGGTTGATTGAATTGCTGAAGCAGGAATACCCGCGTTTTAAGATTATTCAAATCGGGGCGGATTATCACCCGCGCATCCAAGGGGTGGATTTGGATTTGCGCGGCAAAACATTGCTTCCGGACGTGTTTGGTTTGCTGAAAGGCGCCGATTTGCATATTCAACAGGAAGGAGGATTTGCTATCGCGAGGCATTATTTGTGCGGCAAGCCATCGGTTGTTTTATTTGGTCCGACGGATAAAGAATTTCTCGGTTTTCCCGAAAATCTCAATTTGCGCGCGGAGGGGTTCGACTGTGGGTGCGAATGGTTGACCAAAGACTGGTACAAAAAATGTTTGAAAACGGGCGGCTGCGCGGCGTGCATGCAGGCGTTGTCCGCACAAACCGTGTTTGAAAAAATCAAAGCAAGCAAAATATTGGAGGGCGTGAAATGATTGTTGTAACAGGCGGTGCCGGTTTTATCGGCTCATGCATTTTGGCGCGGTTGCAGGAATTGGGTTGCAAAGATTTGGTCGTTGTTG
>CAVCSV010000057.1:0-3406 GCA_963604715.1 Limosilactobacillus gorillae
GTTCCACTTGTTCAACACTCCGTTTGCCCGAATCAAGGAAGCGGACGCTTTGCTGTGTACGCTCGCCCTGCTGGGGGGGGGGGGGTATCGCCAACGCCAAAACAGCATCATCCGTGTTGGATGATTCCTCATCTTTTGTTATTGCGCGCAGTGTCAAGCTGGGTGATTCCGGCAACAACAACCGCGGCTCGCAATCTCATGGTTCCAAATCACAGGATTTTTCGACCTGTTCGAAAAACACGGATTGTCCGACGGGTTCGGCATGCAAAGCGGGTTCTTGCAAACCCGTTTGTTCCGATTCGACGTGTTCGGGTTCGACGCCCGAATGTTCCGTAACGGGATCGCACGATTATGTTTGCAAATGCACGTCCGCGTCCTGCGCCGACGGCAGTAAATGCGGCAGCGACGGCAAATGCGCCAGCTGCAAATCGGGCGAAAGCTGCGGATGTCCCGGTTCGAAAGTTTCGGACGGCAAGGGCGGATGCGTCTGTTCGGGCAACACGTCGTGTTCCAACGGACAGAAATACGACGAAGCAACCTGTTCGTGTTCGGCGTGCAAATCGTCCGAATCGTGCAACTGTCCGGGAAATTCCGTTCCCGACAACTACGGCGGATGCCAATGCCCTTCGGGTAAACAAAGCTGTGAAGCGGGCAGTCAATGGAATTCGACGCTGTGCCAATGCGAATCCTGCAAAGCGGGCGACAACGGCGCGTGTGAAAATCCGTGTCCGTCGGGTCAGCTGCCTGACGGCAAGGGCAACTGTTCCGCGTTCGAATGCGCCGACGATACGGGATGTCCCGCGGGCAAACAATGCCAAAGCCCCGCGACGGCGGATGCGAAATGCATTCCCTGCGCGGCGAATACGACGTGCGCTTCCTGCGAAGCGGGACAAATCGCGGACGGCAACGGCAACTGTGTAACGCCGGGCTGTTCGTCCGATTCGGACTGCCCCGCGGGCAACCATTGCGAAAACGCGGGTAAATCCGACGCGGCTTGCATACCCGACAAAGAGGGTGAACGGGGGACCTGCCCCGACGGCTATCTGGCTGACGGCAAGGGCAGCTGCAAAGAAATCGAATGCAAAACGGATTCGGACTGCACCGCGGGCAAAACCTGCAAAAACGGCGGAACGCTGAACGCGTCGTGCGAACCGTGCGGCAACAACGAAGCGTGCTCCACCTGTTCGGGCGGTCAAGTCGGCAACGGCAGCGGCGGCTGTAAAGCGGGCTGTGCCTTTACGACGGCAAGCGCTTGCGTCGGCGGTACAAACAGCTGTTCGTCGTGTTCCAAGGATTCCAACGGTTGCTATAACTGTACGGCTTGCAAAAGCGGATATTACAGCAACGGTACGACATGCGCGTCCTGCACGGCGTTTGATACGAACTGTTCGTCTTGCAACGCTTCGGGTTGCACGTCCTGCAAATCGGGCTATAAAGCGGTGAACGGACGCTGTGTTTCGACATCGTGTTCGTCCTGCTACAGCTGGAACGATTCGCAAAACAAATGCGTCGAAAACAGCTGTCCGTCGGGATACAGCAAATCGACGACGTGGTGTTCGGACGGCTATTCGCTTGCCACGACGGGGTCTTGCGGTTGCGGTAAATGCGAAAAGATTCCCGGATATTGCTCCAAAGATTCCGATTGCGGTTCGTCGCAGACCTGTCAGAACAATAAATGCGTCGCTTTGTCCTGCGGGACTTGCGAAACGGCAAGCAATCACAAATGCACGGCGATTTCGGGATGCTGTACGTCGGACAACCAATGCGGCGGCTCCGAAGAATGCAAAGGCAACAGCTGTCAAACGATTACTTGCGGAACATGCTACAAGCCGATGAACCATGCTTGCGTTCGGGAAGCCGGCTCCGATTGCTGTGTTTCCAACAGTGATTGCGGTTCGTCGCAGACTTGTTCCAACAACAAGTGCGTGGAACTGTCCTGCGGGACTTGCGAAACGGCAAGCAATCATCAATGCGTTGCCAAGTCGGGATGTTGTACACAGCACTCGCAATGCGGTTCCGGCGAAGTTTGTTCAAACAATCTCTGTTTGCCGCTGTCCTGCGGGACTTGCGAAACGGCAAGCAATCACAAATGCACGGCGATTTCGGGATGCTGTACGTCGGACAACCAATGCGGCGGCTCCGAAGAATGCAAAGGCAACAGCTGTCAAACGATTACTTGCGGAACATGCTACAAGCCGATGAACCATGCTTGCGTTCGGGAAGCCGGCTCCGATTGCTGTGTTTCCAACAGTGATTGCGGTTCGTCGCAGACTTGTTCCAACAACAAGTGCGTGGAACTGTCCTGCGGGACTTGCGAAACGGCAAGCAATCATCAATGCGTTGCCAAGTCGGGATGTTGTACACAGCACTCGCAATGCGGTTCCGGCGAAGTTTGTTCAAACAATCTCTGTTTGCCGCTGTCCTGCGGGACTTGCGAAACGGCAAGCAATCACAAATGCACGGCGATTTCGGGATGTTGCACGTCCGACAGCCAGTGCGGCGGTACGGAAAAATGCCAGAACAACAAGTGCGTTTCCGTGTCCTGCGGTACTTGCCAGACGGCAAGCAATCACAAATGCACGGCGGTTTCGGGATGTTGCACGTCGGACAGCCAATGCGGCGGCGCGCAGAAATGCACGAACAACAAGTGCGTGAACCTGAGCTGCACATCCTGCCAGACGGCAAGCAATCACCAATGCGCGACGAAAGCGTGCCCGTCGGGGTGGTCGTCGGAAAGCAAACTCTGCACCATGGGGTATAGCAAGGAAACCGATAATTGCGGTTGCATGCGCTGTGCCGCGGCGGCTTGCCCCGCAGGATATTCGACAAGCACGACTTCCTGCGGCAGCGCGCAGAAACTGGAAACCAACGGCAAGTCGGGGACGCAATCCTGCGGCAAGTGCGTGGATAAAACGTGCGCCGATTACGGATACAAAGCCGACGGGTATAGTTGCGGCAAAGGGTATCTGTCAAAAATAGTATTCCCTGCTTCAGGAACTTCAACAATTCTGACTTGTACGGAATGCGTGAAAAACGACCTGCAACTTGGCGGCGGTACGACAGAGTGTCCTACAACATGCGAAAGCGGGTATACAAAAAATCTGACCTCCTGTAAAACGGGATTTACCTTGATGCAAGGACGTATCTGCATGGATTCCGGCTTTACATGCGGTAAATGCGTTGCCAAAACCTCCTCCGGCGGCGGTGGCGGCGGCGGAAGCCTGAACTTCCGCAACAACAGCAATTTGGTTGAGAATTTCAATTAATCGAAACAGGCGGGGTTTTTCCCCGCCTGTTTTTCTGCGTATTCTGTTGAAAACAAATGCAGAATCGCAACTGCGGGAAGCGGCGGTTCCGTGCAAGTGTGGGCACTTGTGCGTCTCCTATTCGTCATTGCGACGCCGAC
>CAVCSV010000058.1:0-2892 GCA_963604715.1 Limosilactobacillus gorillae
CAAGTGCGAACCTATCCTGAGATCACCGCGTCGCTCCGCTCCTCGTGATTTCGATTCTGTATTTAAAAATATTCGAACTTGCGAGCCTGCGATAGCACGCGCGGCAATCTCCGCCTCGATCGGCACAACGGAAAAAAGAATCGTCATTGCGACGCCGACAGGCGGAAGCAATCCATTTGCAGAATGTTTGCCCTCAAACGCGGAGTCAATGGATTGCTTTGTCGCTTCGCTCCGCGCAATGACGAAGCGGAGTGGCACAAGTGCGAACCTATCCTGAGATCACCGCGTCGCTCCGCTCCTCGTGATTTCGATAATACACAAAAAAGCGGGGGAAATCGCTTTCCCCCGCTTTTGTTTCATGTCGATTGCAAGACTTAGAACAACTGCAACACGCTTTGAGCCGACTGAGAAGCCAGCGACAAAGAATTCGTCGCCAGCGACTGACGGGTCTGCAAAGCCAGCAGGTTCGCGGCTTCTTCGTTCGCGTCAGCCAGCGTCAGCTTGTCGGCGCCCGTGGTCAGGTTGTTAATCATGTTTTCGGTGAAGTCTTCGCGAATCTGCACCGTAGACAAGTTCTGACCGAATTCGGAAGCCTGAGCGCGCAACATCGACGTCGCTTTGGTGATTTGATCCAAAGATTCGTCAATGTCGTCCGTGCTGATCCATTCGTTCTTGGAAGCCGTGAAGCCCAAGCCCGTCGAATCGAACGTGACACCTTTCAGTTCCAACGTGCTGGTACGCGATTCGTTGAACACAACCGTCAGGTTGTCGCCTTTCAACAGGTTGATGCCTTTGTAGGACGTATCCTGCACCAGTTCGTCAATCTGTTTCAAAACGCTGTCAAACTGTTTCGCATACGTTGCGCGTTCGTTCGAACCGTTGGTCGCCGCGCCGTCAATGCCCAGCTTTTCAGCCAACGTGCCGGAAATGACCAAATCGTCGCCTTCGGCGGATTTAACGACCAAACGACCTTTGTCGTCGAATTCGGCGGAAATGCCTTCCAAAGCGTTGATTTTTTGACGCAGAGATTCGGCAGTTTCATCGGCATCCAATGAGATTTCGACACCAGCATCCATTCCCAGATTGTCAGCGATTTTGCCTGTGACTTCCAAAGACGTGGTATCCAACGTTTTGAACACCAAGTTGGAATCTTCCACCGACGCGTCAAAGACTTTCGTGCCGATCATTGTTTCCAAAACTTCGGCAAATTCTTTGATGGTGGCATCGGATTTCACATAAATCGTCGTCGCCGCGGAACCTTTCGTTGCAGAACCAGCTTCTGTGAACGTTGCGGTCGTCACGGTCGTTTTGCCGTCTTCGCTGACTTCCGTACCGAAAGCGGCACCCGCCGTCGCGAAATCGCCCGCTGCAAGATCCGTAACTTCTTTCATATCAACGGTGAATTCGTTACCGTCGACGTCTTTCATCGTATAGACCTTGTTGCCAGCAGTGGTACTTGTATCAACGCTTACGACTTCGAACACGGAGGCAGCGGCGTAACCCGTCACCATCTTGTTTTCGGTAACGCCTTTCGTGACGATCTGGTATTCTTTACCGTCAACCTTGATCGACGCATCGCCGGCTTCCAGTGCATTCAGTTTAAGACCTGTCAGTGTTGTGTCTTCCTTAACGTTCACTGTACCCGTCAATTTGGTCGAATCGCCATAACGAATGACCATTTTATCGGCTGCCGTCATGTTCGGAACCGCTTCACCGATGACTTTTTGCGATTTCAGGTTGTCGACATCAAATTTGATGGACGACGTAACCTTCGCGGAAACGTTCGCGGTGTCGCGCGCGCTGTTCGCGATGGATTTCGCCTGAGATACGAAGTCTTGCAAAGAAGTAATGCCTTCGTCCGCCGTCTGCAGCGTCGAAATCGCCTGCCCGATGCTGTCCAACAGCGTGGACAAGTCATCCGCACGCGCGTTCAACGATTGCGCCGTAAAGTACGAAGAGGGGTTGTCCATAGCCGAGTTCACTTTGTAACCCGTGGACAATTTATCCTGTGTCGAATCGAACAGTTTTTGCGTGTTTTTCAAGCTCAACAAGTTCGAACGCATAGACGCCGTCAAGGCAATTTTATTTGTAGACATGGTAGTTCTCCTTTTCTTGGATTGTTAATGACCCACAAAGTGACCCCTGCGGGTCGATTCCGGAAACGGCGCAATGCCGCTGTTTCTTTCCGTTATGATTAACGGTAACATATCCCGCCGTTTTATTCAATGGGTAATTTTTGCCCACTACTGCCCGCAAGGGGACGCTGCCCGCAGGGGGAAACAACAGAATCGCAATTGCGAACCCGCGCAAGCGGGCGAAGCAATCCCGTGATTGGTTCGCTCATCATTGTCATTGCGCGGAGCGAAGCGACAAAGCAATCCATTGACTCCGTGTCTGCGTCAGGCATCCTGCAAATGGATTGCTTCCGCCTGTCGGCGTCGCAATGACGAAGCGGGGCAACACAAGTGCGAACCTATCCTGAGATCACCGCGTCGCGCCACAGGCGCTCCTCGTGATTTCGATAAGATTAAATATAAAATCGAACTTGCGAGTCCGCCTTGGCGGGCGAAGCAATCCCGTGATTGGTTCGCACATCATCGTCATTGCGCGGAGCGAAGCGACAAAGCAATCCATTGACTCCGTGTCTGCGTCAGGCATCCTGCAAATGGATTGCTTCCGCCTGTCGGCGTCGCAATGACGAAGCGGGGCAACACAAGTGCGAACCTATCCTGAGATCACCGCGTCGCGCCACAGGCGCTCCTCGTGATTTCGATAAGATTAAATATAAAATCGAACTTGCGAGTCCGCCTTGGCGGGCGAAGCAATCCCGTGATTGGTTCGCACATCATCGTCATTGCGCGGAGCGAAGCGACAAAGCAATCCATTGACTCC
>CAVCSV010000059.1:0-2254 GCA_963604715.1 Limosilactobacillus gorillae
TTCTTATTGTATTCAATCAGTTGTGCCACATATTCACGAAACAGGGAAAAAGGCGGGTTTGTCACGACGGCATCGGCTTGTTTCAACAGCTCGACACATTCGGCTGAACGGAAATCCCCGTTTTCTTCCAGTATGCTTAACGTGTTTTTCCGGTTTTTTATCAGATATTTGACATCGGACAAATCGACAGCGCCGTCGTTATTCGCGTCAATCACTTCCGTGATTTCGATTTTGTACGCTTTTTTGCCGTTCATTCTGTCAAACAACGGCAGTTCCCGTCCCATAACGGGCGATGCAGAATAACAGGTCGCAATCAGTTTTTTCAAACCCAGCGCATTGAAATTTAAAGCGAAGTATTTGAAAAAATTGCTTTCATACGGATCGTCGCAGTTGCAGAAAACGGTTTTTCCGTTAAAAAAATCCCGATAATGTTTCAGTTCGTTTTCTATATCTGACAGCTGTGTGTAAAATTCGTCTTTTTTGTTGCGCCGCGCCTGCTGCAACCGCGCGTTTCCTGTTGCTTTAGCCATAAAAAATCCCCAAGAACCGCCCTAAAGCGGTTCGGGGAGTTCTGAATAAGAAACGGATTGCCGGAGGATGAAAGGTTTTACCGAAGGGTGTTTGTGTTTTACAACACATTGATTTTATTAAGTTAATCTGTTTTCGTGTCCTTGGAAAGCGTTTGAGGAAAGGCTCCGGTTTTTACAAGCCTTTTCCGCATCAGGTTACCGCGGTGTTACCGCAAACGCGAAAGGAATATGTTATGAACATCACCAAATCAACGCTCGGCATGCTGACTTTCAACGGCATGGAAACGACTTATTTCGACGACACGCTCAAAGGTTTCGGCGTGCGCGTCGGCAAAACTTCCGCCAGCTACATCGTCATGTACCGCAACGCTTACGGCAAGCAAAAGAAACTGACGATCGCCAAGACGACGCAAATCACGCCCGCCCAAGCCCGCAACGAAGCTAAACGGATTTTGGCTCTGGTCGTGCAAGGCAAAGACCCCGCTTCCGACAAAATCGAAAAACGCAAAGAAATCACCGTATCCGATTTGGCGCGGATGTTTCTCGCCGACCGCAAACCGCGCGTCAAGCTCAACACGTATCAGCGGTATTGCCAGTCCGTCGAATATCAGATCAATCCCGCTTTGGGCGACCGCTATGTCAAAGAACTGAAACGGAGCGACGTTCAGCAGTTCTATAATGAAATGATTGAAGGCAAATTCATGCACAGAAATTATAAGCGGCAGGCGGAGCACAAATACGTTTCGGGGGCGAACATCGTGCGCAAAACGCTGCACGCGATGTTCGAGTTCGCCATTGTCAGCGAGATTATCGCCGTTAATCCGTGCGACCGTCTGCAAATGCTTTCAACGTCGAAACGGACGGCTTTCATTGACGGCAAAGGATATGTGAAACTGGGCGAATGTCTGGAGTCCTGCGCGGATAAAACGGCGGCGGATATGACGCGTTTGCTGGCTTTGACCGGTTGCCGCAAAGGAGAAATCGCTTCGTTAAAGTGGGCTTATATCGATTGGGACAAGCAGGTGTTTCACTTTCCGGACACAAAAAACGGAGCGCAGGACAGACCTTTCGGCTCCGGGGCAAAGCGGTTTATGGAAAAGCTGAAAGAGGAAAAACAGCCGTCGGCGGCGGACGAATATGTTTTCGGCAAGCCGCAAAAGATGGCGTTGGTCGCGTTCTTTGAAAAGCATATCAAAGCGGCGGTCGGACAAGCGGAATTTTGCCCTCACGCGTTGCGGCACAGCTTCGCGACGATGGCGGCGGAAACGGGATATTCGGATAACATCATCGCGGGAATGTTGGGACACAGCATCAATTCGATCACGCACCGCTACACGCACTTGTCGCTGAAACCGGTCATTCAAGCCGCGAATATCGTCAGCGAAAAAATCGCGGAACTGATGGGAATATGACAAGAAGCAAACGGGGTGTTTTGTCGGTGCAGGATACCCCGTTTGTCAGACAAAACGAAAAATTTGCCTTTTCCGTCCCGCCGCAACTGCTTGATTTTATTGAGAGCGATCTTTGGGCAGGATGGCCTTTTCGTAATACAACGAATGCGAAGTTTTGGCGGTATTTTTTAACCGTTTGAAACAAAACGGAAAAAAGACGTTTTTGATGTTTCTTGATATTATCGAAAACGGCGGCAGGTAACAGCGAGGTAACAGAAACAAATCCTTTGCCGAAATCTTCCGAAGATTTCCGATGAGAGAATAATTTTATGG